>JANMEU010000006.1:0-4471 GCA_031377245.1 Bacteroidota bacterium
ATATGATGGCATAGGGCGACTAATAAAAAAGAAAGTACCAGGAGCAGGCGAAGTATATATGGTGTACGATGCAAGAGATAGAGTAGTACTAACACAAGATGCCAATATGAGAGCATCTCAAAAATGGATGTACACCCAATATGATGAGTTAAACCGCCCCATAACCACAGGCTTATGGGTAAGCACCTTAACCCATGCAGATCACATCACCAATGCATCGGGCAGTATTAGCTACCCAATCATGAGTGGGCAAGAAGAATTAACCCAAACATTTTATAATGATTACAACTGGGTAAATGTATATAGCACAGGTTTAAGTAATATCTACAATACTGTAAACGATAGTTATTTATTATCAGCCAGTACCAACTGGCCATACCCCCAAGCCAATGTAGCCACTAACCAATTAAAAGGTATAGTAACAGGAACAAGAGTAAAAGTATTAGGCACTAACACCTACCTATACACGGTAAACTTTTACGATGAAAAAGGTAGAGTAATACAAACACAAAGCACAAACAATAGTGGCAAAATTGATATTGTAACTACCCAATACACTTGGGCTGGGCAACCTCTGGTAGTAGCGCAAGCAATAGATTTATTAGGTGCTTACCCAGAAGATATTTTTCACGTAAGAACAAAAATGAATTACGATGATTTGGGCAGAGTAATTGATGTAAAGAAAACCATTTACGGAGCATTTCAAAATCAATCCCTTGCAAAAGCAGAGCAAAGTATAATCAAAAACGAATACGATGCACTAGGGCAGCTTAAGAAGAAAAAATTAGCACCAGACTACTCTCCCCCTTCAGGCGGAGGAGGAGGGGGTTTAGAAACATTAAACTACGACTACAATATTAGGGGATGGATGCTAGGCATTAATAAAGATTATATAAAAGATATTTCCTCTAATTATTTTGCAATGGAGTTAGCATATAATAAAACAACATCTGCTGCTACAGGTACAAGTTTTGCAGCTTCACAATTTAATGGCAATATAAACGGACTGCTTTGGAAGAGTAAAGGTGATGGTGTAAACCGTCAATACGATTTTGGTTATGATAATGCTAACCGTTTATTACAAGCAGCTTTTAAACAAAAAAATGATGATAACAGTTGGAACAACACCCAAATGGATTACACCGTAAAAATGGGTGATGGTATAAACTATACTAGTGCTTATGATGCCAACGGTAATATTTTACAAATGCAGCAATGGGGTTGGAAGCTTGGCGGAAATATACAAATAGATAATTTAAAATACACTTACAATACCAATAGTAATAAATTAAAAAGTGTTGTTGATTTTAATAACCTAACCACAACAACATTAGGCGATTTTAAAACCAATGTCCTTCACCCACAAAATGCAGCAAAATCAGCGTTAACAGCAAACAGTACACCAACGCAGTTTGATGCTATTACAGATTATACCTATGATGTAAACGGCAATTTAATAAAAGATTATAACAAAGATATTGGCAATGTTACTACAAACGGTATAGTTTACAACCACCTTAATTTACCGCAAACTATCAATGTAAAAAAAGATGCTAGCGGTAATAACAAAGGCATTGTTTCTTTTACGTATGATGCTACAGGAAATAAGTTACAAAAAATAACCACAGAGGAAAATGCTATGGTATTGCATAACAATGTAGATTATACAACTAACATTACTACCACAATAAAATACATTAATAGCTTTGTGTACGAAAGTAAAACATATACAAATATTAATTTAGCAACTTTAGCATATACCGATAAGCTACAATTTTTTGCACATGAGGAAGGCAGAGTACGCTTTAAACCACAAGCTGGTAGTATCCCTGCAAGTTTACAATACGATTATTATATAAAGGATAATTTGGGAAGTGTTAGGGCAACATTAACAGAAGAACAGCAACAAGATAATTACCCTTTAGCCACATTAGAACCTGCTACTATTGCCACTGAAAGTATTTTTTACGGAAACCTAACGAATACACAAATTACAAAACCAAGTTGGTTTAATATACCAGGTAATAGTACAACTAATACAAAAGTAGCTAAGGTTATAAATACTGCTGGTTCACAAACCATCGGCCCAAACCTTATATTAAAAGTTATGGCTGGCGATAGCTACAATATACAAGTAGCTAGTGGTTGGAATAGTACAAGTTCAGCTACAAACAACTCTACTAATGTTTTAAGTAGTTTATTAGGTTTACTAAGCACAGGCATAGCAGGTGCAAGTGGCGGTAAAGCTACAGCAGCCCAATTACAAAATACCAATAGTGGTTTAAATGCAGGGCTTGGTAGTTTTATGAATTTGCAAACTACTAACGGCATTACAAAACCAAAAGCCTACATAAGTTGGGTATTGTTAGATGAACAATTTAAAGTAGCTAAAGATGCCAATGGTAACATAATGGCAAGTGGTTACAGTGGTTTTGAACAGGTAGGGGCAAGTGGTGTTACTACACTCCACATTAAATCATTTTTAACAGTGTCTAAAAGTGGATATTTGTATATTTACACAAGCAACGAGGCTACTAATATTGATGTTTATTTTGATAACTTACAAGTAACACATAATAGAAGCCCTTTACTTGAAACTTCAAATTATTATAGCTTTGGATTATTGGAAAGTGGGATAAGTTATAAAGCAGCTAGTAGTATCGATAATAAATTTTTATTCACTGGAAAAGAATTACAAAGTAAAGAGTTTAGCGATGGCAGTGGTTTGGAGTGGACAGATTTTGGCGCAAGAATGTATGATAATCAAATAGGCAGATGGCATACTTTAGATGTGAAAGCTGACCAATATAGAAGATGGAGCCCTTATAATTATTGTGTAGATAATCCTTTACGTTACATAGACCCAGATGGAATGGGCGTTGATGATATAATTGTATTACTTCAAAAACCTAAAAGTGGACATGGTTCAGGACACCAAGCTGTTTTAATAGGTGATGACAAAAACGGTTGGTCGTTTTATTCAAAGGATGGAGCTGCAAGCAGTAGCGGAGGGGGTTCAAGCGGACCAGGGCATTCTACAAACGGTAAAACATTTAAAACTCTGAACGAGTTTACAAATTCAGATTATAATACTTTTAAAGGAGACTATGCAGATGGAAAGGGGAAAACAACTTCTGAAACAGATAGCAAGGGAAATGTAGAACAAAGGTTTACCGATGGGTTTAGAATTACTACCGATGCTGCTACGGATGAAAAAATGAAGACTGCCGCAGCAACAGAAACAGCATCTTCGTATGTATTAGGATTCCAAGATTGTACACAAGTAGCAACAGCAGCACTTAATTCAGGCGGATTAAAAAATGGGGAAAATAGTACAGTAACAAAGTACAATGGAAAAACAGGCGACCCTTATACTGCTACAGAAAATAATTGGTTCCCAGCAGCGAAGCAATCAGCTATTGAAAATAAAAATTCAGGAGTTGGTGTTGATTCACAATTAGTGCCAGCACCCATAAATATTCCTAAACCAAAAGTTCAAATACCCCCTAAATATGTTGACAATACAAGAGCTCCTATAAGAGCACAAGTTTTTAATAACTAATTATGAAAAAAATATTTTGTATAACAATTAAAGTTTTAATTTTTTATTCTTTGTTCACTATTGCAAGTTGTGATAATAGTAATGGATTATTTGGGCATAGTACAACTAAAGAAGAAGCGAAAGCCAATGGTTCAACTGTATTTGAATATGTACCAAATAAAACAAATTTTATTTTGCTCGATGGAACTAAAATGCAGGTGGATACCTCTTGGACAGAAATTAGTTTTACTTACAAAGACGGGAAAAAAATACTTGACTCAATCTATGGCTACCATTTTTCAATACCTGTTAACAATAACAACCTTGAAAAATTTTCATTTACATTTGGTTTATTAGATACATCAAATAGAGTTTTCACAAACCCAGGTCCAGGCAAAGAAGGGTTGTGTCAATTATGCCCCAGAATTTTATATGACAAAATGGAAGTGATATTAGAACAAAAAAATCCTGATACATCTTTTGGTTGGATGAAGCCGATAATAACTGATACAATTATCTTTACAAAGATTAAGTAAAATAAATAAAACGAAAAGGCTGTCTCAAAACTATGACTCAGCTCCATCTTTTGTCGCCGTGGGTGTTCGCCTCTCTCGCCGTCGTTGGTAAGCTGCCAAATCAGCACCGCCGAGACCTGGTCTGTGACCAGCCGACAAAGCCACCAACTGGCGGCCTCCGTCTCTACGGAAACACCACGCTTAGATGTACGAGTTATTCGTACATATTAAGCCTAAAAGTTAAAAAAGCAGTACCCTAGCTAACTATAAATAGGTAGTGTAAACATGCTACTTGTAAACAATGAAAACTCAAACTAACACTAAATGAGTAACAAATTAATAAAGCACTTAAGTAAACTGTTAAGCACAGCAACTTTGCTTATAGCATTTACCAATGCCTATGCCCAAGCACCCT
>JANMEU010000025.1:0-9253 GCA_031377245.1 Bacteroidota bacterium
TTAAATTGTCGGTCATGCCCACATAAATCCAACTTTTATTTATTGATTTTATAGCATACACATAATACATGGTGTAAAAATAAAAAAGCCTTTCGAAAATCGAAAGGCTTTTGCCGCTAAGTACCACGTACGGGAATCGAACCCGTCATTCCTCCGTGAAAGGGAGGCGTCTTAGCCGATTGACCAACGCGGCATTTCCCTTTAAAGGAGGGCAAAGATAATAGCTATTACTTTTTTATCCAAATAAATTGAAAATTAACTCAAAAATTAAAGGTAAAGTCTTTTACAAAATGTACTTTTGCACCACAAATTTCTAATCTTTAATTTTTAATTTCTAATTTATTATGAGTACAGTTAAAGTAGCTATCAACGGTTTTGGACGAATAGGCCGCTTAGTTTTCCGTCAAATTTATAACATGCAAGGCATTGATGTTGTTGCTATCAACGACTTAACCAGCCCCGAAGTGTTGGCTCACTTATTAAAATACGACAGTGCTCAAGGCCGTTTTGGACAAGAGGTTACTGCAGGCGAAAACTCAATATTTGTAAATGGGCACGAAATAAAAATTTATGCTCAAAAAGATCCTGCACAAATTCCTTGGGGAAGTCATGATGTAGATGTGGTAATTGAAAGTACTGGTTTTTTTACCGATAAAGACAAAGCTGAAGCACATATTACTGCTGGCGCAAAACGTGTAGTAATTTCTGCACCTGCAACAGGCGATTTAAAAACAGTAGTATTTAATGTAAATCATGCAATTTTAGATGGTAGCGAAACTATTATTAGTTGTGCAAGTTGTACAACCAACTGTTTGGCTCCAATGGCAAAAACGCTTAACGATAATTTTGGAATAATTACAGGTATAATGAGCACCATACATGCCTATACCAATGATCAAAATACGTTGGATGCTCCACACCCTAAAAATGATTTACGCAGAGCAAGAGCTGCTGCGGCCAACATTGTACCAAATAGTACAGGTGCAGCAAAAGCAATTGGACTAGTATTACCAGAGTTAAAAGGTAAGTTAGATGGTGGTGCACAAAGGGTCCCTGTTATAACAGGTTCGGTTACAGAGCTTTATTCTATTTTAGAAAAAACCGTAACTGCTGATGAGGTAAATGCTGCAATGAAGGCCGCTAGCAACGAAAGTTTTGGCTATAATGAAGATGAAATTGTAAGTAGCGATATTATTGGAATTACTTTTGGAAGTTTATTTGATGCTACACAAACCAAAGTACAAACTATTGGCGATAAGCAATTGGTAAAAACAGTAAGTTGGTACGATAATGAAATGAGTTATGTAAGTCAGCTAGTACGTACTGTACATCATTTTGCAAAATTAATTGGCTAATTTTTTTATTAAAAATTGTACAAGCTGCCTAAATTTTTAGGCAGCTTTTTTATTTTAAACATTAATTCTGTTGTTACTATCTTTAAGAATTGATATCAAATACATTTTTAATTCCTAATTTTTAATTCTTAATTTCACTATGCCTTTTTCAAACGCTATCTCAAATTTTAGAATACCCTTTATACAAAACAAATGGTTATGGTGCTTTACAGTTTTATTTTTTACACTGTGGGTTACTACCCTTGTTGGCACAACCGATTTAGCTAATTGGTTTATGGAAAATGCACTCGTTTTTGGGTTTCTAATTTTTCTTTTTTTTCATTATAAAAAATATCAGTTTAGCGATTTAAGTTATTTACTAATTACTATTTACTTGTGTTTGCATGTATATGGTGCAAAATATACCTATGCCGAAAACCCTTTTGGATATTGGCTAAAAGATGCATTTGATATGCAACGTAACCATTACGATAGAATTGTTCATTTTTCCTTTGGTTTTCTTCTGGCTTATCCTATGAGGGAACTATTTATACGATTTTTTAAATTTCCTACTTGGGCAGGTTGGGTTTTACCCATCGAAATAACCTTATCGATAAGCGGTTTTTACGAATTAATTGAATGGGGAGTAGCCGATGTTTTTTTTCCTGCACAAGGTGTAGCATATTTGGGTACTCAAGGCGATATTTGGGATGCTCAAAAAGATATTTTTTTAGCAACTCTAGGCGCCATCTTAGCAACGACTATTGTATCTATATTAAAAAAAGTATTAAAAATTAAATAAAACTATACTATACAAACGCTTTATTAACTTTGTTTCTTTGTGTTAAACTAAAAACTATGAGCAAATTTTCAACCCATAATTTTAAAGGACAAAAAGTATTAATACGGGTAGATTTTAATGTACCGTTAGATGAAAATTTTAATATCACCGATGATACAAGAATGACAGCTACCATCCCTACCATAAAAAAAATATTGGCCGATGGCGGTAAG
Organism: Bacteroidota bacterium; assembly: GCA_031377245.1. Taxonomy (GTDB): domain Bacteria; phylum Bacteroidota; class Bacteroidia; order Chitinophagales; family Chitinophagaceae; genus Ferruginibacter. Next base: position 2,349 of record JANMEU010000025.1, read on the forward strand.
GTTATTTTAATGAGCCATTTGGGTAGGCCAAAAGGCGGACCAGAAGACAAATTTTCCTTAAAACATTTAGTAAATCATTTATACGATTTATTAAATTCTAAAACATCTGCGTTATCACCACAATCTACTGGAGAAAATACAAAAGTTTTCTTTGCCAACGATTGTATTGGCGATCAAGCAGCCATTACAGCTAGTATGCTACACAACGGCGAAGTGTTGTTATTAGAAAATCTTCGTTTTTATAAAGAAGAAGAAGCTGGTGACGAAGCCTTTGCAAAAAAACTTGCTGCATTAGGAGATGTTTATGTGAACGATGCATTTGGTACGGCACACAGGGCACATGCAAGCACAGCAGTAATAGCTAAATTTTTTGAAGCAGATAAAAAAATGTTTGGATTACTAATGGAAAGCGAAGTGTTAAGTGCCGAAAAAGTGTTACATAAAGCCGAAAAACCCTTTACCGCAATTATTGGAGGAGCAAAAGTGAGTGATAAAATTTTAATAATTGAAAATTTATTAGATAGAGCAACAGATATAATTATTGGAGGTGGTATGGCTTATACATTTATGAAAGCAAGAGGTGGAAAAATTGGTAACTCACTTTGTGAGGATGATAGGCTAGAAACTGCAAAAGAAATTTTAGAAAAAGCCAAACAAAAAAATGTAAGTATTCACTTACCAGAAGATAGTGTAATTGCAGATAAATTTGCCGCAGACGCAACAATAAAAAATTGCCCAAGCGATGCTATTCCCGATGGTTGGCTTGGTTTAGATATTGGCGCCAAAGCCGTTGGTATTTTTAGCGAAGTCATCAATAAATCAAAAACTATTTTGTGGAATGGACCAATGGGTGTTTTTGAAATGGAAAAATTTCAAAATGGTACAAAAGCAATTGCATTGGCAGTAGTAGAAAGTACAAAAAATGGAGCATTTAGTTTAGTAGGCGGTGGTGATAGTGTAGCCGCTGTTAATCAATTTAACTTAGCCGATAAAGTAAGCTATGTAAGTACAGGTGGAGGGGCAATGTTGGAGTATTTTGAAGGAAAGGTATTGCCAGGGATTGCTGCTGTGCAAGGATAATAAATTAAGAATTAAAAATTTCAAAAAGCAAAACATTAACATTTACCAAAGGTTACTTTTGCCTTTTAAAATAATTAATAACAAAATTGTAAAAGAAAATATTATTTTTAACATCTTAACACTTAAAACACAAAAACATGAAACGTTCAGGTTTAATTATTTTAGCAATAGTAGGAGTATTAGTACTTTGGGGTATATCTACTCAAAGAGGTTTGGTAGGGCAAGATGAGGGGGTAAAAAATGCTTGGAACAAAGTTCAATCTGCTTATCAACAACGTTCCGATTTAGTTGGGCAATTGGTAAACACAGTAAAAGGTGTGGCAAACTTTGAGCAAAAAACATTAACAGATGTTATTGAAGCTAGATCAAAAGCTACTTCTATAACACTTGATGCTAAAGATTTAACGCCAGAAAATATGGCAAAATATCAAGCAGCTCAAGAGCAACTGAAAGGTTCGTTAAGTAGATTAATGTTAGTAGCTGAGCAATATCCTCAATTAAAAGCAACAGAAAATTTTACCAAATTACAAGGCCAGTTAGAAAGCATTGAAAACGGTGTAAAAGCTGATAGAAATGTATTTAACGATGCTATAAAGGGGTACAATGTAAAAGTTCGTTCTTTCCCTGCTAGTGTAATTGCTGGTATTTTAGGTTTTAAAGCTAAAGAAGGTTTTAAAGCAGACCCTGGTACAGAAAAAGCACCTGAAGTTAAGTTTTAAGTTACATGGCAAACATAGCTAGAAAAAAATATGGGTTAGTAGCGTTAATTGTATTAGCGCTACTAACCATTTTTATTGTTGTAACACGTAATGGATTTGTTCAAAAAGAAGAAAATGTTTCTAAAACGTGGAGTAATGTACAAAACGATTACCAACGTAGATTAGATTTAATTCCTAATTTGGTTAATGCAGTAAAAGCAAGTGCAGATTACGAAAAAAATACGCTTGTAAAAGTTATAGAAGAAAGAGCAAAAAGAGCATCTGTTAATGTTGTTGGTAATAGCCCAACGTTTGATGAGTATAAAAAAATTGAAGCAGCAAATGGAGATTTAGTTAATAGTGCAAATCAATTAATTGCGGTAATTGAAAAATACCCCGATTTAAAAACAGCTAACAGCTTCGTTCGTTTACAAGATCAATTAGTAGGTACCGAAAGACGAGTTAAATTTTCCAGAAACGATTTTAATAAGGCCATTCAAGAATACAATACATCCGTTCGTTCATTTCCATCAAGTCTTGTTGCCAGTATTTTTGGTTTTAAAGTAAAAGATGGTTTTAAGGCAGATGGAGGTACAGAAAAAGCACCCGAAATTACATTTACTAAATAAAAAATAACGTGGCAATCTTTCCTTTTTTTAAAAAGAAAAATTTATTATCTGCTTTGCAAGAAGAGGAGATTGTAAAAGCTATACGTGATGCAGAAAAAAATACAAGTGGAGAAGTACGAGTTTTTATAGAAAGTAAGTGCCGCTTTGTAAACCCCGTTGATAGGGCTATTGAAGTTTTTTATGGCTTAAAAATGGAGCAAACAGACGAACATAATGGGGTATTGGTATACGTTGCTTTAAAGGATAGGCAGCTAGCTATTTATGGCGATGATGAAATAAATAAACGAGTAGGAGAGGCCTATTGGAAAAATGCAGTTCAACAAATGTTAGCACATTTTAATGCAGCAAATTATGTAGAAGGTATTTGTGCCATAGTAACAACAGTAGGGCAAACCTTAGCAAAAGAATTTCCTTATAAACCCAAGGATGATAAAAATGAATTGCCAGATGAAATTGTGTTTGGTAAATAAAGGAATGAGATAATTATAAAAATAAAGTGGCAAATAAACATCGGCTACTATTAGTTTAAGAGATTTGATTTTAAGAGTAGAGAACTGCTGTTGAAGCTACAGTAGTAATAAAGTTGAGTAAGGCTTTTGAAAGAAAAGGAATGTACATCTTTCCTTTCTTGACTTTTTTGTTACTTTTTGCGTCAAGGCAAAAAGTAAATTATAAAAATTATAAAGGTTAATGAAATTTTTAAAAAACATATTCCTCCTCCTTTTTGTATTTGCTTATGCAACTACATTTGGGCAATCTATACCAGATAGGCCAAACCCACCAAAATTAGTAAACGATAAATTAGGTTTACTAACACCCGATCAACAACAAGCCTTAGAGCAAAAATTAATAAATTTTGATAAAACAACATCTACCCAAATTGCCATTGTAACAACGGATGATATTTTAGGTATGGATGCTGGAGACTACGCTGTGGAGTTAGGAAATAAATGGGGTGTAGGTGGAGTTAAAAATTTTAATAACGGGGTTGTATTTTTAATCTATAGAAGTAAAGACAATACCAAACGAAAAGTTTTTATTGCAAGCGGCAAAGGGTTAGAAGATGTTTTACCTGATTATACTTGCTCCGAAGTTGTAAATAACGAAGTAATACCAAAATTACGTGGCGGCGATTATTACCATGCAATTGATAATGGCACAACTGCAATTATTAATGCCACACAAGGCAAATACACAGCACCAGTTGGTTATGGCAAAGGCAAGGCTCCATCTTTATTTAAAATACTCTTAATAATTTTTCTTATTGTAGTGCTGTTGGGGTTAGTAAACAAAGGCGGTGGAGGTACAGGTACCTATATGAGTCGTAAAGGTCACAGAGGTTACAACGGTCCAAGTATTTGGTGGGCAGGTGGTGCAGGTAGTGGCTGGGGCGGTGGTGGCAGCAGTGGCGGCGGTGGTGGTTTTGGAGGCTTTGGCGGCGGTAGCTTTGGCGGCGGTGGAGCTGGTGGCGATTGGTAATGCCTTATGTAAAATAATAAGCGAAGGAATCATATTAATGCATACTCAATTTACGTTTGTCGTATTATGATAAAATTCCTATTAATTCTCTCATTATTTACCCCTTCGTTTGCTTTTTCAAAAGTCTATCTGTTTGTTAAAGTAAAATATTGTATCAATAGTGATTTAACAGCAACTTCACAAAGTATTCAAGTTTTCAAAAATGGTTACTTAGATTTAGGATTAACTGATAGTTTGAAAGGACAGGCTTTTGTACTATTTAAAAACATAGACACGGGAAGTTATCAATTTAGATATAAAAACCAGTTTGATTTCGATGTCCATGAAAGCATATACATATCTGGTGATGGAACTTATGAGCTTGATATTTGCATAGATAAACTTAGGGATAGAGATCAAGGTTTTAGAGGCTTAGTTGATAGTATTACTTACCAAAATCCACTTTATATAAAAGTTAATACTGGAGGTTGTTTTGCAAACTCAAATAGTGTACTCAAAATTTATAAGAACGGCAATAAATATTATGCTTCATACCAAAGGCAAATTGAAAACCAATACGGTAAAGTTAAACGAGAAAAGAAGGTTAAGAAATTAACCAATGTTGATATATTAACCATAAGAGAATTTGAATATGATTTTACTCATCTAAAATATGTATATATAAATAGTCCTATTAAAATTGTAAGCACTTCCAAAGCTGAATACACTATTACACAAGGCAAAATCGTAAAAAGAATTTTAGCTGAAAATAATGAATGGAAAAACATAGGATGGCTTACTAAAAAATTATTTTAAATTCACTAAAGTTTGTGTCTCCACAATGCTTTGTTATAAGATAAAAGCCCCCCCCCCAATGCTTTACCGTACAAGAGTGCGACGCAACCTGCCTACCGGCAGGCAGGCGATGCAGCCATAAAAAACAAATGCTGGTAACCCAAAAAATATGTGTCAATTTGAGTAATCTGTGGCAAACAAAAATCCCCCTAATCAGCGTGCAAAAAATAATTTGTGCTAATTGGTGTAATCTGTGGCAAACAAAAACGGCTCACATTTCTGCAAGCCGTTTCAAAAAAATCTATCTAAAAATTACTTCCATCCTTTTTTAATATACTCTTCAATTTCAGTTCCTTTAGCCTTAGCCAATTTATCTAATCCACCTTTAATGCTAGGGTCAACAAAACTTCTAAATTGCTCTGGTACTTGCATTCTAAAAGCAATCATAGCATCAATACCTTTCTTTACATTAGCAACATTTTGTACTTTTTGTAAATAAGCAGCAAAAGCTTCTGTTCCAGTTACTTTTTCTTGGCTTAAAGGCATTTCATCGTAGCGGTTGTAAATAAAATCAAAATCAACCTCTGTACCTTGTGCCATCACTATAGTGCTAACTACTTCACCCAATTTACCTTTAGCATCAGTACTATATTTTTTTGCTAAAGTGTATGCCTTTTCAGGGGCAAGTGCAGTTAGTCCGTTTAAAGCTTCGCCAGCAACAGTGTAGCTACTATCATTTACATTCTTCTCGTAAATAGATAAATATTTAGCATCTTTAGTTTTGGTTAAAAATGCAATAGCTGCGGCTTTAGTTTTTTTATCAGTTTCTTCGTTCGCTAATTTTTCAACAGAGCTAACAACACTTGGCACATCTTTCATTTTACCAGAACTAATCTTACCTATAGTGTAGCGGCGTAGCGGAGCATATCTATCGCTTAAACCTCTAGCCAATTCACCCATATTGTTTTTAGCAAAATATTCCAAAGCTTCTCTTCTATCCATAAATAAAGGAGCATGCTTAATTTGATGCACAAGATTTTCAGCTGTTTTATTGTCTTTTTTTGTGCATAAAATCACCCTATCAGCATCTACATTAATTAAATCAGGTTTTACGGTATAATTGAAGGTGAAACTGTCTATTTTATTGTCCATCCACACATTGTGGCGTACTTTATTAGCACCTGTATATACATCTATAGCAAAAGGTAATTTAAATACTTTACCACTTTTTTGTGTTTGCTCAATTACTACAGTGGCTTTACCAGCAGCATCGTTGTAAGTATAGTCAATCTTTAATTCTGGGTGTCCACTTCCATAATACCATTGGTTCCAAAACCAGTTTAAATCCTTACCAGTAACTTCTTCAAAAGCTAAACGAAGTTGCCCAGCCTCACCGGGTTTAAATTTATTAGTAGTTAAATAATTGCCCAGCGATTTAAAAAATGCGTCATCACCCACATAGTTACGTAGCATGTGCAAAATACGTCCGCCCTTGCTATAGCTTACGCCGTCAAACATATCTTCTTTATCTGCATAGTTAAAACGTACTAAATGTTTACTTGCATTTCCTGGGTCACCTAAATATCCTTGAAAGCCTTGAAAATTTTCATCATCACCGGCATCTTTACCAAATTTGTATTCTTCCCACAAGGTTTGGCTATAATCAGCAAAACTTTCATTAACCGTTAAGTTACTCCAGCTTTCGGCCGTTACTAAATCGCCAAACCATTGGTGAAACAGTTCATGAGCAATATAGTCTTCATATTTATTGCCATCGGTTAGCTGTCGTAGGTTTTGCTGAAGAAATTGCGAATGCAAGGTAGCTGTAGTATTCTCCATAGCACCACTTACGTAGTCACGGCCAACTAACTGCGAATATTTATCCCAAGGATATTCTACTCCTAATATTTTAGAATAGAAGCCTATCATTTCCGGCGTAAGACCAAAAATGCCCCGGGCAGCATTTGCAAAATCTTTTTCTACATAATAACTCACTTCCTTGCCTTTATAACTGTCCTTTACTATAGCAAAATCGCCCACTCCCATAAAAAACAGGTAGGGAGAATGTGGTTGATTCATTTTCCAGGTGTCTGTGCGTGTGCTATCATTTATTTTCTTTTGGGCAGTTAGCAGACCATTAGACAGCGTAACATATTTAGACGGCACCGTCATGTTAATTTCGGCAGTGGTCTTTTGGTTCGGCTTGTCTATCGTTGGAAACCAAACAGATGAAGCTTCTGTTTCG
>JANMEU010000002.1:0-31000 GCA_031377245.1 Bacteroidota bacterium
AAAATTGCAGTTGCACTTGATGAAGCAACTATTGCTGTTGGTTCTACAATAGTAACACTTGTTACTGCTGTACATCCATTAGCATCGGTTACTGTGTAATTGTATGTGCCTGCTGTTACAGTGAACGTTCCTGTTCCTGTGTAAGGAGCAGTTCCGCCTGTTGCACTTACTGTTACGGTAGATGAACCACCGTTACATAAAATTGCAGTTGCACTTGAACTTGCTACTAAGGCTGTTGGATCAAATATTGTTACTGCAGCTGATGTTGCAGTACAACTTGGATTAGCCACTTCTCTTGCAGTTACTGTATACGTTCCCGCTGGAACTGTAAATACATTACTTGTTTGGAATGGAGCTCCACCTGTAATGCTGTATTCTACCGCACCAACTGCTCCTGTTGGAGTTGCTGTTAATGTGGTTGTTCCACCATTACATGCTATTGTTCCTGACAAAGCACTTACTGCTAAGTTACAATTTGCTATAACCCGAACTGATGACTGTGATGAATTATCTACAATATTATCACCATTCAAGGTTCCAGTTACGCCGCATGATACTCCATTAGAGAATAAAAGGTTACCGCCTACTGTTGACGGACCGCCTACGTTATTACCTTGTACTTTTATTAATATAGTACGGCTTGTACCTACAGCTATAACATCGCTGCCATTACAAACGGTAATAGAACCTGCTGCTAAATTATTAACTGTAATGATCCAGCCTGCAGGTAATCCTGTTTGTAATCCACTTGCTAATAAGCTTACCAATGAAGTTGGTGCACTAATTTGTGCCCTTACTCTATTAGGACCTATTGCGCCTGTTGGACCAGTATTGTTTATAGTAACCTGAATATCACCTACTGAACCTTGTGTTATTATACCTGAATTAAGCGTTAATACATTTATTGATGCATTGGCTAATGGGTTAGTAAGTGTTACTGAAGCGCTTGAAGTACAACCATTAGCATCTGTTACTGTAAAGCTAAATGTGCCTGGTCCTCTGCTAAACGTTCCAGTTCCTGTATAAGGAGCTGTACCACCTGTTGCACTTACAGTTACGGTTGTTGTTCCACCTACTACTGTTATAGGAGGTGCCGTAGCTGTAGCAACTAACTGAATAGGTTGAGATACTGTTACACTTACGCTTGAAGTGCATCCATTAACATCGGTTACTGTGTATGACTGTGTTCCAGTTACTTGTGAGAATGTGCCAGTTCCTGTATAAGGAGCTGTACCACCTGTTGCACTTACAGTAACTGTAGAACTTCCGCCAAAGCAAAGAATTGGAGTTGCACTTGATGAAGCAACTATTGCTGTTGGTTCTACAATAGTAACACTTGTTACTGCTGTGCAACCATTAGCATCTGTTACTGTGTAATTGTATGTACCTGCTGTTACAGTGAACGTTCCTGTTCCTGTGTAAGGAGCGGTTCCGCCTGTTGCACTTACAGTTACGGTAGATGAACCACCGTTACATAAAATTGCAGTTGCACTTGATGATGCTACCAATACTGCTGGTTCTGAAACGGTAATTGAAGTTACCGCTGTGCAACCATTTGCATCTGTTACTGTGTAATTGTATGTGCCTGCTGTTACAGTGAACGTTCCTGTTCCTGTGTAAGGAGCAGTTCCGCCTGTTGCACTTACAGTTACGGTAGATGAACCACCGTTACATAAAATTGCAGTTGCACTTGATGAAGCTACCAGTTGTGTAGGTTCAGTTACGGTTACAACATTAGAAGTTGCTGTACAAGTTGGATTAGCCACTTCTCTTGCAACTACTGTATAAGGTGATCCGGCTGCATTTACCGTAAAGGTATTGCCTGGCTGGAAAGCACCGCCATTCAAACTGTATTCTACTGCACCTGCAGCGCCCGTTGCGGTAGCTGTTAAGGTTGTTGTACCACCAAAACAAGCTATAGTACCAACTGAGCTAGTTAGTGCTAAATTACATGTTACAACTGGGTCGCTTACTGTTGCACTTGCAGTTGTAGTACATAAATTAGCATCTCTTACTGTTACTGTATATGTCCCTGCGGTTAAACCAGTAGCTGTTGCTGTGGTTTGACCTCCAGGACTCCATAAATAGGTATAGGGTGCTGTACCGCCTGCTGCTGTAACTGTTGCTGTTCCATCTGCACCACCTATTGTTGTAACATCTGTTGCAGTTGCTGTTGCTGATAGTGGCGAAGCTGGTGCAGTTACTGTTATAGTATTTGATGTTACTGTACAAGTGTTATCACTTATTCTTCTTGCACTTACAGTGTATGTACCTGCAGATAGTCCTGCAAAAGTTTCACCTGATTGAAAGGCTCCACCATTAAGGCTGTATTCAACATCTGTAAATTGCCCTGCTACTGCTGTAAGGGTAGTTGTACCACCAAAACAGGCTATATTAGGTGCCGAAATAGATAAGGTTGATAATGCACATGCATTTGCTGCTACCACCTGTAAAGATGATTGAGATGAATTATCAGCAATATTATCACCAACTAAAGATCCTGTACTTGTACAGGATAAACCATTGGCAAATGTTGTATTACCCCCAACTGTTAAAGGCCCTCCAATAGTAGCACCAGCCTGTAATTTAATAAGGGCAACACGGCTTTGGCCTACTGGTATAACATCGGTACCATTGCAAAGTACTATGGATGAACCATTGTTACTATTAATGGTCCAGCCAGATGGTAACCCTGTTTGTTGTGCATTAGGCAATATAGTTGCTAATGCAGCAGGAACACTAATTTGTGGCCTTACCCTACGGGCACTTATACCACCTGTTTGGCCACCTGTACCAGTGGTAGCTGTGATGGTAACCTGTACATACACCGTTCCGCCTACATTTGCCTGGCCAGAATTGAGTGTAAGTACATTTAAGGATGAATTTGCCTGCCCAAAGCTGCTGGAGACCGAAAAGAGGCTGACCAGCAGTAAGAGCATGAGCATATTTATTAATTTCATAAATTTTTAGTTTAAATGTGAGTTTTAAAGCAAGTTTTTAGTTTGCACTAAATCCTACACTTGTACCATCATTAGATGCATTATTGTCGCCACCGCCACTAATGTTTACACCAATATTATTGTTTGTTCCTGCAGGTGTGGTTCCTTTACGAGTTGCTACAAAACCTAACTGTACTGAACTACCGAAAGGAATGTTAACACCACTTTTTGAAGTAATTGTTAATACACCGCTTTGTATGCTGAACAACCAGTTGCTATTAGTTGTGGGTATTCCACCACCTGCGTTGGCTAAGTAATCAAAACCTGTTTGTGGAGTTGATGTAAGAGTTAAGAAGCTACCTGGTGAAGAACCTGGTACTTTAATATCCCAACCTAATCCTGTAACTGGTATTGTAATGGTAATGGTACCGTTACTGTTACCAAATCCACTCTCTACTGCTTCAACTACAAAGTCTGCTGACTGATTAGCAGAGAATAAAGTTCCATCTATTGTTACTGAAGGAAATAAATCTGTTCCTGAAATAGACCCACCTGTGCTTCCTGGTGTTGTATTTGGACGATAATCTGGATTGGTAAAATTCCATGCATCTGCCAATATATCACATGGAGTACTTAAACGTTCGTTGTTTAATGCTGCTATGTTAAAGTAGTTATTAGTAGCTGCATCTTCATTAATTCTTGCAGTACCAGCGTATGGTGCTACAAATACTGCCGTAGTATCCATGGCTATAATAGTGTTCTGAACTACTTGTGCATTAGTTGCTAACGTATTAGCATCTACTACTAAACCTCTGAAGTTATTCATTAAAATACTATTGTAAATCTTTAAACCTGATCTTCTTCTAATACGAACTCCTCTTAAAAATCCATTAGCTGATGGTTGTACTATTGGTCCTGAATTGTTAGAACATCTAAACGCTCCTATTTGAGTTACATTATAAAAACTTGCACTCGTTCTAGGTAATGCATTTGAACCTGCAGCATCATTATCACTCTCAAAACCTTCTGAGGTTGATACTGCTGGTGCATCAGAAATAGCTGGATCTTTTACACCCAAGGCAAATTGTACTAATCCACTATAACCAAAATCTGTATCAAAATCATCATCTAAAGTTCTATAGGATACTAAATGGCTGCAATTTACTGATCCACCAAACCACTCAAATGCATCATCATTACCAAAAGATGTTTGCACATAATCAATAGTAGTTCCACTACCAACAGAACCCATTGTTAAGGAGTTAATTTCGTTGTTTGTAGCAAATACAAATCCAGCATATTCAATTCTAACATATTTTAAACTTCCTGAATTATCAGCTGGTAAATTACCTCCAAAAAATGCTCTTGGGTTACCTACAGAAATACCTTCAATACCTACTTGTGATCCTTGGTTATTTGGACTTCTACCTAAAATGATTATTCCACCCCAATCACCCCTTGCTCTTGCACCTGCTGTTTTGTTTGAAGTAAATACAATTGGATTACATGGTGTACCATTAGCAATTATCTGAGCACCTCTTTGAACTATTAAAGTTGAGTTTGGTACTGTTTCATCACCACGGATTACTGTACCAGCTTCGATGGTTAACGTTGCTAAACTATCTACGTAAACTAAGCCTTGTATCTTATACGTATTGTTTCTTGTCCAGGTTACAGAACCCGTTAAAACGGTGTTTGCTGCAATGGTAATATTTGACGCTGGGTAAAAAGTACTGTTTGGATCCCAGTTGGTCCAATTTTCTGTCCACATTTGGGTTGGGGCTGGTGCAAATGCTCCTCTATAAGTAGTAGGAACTTGAGCATTAACTAGTGATACTGCAAATAAGCATACCGCTAAAATAGCTAAAAATTTTTGTTTCATTTTTGTTGTGTTTTTGTTGTTAATTGTAATTTTTTTTGTTTGATTTTTGTTTGTTTGATTGGTTTGTGTTGGTTTGATTTTTTTCAAATAGTTGTGTTGGTTTAATAATTAATAATATTGTTTATAAATAAAATTTGAAGCGATGCTGTTAACCTAAACGATTATTACTTTTTTAAAAAATAACGTTTATAAGTATACGCTAATGATGTAGTAATATTATACTGAAGGGGGGCGGAATTTTCCTTCAAGCATTAATACAGGTAAATTATTTTCGTTGGGGAAAATTATGCGTTTATCAATAACTTTTGTTGAAGGTAAACCTAGTGGTATGTAAACCACAGAACTTATGTCGAAAGAGAAAGAAGCTTGATTGGTATTGATACTTGAAGATATACAGTGGTCAATTTTGTTTTCAGGATTGAGAGAAAGGTTAGTTAGATTATCATGTTCACTTGCTAGTGCAACAAAAAGATTTTTTCCCAAGGCTAATGAAAGGCTTATTGATTTTGTACCTACAAGCGTACAAGTAAAAGCGGTTAAAAAAATAATAAAACGTAAAAGTAATATTTTGGTCATAATAATACCTAATGGCTATTTCTGAATTACTAAGGTTTACATAAAATGCACTTAACTTTTATACTCCTCTATCAAATCAATTTCTTCACAAAAGAAAAAACTTTGTTAAAACTTATTGTTACCACACTGTTATTAAATCTGTATTCAAAAAATAATTTTAAACCTGCATATAATGTTCTACTTTATCACAAAACACTGCCCCATCACAGTATATTGCTATCTGTAACAAAGACTATTTCTATTTTACTGATTTCTTGAGCTGATTTAATTATAGGAATTGGGAATTACAAAAAGAGAGTAGATGAGCTATATTATTTGAATATATTAAACCTACGCCAATTATAATTTCTTTAACAAAAGTATACTTGTAGTAGAACAAAGACAATTAAAATGCATTACGAAATAGTGACTAAATAGTAAATACAATGTAAAGAAATTGTAAACAAAAATTTGTTTGCTTAAACAAGTAAATTGATACTTATACTAGACTAAAACGATTGTTTATTTATTAAAAAGGGCAACCAATATTAATTGAATTATTATACATAGTTTGCCTCTATTGTGCTTAAACATTACAACTTAAAAAGATTAAAGTGTACTTAAAGTATAGTTTTACTTCTTTAAAAACATGCGACTTTTTATTGAAGGTGTAATTTTCATAACGTCAATTATATGGAGTAGCCATAGTATAAAAATTGAGAAAAATAAATTTATACCATCCAGCAAAGTATTTTTAGTTCTTCCGTTTTATTTTAAGAATACCTAAAAAAAAGCTAGAAAATAAAAATTGCGTTCCTAAAAGAATCAAAGTAGCACTAGGTACTACAATTCGCAAAATTTGTTTGTACTCAAGATCGCCAAATTTTGCCTGCTGCCATATGTAAAAAGAGTATATAGCCCCAGCAAGTCCGCATAAGAAAATAAGCAATCCTAAAAGAATACCTAATTCGAGTGTGAAAAATTTTTCTAACTTATCATCTAACTTATTTTTGGGTAAAAAGCCTACTTCGGTAGCATACGTTCTTGTAAATAATCCTAACGTAATACATAAAAACCCTGTTATGATAAAAACCCCACCAAAAAGTAATGTATTTGTATCTAGATGAATACCTTTAATTAGTTCGAATGGATTTACTATAGTTAATAACATAAGGATGAGCCCAATAAAAAAAAGAGAAAATCCTGGAATATAAAAAAGCCATTTGGGGGAGTGCATTAAATAAAATCTCAAGTTACGCCAACCATCAGGCCAAGTTCTTAAATGGGGTGGTCTTGATCTTCCATCTACTGATAATGTTGTAGGAACCTCTGTGATGTTTAGACGAAAAAGTGATGCTTTTACAATCATTTCACTTGCAAACTCCATTCCCAATGTTTGCAACTGCAGTTTAGTTACTATATCTTGCTTAAATCCTCTTAATCCACATTGAATATCTCTTATTGATGATTTAAAAAATAGTCTACCAATAAAGGAAAGCAAAGGAGTTCCAAAATATTGGTGAATAGCTGGCATAGCGCCTTTCGCTATACCACCCTTAAATCTATTACCCATTACCAAATCGTATCCTTGTCTTAATTTATCTAAAAAAGGAGATAATGAAGAAAAATCATAGCTATCATCACTATCACCCATAATTACATATTTACCCTTAGCATTTAAAATTCCACATATTAAGGCGGCGCCATATCCTTTTTCATTTGCATGCACAAGTCTTGCTCCTAAGTCAATGGCAATTTTTTGAGAGCCATCTGTACTCCCATTGTCAGAAATTAAAACTTCCCCATCCACTTCATTCTTTCCCATCCACTCATTAGCCTTTTTAATACAGATTCCAATTGTTTCTGCTTCATTTAAACAAGGCATTAATATTGTTAATTCCATATTTTATCATTTTACTATTTGCAAGAGGCAAATAAAGTGAAGCTTACGCCCAAATAATATGTTGAACGGAAATGGATATAATGGCAGCTTTGTTTTTTTCTTAATTACTTTCAACCCTAAATCATTAAACATATAATTCCATTCTGCTTCATTTAAAAAATTATACTCAATAATTACATTATGTGGTTTATTTCCTACATAGTCCATAAATTTCAAAACATTAAGATCAAAATTGCTTTTATACTGATGATCTTTAATTAAAATAAATTTTTTAGATACTCTTTTTGCTTCCGTAAGCAATTGCTTTATGTTTTTTACATGGTGTAAAACATCAATAAGTATGGTGCAATCAAAGCTGTTATTGTTGTAAGGAATATTTTCCCCATCATACAATTCTATTGATATAGAAGAACTAGGTCGTTCCATAACATCTATACCATCGATTTTTATTTCTTTATTTTTATTTTTAATTAATTTTGCTATTGCACCATCGCCACATCCCACATCTAGTATTGTTTTTATTGATGGATTAATAAAAGTTAAAATCTCTGTAGAAAGCACTTTGATTCTTCTTTGAAAAATAAATATATTATGAAGTTGCTTAAACATTTCTTTTCAAATTAATCATATCACTCTGATTTTTCTTCGCAAGCTTGTGCTTTATCATACATCTTTTTATCAGTAAAATAAAGTGAAAGATTTTTATAGATACTAGGTGTTTGCACTGTTGATTTTTCGATACCGTTAACTGAAAAACTAAGTGCCGCCTTATCAAAACCATAGGTAAAACAATATGTTGCCTTGTTTTGATTTTCAATTGAAAAAGATTGCTTTTGCCACACCCCATTTATTAAAACCATTAACCCTTTTGATTTTACTTTATCCATGTTATCCTCTAAACGATTAGCTGCGGATGAGTCAATTTTTTTGAGAATAGCAGACTCTTCTATTTGAGGCAATTGAGGGTACTTAGATATTTTTAAATAAATAACCGCCAAACCATCGAAATATACAGGCTTATAGCCTGTATTTTCTTTTTGTGTAATAAAATAATACCACCAGTTAGAAGCTTTTACATAAGGGAATATAACAATTTCTGGATTGTATTCATCTAGTAATTTTTTTATTCCATTTTGTTCTGTAAGGCTTAAAACATATTTATCAAAAAAATCTTCAGGCAGTACATCCATACGACCATCAATAAAAACTTTTTCATTAAAATGCGCCATTAAGTATCCTCCAAAATCAAGATGATTTAATACTCTTCCCTTAAGTTGATTTTTATTTAAGAAAGATGTTGCTTCAACAGGCAGTTGATCATTATCTTCACTTAAACCAAAGCGATAAGGAGAATGCCTAAATATTGGGTATGCATCGGTAATACTGGTAATACCAATAAAGATGGTAATAAATATAACAGTAAAGGATAAACGCTTGTATAACTTTACATTTTCAGCAACATCTACATTTGTTACTACAAATCTCTTTGTTGGATTTAGTTTGGCGGAAGCATTTGTTTGTTTATTGCTATTTTTCTTTCTATTATCTATCCACTCTATTACATACTTTGCAATTAGTGGTAAACTTACCATTAAAAAATAACCATAGTTTTTGTGTGCTAGATACAAAACAACAAGATATGCTATTAACAAAAGAGAATCGGTAAATTGCTTTTTTCTTAAAGACCTAAATGCAGAAAATATTGAAAGCAAGGCTGCTATGTGCATGATTAAAAGGGGGCTTGTAAAATATTTTGCACCCATCATCGTAATTTCTTTGGCTGTAAAAGGAGACTGTAATTCGGCAAAATACAATTTTACCATACTACTACCTGACAATAGCCCAAATTGCAAAAATGGATACATAAGTCCATTTAAAAAATATGGGTTAATTAGAAAGCTAGCAAAAGAAATAAGTGAAAACCAAAAAAGCGATTTATCAATTTTGCCTCTTTCAAAAAAAATACCTCCATTATAAATGGCAATTGTTGCTAGCCCCAATATAGAAAGACTGTGTGTATTTACCCATACAAGCATTATCAAGGGTAAAAAATAAAGTGCCCTTTTATTACCACTTCTTTTGTATGATTCTAAAACCAGTAACACAGAATTTAAAAAAAGCCAAGATAAAACATGTGGACGAATTTCAAATGATAATGGCTGTAATAACACTAAGGCTAAAATTGCAAATATAGACAGGCTTGTGCTTTGATTATTAATCTCATTTGTTTTAGAAAACCTATACCAAATTAAGGCTATTGATATAGTAATAAGAATTGCGTTTATAATAATTAACGTTTTTACATTTATGTTATACAATGTATAAACGATTAATTGAAAAATCCACTGAAGATTATAATATTTATTGCCTGTTGAGCCATAATCAAAAGTGTCTGTATAAATAAACTGTTTATTTTCTAGCATCCATTGGGCAGATTTTAAATGAAAGCCCAAATCGGGGCTGTAAATTTTTACTAACCCCATAATAAAAACCATTGCTAAAACTAGCAATAGTGCTATGTGTACTAATCGAAATTTATTTTTTATACTTTGTGATTGCAAAATTTTTAAGAAAGCAAATTTTTGATGAATAATAAATTATTTTTTATCCTATTTTACTATTTTTAAATTATTAGAGTTTTAAAGTAGCACTAAGGCTAATAACTCTAGGCGTTTTACTGGATAATAGGAAAATATCTTTCTCCTTTGAATACAATTCCTTACTTCTATCGTAATCATTATAAAAAATTAAATCCTGTGCCAATAAATCTTTTACGTTTAGCTTTAACTCAATTGCATTCTTCATAAAAAATTTTGTTATTTGAAAGTCAATTACCGTTCTTGCTTTTTCATAAAGATTAGGCACTTGAAAATTACCAACAATTGCCAGTCTATCGCCAATTCTATTTGCAGAAAGGGTAGATGACAATCCTAACTTTTCATTATTAAAACTTAAACTTGTATTTATAATGTAAGGGGATTGTCCTTGAAGGGCATGATTCCTTAATAACTGATCAGGATTAAAATTTCCAAATCTTTCTGTTAGTACATTTGATTTCATGTATGCACCATTTGCCGATAATATAAACTTACTTAACAATGCATCCTCATTTTTTATACCTAATAATGTACTTAAAAGCACTCTAAATTCAGCTTCTATTCCATATACATAGGCTGATGTTGAGTTAATATAACTAGCCACGCTACTAGTACTAGGTGTAACAACTAGTTCGATAGGGTTTTTAAATTTTTTGTAGAAAGCAGAGAAAGATAATAATTGAGCTTTACCAGGAAAATACTCGTATCTAAAATCATAATTATTAATAATTGCCCTTTTCAATGTAGACTCGCCTAATACAGTAAAGCCACTTACATCATCATAAAATAAAAATGGGGCTAGTTCCCTATACTCTGGTCTATTAATAGTTGTAGCGTACGATAATCGTAAGTTAGTTTTTGGTGTAAGTGCATATACAAAATTAGCCGAAGGCAAATAATCAGTGACAGTTTTATTAATATTAACAGTATCGAGTAAAGTAATAAATGAATTTAGCTTTTGGTTGAATTTTTCTATTCGCAATCCATATATTAGTCTAATTTTTTTAAAAAATCGTTGATCATTCATAACATATGCATGTGTATTTGTAGAAGAGGCAGTGTAATCAGAACTTGGTTGTCTTGCATCATATAATACAAAACCCCATTTATCATTTTTTAGTTTGCCAAAATTTCCAGGCAAAAAAATCTGATCTTCTGGAAGTCTATCTAATGAAAAATCAAAGTCTAAATTTCTTGGTGCAGAAAGAGAGTATGCTCTGCTTATAAAATCTCTTTCTCTTGTTTGATACCCTACTCCAACCTTTATAAAATTTTGGGTATTCTTCATAAATGTATAAGGCTGGGTAATATCTATCTTAATACTTTTACTACTCTCGTTTGTATTAGAGGAAAACATAACTCCATTACCGTAAGACTGTATAGGACTAGTGCTGATTTGTGCTGTAACATCATTAGGACTTAAGGAAGAATATGTATAAGCAGTTCTAGCTTGATTGGGTATATCTCTTTGCAATTTAGTGTACCCTGCCAACCAATTTATTTTTGTTTTAAACTTTCCTACAGTATGCTCACCTGCAAGTTGTGATGTAAATATTTGATTTGATGTATAAAATCGTACATAATCTTTTGCAAAAGCAGTCGTGTCGTTATAGAAATCAAAATTACCACCACGTTTTAGAAGTCTGTTATCGGTATTAATACTATAATTATTTTTCCAAGAAAGGTTATTACGATTATTAATTTTTACTGCAATGTTACCCAATGCAGATACTAGTACTTCGTCGTTATATATTGAGTCGGTATAATTTCGTATTTGATTGGGTACGTAATATGGATCATTAAAATTATAATTTTCAAAACTGTTAGCTACACCTGTTTTAACTGAAAATGTTTTGTTGTAATTAACAGAAAAAAGTGCACCTAAAAAATCTTGCTGTTTTCTTTGAATATTAAATCCTTTAGTAAATTGAAAATTATAATTTGGTCTAGTACTATTTTCACGTTTTATGCCCCACTTAAAATTTTTATACAATTTGGCCATTTCTGCTCTTTCAGCAGCAGGAATATCATTAAATTGGAATGATGGCAAATTAGTAGGAACACTTGATGGTATAGCTCTTAATCCATCATCAATACCCAACCAATCAGTTTTGCCTTTATTTTCAGAAAAGTAACGTTCTTTACCTGTTAATAGTGTGTTGTACGATGTTCCAAAACTAAGGGTAGTAAAATTTTTTGAAGGAATTGATTTGGTTGTAATTTCTATTATACCTCCGGCAAAATCCCCACTTCTATCTGGGGTTGCAGTTTTATAAATCACTAAATTATCAAGAATAGCCGATGGAAAAATATCGAAAGCAAAAGCTTTTCTATCACTCTCTGTACTAGGTAATGGTGCTCCATTAATAAAAGCAGCGTTATATCTATCATTTAATCCACGTATAACTGCAAACCTATCATCTTGTATACTTGCTCCACTCACTCTTTTTATTACATCACTTGTATATTTGTCTGGTGTTAATTTTATTTGTTGGGCTGTTATACCATCACTTACGTTTGCACTATTTTTTTGTGCTACTAATAAAGAAGCTACCGTTTCTCCAGCAGCTTTTATTCTTGTTGCTGTTACTATTACAGCATCTGATTTCTTTTGCTCTAAAGAGATACTAATAACAGTATTGTCGTTATTTTTTAGAATAATTTCATCTACAATTTTTTCTATATGCCCTACATAACTACATTTAATAGAGTACGTACCTGCCTCTAGTTTATTGAATGCAAATTCTCCATTTTGATCAGCCTTTATACTTTTAGATTTTTCTATAAGCGTTACTGTGGCTCCATCCAAGGCTCTACCAGAGCTAGCATTTATTATTTTTCCAGAAATTTTACCTGATTGTGCAAAGAGGGTACTTGAAAACATAAAGAGCAAAGATGCTAGAATATATAATTTTCTCATTAAAAATTAGTTTACGCAAAGAAAACTTTTTATTATTTTCTGTATGTAAAGAAATTGTTACTAATGTGAATTTTTGCAAAAAAAAATACGGTGGTCTCTTTTTGCATCTGCAATGTTATTTCTTTATTACTATTTTATACTTGATAACATTAAAATAATGATTAAGTAATAATGCTAACACTGTATTGAAACATATAAATTTTAGTTTTACACGATTTCATAAAATCAATCAAATCATTAAATATTTCTAGTATTTTTTGTTAATGCTATACTAGATTCTATATTATTAATATTGATTATTTTCTGTTTAAAATAATTGTTAAAGGCATTTTAAAATAATTAAAATGAAATTACTAAAATTTCTTCTTTTGGTATGTGTTGGCGCTTCTACTTCGAAAATGGCAGTTGGTCAAAACGTTTTAATGAATATATTAACTAAAAATTCAGGTCAAATAAAAAAAAATAAGATTACTTTTTTAGAAGTAACTATTTGTAATACAAGTGCAAGTGTTTCTGTTCCAATTTATAAACTAAAACCACAATTCAATTTTCCTTCGGAGTTAGTAACTATTACCGCAAGTGGTCATGTGTTGCCCTCTGGTTGGACGATACTTTCTAATACGGGTTCTACTATTACACTTTCTAACGCAATGGACGAGATAGGTGCAAATGTATGTCGTACTATTTTAATTAGCATCAAAGGAAAATCAGTTGGCGGGCCCTCTACTATCTCCGGAAATATGGCGTTTTCAAATGGTTTAGCCCCTGGTTTAGCTTCGGGCAGCCCTACAAAGGGCGATAATAGCGCTGATAATACTTCTACATCTACAATTAATGTTTTAAAATAAAAATTTGTATACGGTTAACTAAATAAAATGAAACTAATTAAATCGACTATTCTACTATTGGTGTGTGTATTTACAGTTTTAAATACAATAGGACAAGCAAATGCATCTCTTAACATTTTAACTTTAAATTCTGGGCAGGTAATTCAAGGGCAAACTGTGGATATACAAGTAACAATTGGAGCAACTGCAGGTACAGGTGGTCAACAAGGACCTATAGGAGTAAATAAAGTAAGAGCACAAATTAGTACGCCCGTTTCATTAGTTAGTTTACTACCCATCGTTCAACAAACAGGACTACCCCCCGGCTGGACTATCACTGTCCTTAATACTGTTACTGGTAGCATAACAATTTGTAATGGCACAGACATCATTCCTGTAAATCAGCAACGTGTAATACTAATAAAAGTTCAGGGCAATAATGTAGGCGGTCCTTCAACAATTAATGGCAACTTATTATTTTCTAATGGGATAGCCTGCGGATCAACGGGAACTTTAGCTGGTGATAATACAGCTGATAATTCTTCACAGTCATCTGTGCAAGTTATACCAGCTCAATCATGCAATATTGGAGTAACCGCAACGGCATCACCAATTTTATGTAACGGAGGCACTACTTCAATAACTGCTACTGCAACTGGTGCAAATGGTGCTGTAGAGTATAATTTAAATGGTGGCTCTTTTCAAACAAGCAATATTTTTCCTATTGTAAATGCATCAGGATCGCCTTACACAGTAATTGCAAGAGAAGTAACTAATATTTCTTGTACAGCAACATCAGCTCCTGTTATAATAACTAACCCTCCTATAGTTCCTTTACCAACTGTTTCGGTTACACAACCTACTTGCACAGTAGCTACAGGTATTGTTACCATTACATCTTCTACAAATGGGTTAACTTTTAGTTTAGATGGCGACCCTAACTATAATCCCTATACGATACCACTTATACTAGCTACAGGACCACATACGCTAATAGCTAAAAATGCAAACGGATGTATTTCTGCTATTACAAATTTTACGGTTAATGCTCAACCACCTACTCCTACAGCCCCTACGGTCACTATAGTTCAGCCAACCTGTACAGTGGCTACGGGTACTATTACTATTACTTCTTCTACTACTAATTTAGAGTTTAGTTTAGATGGGGGTGCATACGCTGCTTATCCTGTTGGTGGATATACGCTTATTACAATTGGAGCTCACACTCTTTTTGCTAAAAATTTAGATGGGTGTATTTCCCTAGTTACGAATATTACACTTAATGCTCAACCTCCTACACCTGCAGCACCATCAGTTACTGTAATACAACCTACTTGCACTGTAGCTACGGGTACTATTACTATTACTTCTTCTACTACTAATTTAGAGTTTAGTTTAGATGGGGGTGCATACGCTGCTTATCCTGTTGGTGGATATACGCTTGTTACAACAGGAGCTCACACTCTTTTTGCTAAAAATTTAGATGGGTGTATTTCCCTAGTTACGAATATTACTGTTAATGCTCAACCCCCGACACCTGCAGCACCTTCAGTTACTGTAATACAACCAACCTGTACAGTGGCTACGGGTACTATTACCATTACCTCTTCTACAATTAATTTAGAGTTTAGTTTAGATGGTAGTGCATACGTTGCTTACCCTGTTGGTGGATATACGCTTGTTACAACAGGAGCTCACACTCTTTTTGCCAGAAATTTAGATGGGTGTATTTCGCCTGTTACAAACATTACACTTAATGCTCAACCGCCAACACCTGCGGCTCCTATAATTGGAACTATTACACAACCTACTTGTGCCATATCAACAGGCACTGTTGTTTTAAATAATTTACCCGCTGGAGATTGGATAATTAATCCTGGAGCTATTGCAGGAAATACAAGTTCTACAACACTAACATCTTTAGCCGCAGGAACATATAATTACACAGTAACAAATTCATTTGGATGTATATCAGGCCTATCTGCAAATGTAGTTATTGATCCTGTACCAGGAGCACCTGATGCACCTACTGTGAGTGTTAGTCAACCAACTTGTACTGTTGCTACTGCAACAATCAGTATTACCTCTGCAATCGCAGGATTAACTTTTAGTTATAACGGCGGTCCTTATCTACCATATACTGGTCCATATACAAATATTTTGCCTGGCACCTACACAATTACGTTACAAAATGCGGCTAGTTGCATTTCTCCTGTTACTACCGTTATTGTAAATCCTCAGCCACCAACACCTGCTGCACCAACAGTTTCTATTGTACAACCTACTTGTTCTGTAGCTACGGGTATTGTTACCATAACTTCTTCTACCGGAGGTTTAACGTTTAGTGTAGATGGTGGTAATTATAACATTTATACTTCTCCGTTATTATTAATATCAGGATCTCACACCATAACTGCGCAAAATGCAAATGGTTGTATTTCTGCAATTACTAATATTATCATAAATGCACAACCACCTACTCCTGTTTCACCTACAGTTGGTACTATAGTACACCCAACTTGTATTCTATCTGGATCGGTAGTGCTTAGCGATTTACCATCTGGAAATTGGGAAATTAATCCTGGAGGGATTATAGGAAGCGGTGCAAGTACAACGGTTACTGGCCTTGCTCCAGGAACATATAATTTTACGGTAACTAACACATTTGGTTGTACCTCTACTCAAACTTCTACCGTAGTTATTAACCCCATTACTGGTATCCCAACTGCACCTACAGTTAATATTATTCAACCAAGCTGTACAGTTGCAACAGGTTCTATTGAAGTTACATCTTCTACTATAGGTTTAGAGTTTAGTTTAAATGGTGGAACTTATGTAACTTATACTACACCTTTTAGTGTAGTTGCCGGAACTTATACACTTACTTCAAGAAATCCTACTACTGGATGCATATCACCTATTACAAACATTATTATAAATGCTCAGCCACCAACCCCTTCAACGCCTACTATTAGTGTAATTCAACCTACTTGTACTGTAGCTACGGCAACTGTTATTATCACTTCATCTACCACTAATTTAACATTTAGTTTCAATGGGGCTACTTATGGAGGATACCCTGCTGGGGGATACCAAAATTTAACACCTGGTACCTATACTTTAACTGCACAAAATACAAACGGTTGTATTTCGCCGGTAAGTAATATTACTATAAACACACAACCACCAACACCTGCTGCACCAACGATTACTATAGCACAGCCTTCTTGTACAGTTGCTACTGGAACAATTATTGTAACTTCCACTACAACAGGATTAACTTTTAGTTTAAATGGAGCTGCTTATGGTGTTTACCCTATTGGGGGATACCAAAATTTAACACCTGGTACCTATACTTTAACTGCACAAAATACAAGTGGTTGTATTTCTACGTTAACTACTCTTACTATAAACACACAACCACCAACTCCGGCTGCACCAACTGCTATTATAACACAGCCTACTTGTACAGTTGCTACGGGAACAATTATTGTTACTTCCACTACAACAGGATTAACTTTTAGTTTAAATGGAGCTGCTTATGGTGTGTACCCTGTTGGGGGATACCAAAATTTAACGCCTAATAATTATACTTTAACAGCACAAAATACAAGTGGTTGTATTTCGGTGGTAACTAATGTTACCCTAAATCCTCAACCTTCTACACCTACAGCAACGATAACCTCTGGCACAATTGCTTGCTTTAATGGTAGTACAACATTAACTGTAAATGCAACAGGCGGAATTGCTCCATACCAATACAGTTTAAATAGTGGAACGTTCCAATCAGCAAATACATTTACAGTACCTGCAGGTACACACACAATAGTAGTAAGAGGTGCGAATCTTTGTGCTACATCAGCAGTTTCTATAACTGTTGTTCAGCCAACTAATTTAACAGCATCTGCATCTGCTAATGTTATTGCATGTAACGGTGGCACAACAACGCTTACTGTTATATCATCTGGCGGAACAACTCCATACCAATATAGTTTGAATGGAGGTACTTTTCAATTATCAAATACATTTACTGTAGGCATAGGAAATCAAACAGTTACTGTAAGAGATGCAAATGGATGTACAAGGGTAACTAATAGTGTATTAGTAACCCAACCATCTGTTTTAAGCGTTACTGCAACTGCACCAAGAATAACTACTTGTGGCGGTACCACACTTATAACGGTAAGTGCTACAGGCGGAAGATTACCCTTTACAGGAGTTGGCACATTCGTAAAAGGACCTGGCATTTGGAGTTATACCATAACTGATGCAAGTGGCTGCACAGCTACTACTCAAATTGAGATTGAAGCCCCAGGATGTATGAATTTAAGGGTGTTTCCTAATCCAGCAAAAAATACAATTACCATTAACCACTCCGTTGCGGAAGGTGGATCCTCTATACTGATATATTCAATTAATGGTGCCTTAGTATTAACAAAAACTATTGCACAAAATTCATTTATAACTACTTTAAATGTAAGCAACTTAGCAGCAGGGGCGTACAGTATTGTTTACTTAAATGGAAATGATAAAAAGGCTGTTCTTTTTGAAAAAATTAATTAAAAAATAAACTTCTTACACAATAATTTAAAAGCTAATTTCATGAAACCAATTAAAGTAATTGCCTTATTTTTTATAGGGATTCTCTTTACTACCACAAGCATTCTTGGGCAGGCAAATTCTTCCTTAAATATACTTACACTCAATTCTGGCCAGGCAAATGTAGGCGGAACGGTGTATGTACAGGTTACTATCACAGCTACCACTGGTACAGGTGGCCAAACAGGTGGTATAAGTGCCCGTAAAGTAAGGCCACAAATTAGTGTTCCTGCTTCATTAGCAACTATATTGCCTAATGCACAACAAACAGGGTTACCATCTGGTTGGACCATTAATAGTAATAATGGTTCATCCATAGTACTTTGCAATGGTACCGATGTTATACCAGTAGGCCAAAGCCGTGTTGCCCTTATTAAATTACAGGCTGGTGCTACTATCGGAGGGCCATTAACAGTTGGGGGAAATACAACATTTGCCAATGGTTTATCCTGTACAAGTACAGGATCTTTAGTTGGTGATAATATTGCTGATAATTCATCAACTTCATCTTTACAGGTGGTAGCAGCAAATGCATGTGCATTATCAACCTTATCTATTTCGGCACCTAATATAGCCTGTTTTGGTGGTACAACTACCCTTACAGCAGTAGCAGGGCAATTTACCGATGTTGAATACAGCCTTAATGGTGGAGCCTTTCAATCAGGTGAAACTTTTGCAGGACTATCTGCAGGTACACACACTGTAATTGCAAGAAGGATAAGTGATAACATTTGTACAGTAACATCAAATACAATAACAGTAACAGCACCAGCTTCGCCACTATCAGCAACAGCAACTGCAACAAATGTTACAACACCTGGCGGTAATCAAGGTACGGCAACAGCTAATCCTAGTGGAGGCACTGCAGGATATACTTACTTATGGTCACCTAGCGGTCAAACTACGCAAACCGCAACAGGCTTAACTCCTGGCACTTACAACGTTTTAATAACGGATGCTAATGGATGTACAGAAAACGCTAGTGCAACAGTAAATGATATTATTATAACGCCTTTATTACTTATTGATTTTAACTTAAAACTTGTAAACTGTCAGGCTGTCTTAAAATGGATAAGTGAAAACGAAATAAATACTGATCGTTTTGAAGTTGAAAGAAATAGCTCAACTAACTTAAATTGGGGAACAGTTGGCAATGTAGCAGCAAAAGTTAATACAAGCACAAAATCAAACTATAGTTTTACTGACAAAAACTTAGCAGCATCACTCGAACAAATATTTTACCGTTTAAAAATTATTGATAAAGATGGTAGTTTTAAATATTCTAAAGTAATTAGCTTACTAAACAATTGCAAATCCATAAATGCTTTTGTATTCCCAAATCCTGTTAGAAATGGGAAGTTGAAAGTAACCCTTAGCGGAGTAACTGTAAATACCGAAGCAACTTTAATAGCATTAAATGGGCAATTAATAGCCAAAACCAAATTAAATAATGGCAATAATTCTATTAATGTTTCTAATGTTGCTTCTGGAGAATATATTTTAATTATTAAGGATCTTAATAACGAAGAAAGAAAGATTAAGGTCTTAATTGAAAATTAATCAAATAGATATTGCAAACTTTATAATTAAGTAATAGAAAAAGAGGCTGTCTAATTTTTTAGACAGCCTCTTTCTTTTTTAGAAAATTAAAATAGATTTTTTTTGTTTAGTTCACAACTTAGGGTTTATAGTACTGTTATAAAACTTTAACTATTACTTCTAATTTAAAATTTTGTACTCCCGTTTGCTTGGTAAGTATATCTAAATCTGTAAATTAATTTATCTGGTTGCATACCTACAAATGCAGCATAATCAACTGCTAATAGCTCCATTTTCACATAAAAATTATCTGCTGTTCTAAAAAAGAACGTTTGCCCTGCTTTTGGGCTAAAGGATCTAGTTGTTGGGTTATAATTATACCAACTACCATCTTTAATAGCTTTTTGGGCAGATGAAGTATCGTAAGCATAGCCTGTTGTTGGCGCTTCGGTAACTGCTGAGTATAAAGTGTTTTGAAAAATTGCTCCTGCATTGCCTGGCCCATAGGCATTACTATTTAAAATAAATGTGGTAAAGCGTAAACCAAAATCCCATTTTGTACTTGCACTATCTGCATTTGCAACCACAACCCCATTTTTAAAATTAAAAAAGGCAAATGGTTTACTTGAGCTAAAGTTTACCGAAAGTGAATCTGTTTTTGTAACAATTGTTATTTGTGGTGTTTCATCTTTTTTACAAGATGTAATTAAGCTACTACAGGCTACTAAGGCAATTACTGCCATCATTGTTTGTTTCATTTTTCTATTGTATTTGTGAGTGTTTAAATAATTTATTTATATTGAAATTGGCTGTAAAAAAATAGTTTCTTCCATTAAGATGTGGTAAACGAAGTATATCCATGTGTGCCAACAAATTATCGGCACCAGCCTGTAATTGAATACCCTTATTAAAATTTTTAGAGATGGTTAGTCCAGCTAAAAAATAAGCATTGGTATATTCTCTTTCGTCATCTAAAATGGCGTTACCATTAATATCGGCATAGCCAGATTTACCGTTATAAATTAGTCGGGTATTTAATATATACGCTTGTGGTAATTGAAAAGTAACTTGAGTTGTTGCAGTATGTTTACTTCTGTTAAATAAGCCACCATATTCGCTTTTTGTGGTATAGCTGCTAACAAATGTAACGGGGTCTCTTTTTACTATTTGTTTATTTTTAATTTGGGTAACTACATTTTTATCTATTGCTTGTAAATATTGATACCCAACATTTATCGTTATTTTTTTCTGAACTATGGCTTGTAAAGAAAAAACGGCTCCTTGAGTAAATACGTTGTTTATATTTTGATAACTAAATATTGCTTGCCCATTGGTTTTAGTAAACGGTAAATTGTAGCGTTCAATTAAATTGGTAATATCATTTCTAAAAAAGCCTGTTGTAATTTTTATATTGTTTAAAAAATTCCATTTTACTTCTGCATTTATACCCACAGAGGTTTCGGCTAATAAATTGGGTATATTTAAAAACGGGTTAATATTTATATTGGCTTCAAGTTGCCCTTGTTGTTTTAATTGTTGTAATCCATTGGATAATTCGTTTACACCAAATAACGTATAACCAACTATTGAATTAGTAAAAAATAAAAATTGTTGCCTAAAGTCGGGTGCTTTAAAACCCCTACCAATAGAGGCATTTAGTTGTAGCTTACTATTTATTTTATAAGATGCAGCTAACCTAGGATTAAGTTGTGCGTTAAATAAACTATGTTTATCTAATCGAATACCTGCAACAAGGTTATATTTTTTGTGTGAAAATTCTTGTTGAGCAAATCCATAAATATTACTCAACTCTTTTTTATTTGCATAGCGGCTACTGTTTATGGTTTCATAATCTACCCCTGCACCTGTTAAAAAAGTATTGTTATTTTTTGTTCTTTCATAAAGTAATTCGTTTTTTAAAAAAAGTTGTTGCAAAAAAGTATTATCAAACAAACTATTATTTTTTTGTACATAAACTTTTGCATTATTAGCATAGCCGGTTAAATAAACTTTTGCTGTTAATTTAGATAATTTATTTAGTGTTTTTATTAATTCATTGTGTACTCCCCAGTCTTTTTCTATGCTAGTACCTTTTACTATTTGAGGTTGTTGGGCAACATCAACCAAATAATTATTAAACTGTTTTTGGGTGTAATAACGTAGTTGGTTTTTAAATAAAAGGGTGCTAGAAATTTTATAGTCATTTTTTATGGTAGCCGTATAATTTTCAGAAGGGTCGCTTGTTTTGCCATAAATAGTTTTATCTAAATCGTACCCGTTGGTACTAAATCTTGATAAAAAAAGTTGCGTACTAATTTTTTTATGTTGGATAGAAGAAGAAACATTTACACCTGTAGTATTATTTGTAGCGTAATGTACTTGTGCATTTAACGTATTTGCTGTACTAGCTTTTGTAATAATATTTATAACCCCAGCCAATGCATCGGCACCATATAGACTTGCAGCAGGGCCTTTTATAATTTCAATTTGTTTAATATTATTTACATTAATTCTGTCTAAATTTAACACTCCAGCGTTTCTTCCTGTCATGGGCATCCCATCCATTAATATTAACGTGTATGCAGCATCTAATCCCTGTAATTGAATTCCGCTACCAAATGGATTTGGGTAACCTTGAAGCGATTGCCCCAAAATATTATTGCTAAGTTGAAGCCCTGCCTGAGTTTGCAAAACATCGGTTAATTTTTGTAGCCCTAAGTTTTGAAGTTGCTTTTCGGTAATTACAGTTATAGGCAACGGCACATCGCCAATACTTTTTACCGTTCTTGTAGCAGTTATTACAACTTGCTGTAACGATTTTGAAGTAGTATCTAGTTGTGCAACACTTGCAAAAGAAGTAAGTAAAAATATAAAAAGTATGTACCTGGTTTTCATTCAGGTGTAAAATTCATTTATATAAAAAGGAGAATTATCACACAATTGTAAGGAAATAAAAGAATGCAAAAAAGTGATAATAAAATGACAAATAAAATTGAATGATAAAATAATTACATACTTTTTTTAGCGCCTATTTATGAAATTTTAAAACTTAAATCCAACGGATAAAAAACCTGTTCTACCATCTGCTGGCAAAGCCCCTGGGCCAGGATAGCCGCCTGCCCTACGTGTAAAATAGTTTGTATTGGCAATATTATTAACCCCAGCCTTAATGGTAACATTACTATTTACTTTGTAGGTTGCTGTTACATCTGCAACCGTATAAGCAGGTATTAAACCATTATTACTATTAGCAGATGGAATAACTGTATTATTTGCATCGCTAAAGGTTTGGCTTACATAATTAAGTTGTGTAGTTAGTAAAATATTTTTTTTACCCAAACTTATACCACTTCGTAAAATATGACTAGGTGCATTTTCTAATTTTTTTCCTTTAGTATTGGCATCTTTAAAGTTTGATGAATAAGTGGCATTATTGAATGCATAAGTTATAAACAAGGAAACATCGTATGCCGTATTTTGTTTGAACGTTTTTACAATATTCCACTCTACAAAACTCTCTATCCCCTTGCTTGTACTATTGCCCACATTAGTAATTAACCTATTAGATGGTGACCCAGGAGTGGTTAGAGTTCCTATCCTATTATTATATTGTAAATAAAAAAAGCTAACATCAAACTGTAAATAATTACTAATTTTTCCTCGGTAACCTAAATCAATATTATAGCCTTTTGAATCTTTTAAATTTTCATCAATAACATCTGTAGTTGGAGGCGCTTGTAAGTTAGCAAACTGAATAGGCCTAAAAGCTTGCGAAAAACTAGCATAAACTTCTGTGCCTTTTGTTATATGATACTCAGCTCCTATTGCAGCTAACAAAAAACTACGGCTACGCTTTATATTTTGTAATACTATTTCTCCGCCTGAAGCAGTGTATCCATTTCGTCCGTTTGCAGCTCCTACAAGCCACTCATATCTAATACCGGGTATAAGTAGTAATTTTTTATTTACTCTAAAAATATTTTCAAAAAACGCAGCAGCATTTTGCGAATTAAAATTAATATCACTAACATACTTTCCTACTTCTGTCATATCATACCCATTGCCTGTTGTCCCTTTTCCATTTGCCCTTCTATGTGTTGAGCCTTTGTATAATCGAACGCCTACTGATAACGTATTTTTTAAATTACCCAGGGCATAGTCTGTAATTACTCTACTTTCAAAACCATAGTTTCTATAGTTATCAATTTGCAGGGCTCTGTTATTAAATTGACCATTTAATGTGTTTACACTATCTTTTGTGGTAATCGATTGTAAAAAACCAACACTGTTTCTATCCCCAACCGTAGCAAATAATTTTGTATTCCATCTGGTTGTCTCATTAATACTATAATTTAAAATAAAAGCAGGTGTTGTCCATTTAATATCAAACCAATTTCGGCTTCTTAAACTTTGTTTACTATTTTCTTTTAATTGATCATCGGTTAATCCTCCTGGTTGCTGGCTTCGGATGTGTGAGTGCATAATTTCGGCAGTTAACGAGAGCTTTGGTGTTATAAAATAAGTAGTAGTTGCATATCCTGAATTAGTAAAATATTTACTATTCTCTCTATACCCATCCCCATTTCTATGATCAAAAAAAGCATAATAGTGGAGTTTATTTGTTTTACCACCTATAGCATTGTAACTATTAAATAAAGCATTACTTCCTATGGTTTGTTGAGATTCAAACTCTACCTTTTTTTTAAACTCACTTCCATTGCGTAAAATATAATTTACCATACCTCCAAACTGTGGCCCATATTGTAATGCCCCTTGGCCTCTAACAACTTCAATTCGCTGTACCGCTTGTAATTGTGGATTATAATACGCCTCTGGATACCCAAAAGGATCAGCTGCTATATCGTATCCATTTTGACGAATATTAAATTCCCAACTTCTATTTGGACTTAGTCCTCTTGCTGCAATACCAATTTGAATACCGCTAGGATCACTTTCCCAAATATGTATGCCAGCAACTTTAGCCATTACTTGTCGCATGGTATTGGTTACTACATTTCCCTGTACATTATCTACTACAATTAATGCATTTTTTTTACCTGCATAAATACTTGTACCTACAATTTCGGGTAGTTGATGATAATCGCTTTTGCTACCCTTACCTACAATGGTAATTTCGGGTAAGTTTTTATGTGTGTTAGTGGTATCTTTAGTTAGCTGTTGTGCTATTATTATTTTAGTTAGAAGTATAAAACCCATCATCGTCAACGTTCTTTTGCTCATTTTTTTTTTGTGCAAAGGTGCTTTGATGAGATTAACTTATTATTACGGATATGGTAAAAGGGTTTACGGAAGTGGGAATTAGAAAAATAAGTTACCGTTATATTTATCAAACTGTACAAACACCAAATCCAATTAATATTAGCAAACCTCCTGCGGCCAATAAAGATGTCCCATAACTTTTATCTTTTGCAGCAATTGTTACAATTATGCCA
This sequence comes from Bacteroidota bacterium, assembly GCA_031377245.1. Lineage (GTDB taxonomy): Bacteria > Bacteroidota > Bacteroidia > Chitinophagales > Chitinophagaceae > Ferruginibacter. The sequence goes on from JANMEU010000002.1 coordinate 25,215, forward strand.
GCCAAAAGCATAGGTAAGGATAAAAGCATTAATGCCAATCCCAAATCTGAGTGTGTTCTTCCATAGCCCCCACGATAGGTTCGAGGCTCGGTAAATAAAAAGCCAATAATTCCTGCTATACAAATATTTATTAAAAGATATTTACTAAACTTATTCATAATTTTTTGTTTTAAATAGTTATATGTTCTCTTTCTTTTTGCAGTTGCTTTAAGTAATTCTCCTTATCGTCTCTGTAAAATAAATTCATTGTTTCAAAAGGGATAATTCTACCATCTTTGTGTACAATATGTACACAGCTTTTTTTAATGGCTCTTACATCAAAATCATAAGCATCAATAAATCGCATAATAATTATTCTAAATAAATTATCGTAACCCAAACCTGGTGCCTCTATTTTTGGCAAACAACAAAGCAATTGTTTCATATTGTCTTCTACTTTATCTACAGAAATTCCGGTACTAAAAATATCAATCATTTTTTGTTTTAGGGCATCATCTTGTTCATATATTATAGTATTTCGGCTGTTATCTAATAATTGAGATGGGTCAATATATCTAGTTAAAGGGAAAACCTGTCCATCAATTTTTAAAGCATAACCCATTATCAAAGCATCTGGGTTACAGGGCACAGGCAATAAATCACTAGGTGTAAAAATATTGGTTTGATTCAAAATTTTTTGCCTTACATCAGTCATGGTAATTCTATCTGTAGCAGGATTAAAGTTTTCCGTTCTTCCTGCTACTTGTGTGGGTTGAAATGTTACCCCACGTACACATTTTTGTTTTACTGCAAATTCAATAATTTTCCCGATTTCATCATCATTTAAACCTTGTTGAAGTGTAACCACTAACGTAGTAGAAAGATTTAAAGCGTTTAAATGCTCCAATGCTTTCATTCTAGTTTCTGTTAAATCTTTTCCACGTAAGGTTTCTAAAGCAGATGCTTTAAAAGAGTCGAATTGTAAATATATTTCAAAATCAGGAGCATATCTTGCTAATTGTTTAACAAATTCAAAATCTTTAGCAATACGAATGCCATTGGTATTTAACATTAAATGTTTAATAGGTTTCTTTTTTGCAATATCCATGATAGCAAAAAAATCAGGATGTACAGTTGGCTCCCCACCACTTATTTGTACTACATCAGGTTCTCCTTCGTTAGCCACAATAATATCCAACATCTTTTCTACTTCTTCAATAGTTCTATGCCTTCCATAATGTGGGCTGCTCATGGCATAACAAGTAGGACAACTTAAATTACATCGGTCTGTAATTTCTACTACCGTTAGGCAACTATGCTGTTCATGATCTTGACAAAGCCCACAATCATAGGGGCAACCATAGTGTGTTTTAGTGGTAAAATGTAAAGGCGTTTCAGATGGTTTATTATAATTACGTATATTTTTATAATATTCAATATCTGTAGCAATTAGTACTTTTTCAAAGCCATGTGCTTCACAATTTTTTAACATATAAACTTTCTCGTTTTCAAAAACGATTTTTGCATCTACTCTTTTTAAACATGTACTACAAATGCTTAATGTAAAATCATAATAGGTATAGGGGCGTACTGGCATGAAAAATTTATTTTTTGTGTAAGATAAATTTTTTTTGTTGAATTAAGTAGTTAAAATAATACAACAATCCTAGTAATGATACAATTTGAATGGTACTTAATCCTATTGAAAAAGTGTAGTGCGGTTTAATAAAATCAAGCAAAAATCTAAAGGCTATATAACTAATCATAAATAGCTTAAACCGGCTGCCCAATGTAAGTTTATATCTTTTTTCCACTAAAACTAAAAGAATCCATAAAGCAATTAAAAAAGCGATTTCATAAAGATTTACTGGATGCCTCATATAATCATCTCCTAGATTTATACCCATAAAGAAAGTGGTGGGTATGCCATAAGTTTCCTCATGTATTCCCATACTAAAACAACCAATACGTCCTATAATTAGGGCAAGTAAAATAGGGTAAACAAATATATCTCCTGTATTTTGCTTTTCTCCAATTAGCTTTTTAATTAACTCAACCCCAAACAAACCACCTAAAAAACCACCTAAAACTGTTTTATTTTGATAGAAATGTAAGTGCCAATTTTTTGCTTCAAGTAAGGCTGTAGGATTTTCAAAACCCCCTACCAAACGGCTACCCAGCAAAGAGCCAAATATGGCACCAATAAGCACCCAAATTCTGTTCATACTTTTAACTGTATCGCCTTGTCTTTTTCTTAAAAATAAAAAAAATCTAAAGCCAATAAACATACCTAAAGGCTCAGCTATAGTATGCAATAAAATTTTAGAAGAACCGATTTCAATATAAAAAGGGAAATTCAACTTTTTTATTTGAAGATAATTGATTTTGGTAAATGAAAGAACAGATATATAGGTACATAGTTTTACAAAATAGATAATTCTATGTTGCTACTGTGCCTATGTGTTTGAAAAAAAACTAGCGCATTAACAACTCACAAGGCTTTATACCTGTATGTTTTTTAAACGCTGTACTAAAATGAGAGATGGATGAATAACCTAATAAAGAAGAAACATCGGTTACACTTAAACCTTTATCATACAATAAATATTTTGCATGCTCCATACGCTGTGTTTGGTAAAAATCGAAAATTGTTGTACCAAATAATTCTTTAAACCCTTTTTTAAGATAACATTCGTTGATGGCAACTTTACGGCTAAGAGCCTTTATGGTTAAGGGTTCTCCAATATGTAATAATAATATTTCTCTAGCTTTTGTAATTTTTTCTCTATCGGCTTCGTTAGCTAAAAATTTACACGTAAACGTTTCTTGATGTTCGCCCAACATACAATCCATGCTATATAAAAGCAAAATTTGTGTTTGAGCGTTTATAAAAATATTCTCTAGCGTATCAGTATAATTATGATTTAATAATGCTTCAATTGCCAACCGGGTTTTACCACACAAAGGCAATTGTTTGCTAAATGAGGTAGTATGTGTAAACGCCAAAACTTTTTCGGAAATAGTTTCTTCCTTTTTACTTTTTTTAAATTGAGTAAGATAGTTTGGTGAAAAACTAAAACTAAGCACATCTACACTTTCTACTTTTTCGGCACATGTTTTAGAGGCATTAAATTTACAAAAATCGCATTCGGTTTGTTTTTGCTTACAATACAAATTGCCACTTACACAAAACTTAAGCTCTAAATAATTAGCTGTAGGATTATTTTTTTCGTAGTGATAAACCAATATTCCCGTATCATCAATATTCCAACTCGGATTTTTTTTATACCTATTTATAGAATAATGCACAGACCCTGGTACGGCCCTATCAACATGCAGCAACACATCTAAATCCTCTTGCATAAGAGGGCTTTTATGAGCAATAGATAATATGTCTGTTTGTGTATTCATCGAAATATTTCGATGCAAAGATACGTATAATTTATAGTATTAAAGAGTGGAAAATTTGAGAACTCTCCCTAGCAATTTGTTAATTTATAGTACAAATAACAATAAAGCAATACAATGGCACCATAACAATTACACAATTAGGGGGCAATATCTTGTAATTGGAAACAAGAAAAAGCAGAAAAAAAAGGCAACAATTGTACAAAAAGCCCAAACATCTGAAACTAAAAAACGTACAAAAATCAACCTAAAAATTACTATTTGCTAACGCTAAAATCCTACGTAAAATTGGTGTGGAAATCTTGCTAAAAATTACCTACAAATAGTTTGCTTTTAATGCCTTAAAACCCTTGATTTTGCTTATATTTGCCCACTTTAGGTTTTTAAACGAATTAACATAGATTTTAAGCAAATTATGAGTACAGAAAAAGCGGCAGCAAAAGCCAATTATGGTGCAGATAGTATACAAGTTTTAGAAGGGTTAGAAGCAGTACGTAAAAGACCAGCCATGTATATTGGCGATATTGGCGTAAAGGGTTTACATCATTTAGTATATGAGGTGGTTGATAACTCCATTGACGAGGCATTAGCTGGGCATTGCAAAAACATATCGGTTTTTATAAACGAAGATAATTCTATAACGGTTGAAGATGATGGACGTGGTATACCAACAGGTATGCATACCAAAGAAAACCGTAGCGCTTTGGAAGTAGTAATGACCGTACTACATGCTGGTGGTAAATTTGATAAAGATTCGTACAAAGTGTCGGGCGGTTTGCATGGTGTGGGTGTAAGCTGTGTAAACGCATTAAGTAGCAAATTGCATGTAACGGTAAATAGAGATGGAAAAATATTTGAGCAAGAATATGGTATTGGTATTCCTAAATATCCGGTAAGAGAAATTGGTAATAGCGATAAGCATGGCACTAAGGTTCAATTTTGGCCCGATTTAAGCATTTTTACAGAAAGCGTTTACAAAAGAGAAATTTTAGAAGGACGTTTAAGAGAGCTTTGTTATCTAAATAAAAAAATACGTATTAACATTACCGACCTTAGAGAGTTAGAGGAAGATGGAAAGCCCTACACAAAAGAGTTTTATAGCGAAGGTGGTATTAGTGAATTTGTTGAGTTATTAGATAAAACAGCTAACCGCCAACCCCTTTTACCTATTGTAATTAATTGCGAAGCACATGATGCAGCAACCAATGTAGCTGTTGATGTGGCCATGATTTACAACACAGGCTATCAAGAGCATTTATTTAGCTATGTAAATAATATTAATACCATAGAAGGCGGAACACATGTGGCTGGCTTTAGAAGAAGCATTACCAGAGTATTTAAAAGCTATGGAGAAAAAGAAGGCATGTTTGAAAAAGCCAAGGTAGAAATTGAAGGCGATGATTTTAGAGAAGGCCTGAGTGCCATTATATCGGTTAAAGTACCAGAGCCTCAGTTTGAAGGACAAACAAAAGGCAAGCTTGGAAATAGTGAAGTAAGTGGAATTGTAGATAGCACATTAAGCCGTGTTTTAGAAGCATATTTAGAAGAAAATCCTAAAGATGCCAAAACGATTATACAAAAAGTAATTCTTGCAGCGCAGGCTCGTGCGGCTGCTAAGCGTGCAAGGGAGTTGGTGCAACGTAAAACAGTTTTGGTAGGTGGAGGTTTGCCAGGTAAACTAGCAGATTGTTCAGATAAAGACCCAGGTCGTTGTGAGCTTTTCCTTGTGGAAGGGGACTCGGCAGGTGGAACAGCAAAGCAAGGTAGAGATAGAAGTTTTCAAGCGATACTGCCACTTAGAGGTAAAATTCTTAATGTGGAGAAAGCGATGGAGCATAAGATATACGACAATGAAGAGATACGCAATATGTTTACTGCACTAGGTGTAAAAATAGGCACGGCGGAAGATGCAAAGGCATTGGATATTTCAAAATTACGTTACCACAAATTAATCATAATGACGGATGCCGATGTGGATGGAAGCCACATTGCTACTCTAATAATGACATTTATTTTCCGTTACATGAAGGAGTTGGTAGAGCAAGGGTATGTATACATTGCACAACCGCCATTGTATTTGGTAAAGAAAGGTAAGGAGCAAGAATATGCTTGGAACGATGAAGAGCGTAAAGCATTGTCACTAAAAATTGGTGGTGGAAAAGAAGACAGCGTAAACATACAACGATATAAAGGTTTGGGAGAGATGAATGCAGACCAATTGTGGGAAACTACCATGAACCCTGCAAGCAGAACGCTTAAGCAAGTTACCATTGATAGTTTACTTACTGCAGACAGCGTGTTTACCATGCTAATGGGAGATGAAGTTCCACCTCGTAGAGAGTTTATTGAGAGCCATGCGAAGTATGCGAAGATAGATGTTTAGATGATTTTAGATTTCT
>JANMEU010000016.1:0-128363 GCA_031377245.1 Bacteroidota bacterium
AGCAAAAAGAAATTTTTCTCATCATAAGATTGCCCGGTGAACAGGTCTTTCAGAAATTTTTCCATGCGGCAAAGATAAGTGGGAAGACAGGTTTCTTGTATATTGTGCCTTTATTCAGCTGCTATGATAAAAGATAAAATACTAGTAATCGGAGCCTCCGGTCAAATAGGAGTAGAGCTAACGATGGCCCTTCGTAAAATTTATGGTAATGCCAATGTAGTTGCAAGTGACTTAAGGGAGCAAAACCCTTTATTAGAAGGTACTGGTCCTTATGTAAGCTTAGATGTTATGAATAAGGAAATGTTGCATGTACAAGTAATTAGGCAAAATATTACACAAGTTTATTTGTTGGCAGCCATACTATCTGCCACTGGCGAAAAAAACCCAAACCTTGCTTGGAGTTTAAATATGCAAAGCCTTTTAAATGTTTTGGATATTGCTAGAGAGGAGAAATTAACTAAAGTGTACTGGCCTAGTAGTATTGCAGTATTTGGACCAACCTCTCCAAGGCAAAATTGTCCGCAACAAACCATTATAGAGCCTACAACTGTTTATGGTATTAGTAAATATGCTGGGGAGTTTTGGTGTAATTATTATTTTAATAGATATGGGGTAGATGTGCGTAGCCTGCGTTACCCAGGATTAATTAGTTATAAAAGTGAACCAGGCGGTGGTACAACAGATTATGCAGTAGAAATTTTTCATGCAGCAAAAGCTGAAAAAAAATACACCAGTTTTTTGCAGGAAGACACCTATTTACCTATGATGTACATGTCAGATGCTATACGAGCTACTATTGAACTGATGGAAGCACCAATTGAAAAAATTAACATTAGAACTTCATATAATTTAAGTGGAATGAGTTTTTCGCCAAAGGAAATTAGCGAAGAAATAAAAAAACATATACCCGAATTTGAAATGAGTTATAAACCCGACTATCGTCAACAAATTGCTAACAGTTGGCCACAAAGTATTGATGATACTGTTGCAAGGAAAGATTGGGGATGGAAAGAGGATTACAATTTAGAGGCTATGGTAAAAGATATGCTGTTGAATGTGTAGTATTTTTAAATTTAACTACTTAATCTTTAATACTTTGCAATTTATTAACAAAAATAAGTACACTTTAATTTTGCAGGTCTTGTAAAATAATAGTAGCTTTGCGGCTCTTAATTAAAAAAACGAAAAAAAAACATCGTAACATGAAAAAAATTATTTTATTTGCTGCATTTGCAGTAGTTGCTTTTGCAACACAAGCACAAGTTAAATTTGGTGTTAAAACTGGTTTAAACTTATCTACTTGGGGAAGTGACGCAAAAGACCTTTTAGGTGACGTTAAAATGAAAGCTGGCTTTTATGTTGGTGGTTTAGCGCACATTCCTGTGTCACAAAATTTTGCAATTCAACCAGAATTATTAGTATCTGCAGAAGGTGCTAAAGCTACACAAAGCGGTTCTACTGTTAACTTTAACACTATGTTCATTAACGTACCAGTTGTAGCTCAGTACAAAACAGCTTCTGGCTTTTATGTTGAAGCTGGTCCTCAATTAGGTTTATTGGTTTCAGCAAAAGCTAAAGCAGAAGGCGAAAGCGAAGACATTAAAGACGATTTACAAAGCACAAACTTTAGTGCAGTTTTAGGTCTTGGTTACACAATGTCTAACGGTTTTGGTTTTGGTGGTAGATACAACTTAGGTTTATCTAACGCTTTAAAAGATGCTGGTGATGTTAAAGTTACAACTAGCAACATCTCTATTGGTGTACACTATATTTTTGGTGGTAAATCTTCTAAAAATTAATTTTCAATTTATTGAATATAAAAAAGAGTAGCGTTTGCTACTCTTTTTTATGCCTTTACTTTTAGCTTTTATAAAATACAGCTATCTACCTTTATTCCTGTTTTAGCAGACGTTGCTTTAGGTTTTACCAATCAAAAGTAAAGCAGCGTAAATAGCTAATAATAAAACCTATTTAATGTGTTGTGTTAAAAGAAGCAGGCAACAAACAAAAAAGCTCAACCTAAGTTGAGCTTTATATACCATTCAAAATATAGAATGCTTTTACAAAATTACCATAGCATCGCCATAGCTAAAAAAGCGGTATTTATCTTTAATAGCTTTTGCATAGGCTTCCATCATTAATTCGTAACCAGCAAAAGCGCAAGCCATAATTAGCAAGCTTGTTTTTGGTAAGTGAAAATTAGTGACTAACGAATCGGCAATACTAAACTCGTATGGAGGATGTATAAAATGATTGGTCCATCCTTCGTTTGGTTTTAACATTTTTTGAGCAGTAAAACTACTTTCCATAGATCTCATTGTGGTAGTTCCAATACTACAAATACGGTGACCTTTTTCTTTTGCTTTATTTACAATTTCGCAAGCTGTTTCATTTACTTGAAAATATTCTGCATCCATTTTATGTTTGCTTAAATCTTCCACTTCAATGGGTCTAAAAGTACCTAAGCCTGTATGTAAAGTAGTTTCTGCAAAACGAATGCCTTTTATTTCTAAACGTTTAATTAACTCTTGGCTAAAATGCATACCTGCAGTTGGTGCAGCTACAGCTCCTTCATTTTTTGCGTAAACAGTTTGGTATCTTTCTTTATCATCTTCATCTGGCTTACGCTTAATATATTTTGGTAAAGGAGTTTCTCCTAATAGTTCAAGTACTTGTTTAAATTCAGCATCTGACCCTTCCCATAAAAAACGTATTGTTCTTCCACGGCTAGTGGTATTATCAATTACCTCAGCTACTAATTCATCATTATCTCCAAAATATAATTTGTTGCCTACACGAATTTTACGAGCAGGGTCAACAATTACATCCCATAATTTATTGGGTTTGTTTAATTCTCTAAGTAAAAAAACTTCTATTTTGGCACCTGTTTTTTCTTTACGGCCATACATACGGGCAGGAAAAACCTTGGTATTATTTACTACAAACACATCTTTGTCGTCAAAATAATCAATAATGTCTTTAAAATGTTTGTTTTCTATTTGCCCTGTTTTACGGTGTACCACCATCATTCTACTATCTTCTCTGCGTTTAGTAGGGTTTTGAGCAATAAGATTTAGAGGAAGATCGAAACGGAATTGAGATAATTTCATGTGTTACATTTAAGTGTTAACATGCCGTTTGTGAGTATTTTATGTAGCCATTTAGGCACTTATCATGTTACGGCACGATTTTTTAAGTGGGCAAAAGTACAAAAAAATACGCATATATTTTGCGTATTTTTCATTCTTTGTATATTAACCTAGCTTAGTTTTGGAAAAGCCTTATAAAAACAGATGCTTTAAAACAAATTATTTGTTTATTATACATTAAACCTAAAGTGCATAACATCTCCATCTTGTACTAAATACTCTTTTCCTTCAATGCGTAGTTTGCCTGTTTCTCTACAAGCTGCTTCGCTTTTATATTGAATAAAATCGTTGTAAGCTATTACTTCGGCTTTAATAAATCCTTTTTCAAAATCGGTATGTATTACACTTGCCGCTTGTGGAGCTTTCCAACCTTGTTGTATAGTCCAAGCCCTAACCTCCTGTACACCTGCAGTAAAGTAGGTAGATAAATTAAGTAGCTTATAAGTTGAGTGTATTAAACGATCTAAAGCTGGTTCTACCATTTTATATTCTTCCATAAACATGGCTTTATCTTCTGGATTTTCAAACTCGGCTATTTGTGCTTCAATAGCATTTGTCATTACAATTACCTCATTTCCTTCGTTTTTAACAGCCTCGGTTAATGCTTGAGAAAATTTGTTGCCGGTATGCATACTTGCTTCATCAACATTAGCAACATACAAAATACTTTTATCGGTTAATAAAAATAAATCGGCTATCGCTATTTTTTCTTCTTTTGTTAAGCCAAGCGATAAAATATTTTTTCCATTATCTAAATGTGCTTTACAACGAACCAATACGTCTAATTCAGCTTTCATTTTAGGGTCCGTCTTTGCTAATTTTTCGGTACGTTGTATTTTCTTTTCTACACTTTCTAAATCTTTAAGTTGTAATTCGGTTTCTATAACTTCTTTATCACTTACTGGGTTTATAGGCCCTTCGTCTCTTAAAATGTTATCATCTTCAAAACAACGAACAACATGTATAATAGCATCAACCTCTCTAATATTTGCTAAAAATTTATTGCCTAAGCCTTCGCCCTTACTTGCTCCACGTACTAAGCCAGCAATATCTACAATTTCAATTTGGGTAGGTACAATTCTGTCGGGTTTTACTAATTCCGATAAGGCATTTAGGCGTTCATCTGGCACATTTACTAAGCCTATATTTGGCTCAATTGTACAAAAACGGTAATTGCTTGCTTGTGCTTTTGCACTATTACTAACTGCATTAAATAGAGTTGATTTGCCTACGTTTGGAAGTCCTACTATACCTGCTTTTAAAGCCATTTTGAGTAATTAATAATTAAGAATGAAAAATTAAAAATGTGGTCAAAGGTAAGCTATATACAATTATTGAAAATGCTTTATTTAAAGCTTAAATTTTCAGTGCAACTTTATCATTATTAATTCTTAATTTTCAATTTACAATTAATTACTATGGCTTTAAGTAGAATATGGAGTGCATTTATTATAGTGGCTTTATTGGTAGCTAGTTATCATTTTATTTTTAATAGCAGTAGAGATGATGTTTTTGGAAGAATGGTAACGGGTACTAGTAAAGATGAATATAAATATATAGCCATTGGGGATAGTGCAACGGTAGCTAGTCTTAGTAAAGAAATGAAAGAGTATGGCTATGTACTACAAACCACTGCAGATAAAGAAACCAAATATATTGTAAGTGCAAATGTGGCAGCAGATACTGTATTAACATTGCAAAAAAACTTTACAAGTGCTAGAGCGGTTACCTATAGCTATATACAAGCTCGTAAGCAAAAAATGATGGATGGTGTAATTGCTACTTGTGCTACAGCCGTAACTATTTGCATTGGCTTAATTGGTATAATGGCGTTGTTTATGGGCTTTATGAGTATAGCAGAAAAAGCAGGAGGCATTCGTTTTTTATCAAAAATTGTAGGTCCATTTTTTTCTAAATTATTTCCAGAGGTTCCTAAAGGGCACCCAGCTAATGGGCATATAATGATGAATTTTAGTGCTAATATGCTTGGGTTAGATAATGCAGCTACACCTTTTGGTATTAAGGCAATGGAAAGTTTACAAGAGTTGAACCCCGATAAAACAAGGGCAAGTAATGCACAAATAATGTTTTTGTGTTTGCATGCAGCTGGGTTGGCGTTAATACCTACAAGTGTAATTGCTGTACGAGCAGCAACTGTAGGTATCAACGGTAGTAAAGCTGCAAACCCCACAGATATTTTTCTGCCTTGTTTGGTTGCAACTTTTGTGGCAACCTTAGCAGCCTTATTAATTGTATCATTCAAACAAAAAATAAAAATTTTTCAACCCGTAATTATAACATGGATAGCTGGCATATCTGCAATTATTGCATTACTCGTTTGGTTTGTAAGTACGTTAAGCACAGTTGGAATTAATATATTTAGTGAGCAATTAAGTACGGGTATTATTTTATTAATCTTTTTTTTAATTGTATTAGGTGGCTTATATAAAAAAATAAATGTGTTTGATGCCTTTATTGAAGGAGCAAAAGGTGGTTTTGAAACGGCTATAAAAATTATTCCATATTTGGTTGGTATGTTGGTGGCCATTTCGTTGTTAAGAACGAGTGGAACTTTTGATGTTGTAATAGATGCTATAAAGAATTTATTTGCAGCATTTGGTGCCGATACCAAATTTGTAGATGGTTTGCCAACAGCATTAATAAAACCAATGAGTGGTAGCGGAGCAAGAGGTATGATGGTGGATACTATGAAAACATTTGGACCAGATAGCTTTGCTGGCAGATTAGCTTGTGTGTTACAGGGTAGCAGCGATACTACTTTTTATGTGGTGGCTGTTTACTTTGGTGCTGTGGCAGTTAAAAATACCCGTTATACCATTGGTGCAATGTTATTAGCCGATTTGGTAGGTATAGTTACAAGTATTGTATTGTGTTATTTGTTTTTTGGGTAAAGAATAATTAATGTAAAAAAAATGCCACAAAATTTTGTGGCATTTTTTTTGATATTTTTACTATTATGGCAAGTTAGGATAAACCCATGCACCAATGGCTTGAGTACCTGCACCACCTGTAAAACCTCTAACGGCTAAGGTGTAAATTCTGTCGGTTAATAAAACTTGGGCACTTGTTGTAAAAACAGTAGCACCAGTAGTTGCATTAGTAAATAAGAATGTATAGGTACCAGGGTCTAGTTCTATAAAATTTTGAAAGGAAGTATTAACCGTTTGATCGTTAAAACTACGCCCTGTAAATAGTTTCGTTGTTGTTCCCATAATAACAACATCTAACGGAACTGTATTAGGTGAAAAATGAAAAAACCTAATCTTAATTTTACCTGGTGTGGGTTCAGTTAAATCGTCAGTAACTATAACTGCTTTTGCTTTACCAACCGAATCAATTAAAAAAGTAGAATAAACCTGATCTTCCAATAAATCTTTACTTACAGTTGCAAAAGCGTTATTAGTACCCGTTGCATTATAGGCAATAGTTGAAGGAGATTTTGGCTCAATAGTATAGTAGGGTAGTGTATACCGTACAGTACCCGTAGTGGTTGAGTAACCTACTGTTGTTGCATAAAGCGTTCCATTAATGGAAAAATCAACTGCAGTAGCATTTGGGCTTAAAGGCACCAATAGTACTTGAGTAATTCTACTTTCAGCATCTTTTTTTACACACCCTAAACCAAAAAAGGTTAAACTTAAAACTAAAAATAAAGGGGATAAATATTTTTTATTATTCATGTTGGTGTGATGTTTTAACGGTTAGTAATTATAAATGCACTTGGCAATTTTCCAGTAAGGCCAGTTCTACCTCTGGCTATAACGGTGTACATTCTTTGGCCTGTAGGTAATATAGGAGGGGTAGTTCCAAATACTGCAGTAATATAAGTTGTAGGTGAACCCTTCCTTCTCAGCTCCATTGTATCACTAATAATAGGTAATGACAATTGAACCCAATCGCTTACATTTTTATGAGTAATATTAGAAATGATTTCTGCATTTTCTCTGCGGCTAAAAAGTGTTACGGTATCTAAAGGGTTCATTAAAAAATTAGCCAATCTTATTTTATATTTTTGATAGTCTGGTATGGGTAACACATCCTCTTTTAAGGTTACCCTTACTGTAGGTACTGTATCACCAATATATAAAGTGTAAAACTTTCCTTTATCTAATGTTGCCGTTAACGTTGCAAGGGTATCCCCAGCAATAAATTTTGGTATATTGGGTACAACTGTTAAATCAATTCTACCATTAATAATATCAAATTTTGTTGCGCCACTAGGAATGTTTGCATAAACATTTGTTGTAGGAAAAAGCCCTCCGTAGCTAAGCGAAGTGCCGTTTAGTTTTGCACCATTAGCATAAATAAATACTTGTGGGCCTGTTGTAGGATTAGGAGCTGTAGGCACTTGTGGCGTATTGCCTGCAAATAATTGTACAATTTTAATATTGGTAGAGTTAGAAGAATCTAAATATATCCACTTGTTATTTGCATCAATTAAATTGATATCTTTTTTATCGCAGCCTGTTAAACCTAGTATTGTAATGCTACAGATAAAGGCTAATATATTAAATAGTTTCATATTATTTTTTTTAATTTTTATGGTAAAGAAAACCAAACTTTTTTGGTATGATAATCTTGATCAAAACCTCCTACAAGCCTTAAAGCATCACCATTCCATAAATATTCAGAGTCGTATCTTGGTCTAATTCGTTGAGCAAGTTTTCCTCCGTTATCTGGGAATAAGCTGATGATATCTAAACGTTTGTACGTAAGGTAAATATTTATTTCATCATAATCATATCGTCTCATATCTACCCAATTTTCTACAAAACCCCAGCCCCATAAAGCCAAATATTTTTGACACATAATATGTTTTAGGGTAAGTCCAGATGCTGGTGGAACAAAAGAAACATCGGCTAAATAAGCGGCTCTGTCACTAGCAGGTATGGGTACATTCGTCATAACGGTAGGAGAGTTTGTTCCTACTGCATTTAAATAGCCATAAAAGTGCGTATTAAGCATATCAAAATGCCCGTTTATTCCATTAATATAGGCAGCTCTTGCATTGGTAACATCTCCTTTAAGAAAGTAAGCTTCTGCTCTTAAAAATTGCATTTCGCTATACGTCATTATAGGAAATTTACTATCATTTCTAAAGAATACTCTAGCACCTGTATCAACACCAAGCGCTGGTGCAGCAATTTGTGCTACAGTACCCCAAAAACTAGGTACTCTTGTATCGCTTGCGGCTGGCAAACTTGGATTATCTTTAAATTCACCAGCAATAATTCCATTGTAAGTTCCATTAGGAGATGGCCTCATCATATATCTAACCCTAGGATCATTAACTAAATTACCAAAAACTCTGCCAGGCGTTGTTGCAGAACCTGTCATAATATTAACAGGAAGAGCTCCAATTCTAAATCCTCCCAAATTATTTCTACTTGGTCCAAAAAAGTTACGAGCTGTATTATCAGGGAAAGCCATATTAAATTGCATCATTGCATCATCTGCTGTAGATGACATAGCTAAATTGGTGTATTTTATTACACTATCAACTTCTTTAGTTAAATAGGAACTTTTTTTGGAATATCTATGATAAATTCTTGCTTTAATACCATTAACAAATTTTATCCATCTACTTTGGTTACCCTGAAAAAACCACAAATCGCCTTGCGATAAAGTGGATGGCTTTGTCATTGCAGCAGCCTTTGCCCAATTAGCTAAGGCAGAATCGCAGTAGCTTAATGCCAATTCATAGGCCACATTTTGATTATCATAATCAAAGGATAATCTACCTTTTTCAAAGGCTTGTTTTACGGGCATTTCTGCATAAACATCTGCAGCAGTTACCCAGCTCCAAGCATTTAAAGAATGGGCAGCAGCAACATAATCAAATTTACCTGCAATAGTACTTGAGTCAATCATGTCTCTAATATTATAACCCATATTCCAATAATGCATTCTATAAATATCACTTCCATTGTTTGCAGAGCCTGCAGAAAGTACATAGCCATGTCTTTCCCAAGTATTTACACCTGTAATTTGTGCAAAATTTTGGGTATAAAAGCCAATATTTCTTGCGTCAAATGCAATTCCTCTATGCATAGAGGAAATACAAGATTGTAAAACTTGCTCTGGTGGTGCATACGTTGGTAAATTTGGATTTTTGTAGGCATCATCCAAATATTTTTTGCAAGAAGTAGATAATGCTACAACAGCTATTAAAAAAATTAGTATTCTTTTCATAATTTATAATTAAGTAGGTTATTTATTTTTTACCATTTTTAAATGATACTCGTATACCTGTATTAACACCTATTGGTGTGGCAGTAGTACCTAAGTCTATTGCAAAGCCTCCAACACCACCAGTAGCAGGTGTATTACCGTTAGATGCTGGATCAACACCAGAATAATTAGTAATAATAAATAAATCGGTACCGGTTACAAATACGCTAGCAGAAGAAAATATACGTAACCTATCTAGTACTTTTTTTCCAAAGGAATAACTCAAGGTTACATCTCTTAATCTTAACCAATTAACATCATGCTCTACAAAATCAACGGCATACGTTCTATCCGTATAATAATCATTTTGATAAAATGGATTAATGGCTATGGTGTTTTGAGTTGGTGTTGCAGAATTTTGCAGACCATCGTTTAATACACCTGGCACTATTCTACTCACTTCTCTGTCTAACGTTCTTTTGCTTAAACCTCTTGTTACTAATTGTTGCTCAGTTCCATTTAACACATCACCACCTTTTTTCCAATCTAACGTAAAGGATAATTTGATGTTTTTGTAACTAAAATTATTTACAAAGCCCATGGTAAAATCAGGATTTCTATCGCCAATGTTTACATAATTAAAATCGGCTAAAGGGTATCCGTTTAATGGGTCAATTAAAATTGCACCGTTATTATTTCTTAAATAATTAATACCTCCAATAGTAGTTGTGGGTAAACCTCGGTATAAACTAGCACGGTAACCTGCTAACCAAGAGTCGGAATTATAAAACTCTGGTAAGGGTAACCTAGTTACTTTGTTTCGCATGGTATTGAAATTTACATTAGTGCTCCAACTAATTTTTTTATTTTTAACCCAATTAATAGCTAAGGTAGCTTCTAGGCCTTTATTTGTTAAATCTGCAATGTTTGATGTGTACAATATAAAGCCTGTAGCATAACTAGGTCTTGCATTTGCAGCAATTGAATTTTTAATATCTATTTGATAAACAGCAACATCTAAGGTTACTCTATTTTTTAAAAACTTTAATTCTGTACCAAATTCAACAGTGCTTTGCTGTTCAGGAAATAAGTCGGGGTTATTTGCCCCAAAGCCATAGGCATTTCCATATCCATTTGTACTAGTAATAGCGTTGGTATAAACAGATTGATTAGCGTAGGGAGCAGCTCTTTTACCTGTTTTTGCAAAAGATGCTCTTAATCTACCCAATGTTAGAATATTGTTTTTAGGCAATAATTCTGAAAACACAAAACTTGTGTTTACCGATGGATAAAAATAAGAACGTCTGTCAATAGGGAATTCTGCTAACCAGTCATTTCGGCCTGTAGCATTTAAGTATAAGAAGTTTTTATACGCTATGTTTAAATCGGCAAAAACACCAATATTTCTTTGCAGGGTTAAGGTATCTCTACCTTGTGTACGGCTGTTTAGTCTTTTTAAGGTAGAGGTATTACCATCTACTCGTATGTTTTTTGGATCTAAGTTTCTAGCGGCATCATATACACTATCTGCTAATACAGACCAGGTAGTAGTTGTTCGGTCATCGAACGATTGGCCAAGCATTAACTTAACGTTAAAATTGCCAAATGTTTTTTTAGCGGTTACTAAAAAATTAGAATTAAAGGCTTTATAGTCCATATTGTATTCTTCAATTCTTCCCCCAACGGTATAAAAATTGAACGACTCTCTATCATACAAATAAGCCCCATTTTGTTTGTAAGCATCAGCGGCTAAACGTAAATCAAATTGTAACCAATCTTTTGCGTAGTGCGTTAAATTGGTATTAAACGTAAAGCGGTTACTTATATCAAAATTTTTATTTCTTGTTACTTCAAAATAAGGGTTGTTAGCCTCGGCAGGGTTATCAACACCGGCCGATTTTGATATAATCCTTCTATTGCCAGCGATGTTTTGCCATTTTCTTGCATCATCATCAAGTGGCCATGTTAATAAATTTAAATAATACCCACCTAAACCTCTAAAAGCTTTTCTGTTATATTGATTGTAATAGGCAGCAGTTGCAGAAACATCAAATTTGTTAGAGAGTTTTGTGTTAACGGTAAAACGAGCATTTATTCGTTGGTTACCTGTATTAGGTATTACTCCTTCTTGATCAAAATAAGAAAAATTACCTCTATAACCGGTATTTCCAGAGCCCCCTTCAAGGGTTAAATTATGTTTTGCAGTTCTGCCTACATTAAAAAAGTTTTTTACATTGTTATACAATTTTGTTCCTTCGGCATATTTAGGTCCAAAAAAATTACGTGTTGTATTGGTAAAAACTCCATTTGCTCCATTATCATACACTTTTTGTACATCATGAAAACGAGTTATTTGCTCCCATCTAAAATTATTATCGTACGATACTTTAAGTTTTTGTGCTTTTGCTTTTTTTGTTGTTATTACAATTGCACCGTTTCCAGCCTCAACACCATATAATGCAGCACCCTCAGGGCCTTTTAACACCGTAATGCTTTCAATATCATCTGGGTTAATATCTGCTGCTCTATTTGTAAAATCATTGCTTCTATTTGTACCATCAGATGCTAGCCTTCCCTGATTCATTACACTATTATTTAGGGGAACACCATCTAATATAATCAATGCACTATTATCTCCACCAATTGAGTTAAAACCACGAAGCACCACTTGCGAAGAGGCCCCAGGAGCACCACTTGTAGCATTAATAGTAGCTCCAGCTACCTTTCCAGTAAGTGCATTTAGCCAATTCTCTCGTTGAGTTTCGGCAATGGCTTCTCCAGAGAGAGTTTGCTCTGCATGCCCTAATGTGCGGTTACTCTTTTTTATGCCAAATGCAGTGGTAACAATTACTTCGCCAAGTTGTTTTTGAGTTTGAAAAAGAGTGATATTAATTGTTGAAGATTCGCCTACAACAACCTCTTTTTTTGTATAGTCAATGTAAGAAAATACCAAGGTTTGTCCGCTTACTGCCTTTATAGAATAGTAACCAGACTGATTAGTTATGGTATATGTTTTAGTACCTTTTATAGTAACAGTAACATCACCAAGTGGTTTATTATCCTCTCCGGAAAGTACCACACCGGTTTTTTGTGCCATGGAGGCAAGTGGAAATAGTAAGAATAGCAGAAAGGCCATTCTAGATAGAAATTTTGTCATAATAGCAATTTTAGGTACGTGTAAGTTAGTGCTTTATTACTTATTTATGACAAAAATGTAATAATTTATTAATCCACAAACGAGTATTAAAAATGTTGAAATTTTTAATGCTTTTTTGAGTTGTTAGCACCGTTTTTATCTCTTAGTTTTTCCATTAATAAAGCATCTTTAGATGAAAGGGCTGGCTTTTTTAAAATTGAGGTTGAGCTTTTTGTGTTTGGTAAACTATCCACTGCTTTTGTATTTTCAGTTTCTTCTTCTTCCTCAACAGAAAAGTAGCTGCCAAAAATATTTGCTAATACCTTTGCATCATAAATGGCTCTTGTAAATTTATTGCCAATTACTATTATGGTTGCCTTTTCATCTAATAGCCGTATAAAAACTGCATTACTACCATGCCACCAACCATTATGAAAAATTATTTTTTTATTATTATCATAAATATTCATTCGCCATCCTAAACCATAATTTTTTATACCAGGCCTTTCGTTGCTATAAGGTTTGTACGCCTCATTTAAAATTTGTTGTATAAAAATTTCGTTACTGTTTAATAATCTATCCCAAAGCAATAAATCTTTAGGGGTAGTATAAATATTTTTATCACCATAAACTGCATCTAAATAATTAAAGGGAATTAGTCTTCCCTTCCAATCATAGCTGGGCGGCACTTTCATTGTATCAGCCATAGTAAATACAAAGCTGTGATCCATTTGTAGTGGGATAAAGAAAGTTTGTTGTAAATAATTGCTGTACGTATTTCCGCTCACTTTTTCAATTAGTAAAGCAAGTAATGCATAGTTGGTATTGCAGTAGGCAAATTTAGTGTTTGGGGGTGTTATATCTAGTAAAGTTGCTTTGTTTGTAATTAACGTATTCAATACATCTTGATTAGTTAATGTTTTTGTAACATCCCATCCAATATGTTCTATATAGTGTGTATAATTGGGTAAACCACTTCTATGGTTTAGTAAGTTTCTTATAGTAACACCTGCATAATTAAACTGCGGAAAATATTTACTAAACTCATCATCTATATTAAGTTTAGCATCTTGCCAAAGTTTTAAAACGGCCATTGCCGTAAATGTTTTTGTAACCGATGCTATGTGTAAAGATGTGGTATCCGAAATTGCATCTGTACCACCATAATGTGAAGTGCCATTGTATTTTTCAAAAATTATGTTACCATTTTTCGCAACTAACATACCTCCATAAAAGCCTTTTGGGGCTAAAACAGTGTCGTACCATTTTTCACATGCCACTTTAATTGTTTCAGTTTCTATTTTTGAGAGAGGGGCTGGGGGTGGTAAAATTATTAAACGTATTTTTTGAGCGGTAGAGTCTGTTGCTTTGTTAGATTCAGGCGAGGATCCACAGGATAGTAGGATAAACGTTCTAAATACAAAGATGATATAAATAGGCATATACTTTCTTGTTAGAAACAAGAAATTGGAATTTAAAAAATTTACTACAAGTGAACTACTATGTAATTTAGGTGGTATCATAAATACAAAAAAAATAGAATTGGTATATTTGTGCAAAATACGGTGTAAATAGTATGGCAGAAAAAAAACTTACCAGTTATCCTAAAGAAAAAATAAATATTTTATTTTTAGAGAATATAAGTGATGTAGCGGTAAAGCACTTTAACGTTAGTGGATACGCAAATGTAAAAAAAATAAATGGAGCATTAAGTGAAGCGGAATTAATTACAGCAATAAAAGATGTGCATTTATTGGGTATACGTAGCAAAACATTAATTACAAAAAAAGTATTGGAAGCTGCTACAAAATTACAAGCAATTGGTTGTTTTTGTATTGGTGTAAACCAAGTTGATTTAAAAGTAGCCACAAAAAAAGGAGTGGTTGTTTTTAATGCACCATACAGCAATACAAGAAGTGTAGCCGAGTTAGTAATTGGAGCATCAATAATGCTAATACGTAAAATTGTAGATAAAAATAAAGCGGCTCATGAAGGTAAGTGGTTAAAAGAGGCAAGTGGCAGTTACGAATTACGTGGAAAAACATTAGGTATAATTGGTTATGGAAATATTGGAAGCCAGTTAAGCGTTTTGGCAGAGGGCTTAGGCATGAAGGTTATTTTTTACGATGCCGAAACAAAATTACCGCTTGGTAACGCTACAGATAAAAAGAGTTTACGAGAAGTGGTTAGCAAAGCAGACATAGTATCGCTACATGTGCCAGAGCTAGCTAGCACAAAAAATTTAATAAATAAAAACAACCTTAAATATTTTAAACAAGGGGCTATTTTAATTAATTATGCCAGAGGCGAGGTAGTAGATTTAGAAGCCTTACGTAAAGCAATACTCGAAAATAAAATTGGAGGAGCTGCGGTAGATGTTTTTCCGGTTGAGCCAGAAAAAAATGGAGATTTATTTGTTACCCCTTTACAAGGTTTGTCTAATGTTTTGCTAACACCACATATTGGTGGTAGTACACAAGAGGCGCAACAAAATATTGGGGATGATGTTAGCAATAAATTATTTAGTTATTTAGAAAAAGGGATTACTACAGGTAGCCACACTGTTCCTGCTTTGGCCTTACCACCACAAGAGGGTACACACCGTATTTTGCATACACATGATAATGTGCCTGGTGTACTGTCCGAAATAAATACAACCTTAAGTAAAAATAAAATAAATATTTTAGCACAGTACCTTAAAACAAATGATAGTATTGGTTATGTGGTACTTGATGTTGATAAAAGCATAAGTAAAAATGCATTGGATTTACTTAGGAAAGTTAAGCATACCATTAAGGTAAGAATGTTGTACTAAATCGGCTTAAATCCATCGCCTAAAGAAACAGTTTATACCGTTAAGCAAATATTTCTGTACCTACTATTTTATAAAAATGTAATGCTACAAGTGGGACTAAAATTTTATATTTTCAATAATTATTGAAAATACCATACCTTTGTGCTTTAAACATACAACAATGAAATTAGTTATTATAGGTGCAGGTTTTGGAGGATTACAACTTGCCCGTAAATTACGAAACAAAGCAGGGTTTGATATTACCCTCATTGATAAAGTTAATCACCATCAATTTCAACCTTTATTTTATCAAGTAGCAACTGCAGGCCTCGATGCTAGTAATATTAGCTTTCCACTACGTAAAATTTTTCACAAAAGTAAAAACATAAAAATTAGGTTAGGAGAGGTGCAACAAATTGTGACTAGAGAAAATAAATTAGTAACTGATTTTGGAGATGTACACTTTGATAAATTAGTAATTGCTACCGGGGCCGATACCAACTTTTTTAATAATACACAAATAGCTGCTCATGCTTTGCCCATGAAAAGTACTATTGAGGCCTTGAATTTACGTTATAAAATTTTACAAAATTTTGAGAAAGCAACGGAGTTACAAGGTAATGAAAGTATTGAGGGTTATTTAAACGTATGTATTGTTGGCGGTGGGGCAACCGGTGTTGAGTTAAGTGGTGCAATTGCCGAAATGAAAAAGTTTGTTTTACATAAAGATTTTCCAGAGTTAGATTTTAGTAAAATGAATATTTATTTGTTTGAAGGTACTGCCAAAACATTGGAAATGATGCGACCTAAAAGTAGCGATAGGAGTATGGAGTATTTGAAAAAATTAGGAGTAACACTTAAAACAAATACAAAAGTAGTAAGCTATGATGGAGATGTGTTGGTTACTAATTTTAACGAAGAAATAAAAACAAAATTAGTTATTTGGGCTGCAGGTATTAAAGGGAATGTTCCAGAAGGAATTGATGTAAACTTAATTGCAAGAGGTAATAGAATTAAAGTAGATAGGCAGTGTAAAGTAATGGATACAACAAATGTTTATGCAATTGGTGATGTAGCTTATATGCAAACGGTTGGTTATGATAATGGGCACCCTCAAGTAGCACCAGTGGCTACACAAATGGCAGATATGCTTGCTGAAAATTTATACCGAGACGAAATGAAAAGTGGAGCCTCCAATTTTTTAGAATTTGCTTACCATGATAAAGGAAGTATGGCAACTGTTGGGCGTAATTTAGCCGTGGTTGATTTGCCTAAACCTAAAGTTAGTTTGGGTGGTTTTATAGCTTGGGCTATTTGGATGTTTTTACACTTAATGTTAATACTTGGCGTAAAAAATAGATTGTTTGTTTTTGCCAACTGGCTGTATAACTATTTTACTTATGACCAAAGCTTGCGGCTTATATTTAAAAAAGAAAGGGATACCTAGGTTAGCGCTCTCAAAAAATTTAATGCCCTACTTTTAAAACTAGTACTAGTATATTGTTTTTCAAAAGCAAAAATTTTATTATGTAGTTTATTTAATCGAATTTAGTAACTATGTTAAAAATTTTAAAGCAATATACCATTACTGATTTTACTATAGAGCCCTTAGGAAATGGGTTGATAAATTCTACCTGGTTAATACATAGTGGTCATAAAAAATTTGTATTACAAAAAATTAATACAACAGTCTTTACTACTCCCGAAAATATTGCCTTCAATATAGATTTGCTTAATACCTTCCTGCAAAAAAATCATCCAACTTATTTATTTATTGCTCCGCTTAAAACAACAACGGGTAAAACAATGGTAAAAAATAACGATGAATATTATCGGCTTTTTGCTTTTGTGCCTAATTCGCATACTATCGATGTAGTTAACACACCTCAACAAGCATTTGAAGCTGCAAAACAATTTGCACTTTTTTCAAAATTATTAGTTAAAGTAGATGTAGGGGGATTAAAAAACACACTCCCAAACTTTCATAATTTAAACTTGCGCTTGCAACAATTTAATGTTGCTATAAAAAACGGAAATGCTAAACGTATTCAGGAAAGTAAGGAATTAATCGCCTATTTATCTGCTCAAAAAAGTATTGCAACAATATTTGACAATCGTAAATCTGGATTTAAAATAAGAGTTACACACCACGATACAAAAATTAGTAATGTATTATTCAATACCGATAATATTGGACTATGTGTAATTGATTTAGATACGGTAATGCCTGGCTATTTTATAAGTGATGTTGGAGATATGATGAGAACGTACTTATGCCCTGTAAGCGAAGAGGAAAGTGACTTTAGCAAAATAGAAATACGCCTTAATTTTTATACTAGTATTATCGAGGGTTATTTAAGTGAAATGGGAGAAGAGTTAACCACTAAAGAAAAAAAATCGTTTCATTTTGCAGGCAGGTACATGATTTATATGCAAGCGTTAAGGTTTTTAACCGATTATTTAAATGATGATGTTTATTATACTTGTGCTTACCCAACACATAATTTAGTTAGAGCAGGTAATCAAGCCACATTATTACAAAAGTTTAATTTAATTAAGTAGCTGGTTAAACATTTTTTTGGTAAAAATCTTTCATGGTTTCAAAAACTTTTTCTTTTAATGCCTTTGTTTCTATTTGAGCAGAAGAAATAGGGGGTAAAAAATGCATGGTTAATTTTGTGGGTAAAAAATAAAATGTTTTTTCAATAGGCATCGCTTTTTTTGTACCAATAATTAAAGTAGGAATTACATCTTTTTTTGCATCCACAGCTAATTTAAACGCACCATCATAAAACGCTTTTAACGGTTCACGAGTCCTGTTTCGGGTACCCTCTGGGTATATACTCATATGCATACCTGTTGCTAAAACCTTTCTCATTTCTTCGTAACCTTTTATTCTACTTCTTTCATCTTTTCTATTAACCAAAACACCGCCTCTTTTATAAAACCATTTAAAGATGGGTATTTTACTAAATGAATCTTTGGCGATAGTCTTATTTCCACCAGGTACAAAAGGTGCAGATAAAGGCACATCTAAAAAAGCATTATGATTAAAAACAACTACATAATTTTCACCTTTTTTAAAATTTTCTTTTCCCGTAATTTTTACACTACAGCCCACTAAAAAAAGCCAAAAACTCATCCAAACTTTCGATATTCGAATAAAATAGTCTTGCCCTTTTTTTTCATCTTTATAAAAATGCGAAAACATAGATGGGATAAAAATTATACAGAAGGTTACTATAAAAGTAACCAAGCCCCAAAACGCCCATATTCTTGCAAAAATTTCTTTAGCTATTTTCATTTTTTATTTTAAGGGGTTAATAATTTCCAATCAATGGGTTGATGCCCTTCTTTAATTAAAAATTCGTTTGTTTTTGAAAAGTGTTTGCAACCAAAAAAACCTTTATCTGCGCTAAAAGGAGAGGGGTGAGCTGCTTTTAAAACATGGTGTTTTGTTTCGTCTATTAGTACTTGTTTGTCTTGTGCAAATTTTCCCCATAATAAAAATACCACCCCTTTTTTTTTGTCGGATATTTTTTTAATTACACTATCTGTAAAATCGGCCCAACCAAATTTTGCATGGCTAAAAGGTTCACCAGCTCGTACCGTTAGAGCTGCATTTAATAGCAAAACACCCTGCTGTGCCCAATGGGTAAGGTTGCCGTATTCTTTTGGCATAGCTATGCCAATATCTCGTTGTATTTCTTTGTAAATATTTACTAAAGAGGGCGGAGGCTTTATACCGTTTTGAACCGAAAAGCTTAAGCCATGGGCTTGCCCAGCTCCGTGATAAGGATCTTGACCAATAATAACAACTTTTAATTTGTTAAATGGGGTTTGGTTAAAGGCGTTAAAAATTAATGTACCCGGGGGATAAATAATTTTATTTAAAGCTTTTTCTGTTTTTAAAAAAGTAGCAATTTGTAAAAAATACGGTTTCGTAAACTCTTCTTTAAGTTCGGCTTTCCAAGAAGGTTCAATTTTTACGTCCATTTTTTTTTATAAAAATAAAAAAAGGTTGTCAAAATACGACAACCTTTTTGTGTGATCTGGATTGGATTCGAACCAATGACCCTCAGCTTAGAAGGCTGATGCTCTATCCAGCTGAGCTACCAGACCAGTTTAGGGCTGCAAATATAGGGTAATTAAAAAACTTTTTTCTACTTAAATACAACTTTATTTACTTTTACTGGGTACATTTTAATAAATGCGTAATTTATAGGCCAAACAGTAACCTATTACTTACTAACTATCTAATCTAATATTGTATTTAATTAATTCTACTTTTAAATAAGGTTAGTTTTCCATCATATAAAATGAAACAGCAAATAAGCACATCAAAAAATAATAATTATTTTCTTTTACTAAAACAGGCCATAAAAGGAGATATCAAAGATTTTACAAAAGGAAGTATAGATCGAAGTATTTTTTTGTTAGCAGTCCCTATGGTATTGGAGATGTTGTTAGAATCATCTTTTGCGTTAGTGGATATTTATTTTGTAAATAAGGTAGAAACTGGTGCAGCTTCGATAGTAGGACTTACAGAATCATCGCTATCAATTTTATATTCTATTGCATGGGGTATTGCAATGGGAGCAACAGCCCTAATTGCTAGACGAGCAGGAGAAAAAGACTTTGTTGGGGCATCTAAAATTGCAGCACAAGCTATTACTATAGCCCTATCCTTTTCAATACTAATTAGTATAGTTGGTTTTTTATTTCCAAAACAAATTTTGCTTTTACTAGGTGCAAGTAATGAGCTTGCACAACAGCATTATAGGTTTACCCAAATAATGTTGGGTAGTAATGTTGTAATTATGTTACTTTTTGTAAACAATGGAATTTTTAGAGGGGCTGGAGATGCATCTATTGCAATGAGAGCACTTATTGTAGCGAATGTAATTAATATCATTTTGGATCCTCTTTTAATTATGGGTTATGGTCCTTTTCCAAAAATGGGTTTAATGGGGGCTGCTATTGCAACAACTATTGGTAGAAGTGTTGGAGTACTTTATCAATTTTGGCACTTGTTCAACAAAAAAGGATTAATAAAATTATCAATAACCTATTTTAGGGTTAAAATAGACTTGATAAAGAAAATAGTAACGACTTCTTCAGGGGCTATGTTTCAGTTTATTATTGCAAGTTGTAGCTGGATATTTCTAGCCGCACTAATTGCAGAAGCAGGCCAAGATAAGAGTGACGGGTACTTTACCGCAATACGTATTTGCATTTTCACCCTTTTGCCTGCATGGGGTATAGCAAATGCAGCCGCAACATTGGTTGGACAAAATTTAGGTGCAGGTTTTCCAGAAAGAGCAGAAAAATCAGTTTGGCGAAGCGCCGCCCTTGCTTTCTTATTTTTTGTAGTAGTCGCTTTAATTTTCTTCTTTTTTGGAGAATATTTAATGCTTTTTTTTACAAAAAATCCAATTTCTATTCAAGAGGGTAAAAAGTGTTTAAATATACTTTCTATTGGTTATTTATTTTTTGGTTACGGCATGGTTTTAACTCAAGCCTTTAATGGGGCAGGAGACACAAAAACACCAACATATATAAACATTGTAGCCTTTTGGGTACTTCAAATTCCTGTAGCTTATTTACTAGCAAAATATCTAAAAATGGGTAGTACAGGTGTGTACGTGGCCATTACTATTTCGGAGAGCTTTTTGGCTATTATTACCATTATTATTTTTAAAAAAGGTAGGTGGAAACAAATAAAAGTTTAAAAAAAATAGGCTAAAAGTTTTGGTTATTAGAATTTATTAATAATTTAACATTATATTTGCTTATTAAGAACGAAAAATATTAATCAAACTAAAGTTTATGAAACAAAAATTATCATTAGTTTTTGCAGTTATGTTAATCTCTATCTGTGGTTTCTCACAAGATATGGAAAGTAAATATTCTGGCCCTAAGAAGGGTGGAGTATTAGCTATACATTTTAATATGGCAGATTACAAAGCGCCTATTGGAATAAATTCACCAGTATCTGGTAAGGTTTATTCATCTATTGCTGAAATGAGTAAAGGATTTTCTATTTCTTATTTGAGAGGTTTAACCAATAAAATAGATTTATCCCTTAAAGCTAACGGAATGTTCTTAGAGTATCCTACTCTTAGCTCAACTGTTGTTTCAAGAAGAGAATTTTCACCAGAAGTAGAGGCAACTTTAAATGTTCGTCCTTATGGCGATAATTCTTTAGTAGCGCCGTTTTTAACAGCTGGTATCGGAGGATCGTATCCTGTAGATACTAGAAAATTTGGTGCGTATCTTCCATTGGGAGTAGGTGTTCAAACAAACTTAAGGTCAACTGCGTACATATTTGTACAAGCCTTATATAGAGCGTCTTTAACAAAATCTGTTATCGATGATAATATGTTTTATTCTTTAGGCTTAGGCCAAAGCATTGGAAAAAAAAAAGTAGCAACTCCAATCGTAATTCCTCCTCCAGTAATTGAGGCTCCAAAGGATAGAGATGGTGATGGTGTTATAGATGCAGATGATAAATGTCCAGATGTTGCTGGTATCGCTTCTTTACAAGGTTGCCCAGATAGAGATGGTGATGGTATTACCGATGCTGACGATAAGTGTCCAGATGTTGCTGGTCTTGCTCGTTACCAAGGTTGCCCAATTCCAGATACTGATGGTGATGGTATTAATGATGAAGAAGATAAGTGTCCAACTGTAAAAGGTATAGCTCGTTACCAAGGTTGTCCAATACCGGATACCGATGGAGATGGTGTTAACGATGAAGAAGATAAGTGTATAAATGAAGTTGGCCCTGCAAGCAACTTTGGATGTCCAATTATTAACGAAGCAATTGTTAAGCGTATAAATGCTGCTGCTAAAAATGTATTTTTTGCTACAGGTAGCTCTAAATTATTAGCAAAATCATTTAAATCATTAAATGACGTAGTTGCTATTTTAAACGAAAATGCAAGCTATAACTTAACTATTGATGGTCACACAGATATTACAGGTGATGCTGCAAAAAATCAAACATTGTCTGAAGAAAGAGCTGCATCTGTTCAAGCATATATTGAAAGTAAAGGTATAGCTGCTGATAGATTAACAAGTGCTGGCTACGGTATAGATAAGCCTGCTGCTGATAACAAAACAGCTGCTGGTAGAGCATTAAACAGAAGAGTTGAAATGACTGCAAGAAATTATAAATAATATTTAATAAGAAATAATACAAAAAGCCTCGGATTTATTCGAGGCTTTTTGTATCAATACATTTTACTTTTTAAAGAGCTATATTTACAGTTATGACAATAGAACAAATTAAGGGTATGAGAGACCGTTTGGTGGTTTTGGGGAGGTTTCTTTGACGTTGCTAATAGAAAAGCAAAAATAGAAAACGACAAACAACTTTCACTTTCTCCTGGCTTTTGGGACGATAATGCCAGAGCTACATCAATTTTAAAAGAAACAAAAGTAAATGAGTATTGGGTAAATATGTTTCATAGCGTACAAAACGCTGTAGAAGATTTTGCACTGCTTTTTGATTTTTGGAAAGAAGGCGAAACAACCGAAGAGGAGGTAAAAGAAGCATATGACAAAGCTATTATAGGCTTAGAAGATGCCGAGTTTAAAAGTACCTTGAACGAACCCGAAGATGAGCTAACAGCTATAATACAAATAAATAGTGGAGCAGGTGGTACCGAAAGCCAAGATTGGGCAGAAATGCTAGCAAGGATGTACAGAATGTATGCCGAAAAGCAAGGCTGGACTGTAAAGGAGTTAGATTGGCAATGGGGCGATGGAGCAGGTATTAAAAGCTGTACATACGAAATTGAAGGTTCGTTTGCATATGGTTTTTTAAAAAGCGAAAATGGGGTTCATCGCCTTGTACGTATTTCTCCTTTTGATAGTAACGCTAGGCGGCATACCTCCTTTGCCTCTATAAACGTATATCCTTTGGTAGATGACACCATTAAAATAGAAATAAACCCTGCAGATGTAAAGATGGATACCAGCCGAAGTGGTGGTGCTGGAGGGCAAAATGTAAATAAGGTAGAAACTAAAGTACAGCTAACGCACATACCTACTGGTATTGTTGTTGTTTGCCAACAAGATAGAAGCCAGTTGGGAAATAGAGAGCTTGCCATGCAAATGCTTAAAAGCCGTTTATACGAATTAGAGTTACAAAAGCGTAACGAAATAAAAAACGCTGCCAATAGTAAAAAGAAAAAAATAGAGTGGGGCAGTCAAATACGCAGCTACGTTTTTCATCCGTACAAAATGATAAAAGACCATAGAACCGATTATGAAGTAGGCAATGTTGGGCCTGTGATGGATGGGGAGTTAGATGGGTTTATAAAAGCCTATTTAATGAGTGAAAAGGAAGATGCGTAGGTTGGTAAAGCTAAAATTTTCTAAAAGAAAGTTGTTTCTTTGTAGTATAATAATAAAATCATAAAAAACTAACGATATGCAATTTGGCGATTTTTATTACCCACTTCCAGTTAATGAGCCAGTTTTAAACTATGCTCCAAATTCTCCAGAAAAAAAACGTTTAAAAGAAGTTTTGAAAGAACTAAAAACTTCCGTTGCAGATGTACCTATGTATATTGGAGCTGATGAAGTACGCACGGGCAAAACCATAGGAATACATCCCCCACATGAACATAAACATTTGCTTGGAAAATTTCATGTTGGTGATGCAAGCCATGTAAAAAAAGCTATTGCAGCTGCATTAAAAGCAAAAGATAAGTGGGCGAATTTAAGTTGGGAAAATCGAGCAAATATTTTTTTAAAAGCTGCCGATTTATTGGCAACAAAATATAGACCATACATTAACGGGACAACCATGCTTGGGCAAAGTAAAAATGCCTATCAGGCCGAAATTGATGCCGCATGTGAGTTGATTGATTTTTTACGATTTAACGTACATTTTTTAAGTGAAATTTATAGACAACAACCTATAAGTGGAGCAGGTATGTATAACCGTTTGGAGTATCGCCCCTTAGAAGGATTTGTGTTTGCGCTTACTCCATTTAATTTTACAGCTATTGGTGGTAATTTACCTGCAAGTGCTGCAATGTGCGGTAATGTTTTGGTATGGAAATGTGCTAACACCCAAGTATACTCGGCACAATTATTTATGCGTATTTTAAAAGAAGCAGGCTTGCCAGATGGAGTCATAAATTTAGTTTTTATAGATGGACCAACCATTGGGGAAGTTGTATTTAATCATCCAGATTTTGCAGGCATACACTTTACAGGAAGCACTGGGGTGTTTAATAAAATGTGGGAGACAATTGGAAAGAATATGGGCATGTATAAATCGTACCCACGTATTGTTGGCGAAACTGGCGGTAAAGATTTTGTAATTGCACATAAAAGTGCAAATGTTGATGCTGTAGTTACTGCATTGGCAAGAGGAGCATTTGAGTATCAAGGGCAAAAGTGCAGTGCCGCAAGCAGAGCATATATACCTAGTAACATGGCTGCAGAAGTAAAAAAGAAATTGGTAGAACAAGTAAAGACCATGCAAATGGGTACGGTTGAAAACTTTACCAATTTTGTAAATGCAGTTATCGATGAAAAAAGTTTTGATAAATTAGAGCGCTATATAATAAATGCTCGTAAAAGAAATAGCGGTGCTAAAATTTGGGTAGGTGGTAAGTGCGATAAAACAATTGGTTATTTTATTGAACCTACTATTATTGAAGCAGCCGATCCTTATTATGCAACCATGTGTGAGGAATTATTTGGGCCAATACTTACTATTTATGTTTACGATGAAAATAAATTTGAAGAAACCTTAAAATTAGTAGACTCAACATCTCCTTATGCTTTAACAGGGGCTGTATTAGCACAAGATAGATATGCAGTAGAACTCGCTACCAATAAGCTTAGAAACAGTGCAGGTAATTTTTATATTAACGATAAACCAACAGGTGCAGTAGTAGGGCAGCAACCATTTGGTGGTGCAAGAGCAAGCGGTACAAATGATAAAGCAGGAAGTGCTTTAAATTTATTTCGTTGGTTAAGTGCAAGAACAATTAAAGAAACCTTTACGCCACCAACAGATTATAGGTATCCGTTTATGTTGGAGAAATAAAAAATATGATATTTAGATTTAAGTTGCTTTATTTTATTTTGATGATTGTTTCGTTGCAAGCAAAAGCACAAAATACTATTCATATTTATTACGAACAACGTTCCTATTATAAAATTTTAGGAGGAGAGTTACATTCTATTGATATAGATTTGAAATTGGTTTTTAATGATAGCTTGTCGCTATGTTACATAGTGACAAATGAAAATGGGGCGAAAAATTTTGAAAAGGAAGATATTATTGGTGAAAGGCTAGTTCATCATGGAGTTTTGTTTGACTATAAAAATAATTCTCTTTATGAGGAAGTTTATAGACCAGAGCTACGAAAAAAGTTTCTTTATCAAACTAAACCAAAAAAAATTACTTGGTTTTATACTACCGAAACGAAAACAATTTTAGGCAATAATTGTCAGTTGGCTAATGGTTTATTTGAGAATAGCAAAGACACTATAGAAGTATGGTATTCTATGGAATTAAAGAAACCATTTGGTCCAAGTTTTTATGATTGGGGTTTGCCAGGGGTAGTTTTAGAGGCCTATGATCCAAGATATAGTATGCATTTTTATGCCAAAAAAATTATCAATAGCAATCAAGTTTTAAAATTTCCAAAATCTGCTAAAATAAAAAAGACTAAATAGCTAAGTAATGCAAATCTTATTAAACAAACAACAACTTTACCTCTCTCTAAATCGATTATATCATTAATTAATTGAAAAAATAATCCAGAATAATTAACATCAATTTTGAAAAATTTAGCAAAACGAAAAATAAGACCTTGTTTAAAAAAATGCATCATTCTATCAATTTATATAATTACCTCTTTACTTGTTAATGGGCAACAAATAAGTTGTGTTATTTATACAAATTTAACTAGAGAAGATAATTTAAAAAGCTATTTAGTTTATAACGATTCTGTTGCAATGTCAATATTTGGATTCGATTTAAATCAAAAAATAGTAATTTCTATTGCTGAAGGAAAAAATGCTCCAGTGCATAAATCCTATTTTTCAAAAAAATATAATAGTTTCTGTTATTGGAAGCAAAATAAAAGAAAAAGTAAATCTGTTATACTTTTAGATACTACCAAAAATTACAAATGGATTTTAATAGATACATTTAAAACAATTATGAATTACAACTGTAAATTAGCTTATCATGTAAGTAGTAAGCAAGATACACTTGTAGCTTGGTACACCACTGAAATACTCCACGGATATGGCTTTTATGAATTTAACGGTTTGCCAGGCTTGGTTTTGGAATCTATATCGCAAGTTATGAATTGGCATTTAGTAGCCACGAAAATAGAAAAAATAGATGGGCAAATATATTTCCCTACTAATTTAAAAGTATATTATTACTAATACAGGTTAAGAAGATTTTAAAATTTTGAGCTTTATGAAAAAAATAGTTCTTACAATATGTACAATCGTTTTGTTTTTTAATGCCCAAAGTCAAAAAACTTATCAAGTAGATTATTTATATAGAATAACATATCAAAATAGTAGTGAGCTATATAATGATGATTGGACATGTAAATTAATCTTTAATGATACTTCATCATTTTATTATATGATAATAAATGATTTGGTTAAAGATGAACTTGCAAATAAAGATTCTATTGGTAATAAACTTATTCACCACAGTTATTATTACTCTGCAATAAACAAAACCCCATATGCAGAAGTAAACATGCCAGGCCATAAATATTTAATAGCTGATACATTAAACAAATTCAATTGGATTTTTACTAATCAAACAAAAACAGTTTGTACTTATTCTTGTAAAATGGCCTACACTGTGCAAAATGAAAACGATACTATAATGGTATGGTACGCACAAAATTTTGGGAAAAACTATGGGCCGGTTAAGTTAGTTAATTTGCCCGGTATAGTTTTAGAAGCAATTGATCAACGTTACTCACTTTACTATTTAGCAACTTCAATTCAAGAAACTTCCCAAAAATTAGTTTCCCCTTTACCCTTTTATAAGATAAAAAAAAGCAAAAGAAAACGAAATCAAAAAAATAACAATTAATTTATAACTTTAGTAAATGCAAATCTTATTAAACAAACAACAACTTTACCTCTCTCTAAATCGATTATCTCATCAATTAATCGAAAACATCATCGATTGGGAAAATGTGGTCTTCATTGGCTTGCAACCAAGAGGAATTTTCGTAAGTAATAAAATAGTAGAAATAATTAAGCAATTATCCCCCAAACAAAAAATACAATATGGTATTTTAGATATTACCTTTTACAGAGATGATGTAAGAGATGAATTGCATAACGCCTCTAAAACTGATATCCCTTTTACCATAGAAGGTAAAAAAGTGATTTTGATAGATGATGTACTATACACAGGCCGTACCATTAGAGCAGCTTTAGATGCTTTACAAGACTTTGGGCGACCACAAAAAGTAGAGCTTTGTGTATTAGTAGATAGACGTTTTAATAGAGAATTGCCCATTCAGCCAGATTATTGTGGAAAAGCCATTGATAGCATCATTTCTCAGAAGGTAAAAGTAAATTGGGACAAAGAAGAAGTGGTTTTATATTAATTTTTAATTCTTAATTATTTACTCTAATTTCGTTTCTTAATGCAACTAAGTACAAAACATTTACTCGGCATTAAAGATTTACTCCCCTCGGATATTGCATTAATACTGCAAACTGCCCAGCAATTTAAAGAAGTTTTACAACGACCAATTAAAAAAGTACCTAGCTTACGTGATGTAACTATTGTAAATTTATTTTACGAAAATAGTACTCGTACTCGTATAAGTTTTGAGCTAGCAGAAAAACGTTTGAGTGCAGATACCATCAATTTTACCACCTCCTCTTCCTCGGTATCAAAAGGCGAAACTCTTTTAGATACCGTAAATAATATTTTAAGCATGAAGGTTGATATGGTGGTAATGAGACATAGTGCTAGTGGTGCACCGCATTTTTTAGCACAGCATATACCTGCAGCAATTATAAATGCTGGCGACGGAATAAATGAACACCCCACACAAGCCTTGCTTGATGCCTTTAGCATTCAAGAAAAACTAGGCACATTAAAAGGGAAAAAAATTGTTTTAGTGGGAGATATTATGCACAGTAGAGTAGCGTTGAGTAATATTTATTTGCTTAAAAAAATGGGGGCAGAGGTTATGGTAGCTGGTCCACCAACATTAATACCAAAATACATTACCGAAGCCTTAGATGTAAAAGTTGAATACAATTTGAAAAAAGCATTGCAGTGGTGCGATGTGGCTAATGTATTACGCATTCAATTAGAACGACAAAACCAGGTGTTGTTTTCATCTTTACGAGAATACAATTTGGCGTATGGTGTAAGTAAAAAATTATTGGATAGTTTAGGTAAAGAAATTGTAATAATGCACCCTGGTCCAATTAATAGAGGAGTAGAAATTGATAGTGATGTTGCAGATGGCCATCAATCAATAATTTTAAACCAAGTAGAAAATGGAGTGGCTGTACGTATGGCCGTATTATATTTATTAAGTGGTAGAGGTAATAGTTGAAAGTTGAAAGTTGAAAGTCAATATAGTTTTTGTAAAATTCGTGTAATTAGTTTTAATTAGTGTAATCAAAATCAAAGATGATGAGAATTTGCCTTTTCCCTGGAACATTTGATCCCTTAACGCTAGGGCATGTAGATATTATCAATAGATCTATAAATTTATTTGATAAAATAGTTGTTGGTATTGGTACAAATTCTAATAAAACCCCAATGTTTAGTGCAGATCAACGTTTAGAGTGGATTGCCCAAATTTATAAAAATACGAACAAGGTTTTTGGTGTCGTTTACGATGGATTAACTATTGACTATTGCAAAAAAATTGGAGCTAATTTTATTTTAAGAGGTATACGGTATGTTAGCGATTTTGAATATGAAAAAACCATTGCAGATGCTAATAGAACAATGGATCCTAGTATTGAAACTATTTTTTTAACAGGGGAGCCAAAATATACTTCTGTAGCTAGTACTATTGTTAGAGATATTATAAGAAATGGTGGAGATGCTTCACCCTTTTTACCACAAGCTGTAATTGATACTATTAACAGCAATAAATAAACAAATGAGCATCTGGTTTAAAAAAGATTTATCTATTGAAGATATGAAACCCCTTACCCATAAAACTATGGGCGACCATTTAGGAATGGAATGGGTGGCTGTTGGCGATACGTTTATGCAAATGCGAATGCCTGTAGATGAACGAACCAAACAACCCTACGGCTTACTCCACGGTGGTGCTAGTTGTGCCTTAGCAGAAACTATTGGTAGTGTTGCATCTTATTTTGTAATAGATAACGAAAAATTTATTTGTGTAGGGTTAGAGATAAATGCTAACCATATACGAAGTACCACCAAAGGCTTTGTTACAGCTACTTGTATGCCCTTGCATATTGGCGCTAGTACGCATGTGTGGGATATTAAAATAACGGACGAACGAGATAAATTAATTTGTGTAAGTAGGCTAACCGTTGCTATATTAAAAAAGCCTAGTAATTAATTACTGCATATTTTCCTGCTTATTAAGCGGTTGAGTACTATCTCTAAATCCTTTATTAGTTGTAGTTGTTTTTGTTTTACTTACCATCCATTGGGGTTTTAAAACCCAATTACCCTCTTCATAAACCATACTATACACCATTAAAGCGGCTGGTTTGTTGCCCGATTGTTCTTCTTCTATAATTACTTGTTTTACTAGTTCTTCCTCAGAAAAATTTACTGGAATTAAGTTTACTTCATTCGTTATTTCATCAATTGCTTTTTCACTATTATTTTTTACTGCTATGTTATTTTGTTTGGGTAACAAAATGGCAGATTGCTTTTTTGAACTACTTGTTCTTTCAATACTATTGTTAGGTACCGGCTCGGTTGTAAACGTTAAATCTGTTTCTACACCTAGTATCGGAAATAACAATAAATCTTTAGTAGATGGAGTGTTTACTTTACCTGGTAAAGCTGTTTGTACGAACAAAAGAAAAACAAAAGCATAAGCAACAAAAAAAAGAAGTAATGCTCCCTTATGATTTTTGGTTGTATAAGAAGCTTTAGTTGTAGTAAAAAATAGTATCCGCTTAAGTAGTTGCTTTTTTGTGGTAATTGCGGCTAACGAAAACCTAGCAGAGGCTTTATTTTGTTGTGCCGCAACAAACAAGGTTTCTGCATACAATACAGGAGAATAGTTATGTGTAATAACAGTATTATCACAGTTTAATTCTCTTTGTAATTTTAATTGCTTACACAATGCGGCAATAAAAGGATTAAAAAAGAAAAAGGTTTCAATACATATAACCACCCAATTAATAAGGTAATCATTTGCTTTTATATGCGCTAATTCATGTAGGAGTAAGGTTTCGGTTTGTTGTATGCTGATATTATTTACAAGGCTAATTGGAAGCAAAATTATTGGCTTTAAAAATCCAAATGTAAGGGGTGTTGTAACAGTATTGCTGTACCAAACAGTAACTTTTCTTTTAATGCCTAAATGAAAAGCTTTTTGTGTGGTAAATAGGCGTAAATCAAGCGATGGTTTTTGTAGGGTAGCAGTGTAGGTTTTTTTAAAATGTAAAAATGTAACTAATGTTGAAACACTTCTATAAAATAAGAGCAAACAATAAATAGTAAAAAACAAATTTGTTAATAATAGCAAGCTATTTTTTGTAGGTAAATACTCAATTATAGAAAAAGAAAAGGGAATGTTGGAGTTATCTACCCTAAAATAATAAATAAAAAAAGTAACTATAAATACAATTAACGCTAAGCATGTTGAACCAAATAAAAGGTTTCGTTTTGTTAAAGGGGATTGATTTTTTAGCAAATGAGTAAATACCGCATAAAAAAGCCATAACAATGCACATTGCCAAAAGCTATGCAACATACTTATACAAAAACTATAAGCAAATTGAGACATAAAAATTGTTTATTTCGTTTGTTTTAATTGATTTAGCAGTACCTGTATTTTTTCTAGTTCCTCGTTACTAGCCGTATGATTGCCTAATGCTTGTAAAACTAAATTGGTGCTAGAGCCTGCAAAAAGCGAATCAATCATTTTATTTAAAAATTGCTTTTGCGTTTTTTCTCTGGTTACATTGGCCGTATAAATATGTATTTTGTTGCTATCATCTCTGCTAACTAAACCTTTTTCAAACATAATTTGCATTAGTTTAAGGGTAGTGGTGTAGCCACAATCTTTTACTTTTAATAAGGTTTCATGTACCGTTCGTACACTTGCTTTGTTGTTGTTCCACAGCACTTGTAATATTTCTAATTCACCTTCTGTTGGTTTATTTAATTTAAGTAATGTCATAATATACGATGTATTTCGTAGCTAAAGTACGATTTTACTCGTAAATGCCAAATTATTTTGTGTGAATTTTTTGTTATACCAATTGTATTTACTAATTAGCCCATCTGTGATTTCGTTATTAGAAATTTTAAAATGACATTGAGATGTCAAAAAAAAAAGCCCCTGTGTGGAAACACCGGGACTTTTTGGTATAATGGTTCTGATTAGAATTTTTAATATTTTGTAAACTTATCTTATTGAAAAGAAAACAATTGACACTTATTTTTTACTTACTCGTACATCAATTCTTCTGTTTTGTGCTTTACACTCTTTTGTATCGTTTGCAATACAAATAGGAAACTGAGCTCCGTAACCTTCTGCGGTTAATCGTTTTGCATCTGCACCTAATTTTACTAATTCCGCTAAAGCTATGTTGGCTCTTTCGCCAGATAATTTCATATTTATTGCACTATCTCCACTATTATCGGTATATCCTCCTAGCTTTAATTCCATAGACGGATAAGCAGCTAAAATGGTTGCAATGTTTTTTAATTGTTCTGCACTACTTGCTTTTAAAATAGACTTACCTGTTTCAAAATACAATCTATCTAAGGTAAACCAAGTAGTTTTATCTGCTTGTTTAGTAGCATCGTTCAGAAATTCTACTAAACGTTTTTCGGCTGAGTTTGCACCAACATTAATAGCTGCACCATTAGCTAATTTTAGCATACCGGTTGCACCTAAATCATAAACAAAATCGCCATCAGTATTTACCGTACCTTTTATTGTATTAGAGGTAGTGGTAACAACACCTGCATCATCTATTATTTTGGTAATTTTTTCTTCGATAATTGTACTTCCACCACCACTCATTTTCATCATAGTTTCTATTTGTGCTTTTCTATTCGCTTCAATTTTATCTTGATGTAATTTTGCAAGGGTAGGAGCAATAACTAACGAAACAATACTCATCAATTTAATTAAGATATTCATTGATGGACCACTTGTATCTTTAAAAGGATCACCAACCGTATCTCCTGTAACAGAAGCCTTATGTGGTTCACTTTTTTTGTAATACATTTCACCATTTATTTCAACACCTTTTTCAAACGATTTTTTTGCATTATCCCAAGCACCACCTGCATTGTTTTGAAATATTCCCATCAACACACCACAAACAGTTGCACCTGCAAGGAAACCACCCAAAACCTCTGGACCAAAAACAAAACCAATAATTAATGGAGATAATATTGCAATTGCACCAGGCAGCATCATTTTCTTTAAAGAAGCTTCTGTACTAATAGCCACACACTTATCATACTCTGGTTTGCCGGTACCTTCCATAATACCAGGAATAGTACGAAATTGACGACGAACTTCTTCCACCATTGCCATAGCAGCTTCTCCAACCGCTTTAATTGCTAAAGATGAAAATATAAACGGAATCATACCACCAACAAATAAACCAGCCAAAACATCGGCATGGTAAATATCTATACCATCAATTTTTGCTATACCAACAAACGCAGCAAATAAAGCTAGCGCTGTTAATGCTGCAGATGCAATGGCAAAACCTTTACCACTTGCAGCAGTTGTATTTCCTACAGCATCTAAAATATCTGTCTTTTCTCTTACATCACTAGGTAATTCGCTCATTTCGGCAATACCACCAGCATTATCTGCAATAGGGCCAAAGGCATCAATAGCAAGCTGCATAGCAGTTGTAGCCATCATTCCAGCGGCTGCAATAGCCACACCATACAAACCAGCAAAATAGTAAGAACCATAAATACCACCGGCTAAAACTAATATAGGAAGCAAAGTGCTTTCCATACCTACAGCTAAACCACCAATAATATTTGTAGCATGCCCAGTAGCACTTTGGCGTATAATACTCATAACTGGGCGTTTACCCATTGCTGTGTAATATTCGGTAATAATACTCATTAATGCCCCAACTATAAGGCCCACCATAATTGCACCAAAAACTTTGTTTGGAGTAAAGGTAAAGCCACGTAAAACCATTGTTTCTGGCATTAAAAATTGTACTAAAAAGTAACAACCTATTGCTGTTAATACCATTGAAC
Source organism: Bacteroidota bacterium (assembly GCA_031377245.1). Taxonomy (GTDB): domain Bacteria; phylum Bacteroidota; class Bacteroidia; order Chitinophagales; family Chitinophagaceae; genus Ferruginibacter. Next base: position 33,735 of record JANMEU010000016.1, read on the forward strand.
CCCAGTTACCCATGTTCAATGCATTTTGTACTTTGTGTGTGCTTAAACCTGCATTATCACTAATACGTACGAAAAACGTACCTACAATTGATAATATAATTCCCATTGCCGCAATTAGCATTGGTAATAAAATTGGCGCAAACCCCATAAAGTTATCAACCCCACTACTTATTGTTTCTCTTCCTAAAACCATAGTTGCTAAAACGGTTGCAACATAACTACCAAATAAATCGGCACCCATACCAGCAACATCACCAACATTATCACCAACGTTATCTGCAATAGTTGCAGGGTTACGAGGGTCATCTTCTGGAATACCAGCTTCAACTTTACCAACTAAATCGGCACCCACATCAGCAGCTTTTGTATATATACCACCACCAACTCTTGCAAACAATGCAATACTTTCTGCACCTAAACTAAAGCCAGTTAAAATTTCTATTGTTCTCTCCATTTCGTGACTACTTACTGTAGCATCTGGAGCAAAAACCATCTTTAAAATAATAAACAAACCACCCAAGCCTAACACTGCTAGGCCAGCAACACCCATGCCCATTACACTACCACCAGTAAAGGATACAGATAGCGCTTTGCTTAAACTTGTTCTTGCTGCTTGTGCTGTACGAACGTTTGCTTTGGTTGCTATTTTCATTCCAATAAAACCAGCTAAGGCACTAAAGAAAGCTCCTAACACAAAGGCTAAGGAAATACTCCAATGGCTATTGGCATTAGTATAACCCATAAGGCCTAATAATAAAGCACCTACAATAACGAAGTAGGCAAGTATTTTATACTCTGCTTTTAAAAAAGCCATAGCACCTTCGGCTATGTACGTACTAATTTCTTTCATACGTTCGTTGCCTGCATCTTGTTTGCTTACCCAAGCATACTTAATAAAAGTGTACAATAAGCCTACAATGCCCATTGCCGGAATAACATAAATCAATTTGTCCATAAGTTGTTAGTTGTCTAAAATTTTGGAGTGCAAAAATAGGGGAAAAGGGGCAAAAAGTGTCGAAAAAGGGCACATTTTAATACCCAAGTTTGTGTATTGTTTACACTTTTTAGTTTTATATGTTTGTAATATTAAAAATTTTAACTATTTTGTTCATCTAAAACTATAAAAATTATGACAGATTTTAATCAAAACGTTAATGAAGCAAAAGACATGTTAAACCTTGAACAAAAGGATATGCAAAAGCTTCCACAAATGTTAAATGTGCTTACTATTTTAACCTACATTGGTTGTGGATTGGCAGCTATTACCTCTATTTGGAATTATTTTACAGTGTCTGCATCTTACAAAATGTATGAAACCTTAAATACTACAAATGTAAACACAGAAAATAAGGGGTTAAATTCATTGATTTCTGGCGCTACCGACATGATAAAAAAATCATACGAAAACAGATTGATGATATTAATTTTTGCTTTAGTTGGTGCTGCTTTATGCTTTTATGGAGCAATGCAAATGCGTAACTTAAAAAAGCAAGGCTATTTAATTTATGTTGTTGGAGAATTATTACCTTTTATTTCTTTTGCAATTTTTATTGGTTTTGGTAGCCTTTTAGGTGGTGCTACTGCAATTGTTGGATTATTATTTGCTGCAGTATTCATTATACTTTACACCACTCAGCGTAAAAACTTAGTAAACTAAAACATTTTTAATTTTACAAAAATGCCTCAACTTGTTGGGGTATTTTTTTTGTTTATCATTTTCAAAATAAAAAAGTTAAGCAATAAAACAACAGCGGCTAGTACCACCATTACTATTCCTACAAAATAGCTTACCGAAAAACCTCCTTTCCACATGCCATTTTGTTTGTTAAAAATAAAAATATCTTCGGCATGGTAACTCATTTTATAGGCTACAAAACAAGTAAATAAAAAAGGAATCCAAAGCCAAAATAATTGCTTGGTTTTAAGTGCTACAATATTTACCCAAACCCAACTTAGTGCACAAATTATAAAACCGTAGGTGTAAAAACTATCCGCAGCTTTGTTTAGGTAATTTATTTTTTCGTTGGCAATTAACTTGTAATCTTGCACTGTGTAATAGTTATTCGCCAAAAAAATTAAAGCGGCAACCGATAACAAGGTTAAAGTAATGGTTATTTTTTTATACATTTCTTTTAATTTAAGTAGATGTAATTTATACAATTTTAAATACAACAAAAAGTTGTAAGCTTATGGCAATTATTAAGCAAAGCATCCAGCCCCAAAACCATTTTAAAGAAAGCAATAATTGGTTTACTACTTTGTAATACGTAACTATCATTAAAAGCACAGCTATTAGTAAAGAAATTAAAAAACTATAGGGTGCTAGTCGCACAAAACTAAACAAGCAATAGGGTAGTAATATACATGAGCCAATAAAACAAGTAAACCCTATTAACTTTACAAACTCCCATTTTTTTTCGTTTAAAAAAAGTAACGCAGCACCAATTTGTATACTCCATTTTGCACCTGCAATTATGCAGGAGAGTAGCATTTTATTTTTAGAAAAGTAGAGTAACTCACCTTGTTGTATAAACCACCAGGTGATGATGGTAGATAATAAAAAGTATAAAAAAGCTAACACACTATTTTTCAAACGCACTATTTTTTATTTAGACTCTAACAAAAAAACAACTTTTAAATTATTCATTTCGTTTGGTGTGAGTAAATATAATTTATTATCGTTTGCACCTAATATATAATAGGTTATGGTGGCTTTGGTAATACCCATTTCTGCAAATGTTTTACTATCGCCAGTTAACGTAAGTTTAATGCCATTTGCTTCATTTTCTTTTACTATATTGTTAATAGAAAATACTTGCTTATCCGCATCTAACCCAGTGGCAGTAGCTATACTATCTTTATTAAACGCAAAAGATATTTTTTTAAACTTAATAAAATTTTCTTTATAAAATGAACCCATAAAATCGGTTGCGGTATCTATACCCTTAATTTTACTAAACCAATTTAGCTTATCTACTTCGGGAGCTACTACTGCTTCGGTTTTTGGTTTGTCATCATCAAAAATAGATTTTCTACTCCCCGTAATTGTTGCAACATCTATTACTTGCCAAGTTTTACCAGTTATTAATTTTTGAGCATCTTTAACAGAACTTACCGCTGGCGGTAATTTTTCTTTTGGTTTGCACGAAAAAAAAGAAATGCACAAAACTAAAATGGTAGAATAACATATAAACTTTTTCATGTAGTAAACTTACAAACAATTAAATGGCTACACATACCCACATAAGGGTATTTTTAGTATTACTAAAGAGGAGAAAAGTTAATGAATAAATTTTTCATGCAAAGCCATTACTTGTGGTATTAGCAACTCTAGCTCATTATTAGTAACTACAAAATCGCATAAACGCATTTTAATGGTTTCGTCAATTTGTTTATCCATACGTTGTTTTACCTCTGATGCGGTAGTATTATCTCGTTGCATTACTCGTTGCAAACGCAGTGGGGTTGGGGTGTAAACGCCTATAACAAAATCTAAATTTTGTTGGCTACCGCTTTCAAAAATTAAGGCAGCTTCTTTAATACAATAAGGGGCTGTTTGTTGGGCAAACCAATCTTCGGCAGCTTGTATGGTTGCAGGGTGTACAAGGCTGTTAAGTAAGTTTAATTGTGTAGGATTATTAAATACTTTTTGGGCAAGAAATTTTCGGTTAAGCACCTTGTTTTCATAAACATCTTCGCCAAAATGAAGGATGATTTGTTGTTTGAGCCCTTCATTATTATTCATTAATTCTTTGGCTGCATCATCGGCATAATAAACAGGAATACCAAGCGTTTGAAACACTTTTGCAACAGTACTTTTACCACTGCCAATGCCGCCTGTGAGTCCAATTTTTAGCATTTATAAATGTACGATGTTAAAATGTACGATGTTTGATGTACGCCTAAATTTTAGGATTATCGTACATCAAACATCGTACACTGTATTTACAAACTATTTTGCCTCAGCAACAGGCTTATTAATATTAGCCGTCCACTCCATACTAATACTACTACGCTCAATTTTCATGTAACTGCCTGGGCTAGTTTCTAAATTTAGCGTACCATCGTCGTTTACTTTATTAACGGTACCATGTATACCAGCAATAGTTACAATTTTATCGCCTTTTTGTAGGTTAGCAATAAACTGCTTTTGTTGCTTTGCTTTTTTTGCTTGAGGACGAATCATAAAAAGCCAAAAAACTAAAATCATTCCGCCCATCATTATCAATGTCATTGAGCTTCCGCCCTTTGGGTCGCCTTGCCCAGTCATTAAAAAAATACTTAAAAGGTTCATGTGTATGGTGTTTGTTTATTAGTTAATTCGTAAATCCGTTAATCTGTTTGATTTATACTTTGGGCTAAAATTCGAAACCTGCTTACCGGACAGGCAGGTTCGAAAATTCAAAATTCTTTATTGCTTTTTTTCTAACACATCTCCTCTTAATTCCAATATCGGAAAATCGGGTTTTGCATTTGAGTGTACTGTAATTGTTTTATGTGTTTCTCCAACTCTTCCTTTACTATTAAATACAATTTTAATAAAACCTATTTCTCCAGGTAAAATTGGTTTATCTGGTCTTTCTGGCACTGTACATCCACAACTTGCATTTGCATCTACTACTACCAAAGGTTTGTTGCCCGTGTTTTTAAAGCGATAGTTGTATTCAACTAACTCGCCATCAGTAACTTTACCAAAATTATAGGTACTGTCAATAATTTGTACCGTTGTGGTATCTTTAGTAGCTTGTTCTAACGCTTTACTTTGGTCATCTGCAATTTTATCTTTACGTTTTACATCGCAACTCGTTAATGCAGCAAGTACAAAAAATAACAAAAAAACTTTATTCATTTTTTATCGTTTAGTAAATTGTTTTTTTACGATTTTACCACTAGCCATCAGTTCTTTATGAATATTATCTAACAATCCGTTTACAAACTGGCCACTTTGTGGGGTGCTGTAATCTTTAGCTAAATCAATATATTCATTAATGGTAACTTTTGTGGGGATGGTTTCAAAATATAATAATTCGCAAACACCCATTTGCAAAATTATCATATCTAAGGATGCAATTCTATCTGCATCCCAATTTTTTAATTTTGGTTTTATTAGTTCTTTGCTATGCTCCTCTTTATCTAAAACAGTTTGGGTTAATTGCCGTGCAAAATCTAGTTTATCTTTGGTAAGAATATTATTAAAATTTGCACTACTAGGTTTTTGAATAATATTTAAAACCAATAGTTGCATTTGCTCTGCATCATCATCCCAATTAATAAATTTTTCTTCTACATGGTTTATAAAATCTTCATTGGGTAAAAGTAAGCTGCTAAAGATATATTCAATAATATCTTTTTCACTTTTTTTATCTCTACTTTGTACATCAATATACTCTTTATACTCGGTAGATAAGGCAAGGGTTTGGTATGTTTTTTTAAGTAACTCAGTATCTATTAAATGCGGCAATTTATACTCGGCTACTGCTGCTTTAAAACCCTCGGCTTCTATAATTTTCCACAATAATTCATTGCCAACAATTTTGGTATTAATATTTAAATCGGCTTGGGTTGGTAAATGTTTATTTGATTTTTGTAAAGCATCTTTTTCAGCAAAACGGGCAACCTCTGTTACAAAATAAACTAGGTAGGTAAGTAATTGTCGGCTTTGGTCTATTTTTTTATTTAAAATGGTAAGCGGTTCACCAGCCTTAACTTGATCGTTTAAACTATCAACGGCATACAATGTTTGCATTACCTTAATTCTTATATTTCTTCTACTTAACATTTTTAGCCTTTTATTGCGGCGGCAAAGGTAGTTTTTAATTAATTATTATTGCTGAATAATGCTTTAATAAGCATTTGACTGCCTTTTTTTCTTTTTAACCTACATAAAATGAACAATTTTACAGCAAAGACTGTCATAAATGTCATAAAATAGGTTTGGTACATTATTAGCGTATACATTTGCACACTAAATTAAAACTAACAAAATTATACAACTATGGCAAAAGCATCTAATGCTTCAAAATTAAGTATAACTCCTTTACACGATAGAGTTATTGTACAAGCAGCTGCAGCAGAAGAAAAAACAGCTGGCGGAATTATTATACCAGATACTGCAAAAGAAAAGCCACAACGTGGTACCGTATTAGCAGCAGGACCAGGCAAAAAAGATGAGCCTACCATGGTTAAAGCAGGAGATAAGGTATTATATGGCAAATATGCTGGTACCGAAATTACTATTGAAGGCAAGGAATATTTGATAATGAGGGAGAGTGATATATTGGCAATTGTTTAACCCCCTCCGCCCCCTAAAGGGGGAACTAAGCTCTTTAAATATAAAAGTTTATAAAAAAATAAAAGCTACTTACCCCAGTAGTATCAAAAGCTCCGCCTCGGCGGATTAGGGGCAATTATTATGGCAAAAATGATATTCTTCGATATAGAAGCAAGAAACAAAATGAAAAAGGGCGTTGACACGTTAGCCAATGCTGTAAAAGTAACCCTTGGGCCAAAAGGCCGTAATGTGGTTATTGAACGCAAATTTGGTGCCCCTAGCGTAACTAAAGATGGTGTAACCGTAGCAAAGGAAATTGAATTAGAAGATGCTATTGAAAATATGGGTGCACAAATGGTAAAAGAGGTTGCTAGCAAAACCGCTGATCAAGCTGGTGATGGTACAACAACTGCAACCGTTTTAGCTCAAGCAATTATTAGCGAAGGTTTAAAGATGGTGGCTGCAGGTGCAAATCCAATGGATTTAAAACGTGGTATTGATAAAGCAGTTTCTTTAGTAGTAGAAAATTTAAAAGCACAATCTCAAGCAGTTGGTAACGATACCAAAAAAATTCAACAAGTTGCCACTATATCTGCCAACAACGATGAAACAATTGGTAAATTAATTGCCGAAGCTTTTGTAAAAGTGGGTAAAGAGGGTGTAATAACTGTTGAAGAAGCAAAAGGAACAGATACAACAGTTGATATTGTAGAAGGTATGCAATTTGATAGAGGTTATATATCTCCATACTTTGTTACCAACAGCGAAAAAATGCAAGCTGAACTTAGTAATCCTTATATCTTAATTTTTGATAAAAAAATATCAATGATGAAAGATATTTTACACATTTTAGAAAAAATTGCACAAACTGGTCGTCCATTATTAATTATTGCCGAAGATTTAGAAGGCGAAGCTTTAGCAACTTTAGTGGTAAATAAATTACGTGGTACCATTAAAGTAGCCGCAGTAAAAGCGCCAGGCTTTGGCGATAGAAGAAAAGAAATGCTTACCGATATTGCTATTTTAACAGCTGGTGAAGTTATTAGCGAAGAAATGGGCCTTAAATTAGAAGGTGTTGAATTAACAGTTTTAGGTCAGGCTGCTTCGGTAACTATTGATAAGGATAATACAACAATTGTTGGCGGTAAAGGAAGCAAAAAAGAAATTACTGCAAGAGTAAACCAAATAAAAGCACAAGTAGAAATTACTACAAGTGATTACGATAAAGAAAAGTTACAAGAGCGTTTAGCTAAATTAGCTGGCGGTGTAGCGGTATTGTATATTGGTGCTGCAACCGAAATAGAAATGAAAGAAAAGAAAGATAGAGTTGATGATGCCTTACATGCAACAAGAGCTGCTGTTGAAGAAGGAATTGTACCAGGTGGCGGTGTTGCTTATATACGTGCTGTTGCAAGCTTAGATCCTAAAGTAAAAGGGCAAATTGCAGATGAGCAAACAGGTATGGCTATTGTACGCCGTGCATTAGAAGCTCCTATTCGTTGCTTAACAGAAAATGCTGGTATTGATGGATCGATAGTAGTGCAAAAAATTAGAGAAGGTAAAGGCGATTATGGTTTTAATGCAAGAACAGAAGTGTACGAAAACTTATTTAAGGCTGGTGTAATTGATCCAACTAAAGTAAGCCGTGTAGCATTAGAAAACGCTGCAAGTATTGCTGGTATGTTGTTAACTACCGAGTGTGTAATTGCAGATAAGCCAAAAGAAGAAGCTCCACATAGCCATGGTGCACCAGATATGGGCGGAATGGGCGGATACTAATTAACGAATAATACATAAGTTATAATTCCCTCTTGCTGAAAAGTAAGAGGGAATTTTTTATTTGGTCAAATTCTACACATTCAAAAAGGTAGTTCACACAGTTAAGTACGGGGTAGCCTATTATTGTATTATTTTTGCATAATAAAAATAAACACATGAAAAAATTAGTATTAATCATTGGCTTATTTGCATTGCTATCTGCAAAAGCACAACCAGTAACTACCAACAATTCTTATCCAAAAACAATTGCGGTAACGGGTAGCGCCGAAATGGAGATTGTACCAGATGAAATCTATGTAAATGTTGAATTAAGAGAAGTAAAAAAGAAAGGGGAGCCAAAACTTGAATTAGAAAAAATTAAAACAGATTTTTTACAAAAATGTCAACTCATAGGCATTGTCGATTCTTTGATTAGCATTGCTTCTTACGAGGGAAGTAATTATAGCTATTGGGCTTGGCGTAAAAGAAAAAAAGATCAAGAATTGTACTCAAACATATCCTATCAAGTGAAATTTAAAGACAGTAAGAAAATGGATGCTTTAATAGATGTTTTAGATGATGAGGTTACGAGTAATTTTCAAGTTATAAGAGTATCACATAGTAAAATAACGGAGTATCGCAAACAGCTTAAAATACAGGCTATTAGTGCGGCAAAGGAAAAAGGAATTTATTTGACCGAAGCAATTAATGAAAAATTAGGCGATGCCATTACCATTGTAGAGCCTAGTGAAACGGATTTGTCGGATCAGCTTTCTGGCAGACAAAGAGGGTCAAATCTATATTCAAATGTGTATAGTAAAAAGGAATTTGAGAGTGGCGGTTTTGGAGTAGATTTTAAAAAATTTAAATTAAGATATGAAGTAAATATGGTTTTTGCATTGAAGTAAAATTTTGTAAAAAATCCTCATCTGTTTAGGATGAGGATTTTTAGGATTAACTATTCGGTTGATTTGTTTGTTCAAAATCAAAATCAAGAGTAGAGTTTTTTGGGTCAGCACCATATTTATTTGTACCACTATCTCCTTCTGTACAATAAAATACCAACATAATAATTGGGCCAGCAATGGGTATAAATCCAATAAAGTAGTACAAGCCACTTTTATTGGTATCATGTAACCTTCTTACACTAACAGCTAATGTAGGTACAATTAATCCTATAGCTACAATTACTATTACTCCGAGCCCAAGCATAGAAAAACTTTCAGTTCCATTTACTGCACCAGCAATAAGAAGTCCATAAATTGGAAGAATCAATATTATATTGAATAATACAAAATACCAATACTCTGAGCGTCTGGCTCTGCCTTCAAAATTTGCATAATTTTTAAATACTACTTTTTTCCACCAATCAATTAAATTATAATTCGATTCTTGCTTTTCCATTTTTTTACGTTTAGGAGTTAATAATATTTTTGAAAGATATAAAAAAGTAATTAAATAGGCTCGAAAATTGAATACACCTAAAACGTGTAAAATTGTAGCATTTTTTTATTTTTTGAAACCAGATTAAAAAGGTGGGGTTGTAGTACCAACGTATACCCTTATTTTTGTAAAAATATACTGTATGAATCTTTTTGTAATTGGTTTGCCCTATGATTTGGATGACGCTGAGTTAGTAGAAATATTCGAAAAATTTGGTACTATAAAATCTGCTAAAGTTGTGCTGGATAGAGAAACAGGCAAAAGTCGTGGTTTTGCTTTTGTGGATATGCCTGATAATGCAGAAGCCAAAGATGCTATGGAAAACTTAAACGGTATTGTATTGGGTAAAAAAGCAAAAGCATTAATTATTAAAGAAGCAGAAAAAAGATAATAAGTAATAAGATATTTTATCCCCTATAATTTTGAAACTATTCCTAGCAAAAAATATTTTTTATTTTGTTGCTGACACTTCTTACTATTATTTTCTTGCCATTAATCTAAACTTACCTCAAACAATTTTGGCCAGTGCTTGCCAGTAATGTATAGCTTTTTTGTAGTTGAGTCATAAGCAATTCCATTTAATACTTCAATATCTTTTGGGTTAGCTAACTTCCCTTTAAAATATTGTTCTTCTAAATTAGGAATTAATATTTTGCCTAGTACATGCCCACTGCTTGGGTCAATTTTTAATAAGTAATTATTTTCTAAATATCTATTGGCGTAAATAAATCCATCAATATATTCTAGTTCATTAATTCTATCAACAACACCTTCGTTATCTTCTACAACAACGGTAGTTTTTACTCTAAAATCAGTAGGGTTTACAAAATATATATTTGCACTACCTGTACTAATAATTAAATCTGTACCATTATTAGTAATACCCCAACCCTCGTTAGGCCATTTAAATGTTTTTACAATTTTATTAATATTTTTTGCATCGTATACATTTACGATATTATTTTGCCAGGTTAGCTGATAAATAGTGTCTTTTAAAATGGTAATACCTTCGCCAAAAATTTCTTTACTACCCATCATAAACTTTTCTAAAACTTTACCTGTTTTAAAATCGGTTTTTCTTAGCGAAGAGTTTTCGTAATCTCCTGTGCTTTCAAATAAAACACCTTTGTAAAATTCAAGCCCTTGAGTAAGGGCAGCAACATCGTGTTCGTAAACAGATTTAACGGTTGCATTAATTATTGTGGGGGCAGGTATGCCTTCAGCTACAACAGTTTCTGGGTCATCTTTTCCTCCATCACCATTTGGATTACAAGCTGCAAAAATTATTGTTATTGCTATCAATAAATATTTTTTCATATTCATTTTTTAAAATTCGAATTTACTCTAAAGACTCTATTTACTTTACTACTTTATTTACTTTTATACTTTATTTACCAATTTCAGTTCTCTTATAAATAACATTCCTCTCTTTAAGGTAACCCAAAATATAGTTAAAACAATTTTCGTATTTACCAACTAACTCTGGCGGAAAAACGCCTTTCTCTTTAAAATGCCCATCAATCAACATATTTAGTGCAGCGGTAGCTGTATAACCAGTTGTACGACTCATGCTACTTGTTTTAGTAGTTGCATCATACTCGTCGTACAAATTATAGGTAATCGTTTTAGTCTTATCGCTAATGTTTATTTGCATAAGGGTAAACTCAGGCTCTTCTTCTCCTAACTTCCATTGGTTAAAAAGTAATTTGCTTGTAAATTCCATTGGGGTTGTTGCTAAGCCATTAATTTTTTTGGTGCTTAAAAAACCTGCAGCAATTAAGCCTTTCATTAAATCTATATGACCAGGATAACGAAGCGTTTTTTCTTTCATATTAGGAATATGCCCCATTGTAAATAAAATACTGCGTAAGCCATCTGTATTAAAACTTTCTAACGTGCCAACAGGTTCAAAATTTAATAACTCAGCATCGCTTAAAGCAGGCTTTGTAACAATGCAACTATTTTCTACATAACGAGCAGGCCTTGTATATTCTTCCAACACATCAATAGGGGAAAAGGGAGCTTTATATTCAAATGGTTTTACTCTTTTTTTAGGTAGGCCACCAACCATACATTCAAAATTAGTAATCGTCATGTTTGCATTATGGTAACCTAAAATTAAGTTACTCATACCCGGAGCTACGCCACAATCTACAATGGCGGTTACATTTTTTTGTTTTGCTAATTCATCTAATACTAACGCATCTTCTGGAAAAAAAGAAATATCTACTACATTTTTTCCTGCATTAATAATGGCTTGTAAAGCGTTGTAACCCATAAAGCCCGGTACTGCACAAATTACATAATCAAAATTTTGTAAAAGTGTAGGGTAGTTTTCAAAATTGCTTAAATCGGTTTTTACTGTTTTTATTAACTTATTTTTTTGGGTAAGCATATCCAGCGATTGCTCACTAACATCAAACGATGTTACCGAATACTTTTGTTGTAAATCTATTGCCATGGCTCTACCAACCATACCTGCACCTAAAATTGCTATTTGCATTTGTTTTTTTATTTAATAGAATTGTTTTTTGAAACAATACCTGCATTAAAATTATTTATGGTTTATTAAAACGAGGAGTAAATTTTTACGTTGCTACTACCTCAATTGTGGCATTAATTCCTCTTTCGGTAATGGCCTCACACATTGGTTTTAGCGTATCGTAATCGCCTTCTTTAACGGCATATTTACCCTTGTTGTGTATAAATAAGGAGCATTGCTCGGCTTGTTGTTCGGTATGGCCACATACTTCTATCAAGGTTTCTATCACCCACTCAAATGTATTTACTTCATCATTCCAAACAATTAAACTGCATGGGGGTTCAGTAGCCACAAGTATATCTGTTTCAATGTTTGTTTTAGTATCGTTATTTGTAGTTCTAGTCATCAGTAACACAAAAATAATGCGATTTTGTCTAAATTCCTTTGTCTGCAACATTTTGGGTACAATTATTGTCTGTAAATTGTACCTATATTACTTTAAATTAAATGCTACGCTTAATAAAACGAACTAAAGAAACTACTCAGCCGCCCAAAAAGCAGCAAGCACTTGTATTGCCCCTAAATGCTAGCGGCAATAGTTTGTCTTATTTAACTAGTATAATAAAAGCTATTCGCCCATCAAACGAAAATGATACTGCACAAGCCAACTTAAATTTTAAAGCATTATTATATCAATTAACTCAAGATAAAAGGGCTCTTTTTTCATTACGGAAAGCGCTGCTTTCTCAATTTTTACGTACCAATATAGTAACTGCATTAACCGAAAATGGGGTAGTTAGTGGTAGGGGATTTGTTCAAGAGCTAACGAGTAAATTAAAACATAAAATTATACCAGCCTTATTAAGCTCAAACGATTTTTTATTTGTAATCAATAAAGTTTTTTATCGCAAAAAAGATTATGTATGGGTGCAAAATTTAGATGGGGATTTATGGAAACAATTTTTTGAAATACTAGGCATTCAAGTAAACTTAACAGAATCTTCTTTAATAAAACAACTCAATCAATCGTTTCAAATACTTAGTTATAGGGTAGCTACTTTGGGTATAGAAAAAGAGGTAACACAACGCTATCAAAATTTTAATGATGCGGCATTTCCTTTTTTAGAACAAAATAGATTAACAAACGAATATTTAAAACTTGCCGAACTACCCCAACAAAACCAGGAGCAAAAAAGAGCCTTGTTAGCTACGATTACAGAGGCGTTGCATAATTGCAACCAAAGTATTATATGGATAAAAGAACAACGATTAAAATATGGAACCAGCCTTGCTCAAACCTATATACTTACTAGATTACAACAACAAATTGATCGGTTATTTATAATCATAGATGTACTAGATAGTGATAGCCAATTTAACACCGAACGTTTTGTAGACTATTTTAAAACCGTTGTTAAAAATGAAAATAGAAAAACATCGGTTAAAGAATTTTTAAGTGAAAATACTGGCTATTTAGCGTATCAAATTGCAGAGCATGGCGGTAAACGTGGTGAAGATTACATTACGACTACTCGAAAAGATTTTTGGAAAATGTTTTGGAGTGCTGCTGGAGGTGGGGTAATTATTTCGTTTATAGGCATTATAAAAAACCTTATAGGTAAATTAAGTTTAGCGCCCTTTTGGCAAGGTTTTTTATATAGTTCAAATTATTCGTTGGGCTTTATTTTAATACAAGAAACGGGCAGTACACTTGCCACAAAACAACCTGCTTACACTGCTAATAATGTTGCAAGTAGTTTTGATGTTCAAAAAGTTGGCGATGAGCCAGATTTACGGAATTTAGCTATTACTGTTGCAAAAGTTAGTCGTACACAATTAGCCTCTTTTGCAGGGAATTTATTAGTCGTTTTTCCATTAACCTATTTATTAGCCATGTTGTTTTTTAACACCACTGGTAGTATGATTGCAAGTGGAGCAGCGGCACAAAAATTATTGACCGATCAACAACCTTTTCATAGCCTTGCGTTGTTGTATGCATGCTTTACCGGCTTTTTTTTATTTGCAAGTGGTATTATAGCCGGATATGTTGAAAACTACGTAGTGTATGGCAAAATAGCTGATAGAATGCGGAGTGGGGTAGGGTTACGCAACTTTAGCGAAAAATGGGCAACTAAAATTATTAACTACGTTCAAAACAATCTTGGATCATTAATTGGTAATATTTCGCTTGGTTTTTTCTTAGGGATGGCAGGTTTTTTTGGCAAAATGTTTGGGTTACCATTTGATATAAGGCATATCACTATATCTGCTGCTAATACGGCTATTGGCTTTTTTGGATTAAATCATGCTATCTCTTTTTCTGAATTAAGCTACACTTTATTTGGTGTTGGTTTAATTGGCTTTATAAATTTTGCTGTAAGCTTTGGGTTAGCATTTTTTGTAGCTGTAAAAAGTAGAGGAATACACTTAAAAGACTATCCAGAATTTTTAGGAATGTTAGGTCGTTATTTTAAAAAATACCCTAGAGATTTTATTAAAGCACCAAGGGAAAGATTAGCTACCGAGTTGAAATAATTTTTTATCATCATCTTTATTTCGAATAAAATTGATGTAGTTGCACATTGTATACCCTAAGTATAACTGTATACAATTTTATTTAGTTTTTATTTTAGTTGGTTAATCATTGTACCAAACACTCTTTAATTTTTTGGGTAGCCCAAGGGTTTTATATAGTTGTAGTCAATTAAAAAACTCCTTACATTTGAAACAACAAAAACTAACCAATGCAAGCCACAAAAATTAGTACAACTATAAAAGCTATTTTATTTTGTATTTTTTTTGTTGCCTTGCTAGCAATTTCTTCTAAAACCAGCACCTTTTTTCCTCCACAATACGAACGTTTTATTTATGGTATAACAGGCTCAATTGTAGCTTTAATACTTACATGGCTTTTTTGTAAAACAGAAAAATTATCATTAGCCTCTATTGGTTTACAATGGGAGCAAAAAACACTACAACGAATAGTAAAAGGTTTTGTAATTGGTATGGGGCTTTCAATACTAATGATGGGAGCAGTTTATTTGTTTACTTCCATACAAATTAAAATGGTACCTAATTATTCTATTAGTTCCTTTTTATTTTGGGCATTAGCCTTATTACCGCTTGCCTTTATGGAGGAGTTGGCGTTTAGAGCCTATCCATTTGTAAAGTTAAATAATGTAATAGGGCTGTGGAGTTCACAAATTATAATTGCTTTACTATTTGCATTGTATCATTACGTTGGTGGTCAATCGCTTTTAAGCTCCTTAATTGGTCCAGGAATTTTTGCTTTTGTTTTTGGCTTAGCCGCAGCTAAAAGTGGTGGTATAGGTTTGCCAACAGGCCTACACATTGGCGTAAACTTTATTTTGGCAATACTAGGACAACACAAAGGAATGAGGCCTATTTTTATGTTTGAAAACGCAGTAAATACAACACCTGCAATGTTACAGCAGATTGAGTTGGTGGGGTATATTTTACAAGCAGCTTTGTTTATACTAGTAATTTTTGCAACTGAACGTTATCGAAAAAAATAAAAAACTAAGCCGTTTTTATAAGCTAAATAAAAACTTTCTAAAAAACTTTTGCATAAAACTTTTTACCCTTATCTTTGCCACCCAAAAAAGAAGGGAGTTTAGCTCAGTTGGTTTAGAGCATCTGCCTTACAAGCAGAGGGTCACAGGTTCGACTCCTGTAACTCCCACAAAAAACCTCACGTTATGTGAGGTTTTTTTATGCATAATGATTTTTACTACCTATATACTTTATTCAAAAATAGCCTGTAGCTATTACGTAGGTTATACAGGCAGCTTAATTCAACAAAAACTAAAAAAGCATAATACTAACCATTACGGATTTACAGGAAAATACAATGATTGGGTGGTTGTGTAACAAGAAAACTTTGCTGAATGGGATTAGCAATTAAAAGAGAAAAGGAAATTAAAAATTGGAAGAGTAGAGCAAGGATAGAAAAACTGATAAATGGTAGCTCATTTGGTTTAGAGCATCCCGATTTATAATCGGGAGGGTCACAGGTTCCACTCCTGTAACTCCCACAAAAAAACCTCACAATTGTGAGGTTTTTTTATTTTAAGGAGTTTGTCTTAATTTAATTGTAAAACTGGAAACCTATAAATCTGCCCATCATACACAAAAATATCATCCACTTCTACCACCCAGTATTTAAACAAAGGCGATTTTGATAATATTTTTTTAGCCTCCGCCTTACTAATAGCATTTATGGTAATCCAACTGCGTTGGCTTTCTAAACTTACGGCGTAAGAATCTATAATATTTTTTTCAATTAAAGAGTTTATTAATACCCGGTGTTCTGGCACTAGGGTCATAAACTTTTCATCCATTTCAAAATGAATAGTTACTTGGTATTTATTTAAGATTTTATCTTTTAAATTTTCCATTCTGTTATTGAATTTACTAAAGCATTATTTGTTGCAGCAGTTATTTTAATATAATTATCGGTATACCCTTCCATCATACCATTACTACTATTTTTTTCGAACAATACTTTACGAGTTTGCCCAATATGTTGGGTAGTAAAATACTGCATTTTTTGATAACTTAAGTTACGTAAAGTTTTATTACGTTCGTTACGAATAGGTATAGGCACAATTGGCCTAATATCTAACGCAGTTGTATTTGTTCTTTCGCTGTAGGTAAATACATGGAGGTAGCTAATATCTAAACTATGTAAAAAATCAAACGTTTCTTTAAAGTCTTCATCGGTTTCTCCAGGAAAGCCCACAATAACATCAACTCCAATGCAGCAATGAGGCATTAGTGTTTTTATTAACCCCACTCTTTCGGCGTATAATTCTCTTTTATATCTTCTCTTCATCATGCCCAAAACCTTGTTGCTACCGCTTTGTAGCGGAATGTGAAAATGCGGCATAAAGTGTTTGCTATTACTAACAAATTCAACAATTTCGTTAGTTAATAAATTTGGTTCAATAGATGATATTCGGTAACGCTCTACACTATCTAACTCATCTAAGGCTTGTATTAATTCAAAAAAATCTTCTTCTTTATTTTTTCCACCCATAAACCCTTTGCCAAAATCGCCTAAATTTATACCTGTTAATACAATTTCTTTAGCTCCATTTTCTGCAATGTGTTGAACATTGGCAAGTACATTTTCTATACTATCGCTGCGGCTTTTTCCTCTTGCCATTGGTATAGTACAAAAGCTACAACTATAATCACAGCCATCTTGTACTTTTAAAAAGGTTCTTGTTCTATCATTAATGGAATGCGATGCGGTAAATATATTTACATCCTCAATATCGCAGCTACAAATTTTTGCACTATCGCCTTTGGTAATTTCTTTTAAATGATGCGTAATATTAAATTTTTCAGCAGCACCTAAAACCAAATCTACACCAGGTATTTCGGCAATTTCTTTTGGTTTAAGTTGAGCATAGCAACCCGTAATTACCACCATTGCTTCAGGTGCTTTACGTTGTATTCGGCGTACCAATTGTCTACATTCTTTATCGGCGTTTTCGGTAACACTGCAGGTGTTAATTACATATACATCTGCCACCTCATTAAAATCTTTTTTAATAAAGCCATCGTTTTCTAAAAGCCTCCCAATAGTTGAGGTTTCAGAAAAATTGAGTTTACAACCCAGTGTATGTAACGCTACCGATTTTTGCATTGCTGCAAAGATAACCCCCAATTTATTAAGGTAAAAATGATTTCAGCTACTCTATCTTTGCATAAATGCTTAAAAAATATTTACCATATATAGCTTTATTAGTAGCAGCCTTTCTACTTTTTTATGTTAAAAAGAATCAACGGGGTACAAAAAACAAACAACAAATAGAGCAAACCAATAAGCGAATAACTGTAAATCCCCTTTCTCCAGCCGAAAATGAAAATAGCACCGAAGGATTTAATAGGCGATATAAGAATTTAGTTATTACTAAGCATGCCCGTTGCCGTATGGCTTGCAGGCATATTGATGAAAACGAAATAAAAGAAATTTTACAATCAGGTAGCATTAATTACAATAAAGTAGAGGATGATGGTAGGGGTAAAACATATCCTTTAGAAGGTACAACACACGATAATCAACGGGTACGTATTGTATTTTCACCTAAGCCTAATGGCCAAATGGTTGTAGTTACTTGTGTAGATTTGGATACTGAATGGAGTTGTGATTGTAAGTAGTGAGTAGAGAGTGGAAAGTTGAAAGGGGAAAGTGAATTTATTTACCGTTAATATTTAGCAATAAATTTTAAAAGGTAAAAATCTATATTATCATTTGTGTAAATTCGTGTAACCTGCCTGTCAGTAGACAGGTCAGTGGCAAAAAATTAGTGGCATCACATGACAATTAAATCAATCTTAGCAAAACCGTTTGCTAACTACATATACAAACAAGTAAAAAAACAAATGGAAACTGCTTTGGCAGATCAACAATCCATTTTTAATACCCTTATAAAAGTAGGTACAAAAACAACGTTTGGTAAAGACCATAACTTTTCTACCATAAAAACCTACGAAGATTTTGTGCAACAAGTGCCCATAAGAGATTACGAGCAATTAAAACCCTACATAGAAAAAATTAAAGAAGGCAAACATAATATTTTATGGAAAGGGAAGCCTATTTACTTTGCTAAAACAAGTGGTACCACTAGCGGTGTAAAATATATACCTATTACAAAAGATAGTATTCCTAATCATATAAATACAGCCCGTAATGCCTTGCTGTGTTATATGGCCGAAACAGGCAACACAAAATTTGCCGATGGTAAATTAATTTTTTTAAGCGGTTCGCCAGTATTGGAGCGTATTGGCGATATACCAACCGGACGCTTAAGTGGCATTGTAAACCATCATGTCCCAAAATATTTACGAGCTAATCAGCTACCAAGTTATACCACCAATTGTATAGAAGAATGGGAAGAAAAGTTAGATAAAATTGTTGAGGAAACCCTAGATAAAAACATGACGTTGATAAGTGGCATACCGCCATGGATGCAAATGTATTTTGATAGATTAGAAGAAAAAAGTGGCAAAAAAATTGGAGAGCTTTTCCCAAATTTTAATGTAATGGTACAAGGTGGTGTAAATTTTGAACCGTACAAAGCAAAATTAGAAGAAAGTATTGGTCGTAAAATAGATTGTATAGAATTGTTCCCTGCTAGCGAAGGTTTTTTTGCTTTTCAAGATAGTCAAACAGCACAAGGCCTTTTATTAAACACACACAGCGGAATATTTTTTGAGTTTGTACCTGCAGCAGAAATTTTTAACGAAAAGCCTACTAGGCTTACGTTAAAAGATGTAAAAGTAGGAGAGAACTATGCATTAATAATTAACAGCAATGCAGGTTTGTGGGGTTATAATATTGGCGATACCGTTAAGTTTGTAAGCACCAACCCTTACCGCATAATTGTAAGTGGCCGTACCAAACATTTTATAAGCGCATTTGGAGAACATGTAATTGGCGAAGAAGTAGAAGCTGCTTTGCTAAAAGCTGCAAATGAAGAAAACATAAAAGTTACTGAGTTTACAGTAGCTCCTATGATAGCACAAGGCGATGGAAAAAGCTATCATGAGTGGTTTGTTGAATTTGAAGATACACCGGCTAATTTACATGAATTTGAAAAAAAAATAGATGATAATCTTCGCCAAAAAAATGTGTATTACGATGATTTAATAAAGGGAAATATTTTACAACCTTTAAAAATAACAAGCTTACAAAAAAATGGGTTTATAAATTACATGAAAAGCCAAGGTAAACTTGGGGGACAAAACAAAGTGCCACGGCTGAGTAATGATAGATTGATTGCGGACGTACTAACAGAGTTTATTGTAAATAAATAGTACTATTTTACTTGCCAATAAAATACCCACTAACCCTTATATCTTGTAACAAAACATTGCATATTTTTATAGCTAAATTTTTACAATGTCAATTTTAAAAAAACTAGGATTATTATTAATTCTATTTGTAACCTATAATCCTTGCTTTGCCCAATATAATAACTACGATTGGAACAAAGCCGCCGAAAATCAAATAAGGAAAGCTAACCAAGCCTATATTGATGCTAGAAGAAATACTAAAACTACTAAAACAAATAGTGGTAATATCTCGGTTACACCACAAAGCACTCCTTATTGGATGATGAGTAGGGAAGAGAAAGCCGCTTACGATAAAGAAAGTGCAGAAGCTAAACAGCAATGGCAACAAAGGCAATACGAGGCTGCACAAAGAGAGCAAGATAGAAAAGATGCCGATTTGAGATACAAACAAGCTTGGGAAAAATATTATGTTGATTTAAAAAATAGTAATGTTCAACAAACAATAAATGCATTAGGTAACTCCCTTATTACAACATTTGACCGTACTATTTATGCAGAAGAAATATTTAATGTACAGCAAGAAAAAGACGAGGTAAAAAAACAAATACTTTATGATGATTATATGGTGTCTGCTAGAGCACTTAAAAACTGGGATCTTTATAAAAATACAAAACCTTACGATACGTTGATTAGATATGCCTGGAATGCTGCACTGTTTCCTGACAATGCGAATACTATGTTAAAGGAAATTCAAAAGAAATTTCCTGCCGAAACTGAATATATAGAAAAATTAGAGTTAAATATATTGCCTTATTATTTTGGCAGAAATACCAGATACCAAACCTTATCAAATAATTATAAATACCCAAATTGCGGATACGAATTGATGGATGACAACCGAAAGGCTGCATTACTTAATAGGTTTGAAGAGTTAGATTCGAAATATCATTCAATAGCCCTGCGTAATGCAGGGTTGTGCAGAGTTGGCTTTAATCCATACTTTTTATACGCAACTACTAATTTAAAACTTGCCAAAAAAACAGATGCCAAAAGATTAGCCTACTTAAATTATGTATTTATTAGTCCCGAGCCAAATAGGGTATTACCAAAAGGCGGTTTTACGGAAACCACTTGGAAGTATTTTGCAGATAAACTTTTAAGGCCTGCAGCACTTGAACTAAGGCAACTATACCCCACATTTATTGATGAATTGACAAGTGTAGAATGGGATGAAATAAGCAAAGCGTCACAAATAAATATTGAATATATAGCGTGGGCTTTTAGAGAAGATGATAATGACAAAAAGTATTTAAAAAGATACCCCAATTTAAAAAATGCATTAAACGATGAATTTAAAAAAGAAGAAGATGGAGAGGGTACAATAACCTTTGAAAACAGAGATACTTATAAAGGGGAAATAAAAAATGGCAAACCAAATGGGGAAGGAAAACTTACAACTGCCACAGGAAATATTTTTGAAGGAAGTTTTAAAAATGGCGTTTTACACGGAAAAGGAAAAGCATACTATAAAAATGATGTAATGTTTAAAAATGGCCCAAATAGTGCAGGGTTTAAATTTTTTGCTGGAGATAGGTACGAAGGCGATTATGATAATGGATTAAGAGAAGGTAAAGGAACACTTTATAACAAAGAAAGAGGCACTAAATATGTAGGCGATTGGAAAAATGATAAAGAGGATGGAGAAGGAGAAGAGATTTTTATAATCAACTCATTAAAGTTACCAAACACTTATAAGGGAAGTTTTAAAAACGGACTTGCTCATGGATTTGGCATACGAACATACTATGAAGGAAATATTTACACAGGTAATTTTAAAGAAGGTAGTTATGATGGGAAAGGGTTGTTAAAATATCCCAATGGAAGTGTTTTAGAGTGTAAATGGGAAGATGGTTATGTTGATGGCAAGGCAATACTAACTAGTTCAAAAGGATATATACTGAAGTATGAAAATGAGATTAAAAAAAGTTATAATAAAAGAAAAGTATATAGTAGATCTTTTACTAAAAAAGATATAAAATGTTATAATCCTGATGGTAAAGAAATTACTGAAACTGAGTTTTACGAAATAACAAAAATAGCTAACATAAGATAAAAAATAAACCAAATCCAAGTTTTTAAAAAACTTGGATTTTTTTGTTTTTCTATATTTAAAATGGTTTTAAGAACGAAAATTAATAACCATAACTAGTATACCTTAAATACACATATCCAAAAATTATTGCCTATTTTTACTAACACAAAATTAAATAGTGCAAAAAAAACGGATAGCCATATTTGGGTCTACAGGATCAATAGGAACACAAGCTTTAGAAGTAATTAAAGCTAACCCAACCTTATTTGAGGTTGAAATTTTAACTGCCCAAACTAATGATGCATTATTAGTAAAACAAGCACTTGAGTTTGCACCAAATGCTGTGGTTATTGGCGACGAAAGCAAATTTGCAGTAGTTAAAAATGCCCTTGCTCAAACCAATACCAAAGTTTTTACAGGAGAAGATTCGTTAGAAGAAGTTGCCAATTTTGATACCTACGATATAATGCTAGCAGGTATTGTAGGCTTTGCAGGGCTAAAACCTACCCTAAAAGCCGTACAAAAAGGCAAAATAATTGGCTTAGCCAATAAAGAAACCCTAGTAGTAGCAGGCGATATTGTAATGCAGTTAGCTATTGATAATAACGCTACCATTATACCTGTAGATAGTGAGCATTCTGCCATTTTTCAATGCTTGGTAGGAGAATATAAAAACCCCATAGAAAAAATTATTTTAACAGCAAGTGGGGGCCCATTTTTAGGAAAAAAGCCTAATTTTTTGGTAAATGTAAAAAGAGAGCATGCCCTAAAACATCCCAATTGGGAAATGGGTGCAAAAATATCGATAGACTCTGCAACCCTTATGAATAAAGGGTTAGAAATGATTGAAGCAAAATGGTTATTTGATTTAGCGCCTGAGCAAATACAAGTGGTAGTGCACCCTCAAAGTATTATACATAGTATGATACAATTTACCGATGGTAGCATAAAAGCTCAAATGGGCTTACCCGATATGAAACTTCCTATACAATATGCTATGGGTTTTCCTAGGCGTATACAAAATACTTTTCCTCGTTTAGATTTTAAAAAATACCCAATACTTGGTTTTGAAGAGCCAGATGTTAAAACTTTCCGAAATTTAGCGTTGGCAACGGAGGCGTTATTTAAGGGAGGTAATGTGCCTTGTGTATTAAATGCAGCTAATGAAATTGCCGTGTGGGCCTTTCTACGCAACCGTATTGGCTTTTTAGATATGACTGCAGTGGTAGAAAAAACGATGCAAAATGTAGCATTTATAGCTAAACCAACCCTTCAAGATTATTTTGATAGCGATGCCGAAGCCCGTAATTTTGCGGCTTCGTTAATAAACCTGTAAATGTATTTTTTTGAGATAAACAGTTGAACGACTACTAAACATTGTTGTGAACTGGTTCTGTTATCATTTTCATTTTGAGAAAAAGAAAATGACAATCTCACTTGAACAAAAACAGCTATATTCATTATTAAAAGCAAACAATATTAAATTCAAACAAATTTAAAACTACCAGCTTGGCGTCTTTGCGTCTCTGCGGTTAAAACTCCTCAAAGCACAACATCTTAATGGAAACATTTATTAAAATAGCCCAATTCCTTTTATCTCTTTCTTTATTAATTGTATTACACGAGTGGGGGCATTACTTTTTTGCCCGTTTATTTAAAACAAGAGTAAATAAATTTTATTTATTTTTTGATTTTTTATTTCCCGTACCCACCCTTTTAAATTTTAGTTTATTTAAAAAGAAGGTAGGCGATACAGAGTTTGGTATTGGCTGGTTTCCGCTTGGTGGTTATGTGCAAATAGATGGTATGCAAGATGAAACACAAGATGCAGAAAAACTTAAAAGTCCGCCGCAACCTTGGGAGTTTCGTAGCAAAAAACCATGGCAGCGTTTATTAATAATGATGGGCGGTATATTGGTAAACGTTGTTGTTGCTTTTATAATTTATGCCGGTATTTTATTTGTATGGGGCGAAAAAAAGATTGTAAATTCTTCATTGAAAAATGGTATTACAGTTGGTGATAGCTTAATGTATAAATTTGGTTTTAAGAATGGCGATAAAATTGTTTCTGTAAATGGCGAAACGGTTCAGTATTTTGATGATGTACCTAAAAAAGTATTAATTGGCGGAAAAGATGTTGTAGTAGAAAGAAATGGTACAAATGTAAATATTGCATTACCGGTTGATGTGCTTGGACAATTATCTACCAAAAAATTAGATAAAAAAGGGTTACTAAATATTCGTATGCCCAACATTGTTGGAAACATTGCAGATGATAAATTTAAAAAAGAAAGCAATGCCTATAAAGCAGGTATTTTACCCAACGATAAAATAGTAAAAATTGATAGTGCTGCAATAAACTATTGGGATGATATTTCGACCTATACCTCGGTATTAAAAGACTCTGCAATGGTTGCCGTAACTGTAAATAGAGATAATAAGGAGTTGGTGTATAAAGTACAGCTTGATCAAAATAAAAAATTGGGCTTAGCTTATTTAGGTGCAGATTCTTTAAATAATATGGGCTGGATGCAAATAAATAAAAAGACCTATGGTTTTTTTGAAAGCTTTGGTGCAGGGGTTAAAAAAACATTTAGTAAACTTGGAGATTACATTAGCCAATTCAAATTAATATTTTCACCCTCTACCGGTGCATATAAAGGTATGGGCGGTTTTGCAAGTATGACACAAGCTTTTGGTGGCAGTTGGGATTGGGAGTATTTTTGGGGCATTACTGCTTTCTTTAGTGTAGCCCTAGCCTTTATGAATTTTTTGCCTATTCCAATGCTTGATGGAGGTTACATTTTATTTACTTTGGTAGAAATGATTACAGGCAAAAAACTTCCAGACCGTATTATGGAAAAAATAAACATGATTGGCTTTTTTATCATCATTGGTTTAATGTTATTTACCAATGGTAACGATGTGTTTAGAAAATTTAA
Source organism: Bacteroidota bacterium (assembly GCA_031377245.1). GTDB lineage: Bacteria > Bacteroidota > Bacteroidia > Chitinophagales > Chitinophagaceae > Ferruginibacter. Next base: position 58,550 of record JANMEU010000016.1, read on the forward strand.
GGGTTGGTTTTAACACCATAATTATATTTTTTAAGAGCCTCCATTATTGGGGGCTTTTTATATTAAAGCAATCTATATAATTACGATCAGTTCCTTTCTTTGACTAGCCAATACAATATTGTACCTACCTATTAAACAGGATTATTTTTTATTTTAGAATTTTGAATTTGCTTTATCGGCTGGTCAAAGACCAAGCCTCGACAATGCTGAGTGGGCGGCTTACCAACTGCGGCGGAGCGAAGGAGGTAGCCGAGAACACCAACTGAGGCTAAGAAGTTAGGGGAGAACACCAACGAAGGCGAAGGTGCATATAAAGGCATGGGTGGCTTTGCAAGTATGACACAAGCTTTTGGTGGCAGTTGGGATTGGGAATATTTTTGGGGCATTACTGCTTTCTTTAGTGTAGCCCTAGCCTTTATGAATTTTTTACCCATACCAATGCTTGATGGCGGCTATATTTTATTTACGTTGGTAGAAATGATTACCGGCAAAAAACTTCCAGACCGTATTATGGAAAAAATAAACATGATAGGCTTTTTTATCATCATTGGTTTAATGTTATTTACCAATGGTAACGATGTGTTTAGGAAATTGAAGGGGTGGTTTTAAGTTATTAGGAACGCCTTTTTAAAGGAAGATAAATTCAAAAAAATGTAATTATAAAATACGAATAAGAGGCTGTCTCAAAAGGGCAGCCTCTTATTTTTTTACCTTTCTATTTAACAAATCGTATTTATCCCCTTTGCTAAGAAAATAAAAAATAGTTGCTTTGTCTGGTGGATTTTTTAACTCTGTCCCTTCGTTACTCCAAAATGTACCATCGTATACCAGTACATAGCTTTCGCCTATTACTTCAAATTCATTACCTCGTACAATAATGGCTGTGTTCTCGTCTATGCCAATACCTAATAATTCAGGATGGCTCTTCAAAATTTCAAACATATCAAATTGACGATTACGAGCAAGCACATGTTGGTCAATAGCTACGTTTTTAAGAAAACCAAAACCTTGTTGATGGTCACCCATCATAACTTGATTTGTTTTTGTATCGCCACGTACTAAAAAGCTGCCCTGTATAGTTGCACCAGCCGATGAGCCCCCAATAACACCATCTCTCTCTAAAACTTTCCATAGCATTTCTTCGGTTTTTGTAGTAGCATAAGCATCTACAAGTCTCCACTGACGGCCACCGCCAAACCACACAGCTTTAGCATTAACCAATGGTTTTACAAAAGAATCGGTATTGGCAATATTTCTATCTGATGTATGAAGAATGGTAACATTCGTAGCTCCTAGTTTTTTCATTCTGCCAGCAGCACCAACATTTGCATCATACTTTTCAGCCCCATCTGCTGTAGGTATAACTACAATGGCAGCATCTTTTCCACCAGCTAATTGAATAAATTTTATAATAAGCGAATCGCTGCTAATACTACCACCGCCAATATACAACGTACCTTTTTTAGGGCCAATGTACATGCTATCGGTTTGGCTAAAGCCATTAATGCTTATTATAAAAAAGAAAATGACTACAATAATTTTCATGTTGAGTAATTGTTTTACTTTTTTGTAAAATTATGAGTTGGTGAGAATAAAATTTTATTGAAATGATGAAAGGTATTGGTGGGGTAATGGTATTTTTTAAAGTATTTCGCCGCTAGTTGAAGACACAGGCGTGGCGAAAAAAATTAGTCATCGGCATATTTTTTTTGAAATTTAAAACGACCAGTTTTTTTTAAGCAGTCGAAAAGTTTAGGATTTTCTCTTGGATCAGTTGGTGCTATACCAGGCCAAAGACCGAAATGTATTTCATTGTCACGGCCTGTTAAAGTAACAACAGGCGGTACCCATGAGGACATATGGTTATTTAAGCAACCTCCATAAATGATTTCACCATCGCAAACTATAGCGAATTGGGCTGCACAGCCGAAAAGTGATAAACTTAGACTATCGATACGATCATTGACAGATGAAGATAGTTGCAAGCTATGAAGCCTAGCAGTGATTTTTTTTCGTCTTCGTGAGCCCCAGATACGTATTTTTTGCTTAAATTTTTTAAAAGTATATAAGATTATTTCTTCATCTTTTATAAATGCAGTGTCTTGCAAATTGTCAATGGTTACATTAAATGGTACTATTTTTTTAGTAACAGTATCCCAACAACGAACGTAGTTCTTCACCAAATAAATGTCAATTCTACAATTTGATTTAGGTTGTGCAATAATTACATTACCAGTGATGATTAGTATTGGGATTAAAAAATATTTCATAATTCTATATAGTTTACATATGAGGTAAAATTGTAAGCAATTTTATCAACCTTCACCTTTTACAAAATTATCTAGGCTTCGATAAAAGCCCAACAAAGAAATATAAGTACAAGTGAGTGACACAAAGATGATGCCATCAAAAACAAATGTTGGTGTCATAGATTTCTCCTACCGTCGAAATGACAGAACAAAAACCTACACCTGAAAAACCCCAATTTTAAACTCCTCCATATCTGCATTTTGGTTAGCCGCAGCAATACCTTCGCTAATAACTTCTCTGGTTTTTGCAGGGTCAATAATAGCATCTACCCAAAGCCTTGCTGCTGCGTATTGTGGTAAGGTTTGTGCTTGGTAACGTTGGGTAATTTCGGTTAACATTTTTTGCTCGTCTTCTGGCTTTATTTCTTGCCCTTTACTTTTTAAAGAGGCTACTTGTATTTGTAATAATGTTTTAGCGGCTTGCTCTCCACCCATAACGGCAATTTTTGCTGTAGGCCAAGCGTAAATAAAACGAGGGTCGTAGGCTTTGCCACACATTGCATAGTTGCCAGCACCAAAACTATTGCCAACAATAATAGTAATTTTTGGGACAACACTGTTTGCTACTGCATTTACCAATTTTGCACCATCTTTTATTATACCGCTATGCTCACTTCGGCTGCCTACCATAAAGCCAGTAACATCTTGCAAAAAAACTAGGGGTATTTTTTTTTGGTTGCAGTTCATTATAAAACGAGCAGCTTTATCTGCACTATCGTTATAAATTACGCCCCCTAATTGCATTTCGCCCTTTTTGTTTTTTATTACCAATCGTTGGTTGGCAACAATGCCCACAGCCCAACCATCAACTCTACCATAACCACACACTATTGTTTTTCCATAGTCTTCTTTAAATTCATCAAAACTATCGGCATCGGTAATGCAATTAATTAAATCAACCATATTGTATGGTTTGGTATTGCCTTCGCTAATGATACCATAAATCTCTCCATTATTACTTTTTGGTGCAAGGGGTTGTATTCTATCAAATCCTGCATTTTGTGGTTTGCCCAGTTTGCTAAATATTTTTTTAATATGGTCAAGGCATTCTTTTTCGGTTGCAAATTTATAATCTGCAATGCCGCTAATGGCATTATGTGTTTCTGCACCGCCAAGGGTTTCGTTATCAATATCTTCGCCAATGGCAGCTTTTACTAAATAGCTGCCGGCTAAAAAAATACTACCATTGCCTTCAACCATAAGCGTTTCATCACTCATAATAGGCAAGTAAGCACCACCAGCTACACATGCACCCATAACGGCGGCAATTTGTGTTATGCCCATGGCACTCATTTTAGCATTATTTCTAAAAATGCGTCCAAAATGTTCTTTATCGGGAAAAATTTCATCTTGCATGGGTAAATACACACCAGCACTATCCACCAAGTAAATAATGGGTAATTTATTTTCCATGGCCATTTCTTGCATACGCAAATTCTTTTTTCCACTAATGGGAAACCATGCACCAGCTTTTACGGTTTGGTCGTTTGCTACCACAATACATTGCCTGCCGCTTACATAACCAATGCCGCTAACAGTACCGCCAGCAGGGCATCCGCCTTGCTCTGCATACATTTCAAAACCTGCAAATGCGCCAATTTCGGTAAAGGGTTTACCCGTATCGCATAGGTATTCAATACGTTCTCTTGCGGTAAGTTTATTGCGTTCTCGTTGTTTTTCTATCGATTTTTTTCCGCCGCCTTCATAAATTTTTTCTAATTGTTTTTTTATATTGCTCCAAGCTAGTTTATTGGCGTCTTCGTTTTTGTTAAAATCTAAATTCATATTTGGCAAATGTTATTTAGCAAAAATATGTTGAAAAGTTAATTGTATTGAAATTAAAAAAGCCGAAGAAATTTTCTTCGGCTTTTGTGCCCACGAAAGGAACCTGCCTGCCGGCAGGCAGGTCGAACCTTCACATCCTTGCGAAAGGCCAATTTTATAAAGACTTTAAAAACTCTTTACCTATTCCAGACTTTAAAAAGATCTCTCTTTTTCTAGCCTCATTTCTAGAAGGGAACTTTTCAACTAAAATGATTTTGAAAGGACTGTAAGGTTTAGTTGTTTTATTTTTCCCGTTTTGATGTTCACCAAAACGGCGTTCGACATTATCTGTTAAACCCACGTAAATATAGTTTCGATTTAAACTTTTTATAGCATAAACATAGTACATAATTAAAATAACAAAGTGAAGCATTATGCTTCACTTTGTGCCCACGAAAGGAATCGAACCTTCACACCCTTGCGAATGGCAGATTTTGAGTCTGCTGCGTCTACCAATTCCGCCACATGGGCAAATAATTTACAGATTTTTAGACTGCTTCGTCTACCAACCTGCCTGCCGGTAGGCAGGTTCCGCCACATGGGCAACTTTGCAGTTGGGCTGCAATATTACGTTAATCCTCAATTCTCTCCAAAATACGTTGTAAGTATTTTTTCTTATAGTAGTATTCCTTTAAACTTGCTAATTGTGCAGGTGAAACGGTTTCATTATTATAGTTTTCAACAATCTCTTTTACGTCTACATAAAGACTGCCTTCAAAGGCTTCTATTTTTTGTATTGTCTCTTCATTTAGGTCTTCGTTTAACTCCATTACATCCATCAAAAAAGTTGGGGGAAGTTGATATTTTTCATCTTCTTGCAAACAGTTTTTTTGAATTAAAATGTATTTAAGTGTTTCGTCTTCATTTTTTAATATTTTTAAAGCAGTATTTAGCATAGATGATTTTTCCAAGGCATCGGCTTGTTCATCTTCACTAGCTTGTGTAAAAAAATCGGGGTGAAACTGTTTCTGTAATTCAAAATATTTTTTTGCAAGTTGGCTTTTATCTACTTTAAGCGTTACAGGCAAATTAAAAAGTTCAAAATAATTCATGGTGCAAAAATAATTATTTAAAATGGTATAACTTGCCTCTTGTAAAAAACGATTCATGCTAAATATTGGTTTAATAAGAGAGGGTAAAATACCTGCTGATAGCCGTGTAGCACTTACACCGGCACAATGTAAATGGCTCCATAAAAACTTTGCGGATGTTACTATTAAAGTGCAACCATCCTCTACTCGTTGTTTTACAAACAAAGAATATGAATTGGCAAAAGTAGAACTTAACGAAGATTTAAGTGGTTGCGATGTACTACTAGGAATAAAAGAAGTACCTAAAGAAATGTTGCTGCCTAATAAAACTTATTTATTTTTTAGCCATACAAAAAAATTACAACTCTATAACCAAGCTCTATTTAAAAAAATAATTGAACAAAAAATTACCTTAATAGATTATGAATGTTTAGAGCATGAAGATGGAGCAAGAATAATTGGGTTTGGTTTTTTTGCAGGAATTGTTGGTGCACATAATGGAATAATGGCTTATGGGAATCGTACAAAAACATTTAATTTAAAAAGAGTAGCCGCTTCAAAAGATTTCAGACAATTAATTCACACTTATTTTGGATTAAAACTTCCCAATATAAAAATTGCTGTAACCGGCAGTGGTAGGGTAGCACACGGGGTTTTAGAAATTATGAATTTAATGGGTATCCATCAAGTAGAGCCAGAAGATTATTTACGTAGAGCATTTTCTTACCCTGTTTATGTACATTTAAAAGGTGCTGATTTGTATGAGCATATTGAATCAAAAAAATATTTAAGAGAAGATTTTCATAACAATCCACAAAACTATACTTGCACCTTTAAACAATTTTTGCCACAAACCGATATTTTAATGAATGGGGTGTATTGGGAAAAAAATATTCCTCGTTTGTTTGAAATGGAAGATTTAAAGGGTGCTGATTTTAGAATAAAAACTATTGCAGATATTACGGATGATGCTGGTGGTAGTGTGCCCTGCAATATTGGCGATGCAACTATTGAAGAGCCTGTTTATGGTGTAGATAAAACTAGTTTTAAAAAGACAGCCCCGTATGTAGAAAACAGCATTGATATTATGGCTGTAGGAAATTTACCCAATGAATTACCAAGAGATGCTAGCCGTTATTTTGGGGAGCAATTAATAAAATTTGTGTTAGATGATATTCGGTTAGGAGGCAGCCCAACTTTAGATAAAGCAACATTGGTAAAGAATGGTGCTCTTACGAACGAGTTTAGATATATGAAGGAATATGCAGGGTTATAAATGCAAATAATAGTCTTTTAGCATTTCTACAAACGAATTTGTGTATAAATTATTTTCATCTTTAATTATTAAATCTGTTGTTGTTTTTTTTAGTTGTTTAGTTGAATAAATTTGTATGCCCCTAAAATAGGAATGTTTAGGGGTTTGCTTTATTAGTATTTCTTCTTGTACACAATAGTTTAGGTCATTTGCCAAAAGCTCAAATTCAATAATTCTATGATAGGGTAGTAGCACTGCAAATTCACCATTATCTTTTACTAAGCGTTTTATGCTTTGTAAAAGCATTGGTAGTGTAAGGCTTTCATTATGTTTAGCTTGATTTTTATTTTGTTGAGATGACATTAAATCACCTTCGTAAAAAGGAGGATTGGTAATAATAAAATCATATTTTTTAGTGCTACCAAATTCAAGAATGTTTTGATTGTGTATCGAAATTTTATTTTTGTATACACTCTTTTCAATATTTTCTTTTGCTTGTAAGTACGCTTCTGTATTTATTTCTACAGTATCTATACTCATGTCATTTTTTTGTGCTAACATCAAACTAAGCAAGCCTGTGCCTGTGCCAATATCTAAGCAATTATTTATTTTTTGGGTAGATAAATAACTAGCTACAACTGCACCAAACAGACAAGCATCGGTACACACTTTCATTGCACAATTATCTTGCTGTATAGTAAATTGTTTAAATTGAAAATAAGAGTTAGCCACAGATTACACAGATTTGCACAGATGATTTTAAAGTAAGGTTACTATAGAAAAATTAGTAGTTTTATATTGTCGATTCACTTCTTGCACTAGCACTAATTCCTAAATCCACAAAATCGTTTTGTAAATACTTATAATAACCAGTAATAGCTATCATTGCTGCATTGTCGGTACAATATTCAAACGGAGGAATAAATGTAGCCCAATTGTTTTTTTTGCCAAGTTCCTCAAAAGCTTTTCGGAGGCCGCTATTTGCACTTACGCCACCAGCTAAACAAAGTTGTGTAACGCCAGTTTGATTTACTGCTTTTTTTAGTTTGTTAAGCAAAATACTAACAATTCTATCTTGTATACTAGCACAAATATCTGCTAAGTTTTCAGCAATAAATTGTTGTTTTTCATCTTGCGTTACTTTAAACTCTTCTTTAAAAACATTGCTTGTGCCTGCATTATTTAAAAAATATAGAATAGATGTTTTTAAGCCGCTAAAACTAAAATTTAAATCTGCAATTTGTGGTTCAGGAAATTTAAATCGATTAGGATTACCTAGTGCAGCATACTTATCAATTAATGGGCCACCAGGGTAGGGTAAGCCCATAAGTTTTGCACTTTTGTCAAATGCTTCTCCAGCTGCATCATCAATGGTTTCGCCAATTATTTGCTGGTTAGTTGGGCTTTTGCACAACACAATTTGTGTATGCCCTCCACTAACGGTTAAGCATAAAAAAGGGAAACTTGGTTTTGGCTTAAAAATTAAATTAGCCAATACATGCGCTTGCATATGATGTACTGCAATTAATGGTTTATCTAATGCCAAAGCAAGTGATTTTGCAAATTGGCTACCTACTAATAAAGAGCCAATTAAACCCGGGGCTTGTGTAAAAGCTATGGCATCTATTTGTTGTAATGTGCAGTTTGCTTTTTTCATTGCAGCATCTACAACTGGTACAATGTTTTGTATGTGAGCTCTACTAGCAAGCTCTGGCACTACACCACCAAACTGTTCATGTATTTGTTGGGTTGCAATTTCGTTGCTAAGTATTTTTCCATCTACACAAACTGCGGCAGCAGTTTCATCGCAACTAGATTCTATGGCTAAAATGGTACCCATGACCCCTAAAGGGGAACTTTGCAAATCACCTTTCATTCTACAAAAGTAATTTACTTGCAGTTTAAAATGTATAATAAAATAAGTAGGTTAGGTTCCCCTTTAGGGGTTAGGGGCTTATTTACTTCGTATAGCCACTACAGGGTCTAACTTAGCAGCTTTACTAGCAGGAAGAATGCCTGCTATAATGCCAATAACTACACATATTATTACGGTGGTAATTAACATTGGTAAAGAAATATATACAGGAAACCCTGCAGCTTTTGTAGCAATTAAAGCAGATATGTAAACAAATACCAAACCTATGGCACCGCCTATTAAACAAAGAATTACAGCCTCTAACAAAAACTCTAATAACACACTACTTTTTTTTGCACCCAGTGCCTTTTTTAAACCAATTACAGGCGTACGTTCTTTTACGGTTACAAACATTATATTGGCAATACCAAACAAGCCAACAATTAAGCAAATACCACCAATTACAAAACCTGCAATATTAAACAAACTAAAAAACTCGTTAATAGCTTTGCTAAATGCTTCTACACTATTCAACGAAAAATTATCTTCCTGGGTTGGTGCTAGTTTACGTACTTGTCGCATTATTCCTTTAAGCTCATCCATTAGGGCCGATGTTGTTACCCCATCTTTACCCTTTACAATGATAATGGGACTGCTATTATCTTCATCAAAAAGTTGTTTACAAAAACTATACGTTAGCATTATACAATTATCATAATCCCAGCCAACAAAATTTTTACCTTCTTTTTTTAAAACACCAATTATAGTTACTTTTTTACCTTTAACCTCTATTTGCTTACCCAATGCTCTTTCGGTTGTGCCAAATAATGATTCTGCATTAGCAAAACCAATGATACATATATTAGCCCCTCCAATAAATTCATTGGTCGAAAAATATCTTCCTTGTTCAAATTTTAATGGCTGTATTTCTATTTGATCTTCTACAATTCCATATACTCCGGCAGTTTGTATTACATAATCTTTATACGAAATACTAGTGCCTGTTTGCATTAAATAAGCAACGCCACCTTGTAATTGCGATTTTTGTTTTATAATTCCTGTTTCATCGTACTTCATTGTTGGCCTTGCCCTAAACTTCCAAATAGGTTGGTCTGGTCCGCCACTATAATCCCACTTATCAATATAAATGGTATTACTGCCTAGGCTTTTTACTTCGCCCTGAATATTTCTTGTAATACTATCTACAAACGATAAACAAATAACAATACAAAAAATACCAAAAGCAACACCCGTTATACTTAATGTAGTACGTAGTTTATTAGCCCCCAGCTCTTGAAAAGTTAGGCGTAGCGAATTTTTTAATATACCAAGTGTTTTACGCATTACTCAAAATTACAGTAAGCAGTTCAATAATTATTTACTAATTAGGATGAGTGGCATGGGTTTTACGTTTAAATTTTCAAACCTTACCTTTGCCGCTCAAAAAACAAGCATAGCTTGTTAAATTTAGGCCTGTAGAAATGAAGTATATAAACGAAATAAACAAACGCAAAACATTTGCCATTATTAGTCACCCAGATGCTGGTAAAACAACTTTAACCGAAAAGTTTTTATTATTTGGTGGGGCTATACAAACTGCTGGTGCAGTAAAAAGCAACAAAATAAAAAAACATGCCACCAGCGATTTTATGGAAATAGAGCGCCAACGTGGTATAAGTGTGGCTACAAGTGTTATGAGTTTTGAGTATAACGGCCATTTAATAAATTTACTAGATACACCTGGGCATAAAGATTTTGCTGAAGATACCTACCGAACACTTACAGCTGTAGATAGTGTTATTTTAGTTATTGATAGCGTAAATGGGGTAGAGGCACAAACCCGTAGATTAATGGAAGTAATTGCTATGCGTAAAACGCCAGTAATTGTTTTTATTAATAAAATGGATAGAGATGGAAAAAATAGATTTGAGCTGTTAGAAGAAATTGAAAAGGAGTTGAAAATAAATCTACACCCCAGTACTTGGCCCATAAATAGTGGTAAAGAGTTTAAAGGTGTGTATGATTTGCATGAAAAAAGTTTGGTTTTGTTTACTGCAGGTACAAAAGCTAATGACGAAGATGTTGTGGAAATAACCGATTTAACAAATGAACTATTAGATAAAAAAATTGGTGATAAAGATGCTTTTACTTTACGAGAAGATGTAGAGTTGATAGATGGTGTGTACGGCGATTTAAATGTTGATGATTATTTAAAAGGGGAAACTGCACCTGTATTTTTTGGCAGTGCCGTAAATAATTTTGGGGTAAAAGAAATGTTAGATACGTTTGTACGCATAGCCCCAACCCCACGCCCACGGCATACCACATTAAGAGATGTAAAGCCAGAGGAAGAAAAATTTAGTGGCTTTATTTTTAAAATACATGCCAACTTAGATCCTAAGCATAGAGATAGAATTGCTTTTTTACGAGTATGTAGTGGACGGTTTGAGCGAAATACCTATTACAATCATGTACGCTTACATAGAGATTTTAGGTTTAGCAATCCGTATAGTTTTTTAGCCAGACAAAAAGAGGTAATTGAAGATGCTTACCCAGGAGATGTTGTAGGCTTGTACGACGCTGGAAATTTTAAAATTGGCGATACGCTTACCCAAGGCGAAGATTTTTATTTTACAGGGATACCAACTTTTTCGCCAGAAATTTTTAGAGAAGTGGTGAACAAAGACCCGATGAAAACAAAGCAGTTAGAAAAAGGGTTGATGCAATTAACCGATGAAGGTGTAGCACAATTATTTACTCAATTTGGTGGTACAAAAAAAATAATAGGTTGTGTTGGCGATTTACAGTTTGAAGTAATACAATACCGGTTGTTGCAAGAGTATAGTGCTAGTGTACAAATGAATAGTTTACCTTTTTATAAAGCTTGTTGGATAACTAGTAAAGATGATAAAAAGCTACAAGATTTTATTCGCTTTAAACAAGGCAATATTGCAGAGGATAAAGATGGGCATTTAGTTTACTTAGCCCAAAGCGAATGGTTTTTAAATACCGAAATGCAAAATAATCCGGATATTGAATTTCATTTTACGAGTGAGGTGCATAAGTAGGCTTTCGATTTATTATAGATGAATTATTTGCGAAGAGTGAAAAAAAATGTATTTTGTATTTATGTATAAGCTAGATAAAACAGCGATGAAAATGCAAAGCTTTAAAGAAGCTGATATGGCAAATATCTTTTTGCCTTCCGAAACCCTTATGGAAAGATTAAATCAAGGATGGTACTTATCTGCAATGGCGCATGGTATTGATCCATATAACCCACCAAAAATTCAAAAGCATTTATTCAGTTTTAGAAAACATAAAAAATAATGCCCAATATTTTTAATGACGATTTTAGAGATTTTATTAAAACCCTCAATAAATTTGGGGTTGAGTACATATTAGTTGGAGGGTATGCTGTTATACTAAACGGATATAGAAGATCAACTGGTGATATGGATATTTGGGTTAATGTTACCCAAGCTAACTATAAAAAAATTTTTGCATCTTTTTTGGATTTTGGGTTACCTACAACAGATTTTACAGAAAAAAATTTTTTAGAAAATACAGAAATGGATGTATTTACATATGGCATGCCACCAGTATGTATAGAAATATTAAAAAGTGTTAAGGGTGCCGAATTTAATGCCGCTTATACAATTAGTAAAATTTATGAAGAAGATGATTTGCCAATAAGATTTATTCACTTAAACACTTTACTGGATGCTAAAAAAGCGGCCGGTAGGCACAAAGATTTAGATGATATTGAAAAACTTACGCAATAATTTTATTACTCCTTCAACTTAAAACGAATAACCCCATTACTAGTTTTACTACTGCTAATATTTAATTCATATCTTTTTTTACCATCATAAATAACCATTAACGCAGTGTTTGGAGGTATGCTACCCAAGTTTTCAGCATACATTATTAATTCGTTATTGGCATCACCTTTATCTATTTTAATAATAAATGTTTTGCCTTTATCGGTTAATAATTGATGGGTGGTTAATATAGTATCTTGGTAAATTAAGGTTACACTATCACCATCTACAATACCATTGTCGTATAAGGTTACGCTAATAGAATCATGTTCAACTTCTAACTGGTTTAAAATTTTCTTTTCTCTTTTTTCTAAAATAATAGGCTTTGTTATCGTATCTTTTTTTGCAACAGGCCTATCTTCCTTTATTTTTTTAGGTTCAATGCACAAGGCTTTTACTTCATCTTTAGTTAAGGCTCGGTTGTAAATACGTACATCATCCACCGTTGCATTTAACCAAAAAGGAAACAATTCATCATCGGATTTGCCAATAAATAAATCATCTTTATTGGTAAATATTTCGGAGAATTTTATAGCGTATTTAAGTATACAGTTCACAAATAATTTTGCACTATCTCCATCATTTATATAAACTAAATTGTACCATCCCCCTTTTTTAATGTAGGGTAAATAAGGAGAAGTACTTGTGCCTGTACCTCTAAAATTTTGGTGTGTGCTATCTTTCAATATTTCTCCACCACAACCGTTTCCTTGTGTGTAAAGTGCATCATCAAAGCGTAGGGCATAGCTACCATCCATATAATTGCCACCACCTTTGCTAAGTATTTGGCTAGCGTGGCAAATATCATAATAAAAGCCTGTAGGTTTTACCCATACTGAAAGCGATATGGTATTTTTTGAATTAAGCGATGGGCTATTTAAAATTTTAATATAGTTGTTTTTTCCATTAAAATGGTAGGCACTATTTGCACTACCAAATCTATCAGCCGTTATGGTAGCATTGTTAAAAACAGGGTTGTTATTATTGCCGCTTTCGTCATTAGCATTGCCATTAAAAGGGTAATAGGCTGCAAGGCCTAGGGAAAGGTTGGTTTGGGCAGAGGCGGAGTAATTTAAAACTAAAAGTAAAAATAAAATTTTTTTCATGTGATTGTAGGAGAAGAAATCTAAAATATTCTTCCTCCTTTGTAATTAGTATAATAATTTATAGGTTTAGTAACCTGTAATTTCATCGACACTTCAAAACTACCATTTTTACGGCTAAAATTCTTTAAATTAGAGTTAATAATATCATAACTACATCCTATTTGAAAATCGTTGTAGCTAAAACCAAAATAAGGCAATATTGCATCACCAAATCTGTACCAACTTCCTCCATATACTTTTACTTCGTTATTTACATTATAGCCATATGCAATGCCTATACTTTTTTCTGTAGCGCCAGCCTGTTCCATAAATAGCCCCCCAATAAATAATTCATTTCCATTTTCACCAATATTAAATCGGCTGCCTGTATGTGCAGTAAAACGTACAGGGAGTTTATAATTTTCATTTTTTAAAAAACTTGTATTAGGTCTAGTTAAATGATAAAATGAACCGCCAAAATAAAATTCATTATTATCTGTTTTGTGTGAATAGATAATGCCTGCATTTAAATCAAAATAATTTTTTCTTGTAGCAACAAATGCTTCATTTGTAGGTAAATTTGTATCAAAACCAAGTCCATTAAACTGACTAGCAAAATTTAATTTGCCTACATCGATTGTTCTAGATGCGTAAGAAGCCTGAAAGCCAATTCCTAAATTATCTTCGCCATCTTCATCAACCATCTTGTGGTATGCAAATGAAACGGATGCATTTATATTTTTAAACCCACCCGATAATGATTGATCGTATAAACCCATTACACCCAAAGCAAAAATATCATTTTCGCTAACTTTAGTTTGCAACATTTTGGTATCGTAGCTAATTGTACTAGTCGTAAAAGGGTCTCCAACAGACCACCATTGTTCTCTAAAATTGGTAGCAACTCTATAATCTCCTTTAAAATAACCTGTCATTGCAGGGTTTAATGTTAAGGGAGAAGAAAAGTATTGAGAGAAATGAGGGTCTTGTGCTTTGGCTTTTATGCTAAGCAAAAGTGTAAGTAGTAAGGTGATTTTATTTTTCTTAAACATAGTAGGGGATTATTAGCGTAGTAAAAGAGTGCTACCGCTTTTTATAATTTTTATGTTATCAATATCAATAGCTTCTGCAATCCATGTATACGTTTCAACAGGTTGTGGTTGTCCTTTATAAAAACCGTTCCACCCTAAAGCAGGGTTACCACTATTTGTTTGAAAAACTAAATTTCCCCAACGATTAAATACTTTAAAGTAAATTAATTGTTTAATGCCAACAAGTATCGGATAAAGCCTATCATTTGCTCCATTGTTATTAGGCGAAAATGCCTTTGGAACATACAACCCTTTTCTTCCATTAATAACCACTAATTGTGTGTCTATAATTGTACAGCCAATTGGAGTATTTATTTTTATTAAATATTCTTTGGTTTGAGTGTAATTGAATGTAGGGTTATTAATTATGCTGTTGTTTAATCCGATAGCAGGTTGCCAAACGTAGCCAGATCCTGCAAAAATACGGGCTTGTAATTGAGTATTTTGATTATATAAAGTGCTAATAGTAGCGTAACGTATATTACTAGCAGGGTTTAAGACTAACATTGTAATATTATTACTCTCAGTATTGTTTGGTGAGGCACAACTAATGTTTGATGTTAGCGTACATTTTATAATATCGCCATCGTTTAAACTATTATCTACATAACTACTACTATTTACGCCAACAGCAATATTGTTTTTATACCATTGAAATATTGGGTTAGAACCGCCATTTGTAAACGTAGCAGTAAATGTTGCACTATTCCCTTTGCAAATAGAAAGTAATGGTGTGTTTATTGTTAATGCAGGATTAATAGTTGAGGAAAGAGTGATAGTTACTGAGTCTATTGCAGCGCAACCTGCAGCATTGGTAATTGTTACAAAAAACTTTGTGGTAGCAGATATTGTGGCCATTGGATTTCTTATAGAAGGATTATTTAATACCCCTGCAGGTGTCCAAGAATAAGTGCTACCAACACTTGCATTTAATTGTACATTAACAATTGGAGCTAGGCAAACAGCAGTATCGTTACCAGCATCTGCAATAAACAAAGGTGGTGTTGTAATTGGTTTAGAAATGCTGTCTTTACATCCATTTAAATCTGTAACCACTAACTTAACAGTATAGGTTGTATTAGCAGCAGGATAAGTGTGGGACGTATTTTGTGTATTAGCGGTGGCTCCATCACCAAAATACCATTGCCAGTTTTGTATGCCTAGTGACGCTGGTTGGGAAGAGCCTACAAAATTAAAATTTTGACAAGAGGCTGTATTGGTAAAATTTACATTTGTAATGAATAGTGGTGTTGTAATTGTTTTTGTAATGCTGTCCTTACATCCATTTTGGGCAGTTACAACTAGTTTTACAGTATAGTTTGTATTACCTAGTGCATAAATATGTGTTGTGTTTTGCCCGGTTGCAGTGCCACCATCACCAAAATACCATTGCCAACTTTGAATATTAGTTGAATTTGGAAACGTTTGTCCGAAAAAATTTACCGTCTT
The DNA here is from genome assembly GCA_031377245.1 of Bacteroidota bacterium. GTDB lineage: Bacteria > Bacteroidota > Bacteroidia > Chitinophagales > Chitinophagaceae > Ferruginibacter. The sequence goes on from JANMEU010000016.1 coordinate 74,273, forward strand.
ACAACTATTAGAAGTTGTAAATCTTACCGAATCAAGACAGCCCGGATTTATTGCACAACTATCTGCCACATAAGTACAATTTGGTGTTGTATTATTAATAGTGGCAGCACCGTTTAAAACTCCATTATAAGCAGCATTCCCTTGCTTATTTAGTAAATTATCGAAAGTATAATAGCCTAACAAACCTGTTTGTGTTGTGGGGTTTGGTAGAGATGAATTCATATATGTTTGAAGCTGTGCTTGTGTACGGGCTACATTCCAAATACGAACTTCGTTCATATAGCCTAATTGTTGGTATGGACTCCCAGGGTTATTAGGCCCAGAGGCAATGGTTGTAAGCAAATTATTATTTACCAAATTTCCTGTCCATGGAACACTGCTTAATAAAAAGCCATTCCTATAAAACTTAAGTATAGCACCATCGTACACCATAGCTATATGGTAAAGTTTGTCGTTAATTGGTTGACAAACCGGAGGAGTATTTATATAACCGCTTGTTGTTGTAATTTCACAAGTGGTAGCCATTAAAGAGTAATTTACATTAGTAGCATCCGTATGTTTTGATACTAACTTACCAAATAATAAGGATGGAGATATTGCAGAACTACCGCTAAACATAGCTTCTACAGTAACTTTATTCCCTGTAACATCTAAATCTCCAAGTGAAACCGAGGAAGGGTAAGAAGGGGTTTTTAGCCAATTGTTGCAGGGTACATTTGTCGTTGTACATCCTCCTAATACATTTACTTCATCTTGGTTTAATGCTCTATCATATATTCGTACTTCATCTAAATCGCCATTAAGCCAATAGGGGAATGCAGGGGAATTTAAATGGCCAAAAAATAAATCGGAAGAATTTGATAAGTCTGCAGGTCCTACATTTATAGAAGAGTCTCTTAAAATACAGTTCACATATATTTTTGATTTAATTCCATCGTTGGTATAAACTACATTATACCATTGATTAAGTTGAACAGTGGGCGTATTTGCTACAACACCACCCCCATTTGCTCCACTTCCAGTTATACCTCCAAATTTTTCATTATCATAATTATTATTGTTTGTACAACCATTAGGCCAATCAACAAATCTAAGAGAGTAGTTGCCATCTTCGTAGTCAGCAGACAGCTTCATAATGATTGCATTGTTTTTACAATCAAACATCCAATAACCAGTTGGTTTTACCCACACACTTAATGAAATTTGACCACTTGGCATATTCAAAGTAGGATTGTTGGGTATCCTCATGTAACTACTGGTGCCATTAAAACGATAAGCACTATTCGCATTGCCAAATCTATCTGCAGTTAGGGTAGCATTATTAAAAACAGGATTATTATTATTTCCACTTACATCATTGGCATTACCCGTAAAAGGATAATATGCTTTTAACCCAAGCGGTAAATTTACTTGTGCTATTATTGATTTATTAAGAAACGGTGTAATTATTAATAGGAGTAATATTTTTTTCAAACGAATTAAATTTAAAAATAAAGATAATTTAAAACATTGACTGATAGCAAATAGCTAATAACTGCAACTTTTTACCCATAACTGTGCTAAATTCCAGTATAACTGTGTGGTGTAATAGCTTTTAATTCTTTTTTAATAATAGCCGAAACCTTTAATTTATTTATAAACTCATGGATAGTTTTTTTATCAATTACCTTCTTTCCTCTTGTTAAATCTTTTAACGCTTCATAAGGTGCTGGGTAGTTTTCTCTGCGTAAAATGGTTTGTATAGCTTCTGCTACTACAGCCCAATTGTTTTCTAAATCGCCTTTAAGTTTGGGTTCGTTTAGTACTAATTTACTTAATCCTTTTTCTATAGACTTAACCGAAAGAATAGTGTGTGCCATTGGTACACCAATATTGCGTAAAACGGTACTATCTGTTAAATCTCGTTGTAAACGGCTTATAGGTAATTTTGCCGAAAGGTGCTCTAGCAAAGCATTTGCAATACCTAGGTTACCTTCGGCATTTTCAAAATCAATAGGGTTTACTTTGTGTGGCATTGCCGATGAACCTACTTCGCCCTTCTTTGTTTTTTGTTTAAAATAATCCATGCTTACATAAGCCCAAATATCTCTACACAAATCTATAAAAATGGTGTTTATTCTTTTTATAGCATCAAAATGTGTAGCTAAGGTATCGTAGTGTTCTATTTGTGTAGTATATTGTTGGCGTTGTAGCCCTAGTTTTTCTTCTACAAATAAATTGGCAAATTTTACCCAATCATATTTTGGGTAAGCAATTTGGTGTGCATTAAAATTGCCTGTGGCTCCACCAAATTTTGCAGTAAAAGGTATGTAACTAAACAGCTGAATTTGATTTTCTAATCGCTCTACAAAAACCATCAACTCTTTACCCAACTTTGTAGGGGAGGCTGGTTGCCCATGTGTACGGGCAAGCATAGCAACATTTTTAAACTGTAAAGCCAATTTTCCAATAGCCAATTGTAAATTAATAATGGCCGGTAAATACTCAAGTTCAATACTATTTTTCCAAAGTAGGGGTATGGCTGTATTGTTAATATCTTGACTCGTTAAACCAAAATGTATCCATTCTTTTATCCCGCCATGGCGGGAGCATTTATCCAACTCAGCTTTTAAAAAATATTCAACCGCTTTTACATCATGATTGGTAATAGCTTCGGTATTTTTTATTTGTTGAGCATCTTGCAAGCTAAAATTATTTACTACCTGCTGTAAATGATTTTTTGTTTTTATATCTACCTTAAAAAACTTCTTTTCTGCTAAAAACAAAAAATATTCAACTTCTACAATTACTCTGTATTTTATTAAAGCAAACTCACTATAATACTCATCTAAATGTTGTAGTTGTTTACGATACCTGCCATCAATAGGAGAAATTGCAGTTAATTGGGTTAAATCCATGATGTAATGTAAATTTGCTGCAAAAATACAGTAATTGGCACATAAGATAAAGGTTGGGGCGGTTAGTTATTTAAACACTAAGCCACTTATTTACGGATTTGAGCAGGGGATGATGGCCGATGAAATTGATTTGGTAATAGATTATCCTGCAAATGTGGCAAAATTGTTAGTCGAAAATAAAATAGATATTGGCTTAATACCTGTTGCTGCTATTCCGCATTTAAAGGAACATTACATAATTTCGGATTATTGTATTGGATGCGATGGAGAGGTAGCCAGCGTTTGTTTATTTAGCCAAGTTCCTATACATGAAATTGAAACTATTCTGTTAGATTATCAAAGTAAAACCTCGGTTGCTTTATTGCAACTTTTATTGAAAGAGCATTGGAAAATTGAACCAAAATTAATAGAATCATCTGCCGATTATGAAAAGGGTATTAAAGGCACAACTGCTGGTTTAGTAATAGGCGATAGAGCATTTAAGCAACGCTTAATATCGCCTTATATTTACGATTTAGGATTGGCTTGGAAAGAAATGACAGGCTTACCTTTTGTTTTTGCTGCTTGGGTTAGTAATACAAAAATGGATGCTGATTTTGTGGAGCAGTTTAATAGGGCGAATAAATATGGGTTGGAGAGGTTAGAGGAGGTGGTTGATAAAAATACGAACCCTCATTTTGATTTAAGGAGTTATTACACTAAAAATATTGAATTTGAATTAAGCGTAATAAAACTAAAATCAGTAAAATTATTCATGAAAAAAATAAGTAAAAGTGAGTCTTAATAATACACTTAAAAATATTTTGGGGGATACTAATTTTTTAAAACTACAAAAAGTAAAAAAAATAATTTTCCCTACAAAGTTTGATAAAGAGCAGAAAGCATACTTTAATACTCAAGTTGATTTTTATATGCAACTTATTAAGCCCAATAGTTTGTGTTTTGATATTGGTGCTAACATCGGTTTAAAATCAAAAATATTTTTGCAATTGGGGGCTAAAGTTATTGCTGTTGAGCCGCAGGTTAGTTGTGTAGAAATTTTAAAAAAAGAGTTAGAGGGTAAAGCGATTATAATACCAAAGGGTGTAGGGGCTAAAAATGAGCTTAAAGATTTTTATGTATCAAATAATATGGAGCTTTCTAGCTTTAATATCAATTGGGTAAATGCATTACCAGGCCAAGCTTTTGGCGATACATCAATTAAGCAAATTGAGAAAATCGAAATTATTACGCTGGATGATTTAATTGAAGAGTATGGGGTACCCAATTTTATAAAAATAGATGTGGAGGGGTATGAAGCGGAAGTATTAAAAGGGCTTAGTAGAGCTTTTAAGTTATTATCGTTTGAATTTTATGTTGAAAACGATACTTCTCAATTACTTCAATGTTTAGATGTATTAGAAAGTAAATATGAAGTATTGTTGGTGAATTTTGCAATTGGGAATCAAGTAACACAGTTTCATTTACAAAATTGGCTTTCTATAAATGAATTTAAGTATTACGTTAATACCACAAATTTTAAAAGTATGTTTGCTGGCGATATATATGTAAAGATGTTGAATTCAAATTAATATTGCCAATTTTAAAAAAGCATGAAAGTTTGTTAAATTTTATGCTCTGCTATAATCCACCCGTCTTCGATGCTTTCATTCAATATTTTAAAATTGTTGCTTTCCCTAATATAATTTAGGCTTCTAAAATGTTTTAAGTGATTCACATCGTCTAAAATTATGATAAAAGGCGAATTCATTAAGTGTTTTAATACAGTTTTAAACTCAAAAAAACCTATTCCACCTGCTGAATCAAGTAAAATAAGAGGCGTTTCATTTATTAAATTGGGGAGTAAGTGGTCAAAAACATTTTCTTGAAACGTCTCATTGTCATTTTTCACACTAAATAAATTACTAAAGAAATTTCTTTTTTCTGTAATCTTTGAAAGCTGCCCGTTTATTTCATTTATATAAAAATCTTTTGGATTTTCGATTGTATCAATAAAGATGTCTGGATATTTTATATGATTAATAATAGCATCATCATTATTAATAAAATCTACTGCTTCTTTGGGGGAAACAGAAATACCCCAAATAGGCTTTATAAAATTAAATTTTTTCAAATTTTTAACCGCAATCTTATGAAACTTCTTATCAACTTCTAGGGTATAAAATTTATTGATACTTGAATTAGTTCTTATTATTGATTCAGCTATTGTTGTTGTTGAACCAGTTCCTTTAAATGTACCACTTTCAACTATATTTTTTATTAGATTTCGTTCAAAAATTTCATCCAAGGTTTTTATAAACTTATCATCCTTAGACATGCTTATTGAACTTTTTGCATAGTCAGCGTAATTTTTCATTTGTAGTTTATTTGTTGGTATTTAAAAATTCTTCAAATAGTTCAAAATCTGTAGAATGGAAAATGCATAAATCATAATGGGGGATTAAACCTTTTTTTCCATCAGCGTAATTATGAAGTTGTTGTATAATTTCTTTGTTCGATAACTTAGTGTGTAATAAAGTACGATTGTGATTATCAAGAAAAACAATGTTCTCATAACCATACTTGGTCAAGCTAAAAATAGTTGATAAGCCGTCCTCGTTGATCACATCCATGTTTTCCCTATTATATTCAAAGTATAGAATTGGATGAAATTTTTCAATTATTTGTTGAGCTCCCCTTAAAATTATTGTATCATAACCTTCAGTGTCAATTTTTATTAACTTTATGGTTGAAAATTTAGTTGTTTCTAAAATTGTATCTAAGGTATTTATTTTAATTAAGTTCCCCTCTTTTTTAGGTACTAATGTATTATTCCAGCCAACCTTTTCAATACTTATCAATTCCTCTTTATTATTTTCTCCTAAATATGCTTTTATGAGTTGTATATCGCTAAATTTTTGACAATTTTTAGCCAAAAATGAGTATGAAAAATCATCTCCTTCAATAGCAATAATCGGAATATTCAATCTTGATTTTACAACAGCAATTGTATCACCAACATTTGCACCTACATCTACTAAGGTTTGATTCGGATATTTTTTTGACACAATAACAGAGAGTCTTTGTAATCCAATATTATAATCTGGGTAATATACATAATGCTTTGACAGCGGGTTATTTGAAGGGATTTCAATATTAAATTCTCCAATTTTTACGTTAGAAAATTTTGAAGATTTTTCGGAAGGTGATACATTTACTTTTACAAAATCATATCCCCATTTGTTAGCTATTTTTCTTAAAAATTTTTTCATGTTTATTAAGCATTATTTATTAAATCCATAACTATTTTTTCAAATTGGAGTTGAAAGCAAAAATCGTATCCATTTTGTCCTTCTGGAATTACGTTAGGAGTTTCATAGCATACTTCTAAAACCCTTTTTACTTTTATTGCTTCTGCAACAGCAAATGAAAAAGATTGATTGCCTATAAAAAACTTACAGCCTGCAATTGTTTGCGCCAAATCTAAAGCATTTAAAACTTTTATATGCTTTAAATTGGGAATTACTTTTTTCATATCAAGGTATTCATCCTCTAATCCAATAAAAGAAATGTTATTAAATTTTGCTAAAAAATTATACTCAATTGTTGGAGCTCTATATCTAAAACTGCGGCTTATAATTATTTCTCTACTTAATTCTTCTTTTTTTGTTACAGATATCCAATTTTTTCCTAAATCATAATTAACGGCAAAAACAAAAAAATACCATCTACAAATATGCCCCATTCTATAATCAAAAGGGTATCGTCTAAATTCGTTTAAATCATAATCAATAGCTTCATTATCATGTGCTTTGCATATAGTAAACTTAGGATTGCTTAAAATTAGTGGAGCTAAAAATTTTACACTGTTTGGTGTCAATATCTTATCTCCATTGTAGTGTTTATGCCCTTTAGGATACATGCTCTTTTGGGATAGGTCTAGATATAACTCAATATTTTTATCATTAGCTAATGCTAGCATGCAAGGAATTGAGTAAATAATATCGCCAATTAAACCGATGTGTTTAAAGGTTACTTTGTCTTCAAATAAAGACGAACGTATTTTGGTTGGGGGTGTTATTTGCCGTAAAGTAGCAATATATTTTTCTTGCTTTCTTTTTGTTAAATAGGTTGCAATTATGGTTTTTAATAAATTCATTTTATGTTTTATGCTCAATGTGGTTCAAAATTAATTATTTTTGATGTTAAGTAAAGATTTTTAATTTAAGCTGCATTTGACAAAAAATAATTATGCCATTTATATCAATATGTATACCTACCTACAATAGTGGCGAAAAATTAGTACGACTTTTAAAATCCATAGAGCAGCAAACTTTTACCGATTTTGAAATTGTTATTAGCGATGATAGCAATAGTTATGATATTCCTAATTTAATTAATACAACTTTTAAACACTTAAATATTTTTTACTATCATAATGCCAGCCCTTTAGGTACACCCAATAATTGGAATAACGCCGTATCTAAAAGTAAAGGAGATTGGATAAATTTAATGCATCATGATGATTGGTATACACATGCAAATAGTTTGCTACAATTTGTTGAAGTTGCAAAAAAAAATGCCACAACTACACTATTATTTTGTGCGTTTGAAAATATTTTCTTAGATAAAGCTACTTCAAAAAAATATTTTTGTAGTTGGTTAGAGATTAGGTTACTAAAACAAAATTATTTAAATCTGTATAAAACATTTTTGCCCAACCCAAGTTGTACTTTAATAAATAAAAATTACAAGCCCTATTTTTATGATAAAACTTTTAAGTGGTTGATTGATTTTGACTTTTATACTACTTTGCTTGGGAGTAGAAATTCTTTTAAGTACATACCTGTTATTTTAGTAAATGTAGGTATGCATAGCGGCCAAGTAACTGCGGCTGTATTTCAAAATGCTAGTGTTGAAATACCTGAAAGTATTGCGTTAATAGATAAATATGGAGAACCTATTCTTAAAAATATTTTTGTGTATGATTTTTATTGGAGGCTTTATAGGAATTTAAATATAAGAAGCTTTGACGATTTTAATTTTCACTTAAAAGGTAATGTTGCATATACTTCCATAAAAAATATTATTAATGCACAAAATAAAGTATCAGCTAATTTATTGCAAAACGGATTCTTATCTAAAGGGTATATGTTTTTCAATTATTTAAAAAATTATTTTTTTAATAAATAGAATGCCAACAGTTTCAATCATAATAATCAACTATAACACTTTTCAACTAACATGTAATTGCATTGAAAGTATTATACAATTTACCAAAGGGGTTGAATATGAAATTATTTTAGTTGACAATAATTCAACTGAATGCGATGCAAATTTATTTTTACAAAAGTTTTCATCTGTAAAGCTTATTAAAAGTAATGAGAACGGAGGTTTTGCAAAAGGTAATAATTTAGGTATTAAACAAGCTAATGGCAAATTTATATTGCTATTAAATAGTGATACTTATTTAATAGAAGATGCAATTAGTAAAACGATTAACTACTATCAGCAAAACAAATTAAATGGAATTATTGGTTGTAAAATGTTGTTTCTTAATGAAACACTTCAACACACAGCCAGAAAGTTTAGAACTATTAAATGGGAACTTTTAGACTTATTTAGATTTGTTCTTTGGATTTTACCTTACAAAAAAAGAGCTCAATTAATGTTGGGAAAATATTTTAAGAGTGATTTTAATTTGAATTGTGATTGGGTAAATGGTGCTTTTTTTATGTTTCCCAAAAAAATATTAATAGAGATGCCGAATAATAAACTTGACGAAAGATTTTTTATGTATGGGGAGGATCAATTATGGTGTTGGCAAGTTAAGCAACTTGGGTATGACATTTATTTTTTTGCTCAAACAAAAATTGTACATATTAATAATGGTAGTACATCCATTACCAAAAGATTAATGTTAAATAAAGTAATGCTTAAGAATGAACTGAAAATAATGTCAATTCGTTTTGGGAAAAACTACTATTATTGTATACTTGCTTCCATTTATTTTATTAAAGAAAAATTTAGAAATATAATCAAACAAGCTTTACATTTACTAAGCGCTGGGTAGAGTAAAATGCTATTTAGCCCAAAAACCCCACCGCCTTATCCACCACACTTCCCCAATAAAAATGCTCAAAATATTCCTGTGGTATTGTGCTGGTAATATCAACAGCATAAATGCTATTAATAAAGTTGTCCCAATCAGTATCTTCAACAGTAGTTAGTTTACCGTTTGTTAGTGCTGTAGGTATGCCTATTGCACCACTTTTAGTGCTTATTACAGACAGGTTATACCCTAACGCCTCAACTACCTTGGTTTTTATTCCACCGCCTTCAATTACTGGGTTTAAAAAAATGTCGGCACCTTTAAAGTAAAGGGTAATATCATCTACAAAGCCAGCGTAAATAATATTTTTATGTCCTTGCAAATTATTTAGCTCCGCTGGTAATTTATTTCCACAAATAATAATTTTATAACTAAAATTTTGTTTTTCTATTAATGCTAAATTTATGGTTGATAAAATTATTTTTAGCGCATCTAAATTGGGTTGATAGTTTAATGTGCCGTTAAACAACAATATTTTTTCATTTACTCCAATAGTATATTTCTGTTGTAAATATTTTTTTGCTTCATCTCTTTGTAGTTGAGTAGGGGCTTGGCTTAACTCAAATCCATAGGTTATGGTGGTGCATTTTTGAGGTTGTAAGGTATAGTTTGCTATTGCATACTTTTTATCCTCGTCTTGAATAAAAAAATTATAATCTGCTTTTTTGTGTGTTAGCTTTTCGTAATTATATAAAATACCCCACCACCATTTTCCCATACTTTTAAAACGTAACGCCTCAATATTGTGGGAGTGTACAATTAATTTTACGTTGCAAAACGTTTTTAATAAAATACCTAACCAACCATAGTAAGGGTGCTCAATAATAAGATGGGTTATATGTTTTTTTTTTATAATTTTTTTAAGGGTAAAAAAATAAAACAGATTAATATAACGCCATTTACTTTCGCTTAGCAAGGGCAAAACAGTATAGTCTTTTGCATAGCTAGCATCGTTACTTTTTGTAGTAACACAAGTAAGGTTCACTTTTTTACTTAAAAAATTGTAAAAAAAAGCAATACCTTTTTGGCCACCCATTTTAGCAGGTAAAAAGTTGTAAGAAACGATGCTTAGTACATTAATCATTATATTTTTCCTGACAAAGGCACAAAAAAAGAAAGTACACTTCGAAATCGTATTTTTTTATTTAATAGTCGTTGTTTGCCTAGTCTTCAATAAATTAATTTTTCTTTTTAAACAATAAAAATAAAGCCACAGCCAGTATTAAATAAATTAAAACTACACCCCAAAACGAAATAGCATTACCTGTTTTATAGGCAGTTGGCTCAAACTTAAACTCTATTGAATGTTTACCTGCAGGTAAGGCTATACCACGTAAAGCGTAATTTGTTTTTACATAGTCAGCTTTTTGCCCATCTATATAAGCATTCCAACCTCGGTTGTAATAAATTTCGCTAAGCACGGCAAACTGCGGAGCAGTTGCGTTAAAGGCATAAGTTATTTTATCATTTTGTCGTTCGCTAATTTTAATGCTGGCCAAACTATCAGCAACGGGTAGTTGTTTTATGCTTGCTTTAAAACTTTCGTTTACCACAGCTGTATCTCTTAAATTAGTACTATCTAAAGCTAGCATTTCGTTATTAACACTATTAACAAACTTAATACCTTTTACCAACCAACAAGGGCCAAAAGCACCAGGGTTAAGCTGTGCAATAGGTTGTCCATTTTGCCCTTGACCTATAAAATATTTAGTATTAAGCATATTTAATACACCCATATTTCCTTTGCCAATTTGGTTTTCAATTAAATCTTGATACAACCCTAACTTAGCAGGGTGGTAGCCACCAATAGAGTTATGGTGGTAAGAGGTTACTGATTCGTTTGTAAAATTTCCACTTTGGTTAAATACTCTAAAATTTGCATGATCAGGGTCATTTTTTATTTGAATATCGGCCGCCGAAGGTGTAAAAGCATCTGTAACTTCTTCTTTTTCTCTAAAATCGTCGTAGTTTAGGTAACGTTTATCTACCCCAATAATATCTACTAACGATAAAATCGTTAGGGCAACGGTTGCTACAAGCGGACTAATTTTTTTCTTTACCACCAAAGCAACTAATGCTACTGCCGCTGCCATAAATAAAAAGGTTCTTAGTAAATCCATACCTGCCTCATGCTTTCTATCGCTTCTTATAGCCGTCATTATTTCTTTTGCTAAACTTTCGCCTTGCGCTACATCTTGTTGACCATTTTGCCCTCTACTAAAATTTTCTACAAATCCTTTTTTAATATCCGCATCGCCTTTGCCTGTATAATCGGCCATAGCCCAAAAGGCACCTAGTAATACAAGTACAGCTGCTGCAGCAATAGCCCCATTCCTTAATTTTTTAAATGCAGCTTCGTAGTCAGTTTCATTTACTAATTTACTCAATGTAAGTACAGCCAATATAGGTATACAAATTTGTGGTATTACTAAAGCCATGCTAGGGGCTCTAAATTTGTTGTAAAAAGGTAAATAGTCTAACATAAAACTGTTAAACCCCATAAAATTATTACCCCATGCAAGTAAAATACCAATTACACTTGCAGCAATAATCCACCATTTATGCCAACTATTTACATAAAATAAGCCAAGTATAAACAATAAACAAACTACAGCTCCCAGGTAAACAGGGCCACTGGTTGTTTCACTTAAACTACTCATAGCCCCCCAATAGGAGTAGCCATTTAATGCACCCAAGGCATTTTCTTCTGGCACTCCAACTTCTCCAAATTTTTCCACGGTTTTACTATCTGCCGAGTGCTCATTTCCGCCATTGCTTCCACCATATAAACCAGGTACCAAAAATGTAAAGGTTTCCATTTTACCTAAGCTCCAGCGTAGGGCATAATCCTTATCTAGCCCACCTTTTGTTTTATTTGTGCTGCTATCACTAGTATTTAGGGTAAGCTGCGACTTTCCACCCCTCATGGTTTCCTTAGCATAATCGTATGTAGGCATAATGCTACCAGCGCAAACAGCTAAACCAAGCAAGCCTGCGGCTAATGCTAATGCAGAGGCTTTTAAGCCATGCAACATATTTTTTTCCTTGTAGGCATTAATAAAAAAGGCAACCGTAATACATCCTGAAATTATAAAAAGATAGTAAACCACTTGTAAATGGCTTTGCCCAATAGTAAATGCTGCAAATAACGCTGTAATTAAAAACCCTACTATGTATTTACGCTTAAAAAGCAGTTGTAGGCCAGCAATAATCATTGGTGCATAGGCAAGGCTCATCATTTTTGTATTATGCCCAACCGATACTATAATAGGATTGTAGGTGCTATACGCATAAGCTAAACCCCCAAAAATACTAACCCAAGGGTTGGCACCTAATACAATACATAAAATATAAAAACACAAGCTAGCTATAAAGAAAAAAGACATAGGCTCTGGCAACCAAAGCGAAAAAGCGTTACGAGCAACTTCAATACCTGCGCCAATATTACTTGTGCCACCCATTGCTATTTGATACGTTGGCATACCTCCAAACATACTATTGGTCCATAACGGAAAACTACCCGTTTTTTCTTTCACCTCAAAAGATTGTTGTGCCATACCCTTCCAACCTTGCGTATCATGCTGGTTAAGTACTTTTCCATTTAAGCTTGGTTTGCAATACACCATTGCAACCAGTGCAAAAATGGCTATGGCAATAATATGTGGTACTAACTTTTTAAAATCAATCTTCATTATTTGTATGGTTTTTTTAAAGCGGCAATTTAAAACTAAAAATGCACAAAAAAATGGCTAAAGGGTACGTCCCTTAATTTTATGGGTTATTTATTTTGGTAAGATGTTTTTGAGCATAAAATGTGGCCATAATTTTGGACTGCTTTTTCATTAAAATTTACGAAAAATTACATCGAAAAAGTATGCCTTCCTTCATAATTTACGGGGAACGATTTAAAGACATTTGCCTTTCCAACTTTTACCTTACCTGTAACCTTTACGGTAACCTCTTTATTAAAAAGGGTAGCAAATCCATTTTTAAACACATTTTTCATATCCACATCTATGGCAAGGGGAATGGTAAAATCTTTTAATTTGGAAATGCCAATTTGAAATTCTTGTGTGGTGTGCCCTAAATAATTACCATCTATAAAAACATCCAAATCTGTACTTTTTAATTGAAGCCCAAAATTATTTGGGTTGTAATAAACCAGGTCAACTTTTACTTTGGAGGCGGCAAATCCTAAATTGTCAATTTTAAAATTCTTAAAATCTCGGTATACAAATTCTTTGGGGCTACGACAACCTGTCATTAAAATTGAAAGTAAAAGCACCAACATAGAGTAGGAGGTAAGTTTGTTTGTAAAGCCACTATTTTTCATACTGTAAAATAGTGCAAAAGTTAATGACCGCAAAAAACTGTAAAACTTTAATAAAATTTTATACTAACTACATTAGTATATAAACACAAGTAAGGTTTTAGATATAGTAAAAATATAAACTAATTTATTTAGATAAATTAAATTGACATAAAAAATTCTTTATCATACATTTATGAAATTTATTGTAATAAATTATTTATATAAAAAGTAAATAAAGCGTTATAAAAAATATGAAATTTTGAAAGTAGGGGTATAATTATTTTTTATTAATAAAATATTATTAAAATATTGATTTACATTTATTAAAGCAATATATCTAATAATAAAATTTATATAAAAATAAACATTAATAATTTTGGTAATGTATTTTGGCTAAATTCCATTATTTTTAAGTTGGTGAACAAAATGTACCAGAGTTTTGAAAATGCCTTTAAATCAAAAATAATCGATGTAGATGCAATTAATTTTCATTGATGATATTTAAATGACATTATGGCGCAAGCTAGATTTACCACATTTATTAATTTAATGAAGACTTTTATGGTTTAATTTTAGAATAGGGACTGGCATTTTAATTTAAAATTTATTTTGTTAAAATATAATTGATAATCAAGTATTTAAATATTTTTACTCAAAAATGCGTAAAAATACTGTCCAAAAAATTTGCGTTTTTCGAAAACGCTTGTATATTTGTTTCCGAAATTAAAAATGACGATTACCTCGGTTATTCTTTTTTTCCAATTTAAAATCCTCATTTCTTATAAAAAGCCATCCATTTCGGTCCGGGTATTTTACCCTACGTCGAATGCTTAGGAAGACTATTAATATTTAAATCACAAGAAATGAATTTTTTTTGCTTACTGTCTTACGCTAGCCTAACCTTTCTGTTTTCTGCCTTATCGGTAAAAACCTATGCCGATTATAAAACACCGATAATATCAACTAACAATAGCAGCTTAACTTATAAAACTTGGTTAAAAAAATCATCAACCGATGGAGTTGTTTGCCAGAAAGGTATCTACTTTAAAGGGGCTAATTATGCCCCGTTAGGAGTTATGTATACAGATTTTACCGCATCTATTTATGATAAAGGCGTACAATTACACTGGGTAACAGAATTTGAGACCAATAGTGATTACTTTGAAGTACAACGATCTTTTAATGGTACAGATTTTAGCATAATAGGTATGGTGTTAGATGCAGAAACAGCCATTGATAAGTATAAAAACTATCGTTTTAAAGACAACGCCTCTATTTTAGCACAAAATGAAGTGATTTATTACAGACTAAAACAGGTAGATAAAGATGGTAGCTTTACCTATAGCGCAGTTGTTGTTATTCGGGTAGAGGCTAAAGAGGGAGTCAAAATTCAAACATCACCAAGTCCATTTACACAAAAAGTAATAGTAGGCTTTACGGCTTCTGCTAATGTACAAGCCATTGTAAAATTTATTAATACAAACGGGCAAGTCGTATTTTCTAAACAAAATCAAGTAACTAAAGGCTATAACAATTTAACTATTAACAATTTAAGTAATTTGTCATCGGGTATTTATATTGCCCAGCTAATTGTAAATAACCAAGTAATCGGTAGCCAAAAAATTATAAAACAATAACCAAGCAATAAGCAAAAAGTAGGAGAGGCTGTAGTTTTACCCCTACAGTCTTCCTATTTTTCTTACTCTAGTTTGGACTAAAATATAATTTCCACAACAAAATTTTAACATTTACAAAATAAATTAGCCAAGTTAGCGTTTATAGTAAACCTCCAACTATAAATACGTAATGCTTGGTTTATTACCTTGTTTTCTTTGGGGGTTACAGAATCGAAAGATTCTTAACAAAGGCCGCATTTCCATGTGGCTTTTTTGTTTTATACATTTTGGTAAATAGAGAAGAATTAAAACGAAAAGTATACCTTCCTTTTCTAAAATATTGTAATCTTCAGTAGAGTAACTTTTGAAAGGTTGGCTACCCTTTTCTGTTTAAAATGAGATGTTTCGTTCCTCAACATGACAGGAGCAGGCTTTCTGCTTGATAGCCTGATTAAAAAAAAATAGCAATTCGTAAATGAACCATGCATTCGTCATCCTTAAGGAACGACGGAACTCTTTTATAGCTAAAAATGAACCTAACTTTTTCTAAATGAGAATCCAACTTACAGCAGAGATGACACCTTTTCAAAAGGTGTCATCTCTGTTACCCTAAGTGTCTGGTCACTTTAACCCATTCTTAAATTAGCTAATTTTCGTATATAAATTGTTTTTTAGCTTATCGTGTGTACGTAGTGACCTAATACTTACTAACACCCATTAAAATTACACTAATGGTATATTAGTTGTGTTAAATTTTTATTATATTGCGTAGCACAAATTATAACTTCAAATATGAGAAAAATTATACTTCTCTCCATAGCTGTATTGTTTTCGTTTACGGCGTTTTCACAAGATCAATCAAATAAAGGCAGAGATTTTTGGTTTGCATACCCAGCACATAACGCAAATACAGCCTCAAGGCTAGCAATTTACCTTACTTCTGATGTAAACACAACTGGAACAGTTTCGTTTAATGGAAATACCATTCCTTTTACAGTAACTGCCAACCAAACAACAATTGTAAGGGTAGGTAATGCCACAATTCCATCTAATGCAAGTTGTTATATAGGTTCAAATGATTTTATTGAAGTAAACAAAGGAATTAGAATTCAGGCAACACAACCTGTTGCGGCTTATGCTCATATATTGAATGCTGCTGTTTCTGGCTCTACCTTACTACTACCTGTTAATGTTTTGGGTAGAGAGTATGTTGTGGCAACTCATGTTCCACAAGGTGGTACTGCAGGTGTTGAAAGATGTCAGTTTGTTGTAGTTGCAGTAGAGAATAATACTACCATTGAAATTACTCCAGCAAGTACTGATGTAGGGGGCACTAGGGCTGCTGGTATACCTTATCAAATTGTTTTAAATGCTGGAGACGTCTATCAATTTCAATCGTTGAGTGAATTATCAGGCTCACTTGTAAAATCAATTGCAAGTGGTTCAAGTGCATGTCAAAAAATTGTTGTGATTGGTTCTACCACCAGAAGTGCTATTGGTTGTCCTTCAGGAGCAAACCCATCATCTGGCGATAATTTATTTCAACAATTACCTCCTAAAAGTGCTTGGGGTAAAAGATATTTAACATCACCATTTTTTAATAGGCCTGCTGATAAAATTAGAGTATTTGTTAGTAACCCTTTAACACCAGTAAACGTAAATGGAACTCCGCTTGCTTTAGGTACTTTAATAAATAATTCTTATTATCAATTTGATGCTAATACCCCACAAGAAATTGTATCTACCGATCCAATAGCAGTTTATCAATATATTTATACACAAAATTGTGGTGGAGCTCAAAGCGATCCTGAAATGATTTTTATTAATCCTGTTGAACAAACAATTAAAGACATCTCCTTTGTTTCTGCAGAAAGGAGTTTGACACCCCCAAATACAAATATAACAAGCCATTTTTTAAATATTATACTAAAAAATACAGGCACTTCAATTACCAGTTTAAGAGTTGATGGAGCAGCACCTGTTGTAGTATTTACTCCAATTGCAGCAACAGGTTATTCGCATGCCACAATCGATCTTACAGCAACTACAACTGCGGCATCGCCCGACCATAGAGTATTTAATGATTCGGGTTTTATTGCAATTGCTTATGGCTATGGTAATGTTGAAAGTTATGGTTACAATGCTGGAACTAATGTAAGGGATTTGAACAGGCAATTGGAAGTAAACAACCCTAATTCAGACCCCTCAGAAACATCTGGGGCTTGTACTAATTCACCTTTTCAATTTAAAGTTTATCTTCCAAATCAAGATAATCAAGCAATACCTCAAAATATTAGATATGACAGTATGAAGTGGGAAGTTTTGCCAAGTGGTGCTGCTTTTATCCCTAATAATTTTCCAGTTATGGTTTTTGGTATAGGGGCTCCACCAGAAGTTTTACCCGATTCTATTAATATAAGAAATGGCAAACAAGTAGCCTGGTATTCTATTCCAGGTTTATACTCTGTAACTACACCTGGGATATATACAATACGTATCACTGTTTACAGAACCAGTAATGAAGGTTGTGGTAATGAGCAAGAGTATGAATTTCAGTTAACCGTTAGTGATCCCCCAACAGCAAGTTTTACTGCCCCTGTTACTGGGTGTTATTTAGAGCCATTAGTTCTTACAGAAACTACACCCCAGTTTCCCAAAGCCACTTGGAAATGGTGGTGGGAGGTTACCGAACTTGCCCCTGGGCCAGTAATTACTACTATTTATACAACCAGAAATGTTCCAAGTCATATTTTTACTAGGCCTGGAGATAAACGTATACGACATGCTAGTATTACCACTCCGGGTTGTATAAGTGATACGATTTCGCAAACTATAACTGTGCCAGATATCCCTAATGGAAGCATTGCCGGAACAACAAGTATTTGTACCAATGGTGCTCCTAATCCTGATATTACCGTAACAATGATTGATGGAAGAGCTCCTTATAGATTTATTCATACTATAAACGGTGTTCCTCAACCTCCAATTGTAAGCCCAACGGGTACCTATAATATATCTGTACCTACAACTACACCTGGCACCTATATTTATGAATTAACTGAAGTTAGAAATGATGGTAGTACAGTCTGTGTTCGACCTATAACTGGGCAAACGGCCACAGTAATTGTTCGACCTTTGCCTAATGCCGCTATTGCTGGTGCAACAGCTGTTTGCTTAAATAGTACACCATTGCCAGTGGTAACATTTACAGGCTCAAATGCTACTGCTCCGTATACATTTGCTTATACCATAAACGGTGTTGCACAAACACCCATTGTAAGTAATTTAGCTGGCGTTGCTACTATTAATGCACCAACAAATGCAGTGGGTAGTTTTATTTATGAAGTTACTCAAGTTACAGATGCAAGTAGTAATACATGTAGCAGAAATATATCTGCAACTACAACAACAATTATTGTACAGGATTTACCTAATGCTTCAATTTTGGGTAGTGCATCGGCAGTTTGTTTAAATGCAACTCAACCAACAGTAACCTTTACAGGTTCTGTAGGAACAGCACCCTATATTTTTAATTATACTATTAACGGCATACCACAAACACCTGTAGTTAGCAATGCCGCAGGTGTGGCTACGTTAACTGTACCAACTACAACTGCTGGTACGTTTACCTATGAAATTACACAAGTACAAGAGGGTAGTACCCAAGCTTGTTTAAGAGTAATTACTGGACAAACAACGGCTATTACTGTAAATCCTTTGCCTAATGCAGCCATTGCTGGGGCAGTAACCGTTTGTTTAAATGCAACACAACCTATTGTTACGTTTACAGGTAGCGGTGCAACGGCTCCATACACCTTTAATTATACTATTAATGCTATTGCACAAACACCCATTGTAAGTGATGGTGCCGGCATTGCCACAATTAATGCACCTACAAATGCTGTGGGTACATTTATTTATGAAATTACACAAATTACCGATGCTAGTACTACAACATGTACTAGAATCATTACGGGTACTACCACCACTATTGTTGTACAAGATTTACCAAATGGTGTAATTGCAAGCAGTACAACTGCAGTGTGCTTAAACTCATTACCCTTACCAACTATAACATTTACAGGAAATACAGGTACGGCACCTTATACTTTTACGTACACCATAAATGGAACTCCTCAACCTACTGTAATTAGTAATGCAGGGGGTGTTGCCACTATTACTGTACCAACAAATGTTGCCACTACCTATACGTATGAATTAATAGGAGTAAGTGAGGCAAGTGGTCAAACTTGTGCAAGAGTAGTTACTGGCCAAACAAGGGTAGTAGTTGTTAATCCTTTGCCTACGGCAAGTATAGCAGGCGCTACAGCCGTTTGTAGAAATACCCCACCACCAACAGTAACGTTTACTGGAGCCGATGCAACTGCTCCATACACTTTTAACTATACCATAAATGGTGTTCCACAGCCACCGTTAGTAAGTAATGGAGCAGGTATTGCTACAATACTTGCTCCAACTAATGTTGCTGGAGTATTTACTTATCAATTAACAAGTGTTAGAGATGCAAGCTCAACGTTGTGTAGTCAACTACAAAACGGAAGTACTGTTATTACCATTAACTTATTACCTGCTCCTTCTTACACGTTTACCACACCATCTTGTGCAAACAATACTATAGCATTTTCCAATACAACAAACCCTAATGCGGCAGGTGTTACTACTTGGGCTTGGGATTTTGGGGACCCTGCAAGTGGACCTGCAAATACATCTTCTTTATTTAACCCATCACATACATTTGCATTACCGGGTAGCTATACCGTTACGTTGAATGCAGTAAATAGTAATGGCTGTATTAGTAACCCAGATGCTATACAAAATGTACTAGTTAACGATACCCCTAGGGCAGGTTTTATTGTACCTGATGTATGTATTAATGATGTGGCTACAGTATTTACAGATACCAGTAGCATTTCGGTAGGTACCGTAAATCGTCCATTAAATAGATGGAATTATGGCGATCCTCCAAGTGGTCCACTTAATAATTCTGTTGGTATAAACGGATCTCACTTATATCCTGCTCCAGGTATTTACCAAGTAACACAAATTGTGGTGAGTAATACGGGTTGTCTTGATACGATTGTACAACAAATAACTATAAATAGTGCCGACCCGGTCAGCAACTACGACTTTATAAACAGAGCAACTTTATGTAGTAATGATTCGGTTCAGCTACGTAACCTTTCTACGGTAGGGTTTGGTAGTGTAACAAGATTAGAAATTTATTGGGATGTAACAGGTGCACCAGGTGTATTTGAAACAGTTAACAACCCAGTGTTTAACGGTATTACAAAACATAAATATCTCACCAATTTACAAACCACAACTACCTATAATATAAGAGTAGTGGCTTACTCTGGTAATGTATGTTTTACAAGCCGTAATGATGTTATTACTGTACATGCAAACCCTGTGGTACAATTTAACAATATGCCACCTAGTTGTTTACTAGTAGCACCATTCCAAATTACCCAAGGTAGCGAAATAGGAGGTGTGCCTGGTACCCAATCGTATAGTGGCCCTGGTATTATAAATGCAGCTACTGGATTATTTGATCCACAACTTGCAGGTGTGGGTACATGGCCAATTACCTATACATTTACAGCAAGTAACCCTGGGGCTTGTATAGATACTTTAACTAGGTTTATTACAGTTATAGATACGGCACATGCTACGTTTAGTTATGTTACACCAACTTGCCAAGGGGTACCCGTTTCCTTTACCGATTTATCTACTGCGCCATCAGGTGTAGTTTTGGCTAATACTGTTTGGGATTTTGGAGATGGTAGCGGTCTTCAAAACTTTGCACCAGGCAGTACATTTACCCATGCTTTTCCTGGAGTTGGAAATTATACGGTTACCATGTACAATGTAAGTGCTGTTGGTTGTTTAAGTAGAGATACTAGTGCTATTATTACTATTAAACCTAATCATACTATTGCATTAACAGGGGCAAACAATGTTCAAACGGTGTGTATTAATGCACCTATAAGTCCAATTATATACACATTGGGCGGTGGTGCTAACAATGCAACAGTTACTGGTTTGCCAGCTGGTATTACAGCATCGGTAACAGGTACCACGTTAACCATACAAGGCTCTCCTACAACTACGGTAGCATCGCCATTTAATTTTACGATTACTACTACGGGTAACGATTGTATAATTGCTACTGCTTCTGGAATAATTACGGTACAACCCGATCATACTATTGTATTGGCAACAGGTAACACCAATCAATCGGTTTGTGTAAATACATCTATAGATGATATTACGTACACTATTGGTGGTGGCGCTGCTGGGTTTACTGTAACTGGCTTACCTCCAGGGGTAACCTCTACAATTGCTGGTAATACTATCACTATTGGTGGTACACCAACAACTACAGCTGGTGGTCCAATATTTAATTTTAGTATAACCACAACCGGTAATACTTGCTTAACGGCTAATGCTATTGGTACCATTAAGGTTAATCCTTATCCTGTGCCATCATTTACACCAGATAAGCCAGTATATTGTATACCTGTAGCTACGGTTGTATTTAATAATGGCTCTACAATGCCAGATGGTACAGGAATGACTTATGTATGGGATTTTGATGATGCAGCAAGTGGTACGTTAAATAGTTCAACAGCTATTAACCCTACTCACTTTTTTGCAGTACAACGTACCTACGATGTAAAACTTACAGCAACAAGTTTAGCAGTACTTAATGGTGGTGCAATTGGTTGTACAAGAGATATTGTTATACCATTAACTACCATAAAAGCACAACCTAAAGCTGCATTTACTACCAACAAACCAAGTGTTTGTATTGCAGATGATGTAGTGTTTACTGATTTAACAGACCCTACTGTAGGTGCAACAACGGTAAGTAGATTTTGGGATTTTGATGGCGATGGAACATTTGAACCAGCAAACCCTAATCCAACGGTAACATATACTTATCCAACGGCCGGTACGTTTGCTCCAACTTTATACATTGTAAATAGTTTTGGTTGCCATAGCGATACATTGCCTAAAGTATTTACCGTTTTTCCTTACCCAACTGTAGATGCAGGGGTTAGTAAAACCATTTTAGAATTTGGCTCTGTAACCCTTAATCCTACTGTAACAGGTGATGTTACAGATTATTTATGGACACCCAACATCTATTTTAATAACAATAATAGAGTAAAACAACCAACAGCATCTAATGTAAAAGATGATGTAACTTATAAACTAACCGTTACGAGTAGAGGTGGTTGTACCGTAAGTGATGATGTAAATATTAAAGTACTTAGGTTCCCTAAAATACCAAATACATTTACACCAAATAACGATGGTATAAACGATAAGTGGATAATTGAATATTTAAATAGCTATCCTAATTGTAGGGTACAAGTATTTAGCCGTACTGGTCAGTTAGTATTTGAAAGTAAAGGATATGGTACACCTTGGAATGGTACACTTAAAGGAAAACCATTACCTGTTGATACGTACTATTATATTATAGAACCACAAGCTAATAGAGATCCTATTACTGGGTATGTAACGATTGTAAAATAATTGAAAGTTGAAATTGGAAAGTTGAAAGTTGGAAAAGTAGATGGTTATAGCTATCTATTTTCAACTTTCAACTTTCAACTAAAGGAAAGAAACCATGAAAAAAATAGTTAGTGTAGGATTGTTATGTTTTATTAGTATTGCGGCAATGGCTCAAGCCAAACCATTTTATACACAATACATTTTAAACAATTATATTTTAAATCCTGCTGTTACAGGGATAGAAAATTATACGGATGTAAAAGCTAGTTACCGAAATCAATGGGTAGGTATAGAGGGTAACCCCACTACTAGTTATGTTACCTTACATGCACCCATTAATAAAAAAGATTTACGTACCAATATTACCTCGGTTGAAATACCTGGCGAAAACCCTAGAGGTAAGGGTTATTGGGATGAATACACCGTATCTGCCCCACACACAGGTGTTGGCTTAACTGCAGTAAATGACAGAGCTGGTTATATAAATAGATGGAGTGTATATGGCACATTTGCGTATCATAGACCGTTAACTGCAAACACAGCATTATCGGTTGGGTTTTTAGGAGGGTTTACCAGTGTTAATTTAGATAGAAGTAAAATTGTATGGGGTAGCTTAGATCCTAACGACCCTGCAATTGGCTATGCTAATGGCGAGTTAAAAAAACTAAAACCCGAAGTTGGTGCTGGCCTTTGGCTTTACTCAAAAAATTATTTTGCTGGGGTGTCTGTTTTAAACATTATACCAGGCAAAAACAAGTTTGTACAAAGCGATAAATATGGAACGTTTTATACACCCAATTTTTTTGCAACTGCTGGGTATCGTTTTTTCTTAAGCGATCAAATTTCTTGCCTTCCATCGGTAATGGCACAATATTATCAACCCGAGTTTTTAAATGTGCATACCAATGTTAAATTACAATATTTAGATAAATTTTGGATTGGAGGAAGTTATCGTTTTGCAGATTTAGTTGGTGGTTACAGTGGTATGGTGGGGCTTAACGTAAGTAATAAATTTAACATTAGCTATGCTTATGAAAACGCTACCACAAGCAGGTTACGTACGTATACAAGAGGAACACATGAAGTATTAGTAGGTTTTTTTTTAGGGAATAAATATGGCGATACTTGCCCTAGAAATATTTGGTAGGCGTTTGGTTTAATACCTAAATATTAATCTTCATTCAATTTAATTTTTTCTGCTACGGCATGCTCTCTTTTAAACTGTAACCTTAATAATACCGATTATAAATATACTTTAAGCCAAATTCGTTAATTCGAAAAGCTGTCAGCCTGAGCTTGTCGAAGGCGGTTTGATAGTAGCAACGGTTTCGACAAGCTCAACCTGACACTACTATAATTGGATTGGTTTTAATTTATAATTGGTATAAGTTGGAAATTGTTTCTGCAAATTTTTTTTGATACTATTATTTTTTAGTTGAAATATCGAACAATGATTTTATTTTTATAGTAGAAATTTCTTTTGTGCTAACATACTTATTTGTTACGCTAATTACTTTTTCCTCGTTTGCTTTTAAATCAAAATAATTAGTGTTTAGTTTAAATTCATTTTGTACTTTATTTTCTTTGTAGAGATAAACATATTTTGCATCTTCATCACTTTTAATAGTAAACGAATGTTCGCCATGCTGCTTTACGGTAAAGGTTGGTTTTTTAAGGTTTACATTTTTTGGGTAAATAGAATCTTTTTGTAGTACAATATCATCTCTATAAGCCTCTTTAACAGCATACCAGGCTGCTTTAGGCTCTCTGCTAAAGTCAGTAATACTCCAACTGGTAACAGGCCAGCAATCGTTTAATTGCCACAAAAGCGTACCCATATTTTTTGGGTATTTACTCCGGTGTACGGTTATACTATTTTTTAAAATATAATATTGTAAGCATTGTGTTAAGTAGGTATAATTTTCCAAAGAAAGGGTAGCTAATTTAGTTGTATCTATAAAATAACGATGCAAGTAGTGGTTTAATTTTTTAAACCCCTCATTTGCTTTTTGGTGTGCATAAATAATGGGGGAGAAGATGCTTCTATCTTTTTCGTTGGTATAACTTTTTACCGTATTCCAGTTGGGCATGGCTTGCATACCATACTCACTAATAAACCTACCTGTTTTATTTTCAAAAACTTCCCAGTCCTCTAAACCCCACCAAACGCCCCAATAATGGCTATCGCCTTCGGTAAAACTTTCATTGTGCCCCCATCCATTTTTTGGCGAGGTAGAAATGTATGGCCTTATGCCATCAAACTCTTTTACCCAAGCAGGCAAGCTATCTACAAATAATTTTTTATAATCGTTCCAAACCTTAGCACTATCGGCGTTATGCAAATTAAATTGATTTTGCCAACCCCAATTTTTCCAAGCTTCGTCTATTTCATTATTGCCACACCAAAGTACAATACAAGGGTGATGGCGCAATCGTTCAATCTGATATTTTACTTCTTGTTTTACATTTTGCATAAAGGCATCATCGGCAGGGTACATGCCACCAGCAAACATAAAATCTTGCCAAACCATTATGCCCATTTCATCGCATAAATCGTAAAATTCATCTGCTTCGTATACACCGCCACCCCATACTCGTAGCATATTCATATTAGCATCTTTTGCCCTTTGCAAAAGCTTTCGGTAATCTTGTTTTTTAACAGAGGGCAAAAAAATATTTGCAGGAATCCAATTAGCACCTTTTATATAAATAGGTTTACCGTTTTGTTCAAAATAAAAAGATGTGCCAATGGAGTCGGGGAGTTGAATGAGTTTTGCTAAGGGCAAATAGATTTGTTGATCTTCCATTTTAAATTGGTATCCCTTAATTTTAACCTCTTTCCAAATTCCACATCCAACAAATTTTGGTCCCCAATCCCAACCAAATTGAAAGGGGGCTTTACGGACGTATACTCTATTATTATCTGGTAAAACTAATGGTAGCATGGTTTTAGCAATACTATCTACTTTTTTTTGTGCCGAATAAAAAATTATTTTTAATTCGTTGCTCTTTCTTTTTAGGATAGCTTTTACTTCAACAGTAAAGCCTCTAAACATATTATTTGCTTGTAAAATTAGTGTGCTATTTAAGTAAACATCTGCATAAGTATCTAGCCCATCAAATATCAACTCAATATTTTCTTGACCAAAAGTTTTAGCATCTACATCAAATGTTTTTTTATAGGTCCAATTTAATGTGTCTATCCATTGTAGTTTACGTTCATTATCTCTGTAAAATGGGGCAGGTATTAATTTATTTGCTAGTAAATCGGTATGTATGGTGCCAGGTACAGTTGCTTTGTACCATTTGTTTTTTCCTTGTTGGCTAAACTGCCAATTATTATTCAAAGAGATGGATGTGTTTTGAGCAAAGGATGATTTACAATAAAATAAAATTGAAATTATAGCGACTATTTTTTTCATTAATGCACTTTAAGTAAACGCAAATTATTTTGTGTAAGCTTAGGTTTTACTAGTATTTAAATTAATGTTTGCTTCTATTGTAGTATTTAATTTATCTAAATCTAAAACTGTTTTGCCTCCATCGACACTGCGGTGATACATTGGAATGTATTTTACACCATACATAATTTCGCTAAATGTATAACTCGTTCTGGCAACAACAATATTGCTAAACATATCATCAAAGGCCTTAATAAAAACAATTACTTCACCAATTGTATTGGCAATATCTTCTTTAGTATAATTATATAATGGACTATCTTCTGTTATGGGGTGTACAACTGTCCAGCTAAGGGTTAGTGCATTTACTTTTGTAAATTCTAACTCTAATGGAAAAAACTTATTTACCATTTTGCCATTTTCTTCAATCATCATCCCTAACGAAATCTTAGCTTCGGCATCGGTTAAAGCAGTGTTTTTAAATGGGGCAAGGCGAACCATTAAGGCCATCCCATCTTTATAAGGAGCAATAATTGCATTTTGGCTAAATTTTAAATAGGCAGTAGGTTTACTAAAGCGGCCGTATAACAAACCTGTAGCTAATGCAAAACTTAATAACCCGGTTAATGCTTCCACACTAGCAACAAAACTTGTTAAAAAACCCGATGGGCTTATTCGTCCATAACCAACAGTAGTAAAAGTTTGCATACTAAAAAAGAAAGCTTCGCTAAACTCGGTAAGTATATTCTCTCGTTGTATACCTACCAAATGTTGTACACCTATTACCATATAGAGTAGGGCAAAAAGAAAGTTAATACCGAAATAAAACAAAATAATAACGGCCAAAAACTTCCATCTGGGCATTGCCAATAGAGCATGATACCAACTTATTCTTTCTAAAAATGGAACACCTATTTTATTAACATTGGGTTGGCCATCTTTATTTACAAACCTGCCGCCATAATCGTTTGCATTTGTACCAAAACCAGTATTATTTTCGGTTTTTGCTTTACTATTTATTTTACGGAGTATTGCCATGGTTAAATAATGAAATTTTATTGCTTTATTTGTAAACCAATACAAAGATAGGTTTACAACAAATGCAACTAAGTAAGTTACTATACAAAAATATTTTTTGGCGTGGATTAAATATGGTCAGTGTTTTTGTATTGAATGTATTAATAGCACAGGTTTTTGGAGCTGTTTTGTATGGTCAACTTTTTTTCTTTGTAAATTCTTTAGCCTTTGCCCTGTTAGTAGTAAGTTTTAGTTTAGACTCTGGCCTTTTATTTTATGGAGCTAAAAATGAATTGAACACATCAACTGCAGTATTAGTGGCTTTTCTATGGGCTATTGCTGGGGCAATTTTAGTGTACTTAATTTATCTAAGTATTGGTACTGCCAAGCAAAGTGGTGTGCAAAGTTTTATATATGTATCAGGTATGTTGTTACTAACTTTTTTTTCGGCACTCTATACAGCAAAACATAATTATGTACTTCCTAATTTAATTATAGTAATCATTAATGGTGTACTTGCTATTCTGCTATTTTTTTGTAAAGATGATTTTGAAAAATTTAATACCCTGTTTTTTATCGCTGTTTTAGCACAAGGATTAGTTATTGGATTAGGGTACTGTATAAAATATATAAAATCTTTCAAAATTGAATTGCCAAATAAAGCAGAGGTATTAAAAATTGTAAAATATGCATCGGTTGCATTTTTGGGTAATATACTTTTCTTTTTGGTATATAGAATTGACTATTGGTTTGTAGATTACTTTATTGCAGATAAACAACAATTAGGTAATTACATACAAGTATCAAAAGTTGGTCAGTTATTTATTCTACTACCAAGTATAATTGCTTCAACAATTTTTGCAGTAACTGCCGAGGGTAAAAAAGAGGATATGCACCTTAAAATAGTAAAAGTTAGTAAACTTATTTTTGTGTTTGTACTATTAGCCTCAACCCCTTTAGTATTATTTGGAAAATGGATTTTTCCCTTTGTATTTGGGAATACATTTTTGTTTATGTACGAGCCTTATTTATTATTATTGCCTGGCATTGTGGCATTGGCAGTACAAACTGCATATTCTGCTTATAACGCAGGGCTTAGTAAGCAAAAAAAAAATATATGGGCAAACATTATGGCGTTGTGTGTTATTATAATTTGTGATTTATTTTTTATTCCAACTATGGGTATTAGAGGTGCTGCATTAGGCAGCAGTGTTGGGTATATGACTTCTTTAGTGTACATAATTTATTGTTTTCATAAAGGCTATAATCAACGTAAAATGTAATCAAAAAAAATGACCAATAAGTTAGATCGTAATTATGTTTTGGTTTTACCTAGTTGGTACCCAAGTAAACTTGATAAATTTGATGGCGATTTTGTGCAACGACATGTACAAGCCATCAGTTTGTTTTGTAAACAATATGTCATTTATGTAGTAAAAGATGAAAAGGGAATTATTACAACTGATTATAAAATAGAAAAAAGCGAATCGGATACTATTACTGAGGTTATCGTTTATTATAAATCTTTTAAAACGGGCATTTCTTTTCTTGATAAATTACTGTCTCAAATAAAATATACATCCTTATATAAAAAGGTAATAAACGAATATATCAATACATTTGGAGTGCCTCAACTTTCACACCTACATATTGCTTACAAAGCTGGTATTTTAGCTATGTGGGTAAAACGTAAATGGAAAGTGCCCTATGTTATTACCGAAAATTGGACAGGTTATTATAAATATGCAAAGCCTAATATTTATTCAAGTAGTTTTATTCGTAGAAATATTACTAAACAAATATTCCATCAAGCAAAATTATTTATCCCAGTAACTGCTAATTTAGGTAATTGCGTTAATGAAAATTTGGTACAAATAAAAGTTGAAATTATACCCAATGTTGTAAATACTACTTTTTTTGAGTACAAAAATTATCAGCAAAGTATTTTTACCTTTTCTCATATTTCTACAATGGCTTTTCAAAAAAATGTAGAGGGAATTATTGAAGCAGTTGAAATTTTAAAAAATAGGGGAGTAGAATTTAAAATAAATTTAATTGGAAGTAAGCCACAACATTTAATTGAATTAGCAACCCAAAAAAATCTTTTAGGCAAGTATATTTTTTTTGAAGATTCAATTGCATATGAAAAAGTTGCAGAAGTATTGCAACATTCAAATGCTTTAGTAATGAATAGCCGATTTGAAAACTTGCCCTGTGTTATTTTAGAATCTCTTTGTTGTGGTACACCTGTAATTTCAACAACAGTTGGGGGTATTGCAGAAGTAATTGATAATAGCAATGGTATTTTAATAAATGAAAATATTGACGAGCTAGCAACTGCTATGGAAAATATGATTCATAATTATGCTAAGTATGATAGGCATGATATAGCTCAAAACGCAAACAATAAATTTAGTTATGAAACTGTAGGAAAACAATATGTTGATTTATACAATACCCTTATAAAATAGTGAATTTAATTGAAAAACAATACAAAACTATTGCAACACTCCTCATTGTATTTTATACAATCTTCAACTTATACTGTTACCCTAAACTAAGCCCTACAGGCGATGAAACAGCTTATTATGCTTACGCTATTAACATAGTAAAAGGTAATCCGCAAAAGCAATTTATTAATGGTAAGCCACAGTTTAATACACAAATGCCCATTAGTGTGTTAAATACGTTGCCACGTATTGTGCAACAATTGCTACAGCCTACTTTAAAAAAAGACCTAAGTACTGCACAACAAGATATTATTAATGGAAGATTAATTTCTATTGCACTTGTTATTTTTTTGGCGTTGTATATACTGCGTTGGAGTACGCAATTGTATGGAAAAGAGGCTGGTTTGTTTTCATTACTCTTACTATTGCTGTGCCCAAATTTAATGGCACATGCACAATTAGCCGGTACAGATGTTTATAGTTTTTTAATTGCTACAGCCATTTGTTTTCATTTATGGAGGTACATTAAATCAAACAGTAATTGGCAAATTTTTTATGTAGCTATTTTTTTAGCAGTCGGGCAATTAGCTAAGCAAAGTTTAATAGTTTTTTATCCAATAGTATTACTTTTTATTGGTTTTGCTAAAACAACTAATAGTAAGCAGCATGGTCTAAAATTTGCAAAAGCATTTACCTTAATTACTGTGGTAAGTTTACTTATTATTAATACTGGTTTTTTATTTAACAATACAGGTAAAAAGCTTGGCGATTATGTATTTGTTTCTCAAAAAATAAAAGCAGTACAAACTACATTTTCTTTTATTAAAAATATGCCTATTCCATTACCAGAGCCATATCTACAAGGGTTTGACTATACTGCATTTAATGAAGAAACCCCGCCAGGTATTGAAGGTTTATCATCTTACGGGCAAGGGTATTTTTTAGGAAAACCAGTTGGTGGTAAACCTTACTACACCTATTACCTAAAGTGTTTTGGTTTTAAATTACCAATATCAACACTCCTTATTTTATTAGCGTCAATTTTTGTTTACTTTTTTAAAAGTAAGCGCTATAATTTTTTGAATAATGAAGTGTATTTGATAGGACCTGCTTTTACTTTTTTACTTTTTATGAGCGTAAGCAATACCATGTATTTAGGGTTAAGAAATGTATTACTTGTTTTACCCCTTTTATTTGTATTTGCAGGCTTTTTATACCATCATTTTAAAAGTAATAAAAAATTTAAAAGAATAATTTTGATTTTATTACTTTGGCAATTTATTAGCGTAGCAAATTACTTTCCACATTTTTTGCCCTATACCAACGAGTTTATTTGGAACAAAAAAAATGCGTATAAAACTTTTGGAGACGCTAATCTTTTTTATCAAGAGGGGCATTATTTTGTTAAAGAATATTTGCAAAAAAATAACGACATACAATACGAACCAACAATGCCTGTAAAGGGTAAAGTGCTTGTTAGTATTGAGCATTATTACGATTGGTGGAATTTGGGAAAAGTAAAGTGGCTAAGAGATCTACACCTAGAACCAATCGGTCATTTCCATTCTCAGTTTTTACTTTTTGAGGTAAAATAAAAAGAGAGGCAAAAGCCCCCCTTATGTATTGATATTACCGTGCTTTAAAAAGACTAAAGTTTAATAAATTCTACCCTACGATTATTGGCTTTACCTACATTGGTTGTATTAGCATCAATTGGGTTTGCTTCCCCTTTGCCGTCGGTTTGCATTCTATCTTCATTAATGCTAAATTCTTTGTTCAACATATTTTTTACAGCCTCAGCTCTTCGTTTAGATAAATCTAAATTCGTTTTATCATCACCATCAGCATCTGTATACCCAATAATTTTTACCTTAACATTCGTATTTTCATTTAGTACAGTAGCAATTTCTTTTAAAACGCCATAGCTTGTCGATTTTATTTTATCGCTATTTACATCAAATAAAATACCATGTGTTACAAATTTACCCTCGGTTATTAATTTGTTACGAGTATCGGGTGCACCAACTGCCAATCGTATGTTGCCTAGGTAAAAGGCATCATTATCATTATCGGCTCCATTGTTTCTAAAGTAAAGCGAATTTAATTTTAAGCCTTCAGAAACTCCTTTTGGTAAATCCCATACTTTTTTATCATTCATATAAGCTCTCACTCGCCCTTTTTGTCGCCAAATTGAAATATGCACAGCTGTTTTAGTAGGTTCGCTAAATAAATCTTGGTCAGCTTCATTTTGCAACGTTTCCTGTCCATTATTTGTTGCATAAAACGAAGTCATTCCTTGTGAGCCTCCAGCATTTTGCGGATGAAAGCTTACTTCGAAGCCGCCACCATTTTCAACTCTTCCATTTCCAAATCGGGCAAATTTTCTAAACTCTTTTCCCACATTAGCTGCAGTTGTAAAACCAACAATAAGCCCACCACTATAATAACTAAATTTTTCAGAAGATAATAAATCAAACTCTAACGTAAAGTTGTCTGGCAAGTTTTTAATCCATTCTGGGTAAAAAACTACTTCCTTCCTTGACATTAAAAATTTGCCCGTTGCATTACTTACTGTTACAATTTCGCCACTACCATTGGTGTTCCATTTGTCTGGGAAATCACCAATTGCATCTTGACTAAAATCTTCGGCAGCTACTAGTTTTTCTCCTGGTACAAAATCAAATTTGCTGTAGCTTTTAAAACTTGTTTCGTTTACTTT
Source organism: Bacteroidota bacterium (assembly GCA_031377245.1). Classification (GTDB taxonomy): domain Bacteria; phylum Bacteroidota; class Bacteroidia; order Chitinophagales; family Chitinophagaceae; genus Ferruginibacter. The sequence continues at coordinate 106,321 of JANMEU010000016.1, forward strand.
TTTTGACGAACTTGATGGTGATGAAGCTTCATCTACATTTCCCTGTTGACTATTGGTATTACCCTCTGTCTTTTTATTTTTACCCTTTATTTCATTATCAGCTCCATCTACTGTTTTATCTATACCCTTATTAATTTTTTCATCAATTTTATTATTTACCTTATTTTTTGCATTTTGCTTAGCCCTATCTAAAATGCCAAATTGTGCAAATTCTAGTTGATAAATCATAAAAAACAAAACTGTAATTAGTACTTTTTTCATGAGATTAATTTTATAAAATAAAAGTAAGTTTTTGTTACACTATATACAATACCTCAAATAGGTTAGTATTAGTTACAAAAAAATTAAAACCTTATAGTACTTTTGGCCATAAATATGGAAGTAAGTTTAAATAAATATATTAGCGAAAGTGGCTTTTGTAGCCGTAGAGAGGCAGATAAATACATAGAACAGTGCCGTGTAACTATTAACGGGCTAGATGCCAATAAAGGTAATAGGGTAAAGCTAGGGGATGATGTACGTATTGATGGAGAACGAATTAAGAAAAAAGTGTTACCTATTTATATTGCTTTAAATAAGCCCAAGGGTATTACTTGTACTACAGACTTAAAAGACAAAGCAAATATTATAGATTTTATCAATCATAAAAATAGAATTTTTCCTATTGGCCGATTAGATAAACTTAGTGAAGGTTTAATTTTTTTAACAAATGATGGAGATATTGTAAATAAAATTTTACGAGCCGGAAATAATCATGAAAAAGAGTATTTTGTTACTGTGGATAAAACCATTTCTCCAGATTTTATAAATAAAATGCGAAATGGAGTAAAAATTTTAGGAACCGTTACCAAAAAATGTTTTGTAAAGCAAGAAGGGGATAACAGATTTAAAATAATTTTAGTACAGGGCTTAAACCGCCAAATACGCCGTATGTGTGAGGCGCTGGGTTACAATGTAGTAGCATTAAAAAGAGTTCGTATTATGAATTTTACGGTAAGCAATTTACCCACAGGTAAGTGGCGTTATTTTACCCCAACCGAAATTGAAAACATTAATGAAATGCTTATGAATAGCAGTAAAACAGGCGATGTGGATGAGGGTATGGGAGAGTAAATTATATGCCATATTTTCTTTTAATATCTCTCTCCGTATCTCTTTCCTTCATTGTTTCTCTCTTATCAAATAACTTTTTACCCTTACCCAAGCCAATTTCCATTTTGGCAAGCCCTTTTTCGCTAATAAATATTTTTAAAGGAATTATACTGTACCCTTTTTCTTTAATTTTAGTCTCCAATTTTTTCAACTCTCGTTTAGTCATTAGTAACTTACGCTCTTGCATAGGCTCATGATTGGTGTATGTACCAAAGGCGTATTCCGATATATGTAAGCTTTTTACATACAATTCTCCATCATCAAAATGGCAATAACTGTCGTTAAAACTTGCCTTTCCACTGCGTAAACTTTTAATTTCGGTGCCCTGTAATACAATACCAGCAATGTATTTATCCTCAAAATAAAACTCATGATAAGCTTTTCTATTGCTCAATTCCATTCTGCAAAGATAATAAGCTAATGGGCTAGTTTGCTAATATGCTAATTCCCAAGACTAAATGACTTTTATTTTAATCTCTAAACCTCTTCAACCCCTAAACTTCCTTATCCCCAAACTCTTAACCTCCTTGTGGATAACTAAGAATAACTTACTCTAGTATCACCCTTAAATTTTACCCCATTCCTTTATATTTGCCCTGTTACATAAAAAAATAAGAAAAGTGCGTTTAAAGAGTTTAGAAATAAAAGGATTTAAAAGTTTTGCCGATAAAACTGTACTCAATTTTGATGAAGGCATTACTGGCGTAATTGGCCCCAATGGTTGTGGTAAAAGTAATATTATTGATAGTATACGTTGGGTAATAGGAGAGCATAAAATAAGTAACCTACGTAGCGAAAATTTAGAAAGTTTGGTATTTAATGGTAGTAAAACCAGAAGCGCAAGCGGTTTAGCAGAAGTTAGCCTTACGTTTGAAAATACAAAAAACCTTTTACCCACCGAATTTAATACGGTAACTGTTACTCGTAAATATTACAAAAATGGCGAAAGTGAGTATCGCTTAAATGATGTACAATGTCGTTTAAAAGATATTCATAATTTGTTTATGGATACGGGGATAAGCACAGATAGCTACGCCATTATAGAGTTAGGAATGGTTGATGATATTATAAAAGATAAGGAAAACAGCCGCCGAAAAATGTTGGAGCAAGCTGCAGGCATTACCATTTATAAAACTCGTAAAAAAGAAGCTAAATTAAAGTTAGATGCTACCGAGCAAGATTTAGCTCGTATAGAAGATTTATTATTCGAAATAAATAATCAATTAAAAAGCTTAGAAAGTCAAGCTAAAAAAGCCGAAAAATATTTCGAAATAAAAACCGAATATAAAGAAGTAAGTATAGAATTAGCTAAAGCATCGTTAGAAGGCTTTAATGTTACATACAAAAATTTAAACGAACAACAACAAGCCGAAGTTGACAAACGAATAGAAATTGAAACCGCTATTGCAGTAGAAGAAGCCGCATTAGAAAAAGAAAAACTTGGGTTTATTGAGCAAGAAAAAGCATTGCATGATTTGCAACAAGCCTACAACGAAATGCTTAGCACTGTCCGCAATAAAGAAAGTGATAAAAGCCTTACAACACAGCGTTTACAATACTTAAAAGAAAGAGAAACGGGCCTAAACGAATTTTTAAATAAAGCTGGTGGGCAGTTAAAAGGCTTAGATGAAAGCATTGTTTTTACCAATAATCAAATTAAGGAAGATGAAATAAAGTTGGTAGAGTTTGAAGAAGCCTTAGTTAATTTAAAAGATGCTGTAGAGCAAAAACGAAAAGTATTTGATGAAAAGCGAAGCAATATTGATGAGTTGCGTAAAGATAATCAAGCTATTCAACGTAATCAATTTGAAGCGGAGAAACAAGTTGCCGTAGCAGATACGTCTATCCAAAATTTACAACGTAGCATTCATCAACTACAAGATGAAAAACTACAACGCCAAGCACAAGTACAACAATTAGAAGCCGATAAAAAAGTAAAAGAACAAGAGCTTGAACAAAAGAAAGTGGATTTGCAACAATTGCAAGACCATCAAGAATTTACCAAAGAACAAATTTTGCAATCGCAAAATATGTTGGAAGGTTTGCGTAGCGAATTAGCAGAAGAAAATAGAAAGTTAGATAGCAAAAAAAATGAACATGATCTTTTAAAGAGTTTGATAGACTCTATGGAAGGGTATCCAGAGAGTGTTAAATTTTTGCATAAAAATGCCGATTGGAATTATGAGGCTCCTTTACTAAGTGATATTATTTATGTAAAAGAAGCCTACAGAGCCGCAGTAGAAAATGTGTTGGAGCCTTACCTAAACTATTACATTGTAAATAATTTACAAGAAGGTTTACAAGCTATTCATTTGTTAGATGACAATAAAAAAGGTAAAGCCAACTTTTTTTTACAAGATAAATTTACAGCCTTTGAACAAACACACCAACCAGCAGGAACAATACCAGCATTGAGTGTAGTAGAAATAGATAGTAAGTATAGTAACTTGGCAAAGCATTTATTAGGTAATGTTTTTATTGCCGAAAATGAAGATGCCTTGCAAAATAGCAACGGTGCAGTAGTCTTGGAAAAAACGGGTAAATATGTAAAAGGAAAATACAGTTTAACGGGTGGAAGTGTTGGTTTGTTTGAAGGAAAAAAAATAGGAAGAGCAAAAAATTTAGAAAAATTAATTGAAGAAATTAATACACAAGATGCTTTAGTAACAGTATTAAAAACATCTATTAATGCAAAGCATAACGAAGTAATTGCATTTAATGAGCAATTAAAAGAAAATGCAATTAAGCAAACCCAACAAGATATTAATAACCTTACCAACCACGTCTTTTCTCTACAAAATAAGTTGGAAAATTTATTGCACCTAGAAGAAACAAGTACCAAAAGGGTAGAGGACTTTCAAGGGCAATTGCAAGATAACCATGATGCTATTGAAAGTACAAGAACAGCACTTGAAAAATTTAATACCCAATTACATGAGTTAAGCGAAAAAATTGGTATCGTTGAGCAAGATTATACGTTGGCTGAGCAAGATTATACCAATGCTACCCATACTTTTAACGATAGCAATCTTCAGTTTGCAAAACAACAAAATAAAGTTGCTAGTTTAAAACAAGAGTTTGATTTTAAAAGCAATCAATTAAATAATTTAAAAGTAGAAATTGAGAGTAGCAATACTCAATTACAAGAAGCAGCAGCAAGCATTACCGAAACAGCAACCTCTTTACAACAAGTAGAAGCCTTGCTGGTAAGTATGTTGCAAAATAAAGATGTTGAAGAAAAGAAATTAAATGAAGCCGACCAAGCGTATTACAACCATAGAAATGCTTTAGCCCAAAAAGAAAGTGAGCTACGCCACAAGCAAAAAAGTAAAGAAGGAATAGATACGTTATTAAATGAAATTAAAGACAAGCTAACCGAATTAAAATTGCAGTTAGCTGGTATGAAGGAGCGCTTAAATGTAGAGTTTAAAATAGATTTAGATGTAATTATTGATGAGGCACGTAGCGGTGAAGAACCTTTGGATAGTTTGAAAGAAAGAAGTGAAAGAATGCGTAAGCGTTTAGAAAATATTGGTGAAGTAAACCCTACGGCAATAGAGGCTTATACCGAAATGAAAAAGCGTTACGAATTTATTTTAGAGCAAAAAAATGACTTAGTAACTGCTAAAGATTCGTTGATGCAAACCATACAAGAGGTAGAAGCAACAGCCAACCAACAATTTTTAGATACGTTTAATAAAGTAAGAGAAAATTTTCAAAAAGTTTTTCAGGCATTATTTACAGAAGATGATACCGCCGATATGGTTTTGGTAGATCCTAATAATTTAGCCGAAACAGGTATTGATATTGTAGCTAAACCAAAGGGTAAACGACCATCATCTATTGGTCAATTAAGTGGTGGAGAAAAAACATTAACGGCCACAGCTTTATTATTTGCTATTTATTTAATAAAACCAGCACCATTCTGTATTTTAGATGAGGTAGATGCACCGCTTGATGATGCTAACGTAGGAAAGTTTACTAATATGATTAAGCAGTTTAGCGAAAACTCCCAATTTATAATTGTAACGCATAATAAAATGACGATGAGTGCAGTAGATGTAATTTATGGCGTAACCATGCAAGAGCCTGGTGTGAGTAAGTTGGTGCCAGTTGATTTTAGAAGTTTGAATTAATGGATAGTTTTTAAAAGGATAATGGATAATTGTTAAATGCAATTATCCATTTTTTTTGTACTGTTTTTTCATTTATTGACTAAATTTTCACAGATAAATGGTAGTAAAAATCATATCAAATCATCATAATAATATTAACCTGCCTGCCGGCAGGCAGGTTAGCGTTCCAGTACCAACTTCCCAATCCTTCCATTTCCACCGCTAAAAAAAACACTCTTACCATCTTTGGCTTTACGTACAGCATGGTAACTTTCTTTACTAATCCACTGCCAAGTTGTACCGTTATCGTTACTAATATCTACACCATTTAGGCCACAGCTAATCCATGTTTTCTTTTTAATAAATTCTACACAACTTCTATAACCATGTGGCGGAACAGTAGGTACAGTAAAGCTTTTACCACCATCTATAGTAATTACGCAATTTTGTGTGGTACTGTCTTTGGTATTAAAATCTCCACCCACAACAATCATTGTTTTGCTATTTTTTACAGCAACACTATTAGCACCAGTTGTTGCTGCGTTTTGTATAATGGGCATTTCAATAATTCTATCCCTAATAAACATTCTGCTCTTTATTCCACCAGTTACAAACACGGCTTCTTTTTTATTTAGTTTACGAATGTTGGTGCCACTACTTGCAAAACAGGCTTCACCTTGTACAACACTGGGCATATTTTGAGTAGGAATATGTTGCCATGTATTTCCTTCATCAAACGTTCTAGCAATAAACATTTTGCCCTTTATTGGGTCGCCTATTACAATGCCACTTTGTTCGTTCCAAAATTCCATAGCATCTAAAAACATGCTAGTATCTTTATTTTCATAAACCACTTTCCAACTATCTCCACCATCTACAGTTTTTAAAATATAAGCCGGAGCTGTAATACCCATTATTACCGCAGTAGTATTATCAAAGGCCTCAATATCTCTAAAATCAATTTTTTCAAATCCTTTTACGGTCATCCATTTCCAGGTATTACCACTATCCAACGACTTGCCTACGGTGCCACCACTACCACTTACCCAAATGGTTTTATTATCTACCACACTTAAACCACGTAAACTAACCTTATTACCACTGTGTAAAAGTTTTACGGTTTGTGCCTTGCAAAAAATAGGCAATAAGAAATAGGCAATAAGCAATGTGGCAATGTACGATGTACGATGGACGATGGACGACTCTGTGTGCATGGTAATGTTTTAATAATTATTCAAGAAGATAAAAATACTAGTTTAAATTTCGAATTTCGAATTTATGATTTCGAATTTTATAACACTTTAGTAATAAATTTGCTCCACAATTCTTAATTCCTCATTTTAATTCTTATTTATCATGATTCCATACTGGATGAGCCGTACACAACTAATGCTAGATGATGAACGTATTTATCGTTTAATGAGTAAAAATGTATTAGTGGTTGGGCTTGGTGGAGTAGGCGGTATTTGTGCCGAAATGATTGCTAGGGCTGGAGTTGGTAAAATGACCATCATTGACGGCGATGTAGTTGATTTAAGCAACACTAATCGCCAAATTGTGGCCTTGCACTCTACCGAAAAGCAAAATAAAACTACGGTGCTAGCAGCAAGGTTAAAAGATATTAATCCAGAGCTTGATTTAACGATGATTACCGAGTTTATAAAAGAAGAACGTACCAACGAAATTTTAGATGCTGGCAATTTTGATTACGCTGTTGATTGTATTGATACGTTAAGCCCAAAAGTTTGGTTTATAAAAGCATGTGTTGAACGAAAAATAGCTATTGTAAGTGCCTTAGGTGCTGGCGGAAAAATTGATCCATCGCAAATACGAGTAGCAGATATTTCTGAAAGTTATCAATGTAATTTAGCTAGATATGTACGAAAATACTTACACAAAATTGGTGTAAAAAAAGGGGTAAAGGTTGTTTTTTCGCCAGAACGAGTGGAGCAAGAAAAAATAATAGTAACCGAAAAAGCATATCCGAAAAAGTCGGTAATTGGCACTATATCTTATATGCCAGCTATTGTTGGGTGCACTACTGCCAGTGTGGTTATTAGAGATTTATTAAATACCCCAATCCCCTAAGGGGGCTTTTGGTGTATAATTATTTAACGTAACTTCATTTTTTAAACTTTAAATATTTTCCCCTTTAGGGGATTAAGGGGTATGAGTTATAACTACTTGCCATTAGATAAACAGCACACTAACTTTCAACAAATAAAAAATTTGTTAGCTTTTAATCAATTGGTATCCATAACCTTTGATGCACATTTTAGAATTACAGAATGCCGCAATTATTTAGATAAAAAATTAACCGAAAGCGATGCATTATTTTATGGCATAAATACAGGCTTTGGTTATTTGCAAAATGTAAAAATTGATAAAACGCAGTTACAACAATTACAAAGCAACCTTATACAATCGCATGCCTGCGGAATGGGGGAGGAAGTGCCCTTGGATATTGTAAAACTGATGGTAATGCTAAAAATAAAATCATTAAGTTATGGGTATAGTGGCGTACAAATAGATACCGTAAAACGCTTGATGGATATGTACAATGCCGATGTATTTCCAGTTATATATACCCAAGGCTCATTAGGTGCAAGTGGCGATTTAGCACCCTTATCACATTTAAGTTTACCACTTATTGGTATGGGAGAGGTTTGGCACCAAGGCAAAAAAATGCCCTCAAGCGAAGCGTTAAAAAAGTTTAATTGGCAACCCATAGAACTAAAAAGTAAAGAAGGCTTAGCGCTAATTAATGGTACACAATTTATGAGCGCTTATGGCTTACATAATTTAGTACAAGCAGATCGATTGGTAAAATGGGCAGATGTTATTGCAGCAATTTCGTTAGATGCCTTTGATTGCACACTAGAACCTTTTAATGAAAAAATACATAGCATAAGAAACCACAATGGTCAAGTAGAAACTGCTGCAAAAATTAGAGCCCTATTAAATGGAAGTGCATTATCTACCCAACAAAAAAATCAAGTACAAGATCCGTATAGTTTTAGATGTATACCTCAAGTACATGGGGCTACAAAAGATACCGTTAATTATGTACAAGATATTTTTATTAAAGAAATAAATTCAGTTACAGATAATCCCAATATTTTTCCGGATGAAGATTTAATTGTAAGTGGAGGAAATTTTCACGGACAGCCCTTAGCGTTAGGTTTAGATTTTTTATGTATTGCCATGAGTGAGTTAGCAAGCATTAGTGAAAGAAGAACGTATCAATTAATTAGTGGGCAACGAAATCTACCTTTATTTTTAGTAAAAAATGCTGGGTTAAATAGTGGTTTAATGATTCCACAGTACACTGCAGCAGGTATTGTTAGCGAAAACAAACAATTGTGTACACCAGCTAGTGTTGATACTATTTCATCAAGCAATAATCAAGAAGATCATGTAAGTATGGGGGCTAATGCTGCAACTAAATGTAAACGAGTTATAGATAATGTAGAAAAGGTGTTGGCCATAGAATTATTAACGGCAATACAAGCACTGGAGTTTAGGAGGCCAGTAAAATCATCTCCCCAAATAGAGGAAATAGTTATTGCGTTTAGAAAACAAGTAAGTTTTAACGAACAAGATAGAATTTTGCATGATGATATGATAGAAGCGGTAAAATTTTTACAAAAATAATTTACCACAGATTCCACAAATTATCACAGATGTATTTTTATTTGTGAAAATCTGAGTAATCTGTGCCTGAAAAAAATAATATATGAGCTACGATCCAATAAAATACAAAACGCCAACAGGCACAACACTTAATTGTAAAGGCTGGGTGCAAGAAGCCGCATTAAGAATGTTATTGAATAATCTTGATCCTGAGGTTGCAGAACGGCCAGAGGAATTAATTGTGTATGGAGGCAGGGGAAAAGCAGCCCGAAATTTTGAAGCGTTAGACAACATAATCGCATCGTTAAAAATTTTAGAGGAAGATGAAACGCTTTTAATACAAAGTGGTAAGCCTGTAGGTATTTTAAAAACACATAAAGATTCGCCAAGGGTATTGTTAAGTAACAGTCAGCTTGTACCCAACTGGGCTAATTGGCAACATTTTGATGAGCTAGAAAAAAAAGGCTTAATGATGTATGGCCAAATGACTGCCGGTAGCTGGATTTATATAGGAAGCCAAGGTATTGTACAAGGCACGTACGAAACCTATGGAGCAATAGCAACAAAACATTTTGGCGGAACATTGCTTAATACGCTAAACGTAACTGCAGGGCTTGGTGGTATGGGTGGTGCACAACCCCTTGCTATTACTATGAACGAGGGCGTAGCCTTAGTTGCCGAAGTAGAAGAATGGAGAATAGATAAACGTATTGAAACAAAATATTTAGATGAAAAGTATACAGATATTGATGAAGCAATTGATGCAGCATTAAAATATAAAGCCGAAGGGAAAGCAGTAAGTATTGGAGTTTTATGTAACGCTATTAACTTACTGCAACGCCTACTCGAAAGAAATTGTATACCAGATACCCTTACAGATCAAACATCTGCACACGACCCATTAATTGGTTATATACCCCACACCCTAACTAACGAAGAAGCTAATCAATTAAGGGATGCCGATAAAGACAACTATTTGCAATTAAGCTATGCCAGTATGTATTTGCATGTGCAATTAATGTTGCAGTTGATGGATAAAGGAGCTATTACATTTGATTATGGAAATAATATACGAGCCAGAGCCCAAGAAGTTGAAAGTGGAAAATGGAAAGAGGAAAGTGTTGGCAACTCTCAACTTTCAACTCTCAACTTTCCTCTTGGAAGATGTTTTGCTTTCCCTGGCTTTGTACCTGCATACATACGCCCTTTATTTTGCGAAGGCAAAGGACCTTTTAGATGGGCTGCACTTAGCGGCGACCCTAACGATATTGCCGTAACCGATGAAGTAATGATGAATCTTTTTCCTGAGAATACAGGAATGCTACGTTGGATGAAAATGGCAAAAGAAAAAATTGCTTTTCAAGGATTACCAGCACGTATTTGTTGGATAGGGCAGGGCGATAGAGAAAAAGCTGGGCTAGCCTTTAACGAACTAGTACGCACAGGCAAAGTAAAAGCACCCATAGTAATTGGTAGAGATCATTTAGATACAGGTAGCGTAGCATCTCCCAATAGAGAAACTGAAGCCATGTTGGACGGTAGCGATGCTGTTGCCGATTGGCCAATATTAAATGCACTAGTAAATACTGCAGGTGGGGCAAGTTGGGTAAGCCTTCACCACGGTGGTGGAGTAGGTATGGGTTACAGCATACACAGTGGTATGGTAATAGTGGCAGATGGTACACCCGATGCTGCAGCTAGGCTTAGCCGTGTGTTATGTAACGATCCCGGTATGGGAGTAATACGCCATGCCGATGCTGGGTACACCATTGCAAAAGATACGTTAGCAAAAAATGGGTTAGATTTTAAGGAAAGATTGAAGTAATTTTTTTCTTGTTCATTTCAACTTCAATAGCATCACTTTAATTAGCGTGTGAATAACCAAAAAATTATGCAAAATCAATTTTTACTGTACGGAGCAAATGGCTACACAGGCCAATTAATTGCCAAACTTGCTGCTCAATATAATCTACAACCCATACTTGCTGGCAGAACAGAGGAAGCTATAAAGCCTATGGCCGAAGAGTTACAGCTACCCTACGTAGTTATTGATTTAAATGATACCGAAAAATTAGAAACTGCATTACAACAAGTAAAAGTTGTACTGCATTGTGCCGGGCCATTTAGCCAAACCGCTAAACAAATGATAACGGCTTGTTTGAAAACTGGTGTTCATTATTTAGATATTAATGGCGACGTAAGTGTGTTTGAATATTTAAAAACATTTGATAAGCAAGCCAAAGAAAAAAATATAATGGTAATGCCCGGTGTTGGGTTTGATGTTGTACCAACTGATTGTATTGCACTGCAACTAAAAAATAAATTACCCAATGCAACACATTTAAAATTAGCATTTGCTTCTGTTAATGGGGGCTTATCGCATGGTACTGCAATTACCATGGCTAGCAAAATTGGCGAAGGTGGTTGCATAAGAGAAAATGGCATGATAAAAAGAACACCGCTTGGTCACAAAGGGATGTGGGTAAATTTTGGTGAGCAAAAATTATTTGTAATGACCATTCCTTGGGGCGATATTTCTACTGCACATTTTACCACAGGTATACTAAATATTGAAACCTATACAGGCATAAAACCCAAAATATTTAATATTTTAAAATTTCAATTTGCATTTAATTGGTTGTTACGAACAGCTTTTATGCGTAACATTATTAAGAAAAAAATAAAAGCAAAACCTGCCGGACCAAGTGATGAACAGCGGTTAAAAAGTAAAAGTTTAGTTTGGGGAGAAGCTACCAATTTAGCTGGCGAAAAAGTAACGGCAAGCCTAAGTTGCTTAGATGGATATTCCTTAACAGCTCACAGCAGTTTAATAATTGTACAAAAAATACTTATGGGCAATTTTAAAATTGGTTACCAAACTCCGGCATTGGTTTATGGCGAAAACCTAATTTTTGAGTTGCCTAATACCCATAAACTAAGTTAATACTTAGAGGAGTAATATTGTAACTAGTTGATTCAAATTTTAAGTATATTATTTTAATCTTTTTTATTTTTTATCAAGTCAAAATTAAAGTTTGCATTTACTATAAGTCCTGAATTGGATTGAAAAACATTTTGTTGATTGATTTGTCTTCCAAACTGTAGTGTTTGATTTAAAAAACCGCCCTCAATTCTTACATTTTTAGTAAACCTATAACCTAACAAAACACCTAATCGATTTTGGTCAAAAATATTGGCATTAACATTTTTTCCAAAGCCAATAAAAACCTCATCATAAAATGCTACATAAGGAGTTTTATCTTTAATTTCTTTACCTTTTAAAGGTAGTTGAAACCTAATCATATATCTAAACCTATTGAGTAATGGAAACTCATCTTCTTTTGTTAAATTCATATTGGAATATCTACCAACCCAACGTTGCTCTAGCATAAAACGGTGCGATAAATCTACAATAGAAACTTTATCAGTAATTGTTGCCATTTGAAACAATCGGTGTTCAGTAAAGTCTTTTCCCATTCCATTTATTGAATACTCCCCATAAGGAAACGTTTCTATCCAAGCATAACCAAGTCTTAATTGTATTTTGGGGTTCAGTTGATAATTAATTCCTACTCGTAATAAACTTTGCTGCCACTCTGTAATTACTTCGTTTCTACGAAATTGATATTCTGTATGTACGCCAAATTTTTTCGATAGCTTAAATGTTCCAAAATAGTTGTACCAACCTATACGGTTACTCGTATTTAAACGATTGTTTTGTGCAAAGGAAATTAGTGAACACCAACATAAAACAGCAACAATACTAATTTTAATTTTCATTTATAAATAATATCTAAATTTAAAATCTAATTTTTATTCCAAAACCAAGTTCTTGATTGTACTGATTTTGAAGTCTGAACTTATTATCATGTAAGTCCATATATTTCAAGTTTTTTAATCCTTGTATTTGTAAGGGCATTTTTTTAAATTGATTATTATTAAGGTATAACGATTCTAAATTATTAAGCAAAGATATATTTTTAGGCAACTTTTTTAAACCATCATTTTCTACATGAAGTGATTTTAGATTAGGTAATTTACTTAGTGTTGGAATACTTTTTTCAAATTGAAAAAATTTATCATCATTTAAATATAACTCTTGTAGGTTTGATAATCCGATAAAAGATGTAGGTAATACTTTAAAATCGTTACCACTCAAATCAAGCGTTTTTAAATTTTTAAGATTACCTATGCCCTCTGGTATTGTTTTTAAATGGTCGTTTTTTAAACTCAAATAGCGCAGATTAGAAAATTTTGACCAAATAGAATCTGAAAATTGTACGTTTTGATTACTCAAATTTAATCTGTACACATTTTCAGGTTTTTTTAGGGCTTCTTCTAAACTACTATATTCTTTGTTAAACAATGTAGAATCTGTGGGTGTTTGTGCCTTTATGCTTTGAAACAAAAGTGTACAAAACAAAAAAAATATGCCTGATATTTTTATCATTATTTTGTTATTTATAATAGTGAAAGTACAATTAAAAAAGGTTACAAATTGTTTTGTAACCTTTTTTAATTTCTATTTATTTGGACTAAATGGAAGTGATGATTTATGTACAATAATTTTAAGTTTTCCGTCTTTTCCTTTCTTAAAAACCCAAGTTTTATCAACCATTACCTCTTTACCGTCTTTAGCTGTTACCCAAACATTGCCCATAGTAATGGCAATTGAACCGTAAATTTGAATGCCTTCGTTTTTATCTCCTGCATTATCGTACCGTGCTTTAACCCAAGGTGTCAATGCAAAACCTTTATCATTCGGAAAGTCGGGGTCGCCTCCTATAAAGTACGCCAATGCTCCTTTTTTATCGTTTCTAAAAGTTTGGTCGCCATATGCTAATGTTGGTTTGAAAAACACTTTACCATTGTCGTAATTATAAGCAGAAGAAAGTACATCACTTGCAAAGGTTTTGTAATCGCCACCTTCTTCTTTCAGTTTTCCAATTTTTACTAAAGCGTCGCACCAAGCTTGTTGGGCTGCGTTTACTTCGTTATAGGTAATAACAGATTGTGCACCTTCTTCCACATACACTAAACCTAAATCGTCAATTACTTTTTTCACTTGCTCGTTTGTTTGCGAAACAATTTTGTCCGTTTGCTCTTTTGCTTGCTCTTGGGCTTGGTTACAAGAGGATATAAGACTTGCAGTTAAAAGCACTCCAACAATCATTTTAATTCTTTTCATTTTGTTATTTTTATGCTGCCTACTTTTTAAAGCGGTGTTCGGCTTGTCCGTTTTAATTTATTCTTATTCAATTTTAATTATTGCTTCAATTTTTACACCATTAGTTTTTGAATGGATTGTTTTTCTGAATTCAAAAAGTTCTTTTTGCAATCTATTTATTTTTATTTCCCTTATTTTAATTACCTCTTCGTTACTACAACTATTTATTTTATTCTCGTGATACTTTATTTTTACATGTACTATTTGGGCTATAAGCTCTAAAGCATCGTTGGAGTCAAACTCGTCCTGAATAAGTTGTATATTCATCTTATGGTTTTAAACTGCTAAAGTTTTAGTTTTAACCGTGTTATCAAAAATTCGATTGGATCCTACTATTGGTGTTGAAATGACTGGAGTATCTTCACCTGTTTTTGCTTCCACAATCAATACAATGTCACTAAATAAAAGCGATTTTGACTGAGCCGTAATAACGCTGATTAGCTCTTCTGAGAATACACTATCTTCTAGTTTGTATGAAATATTGTTCTCATTAATTGTAGCCGATGCAATTAATTTTTCTTCTAAAAGAGCTTTTACCAATTCCTTAGCACTATGTTCTTTTTTTAAATATATGATAACGTTAACCATTTTTTTTGTTTATAAATTATTGGCCTTGTCCTAATGAATAGCCAGCATTCCCATCAAATGAGTATAAATTTTCCGTTTTTATGCTATCAATCTTTTCAATGAGTGCATTGTTTAATAATTCGATAATACTTAGTTTATTCATTTCAGCATCATCCAATGGTTTAAAACGACATCTCCAATGATCAGTACAAAATGTTTCCTTAAATCCATCAGGCCAAACTTTAATTCCTCGGTTTGTAATCATGGAGAGTTTCATTCCATTGCTTTCAATTCTCTTCACTTTTTCTGCTAGTTCGTTAGGATTAGAACCGGTCCAATGAACAAAAATATCAACACCTGCTAATTCTTTTTTTGCAGCAGGCTTACGTTTGTATTTTGGCAAGTTTAAAGCCGAATTATTTGCATAAGAAACAGATTTTAATAGGGAAGGCTTTTGGCCTAGATTTTCAATGACAGCCTCAGCAAATTCCTTTGTTCCCAATTTTTTCTTGCTTATTCCTTCCGTAAAAATATCGTCTGTATGTGTTCCATCTTCTAATGTTTTTAGCCAAGCATTTTGAATTTTTTCTGCTATTTCTGTTTGCCCAATATGATTAAGCATCATAATTGCGCCTTGTAATAAACCTGATGGGTTTGCTATATTTTGCCCGGCAATTTTTGGGGCAGAACCGTGTATAGCTTCAAACATGGAACATTCTTCGCCTATATTAGACGAGCCTGCTAAACCAACCGAACCCGTTATTTGTGCTGCCACATCACTTAGCACATCTCCATATAAATTTGCCATTACAATTACATCAAAAACTTCTGGCGTATCAGCTAGTTTAGCTGCACCAATATCTATTATCCAATGTTCGTTTTCTATTTCTGGATATTCCTTTGCAATCTCATCAAACACCCTGTGAAACAAGCCATCTGTTTGTTTCATAATATTATCTTTTGTAAAACAGGTTACTTTTTTTCGGTTTTGTTGTTTAGCATATTCAAAAGCATAACGAACTATTTTTTCGCAACCTGGTCTGCTAATTAATTTTAAACATTGTACTACCTCGTCTGTTTGTTGGTGTTCAATTCCAGCATATAAATCCTCTTCATTTTCTCTTATAATAACAATGTCCATTACTGGATGTTTAGTGCTAACAAAAGGATGTAAGCTCATGCAAGGTCTTACGTTTGAATACAAACCAAGAAATTTACGAATACTAACATTTAAGCTTTTGTATCCACCACCTTGTGGCGTTGTAATAGGGGATTTTAAAAATATTTTGTTCCGCCTAATTATTTCCCAAGATGCTGAAGCGATGCCTGAAGTGTTACCAGCTAAATAAACTTTTTCGCCAACTTCAATCTCATCAATTTCTAGTTTGGCACCTGCTGCTAAAACTATTTTTAATGTAGCGTCCATAATCTCTGGGCCAATTCCGTCTCCTTTTGCTACTGTTATTCTTGTCATTATCTATTTTTATTTAATTTTATAAAGCAAAATTGAGCATTATTATTCATAAGGTTTTATTTATCTTTGTAATAGAAAACATAAATATATTTTATGAATTATACGTTAAACCAATTACAAATTTTTTTAAAAATTGTACAAACCCAAAGCGTAACAAAGGCTTCGGAAGAATTACATCTTACCCAGCCAGCTGTTTCAATTCAGTTAAAAAACTTTCAAAATCAGTTTGATATACCTTTAACGGAAGTGGTTGGGCGAAAAATTTATATCACCGATTTTGGAAGAGAGATTGCAGAGGCGGCAGAAAGTATCATCAACCAAGTGTATGCTATAAACTATAAAACCTTAGCTTATCAGGGAAAATTAACCGGACGATTAAAGATTTCAGTAGTATCTACTGGAAAGTATGTTATGCCCAACTTTTTGGCTGATTTTATGGAACAACATGCTGGTATAGAATTAATGATGGATGTTACAAATAAAAATAAAGTTGTGGAAAGTTTAGAAAATAATGAAGTTGATTTTGCATTGGTTTCTATTCTACCAAATACTTTAAAAATTGAGAAACTCGATTTACTTCAAAATAAGTTGTACCTCGTAGGCAATGCCAAAACAAAATTTAAAAAGGCTAATAACTCAAAAGAAATATTTAAAGAGTTGCCTTTAATATTTAGAGAAAAGGGTTCCGGTACAAGACAAACAATGGAAAGTTTTATTGATCGTAATAATATATCAGTAATAAAAAAAATGGAGCTGACATCTAATGAAGCCGTTAAGCAAGCCTTATTGGCTGGTTTGGGCTATTCTATTATGCCGTTAATTGGAATTAAAAATGAACTCTATAATAATCAATTGCAAATTATTCCAATTAAAGGTCTGCCAATTAAAACAACCTGGAGTTTAATATGGTTAAAAGGAAAAAAACATGCTCCAGTTGCTACCTCTTTTTTAGAGTATTTAAAAAAAGAAAAATCAAAAATCGTACAAAATAAATTTAGTTGGTATGAGCAGTATTAGTAGAGTCGCAGTTTTTTGGGGTGGGGGAGATGGTGCTGTGGATTTTTTTACACTATTTCTGTTCGTGGGGTCACTAGCTGAAGCTGAAAAATGTTTACCGTTGTGTTTGCACAGCCATGTTTTTGCAAATACTTCTAGTGGCTGATGTGCTTGTCACTTTCTATTTATTAATTCTAATGTCTTTTCTAAAACTTTGTCTTTGTTGGATAAAATGTCTGAAATATTTAATTGAATTTCAATATCAGGATTTATACCCTTGTCAGGTTGTTCTGTCAATGGGTAATAACCTATCAACGGAATGTCTATTTCAATTTTAGAGTTAGGTAGCCAAAGAAAAAAAAGTTGCCCTCCATTTGTTCCTTTCAGGTTGCCGCCAGTTTCCGAACCTACAATAGTTGCAATCTTGTTCTGTTGTAACCCTGCCGTAAGAAAAAATGTTGCAGAACTATTTGCTGCATCAACAAGTAAATAGGTATTTCCTTTAAAAGCTTTACTGTTTTGTTTTATGATTGAGTTGCCTCTGTCTTTTCGCCAAGTATAAAAGCCATTTTCCAGTTTTATTAATTGTCCCTTTCTGTTATAAAAATTTTTATCCCAGGTATTAAGATAGGGGCGAAATTCGTCAGAAACATTTTCGTAACGAAGTAATTCTTTAAACGCTGGAAATTCAATCTGCTTTTTAGCTAACTTTTTTCCAAGTAAAAGATTTACCTCATCATCACCACCTTCATTTCCACGTATATCAATGATTAAGTTTTGAATATTCTTTTCATCCAATTCATTAAAAGCACTATTTAAAAATTTCTTCCAGTCAAGGGTTAATTTATTGGTTACAAATGTGCCAATTTTTAAATACCCAGTTTCGTTATTTAAAATTTTAAAACTCCATAAATCATCTAAGGTTGAAGGCTGTTTTCCATATTTACTTTCAATGAGGGTAAAGCGTTCAGAACGACTTACGGAGTTAACATTTGTTGTAAATATATTGGTTTGGTCAGATGGTTTTATTTTAAGTGAATAGGAATTATTAGTAGGTGGGAATAATAATGGATAATAAATATCAAAGGCTTCAAATTTTCCCAGTCCGGAAAGGTTCAAGTCATTTAACCTTTTTTGATTATTGTTTCCATCTCCTTTAACATACTGTATTAACGTATCAATGATAAAGGCAACAGGCACATTATTGATTTCTAAAACTTCAGTTCCTTGCTTTAATTCTTCATGGTCTGAAACATTTTTTTCAATAAACATCTTTTTGTTAAACAAGAAAAATGTAAACGGAACCTTATCTTTCTTATTAAAAAGACTGTCTTTTGTTGAACCGCTTTGATTGTAAAAGCTACAGAAAGTATGTCCACATTTTAAGTTTGCTGTAAACTTGGATAATAATAAATAAGCTTCGGAAAGCGATAAGTCACTTTTTAATTGTTGCTTAAGAGTAGTAAAAAGTTTTTCAACAGTTAAACTGTCTTGGAACCTGTAAAGTCCCGGGTGGTAATTTAGTAAAACCCCTTTCAAAACTTCAAAATCTTTAAGAAGTTCTGTTGATGTTAATATTTTTGGACTTTGAATAGATTGAGGCTTCGCTATTATAAAAAATAGCAATGTTAGAACTATGGTTATATAAGATCGTTTCATTTTGATTTTTTTGTCAAAGTAAAAGAGTAGTTAATAGTTTAAAGTATTAACATATGATTAGAGACAAAGTTTAGTCAATTTATTATTTTTTGAGTTTTGTTTAATAGTATAAGAGTATAATGTTTATGGCTTACTGAAGTGAGGGCAATAAAGTTCTCTCCTCCTAGCTTGTGCAAATACCCATGTTACCTAAATATTGTTTTCAGTAGTTGTTGTCAACTGTTGCTTTTTTCAATGATAATTTTAAAGCTACAAATCCAGTGATACCTGCTATCAATGATGAAATTAAAATAACAAACTTTGCGTTGTTGATTATAGTTTCATGGTCAAATGCAAGAAGTGTTATAAAGATTGACATAGTAAATCCAATGCCTCCTAAAAAACCAACACCTAAAATTGATTTCCAATTTAAGTCGGCTGGAAGTTTACAAAGCCCAAATGTTACTGCCAAAAATGTGGAGAGAAAAATGCCTAATGGTTTGCCTACAATAAGTCCTACTGCAATTCCTATACTGTAATTTTGTGTTAGTGCCTTTTCAATATCTCCACTTAACATAATTGCTGTATTGGCTAATGCAAAAATTGGTAAAATAATAAATGCAACTGGCTTATGTAAAAAGTGTTGCAAAATGTAGGAAGTTGATTTTTCGTTTCCATTGCCAAATGGAATTGCAAAAGCTAATAGAACGCCTGTAATGGTAGCGTGAACGCCTGAATTAAGCATAAAGTACCACATAACAACACCTCCAATTAAATAGGGTATTAGGTTTCTAATTTTCAGTCTGTTAAAAACTATAAGTAAAACAAAAATTGCTAATGCAATAAAAAGATTTATCCATAAAATAGTTTTGGTATAAAATAGTGCAATTATTAAAATTGCCCCTAAGTCGTCAATTACAGCTAATGCGGTTAAAAACACTTTTAAAGAAGTAGGCACTCTGTTTCCTAATAAGGATAAAATTCCCAATGCAAAAGCAATGTCTGTAGCCATAGGAATTCCTGCACCCGATTGTGTGGCAGTGCCAAAGTTGAACAACATAAAAAGCCCTGCTGGAATTAAAATGCCACCCAATGCACCAAAAATTGGCAATAAAGCGTCTTTAAAATTTGAGAGCTCACCGTTATAGATTTCTCGTTCTAATTCTAATCCAATTAACAAAAAGAAAATTGTCATTAAGCCATCGTTAACCCAATGTTCAATAGGGTGTCCTGCAAATTGAGTTTGCCAAAAATGATGGTAGTCTGTCCCAAAATTTGAGTTGGCAAGTGTCAACGACAACATTGTGCAGCCGATTAAAATTAGTCCGCCTGCTTTTTCACTGTTAAAAAAGTCTTTAAATAATCGTGTCATTTTCATAATCTTGCAAAAAAAGTCAACCAAAGGTTGCTGTTACACAACGTAAAATACTTCCAAGTATGTAAAGTACTAAACTTATTTTGTGTACTTGTTAAAAGGGGGAGAGGGTTTAGCTACTGAGCCAGCTATAAAACCATACTCCTATGATATTCAGCCGCACGGAGGTAGCATATTTAGTTACGATAATATTACTATTTATCTACTAATCTTGCACCTGCAATTCCAGGTTTCTTTTCAGCAAGCTTTAATACTATTTTAAGCGTATCAAGATTAATTTCTTCAATTTTTTTAAATCTAATGCAACTTAACCCTTTAGTAAGTTTGCCAAAATCCTTTTTATATTTTTCTACAGCAGCCTTATCCTCAATAAGTGCACATACATAAATAGTTATATAACCTTTTTGATTAGCCAAGGAAATTATAGGCCAATCTTTCTTTTGTTTTTTTGAATCAAGATAGTAAAATGAACCATAACCAATCATATTAGAAGCATAATAGGGCTTTAGTTTCGGAACTGTTTTTTGAATAAAAGCGTGGATAAAATCAATATCTTTCTTCCGTTCGTCAGGTACCATCAAAAGATATTCTTGTACTGATGTTGCCGCATTTTTTGCAAACATGTTCATGGTCGTATTGTTTATTTTTTTTCAAGCAACCTCACTCAACTAGCCAAGTGTTGTTGCCGAGGACGTTGCTACTTTATTTCTAGTTAGTACTAAAATTCACGTCTAACATTTCAATATTTTTTTTATTTTCACTTCTGACTATGATTGCTTCAACTCCCGACCTAAATAAAAAACTTTTGTTGGGCCTAGTTTTTAGTTAAGTTGTCTTATTACCTTCCACATTATACTTTAACACCAAATATGTACCCCACCAATGCGGATAACCCCATTGCAAGTGTACCCCAAATTGTAATACGTACAATAGCTTTTCGAACACTTGAGCCACCTGTTTTTGCCGAAAGTGTTCCTAAAATAATTAGAAAAATTAGTGTAAAACCATACAGACAATACTCCATAATTTTTACAGGTGCAAAAAGTACTACTAAAAGAGGTAATACACCTCCAACAGTAAATGAAGCTCCCGAGGCTATTGCTGCTTGAATTGGGTTTGCCTGACTAATTTCGTTTATACCTAATTCGTCTCTAATGTGTGTACCCAAAGCATCGTTTTCAGTCATTTCAATGGCTACTTGCATGGCTGTTTCTTTTTTAAGACCTCTCTTCTCATAGATTTGAGCTAAAATATTCAATTCTTCTTTAGGCATATCCCTAAGTTCTTGCTTTTCTCTTTCTATATCTGCTTTTTCTGTGTCAGTTTGAGAACTTACAGAAACATATTCGCCAGCAGCCATTGATAACGCACCTGCAACAAGCCCTGCAACGGTTGCTAAAACAATAGGTTCTCTTGTTGAACTTGCAGCTGCAACTCCAATAGCAAGACTTGATATAGATATGATTCCATCATTTGCCCCTAACACAGCCGCTCTTAACCAATTGCTTCGGTGTATGTAATGACTCTCTAAATAGTTGTCAATTGTAATCATTTTCTTTTTTGTGTTTGGTGTATATAAAATTACGCCCAACGTTGTGTATTTGCGAAGGCAGGGAATTCATTGAACGTTCAGCCTGGTACAAATGCTGATTTGAATTACTGATGCTGAAATTACAACAAAAGATCAATAGTTGACGTCTCGCCCAGGCCGAAGCCGAATAGCATTATGACTCGTCCTGAAAAAAGTTGTCTTGTTAATAATAATAATCCTGCATTTAGTTTACTAAGATAAATCATCCTGAATAAGGTTGATTAAAAAAGTTTTTGCTGTGCGGTGGCAAAAAATAGTTGAGTAGCCACCACAGC
>JANMEU010000010.1:0-368040 GCA_031377245.1 Bacteroidota bacterium
GAAATGGTGTTTAATAAAATTGAAAATTGCAGTAAACCAATTGTAGCAGCGGTAAATGGTTTTGCATTGGGCGGAGGTTGTGAGTTGGCTATGGCCTGCCATTTTAGATTAGCAAATGAAAACGCAAAATTTGGTCAGCCAGAAGTAAACCTGGGAATTATCCCCGGTTATGGAGGCACTCAACGTTTAACACAATTAGTAGGTAAAGGCAAAGCAATGGAGTTGATGATGAGTGCTCACATGATTGATGCAAACGAAGCAAAACAGTTGGGCTTAGTAAATCATGTAACAACAGCAGAAACATTGCTTGAGCATACAAAAAACATTCTAGAAATAATTATGAGTAAGGGGCCCAATGCAATTGCCAAAGTTATTGGTGCTGTAAATGCACATTTTGATAAAACTAAAAATGGATTTGATTTAGAAGCGAAATTGTTTGGTGAGTGTTTTGGAACAGAGGAAATGAAAGAAGGAGTGGCGGCGTTTTTGGAAAAACGGAAACCAAAGTTTTAAAAATAGATGACAGGACTCATGAGAGTCCTTTTTTGTTTACGCTTACCTTTGCGACACATTCAACATTTCAAATAAAACGTTATGAACTTCAGAGTAGAAAAAGATACAATGGGCGAAGTAAAAGTTCCTGTTGATGCGTATTACGGAGCACAAACGCAACGCAGCATTGACAACTTTAAAATTGCACAGGATATTAACAGAATGCCCAAAGAAATTATTCGGGCTTTTGCTTATTTAAAACATGCGGCTGCATTAACCAATAATGAAGCAGGTGTGCTTACAAAAAAGAAAGCAGTTTTAATAGGGAAAGTGAGCAAAGAAATTCTTGATGGAAAGCTGGATGCTTATTTTCCATTAGTTGTTTGGCAAACAGGCAGTGGCACACAAAGTAATATGAATGTAAATGAGGTAATTGCTTACAGAGGTCATGTATTGAACGGCGGAAAGTTGAGCGATAAAGAAAAATATCTGCACCCCAATGATGATGTAAATAAATCGCAGAGCAGTAACGATACCTTTCCTACTGCCATGCACATTGCAGCGTATAAAATTCTAATTGAAACAACTATACCCGGCATTACCAAACTGCGTAATACATTAGATAAAAAAGCAAAAGCATTTAAGAACGTAGTAAAGATTGGCCGCACCCATTTTATGGATGCTACTCCATTAACGCTTGGTCAGGAATTTAGTGGTTATGTTTCTCAGTTAGATCATGGAATAAGAGCTATAAAAAACACGTTGGCTCATTTAAGTGAACTGGCATTGGGAGGCACAGCAGTTGGTACCGGCATAAATACTCCGCCAAATTATGATGTAAATGTGGCAAAGCATATTGCCAAGCTCACAAAGCTTCCGTTTAAAACTGCTGAGAATAAATTTGAAGCATTAGCTGCACATGATGCTATTGTAGAAGCACATGGAGCATTAAAAACTGTAGCCGTTAGTGTAATGAAAATTGCTAATGATATTCGTATGTTATCAAGTGGCCCAAGAAGTGGTATTGGCGAAATTCATATACCGGATAATGAGCCCGGTAGCTCTATTATGCCCGGTAAAGTAAACCCTACTCAATGTGAAGCGTTAACCATGATTGCTGCACAAGTAATGGGTAACGATGTTACGATTGGCATTGGTGGCAGCAACGGACATTTTGAATTGAATGTTTTTAAGCCCGTAATGATTTATAATTTTTTACATAGTGCAAGATTAATAGGTGATGGATGTGTTAGCTTTAATGATAAATGTGCTGTAGGCATTGAACCTTTAAAAGCTAACATAAAAAAACATGTTGATAATAGTTTAATGTTAGTTACTGCACTAAATACAAAAATTGGTTATTACAAAGCTGCCGAAATTGCACAAAAAGCACATAAAGAACATACTACTTTAAAAGAAATGGCTGTAAAACTTGGTTATGTAACCCCTAAAGAATTTGATGAGTGGGTTAAGCCAGAGAATATGGTAGGGAAAATATAAATAACAACTTAAAGAATGTATTAAGTAAAAAGCACCTCTTGTAAAGAAGTGCTTTTTTATTGCAAAAAATCAATTATTTACATTTGTAAGAAAACTTAATTTTAGATCCCCCAGGTGCTGGTATAGCTGGTTGATCATCTCCACTCATAATTACATCTAATACATAATTATCTCTACTCATTCTATAACTAGCAAAGTTAGATACCAACGAATCTACAGCTACACCGCTATTATAAAAACTAAGCTTTATTTTTTTTATAGCGTTTGCTGATTTTTTACCAAAATTAAAAAATTGTACATATTCTGGATGTGTAAATTCATCTGGAAAAATATACATATAATTTTGGGGAGATATAGTTGGATAATACTGCATATCAGCATCTACCTCTACTTCTCCACTTATTAAATTAGTATACGTCATTTTAGTAAGATTATTACCTGTGTAGGTATAAGCTACATTTATTAATGGAAATGCACCAGGAGAAAGTAAATAGTTTTTTTGTATTAAATAGCCTGCTGCATTATAGGAATAATCGGCATCAAACTGAGGCGATAAAATATCGGTAGGGTCTGTTAAACCATGCAAACGTTTTATTCTGTTATTTACTAAATCCAATACAAAATATTCATCAACATTTAAATAAATAGTATCATTCGTGTGTGTAATATCTGCCGCAAAGGTTAAGGCAACTGCTAAGCTATCAAATGCATTAATTTGATCTACCCTATCTAAAATATTTATAGTTGCTGCTAATGATCCTAAATTTATGCCAGTTGCTGTATCGTTATAAACCATTTTAGCTATGCGACAATTTTTACCAACAATTAATTCATTGCCCACGGTAGAAGAGTTTTCTGTACTTAGCTCTTTTTCGCAGGCAGATAAAAAAATTACTGCTGATAATATTAATATATTGATTAATTTTTTTTTCATTTCTTTTTCAAAAAATTTTACTCCTTAAAAGTATTTGTTATTATTATTTTAGCCCATTTAATAATGCAAAATATTTGCCAATTTTATAAATAGGTAATGGTAAAACTACAATTGGTATTTGGGCTGTTTATTATATAATTAAAATTTCCGCTTGCAATAGGTGTACCGCTTGCAAAAAGTATAACACTTTGTACACCTAATGTACTAAAGGTATTTGGTGTTGCACCTGTTGAAAAAGTTACCCCATTTACTGGGGTGGTAGTTATTTGGTATGTGCCTAATGTAGATACATTTACATTTGTTACCACGTAATTTACACCAGCTAGTATTATTTGCCCAGCCTGGTATATGCCACTACTATTAAACCCACTACAAGTATTAGGAGCACCACCCATTGAAAAAATTGCATTGCCACCACCGCCGCCGCCAATGCTAATATTAGCTATACAAAGGCTCCCACCATACGTTACTCTAAACGGAAATAATCCATTTAATAAGGGCTTTCCTGATCCGTACAAACGTACGGTATTGCCTCCACCATACCCCAGCCTGCCCGTACCTTTAAACGACATGCCGTTTACCGTATTTGTTTGTATCGTATAGGTACCAGCAGTTTTTATATTTACACTTACATCTAAATAATTATCTTCCGTTAGTACTGAATCTTTTTCATAATTGCCATGTATTAAAATTTGCTTACAACCGCCTATAGAATCGGTGGTTAAATTACCAGTTGATAATGCGTTTTCATCAACATCATCTTTTGTACAACTAAAAAAAAGAGTGGCACTTAAAACAAAGGCAATAAAAAAGAAATTCTTCATACTTATTTTTTAGATAATTTTCTATTAAAATATTTGTGACCGAGTTAATTCGTTTTGGATAGTGGCAGGGGCTATTAAATTTTGAATACTTGAATAGATAACACCAATACCCTTTGCAAAGCGTCTTTTTTCACTAGCAATAGGCAAATTTCCTAAACCAAGAATGGTTGCTTCGTAAGCATAATCTACTTCAATTACATCCGTATACGTAATTCCATTAACAGTAAATGTTGCACCTTTTGCAATTATGGTAGCTTTTATTCTAATATCTGTGATGATAAATCCCATTGCCGCATTTGGTCCTAAATTATTACTCGTCCAATTTTGTCCAACAAGCCTAGTAGAATCTAACACTAAATATTCTTTATTAATGGGGTTATCTAGCACCCCTAAATTACCGTCTATGTATTGATAATATAATCCACCATTTTTTCTATTAAAAAATGAATCTGTTGGGTTGCCTAAAACTTTTCGTTCGAAAATTTTATACGTATTTGCGCCAAATGTTCTTGAGTTTGCACTTACTTGTATAAATGTGGTATCAGTTGGGGTACCGCCAACCAACCTTGTAGTCCAGTTAGTAAAACTAGTTTGTGGTATATAATCTAAATTAGGTGCAGGTGGTGGTGCAATAACGGTAATGGTAAATATACATGTAGATGTTCCATTGCTTGCCGAATAATTAAATGAGCCTGCAGCAGTTGGCGTGCCTGTAGCGGTTAAAACCACCGGAAAAGTGCCATTAGCTGCAAAACTTCCTGAACCAGAAAAGGATAATCCATTAATTGATGCCCCTGTATTTAGCGTATAAATTCCAGGATTTGTTACTGTTGCACTAAGAGTAACCGTATGTGTTGCACCTACAGCAGTACCAGCAGTATACACACCAACGCCAGTAGTTACACCAGAGCAATTACCGGGTGCACCGCCAAGTGTATAAATTGAATTTGGGTTTGCCCCACTTACAACAGATACAAATAGTTTGCACTCACTAGTGCCAAATTTTACGGTAAATATTTTTGTTCCAGTACTTGTTGGGGTGCCTACGCCAATTAGATTTATTATGTTTAAACCTAATGCATTTATGGTACCAGTAGCGCTGAACGACATTCCTGCAACCGTATCGGTTTTAATGGTATAATTGCCAATTTTAGTAACATTAATAGTTATCTCTATAAAATTGGTTGATTTTAGTGCGGTATCTTTTGTATAATTTCCACTTACACTACTAGGGAAACAATTGTCCGATGAATTTTTTAGCGTACCCAAAGCCAAACCATCATCTGGTATTGCATCAAATTGTAATTCTTTTTGGCAAGCTGCACAAAAAACAACGACTAATACAATAGTAAAATAGGTAAATAAACTCTTCATGAAAACTATTTATAGTGGCTAAATTTACAACTTTTATACCGATACATAACATCAATTTTGCAATTACGATATCTGGCTTTCGTCATTAACCAATGCCTTAGTTTCTACGGTGGAGTTGGTGATAGCTTCTTTCTTTTTAAAAAACCTGCGTTGAAACACTAGTATAGAGATTACTCCTGTTGAAATGGCTGCATCGGCTATGTTAAAAATGGGGTTAAAAAATGTAAACGATTTATCTTTTCCTACAAATGGAACCCAATCTGGAAATGTTCCTTCAATGATAGGAAAATGAAGCATATCTACCACATTACCATGAAGAAATGATGTATATCCTTTAGTACTAAATTTTGCCAACCCATCATAAGACATTAATCGATCAATAGATGCATCATAAATCATCCCTTTATCAAAAATAAGACCGTAAAACATACTATCCAATAAATTACCAATTGCGCCAGCATAAATTAATGCTGCACAAATAATAAAGCCTTTATGATATTTTTCTGCAATTATTCTACCAATGTACCAAGTACCAAATATTACTGCAACTATTCTAAAGATAGAGAGGATTAACTTACCCCATTCACCACCAAAACTCCAGCCATAAGCCATCCCTCTATTCTCTGTAAATAGCAATTGGAATTTATGGCCTAAAACATTTAAATTGTCTCCACATATAAAATTAGTTTTTACCCAAATTTTTAAGGTTTGGTCGGCAATTATAACTAATAAAACAACTAGTATTACATTTTTACGTTTCATATTGGGGCAAAGATAAAGGAAATGAGGTTTTGAGAGGGGAGGAACGCAGATTTTTATGATGGTGATGATTAAGGATGATTTTTTCTTTGTACTAGAAGCGGATTGACTTGACAAAAAAATATAACTATGATTAGATCATCTTAACAAATCTTAATCATCATAAAAATCAGCGTTCCATTTCCTACTCCTCAAAATAAACCCTCTTTACTCGTTGAGATATGCCTGTTAAAATTTCGTAGGCAATAGTATCTGCCCAACGGGCTAAATTATTTACGGGCAAATCTTCTCCAAATACAATTACATCATCTCCTTCTTTAACCTCAATACCAGTTACATCAAGCATCGTCATATCCATACACACATTACCAATTACGGGAGCTAATTTACCCTTAACTAACATACTCCCTTTGCCATTGCTTAATGCCCTAGGGTAACCATCTGCATAACCAATACGAACAGTGGCAATAGTGGCATCAGCATTGGTCATTCCCTTACGGCTGTAGCCAACACTTTCCCCTTTTTTTATTTTTTTAAGTTGCGAAACGGTTGTTTTTAATGTAGTCACATTTTTTAATTGTGCTTGCAAAAAGTTATCTACCCCATACAAACCAATACCTAGCCTTACCATATTGTATTGCAACTTATTATGCCTATGTATGGCACTTGTATTTGCTATATGTTTAATAAATGAGTACGAAATAACCTGTTGTAATTGAGCACAAGCCTCGTTAAAAATGGTTGCTTGTAGTTGTGTAAAATCATCATGCTCTGCAGCATCGCTTGCAGCCAAATGAGAAAAAACAGATTGTATTTTAAAGGATGTTGTTACTTTGATTTTTGTACAAAGGGATTCTATTTCGGATAGTTCAAACCCCAAGCGTTTCATTCCAGTATCTATTTTTATGTGAACCGGAAAGTTTGTAATACCACTTTGTTGTAAGTAATTATCGAAGCTATCAAAAAGTTCAAATGAAAATAACTCAGGCTCTAAATTATGTTGTACCAATACATCAAACGTAGCCTCTTCAACATTCATAACCATTATGGGTAAGGTAATACCAGCTTTGCGTAGCTCTACACCTTCATCTGCGTAAGCAACAGCCAAATAATCAACCTTATGAAATTGTAATAGATTGGCAATTTCGAACCCTCCACTTCCATAACTAAACGCTTTAACCATGGCCATTAGTTTAACCCCTGGGTTTAATTGTTGTTTGTATGTTTTTAAATTATGAGCAATGGCATTTAAGTTAATTTCTAAAATGGTTTGATGTACTTTTTGCTCAAGCAAATGACTAAGTTGTTCAAACTCAAAAACTCTTGCCCCTTTTAATAAAATAGTTTCGTTATTAAAATGTAGGGCGTAAAAATTTTGTTTAAAATCGTTGGTGCTAGCAAAAAAATGTGCATCGGCAATGCCACTAAATGCATTTTTTTGTTTAGATATTTCTGGACCAACTCCTACAAAGCGATTAATATTTTTTTGTTGCAAAATAGCTGCAACTTCAGCATACAATTCTGCATTTTTTTTACCCGACTGTAAAATGTCGCTTAATATTACCGTACGTTTTTGATGTTGTTGTTGCTGCTGTAAAAAATCTAATGCAATGGTTAACGAGTTTATATCTGCACTATAACTATCATTTATTACACTGCAATTATTTACGCCTTGCTTTAGCTCTAAACGCATTTCTACCGAACGTAGCTGTAACATTTTTGCAGAAATCGTTTCATCATCTATACCTAAATGCAATAATACACACCAACAAGTAATGGCATTTTCAATGGCCGCATCGTTGGTAAACGGTACAGCTATACTTACTTTTATTCCTTTATAAACGCCTTTAATTACGGTATTAAAATGTTGTATTTGAATAGCTGTTATACTTAAAGTTGCTTCCGTTTTTTTACTCCAACTAAATAAATGACAGGTAGTGCATTTTGCTTCAATAGCTTGGGCTACGCCACTATTATCTTTACAATAAATAATTGAGCTACAGCCTAAAAATAGTTTTGATTTTTCATCAATTTTTTGAGCCACATCCTCAAACCCTTCGTTATGTGCATCGCCTATGCTAGTAAATATTCCAATAGTTGGTTGTATTATTTTTTGAAGTTTATCCATTTCGTTAGGCATAGAAATACCTGCCTCAAAAATGGCTAAGTTATGTACTGCACTCATTTGCCATACACTTAGTGGAACGCCAATTTGTGAGTTATAACTTTTGGGGCTGCGTATAATAGTATACTTATTTTGTAACAGTTGGTACAACCATTCTTTTACAATAGTTTTTCCATTGCTACCTGTAATACCAATTACCGGATAAGTAAATTGATTACGATGGTAAGATGTTATCTGCTGCAATGCATCAATAACATTAGGTACTTGTAAAATTGTGGCCTCGTTAAAATTTTGATGAGCCGTATAAGATGTATCTACTATAAAATTACGTACCCCTTTTTGGTATAGTTCCTCAATAAACGTAGCAGCATTTCTTTGTGGTGTGGCAATAGCAAAAAATAAAGATGCAGAAGGAAAGAGTAATTTTCTGCTGTCAATTAATAAATGTTCTATAGCGGTATCATTACCTTTTTGTATAAAGGTTGCATTAATAACTGTGGCTATGTTAAAAATGGTATACATTATTCAACTACATCGTTTGGTATGCCCTTGCGCTTGTGATAAATAGAATAAAAAATTGAACCGCTTATACAAACTAAAATCATTAATAATGATATCCAAACGGGTAAGTGTAAATAATGCTCATTTACACCAGCAAATTTTAATAACGGTAATAACATTTTTAACCCAATAAATAATAACACAATGGCTATGCCCTGTTGTAAATAATCAAACTTACTAGCAGCTCCTCTTAATAAAAAGAACAAACTACGCAAACCTAATACTGCAAAAATATTGCTAGAATAAATTAGTAATTTTTTGCTAGGGTCGGGTATTATAGAGAATACCGCTGGTATAGAATCTACGGCAAAAACAATATCTATTAAACCTAGCATTAATACAACCATACTTAGTTTTGTAAAAAATGCCTTGTTGCCTTTGTTAATAATAAAGCGTCCATTAGGTTCCTCATCTGTTGTACGCATATACTTACGCATAAATTTAAATGCCCAGTTTGTTTCCGGATCAAATTCTTCATCATCGCCTGCAGCAAACATTTTTATACCTGTATAGGCCAAAAAAATACCGAATACATACATTATCCAATCGTATTTAGCCACTGCGGCGCTACCAATTGCAATAAATAAAATACGAAATACTATGGCCATTAAAATACCAAGTAATAAAACCCGACTGTAACTATTTTCCTTTACTTTAAAAAAGTTAAAAATAATAATGAAAACAAAAATATTATCAATAGAGAGTGACCACTCTAGTAAATAGGCAGATATAAAAGAAATAGCATCTTGCTTGCCATTTCCATCAATATTTTCGTACCAAATAAAGCCACAAAATGCAAAGGAAAGGGCAACCCAAAAAATAGTTTGCAACAATGCCGCTTTTAAACTTATGGTTGTGTTTTTTTTGCTAAGTAACCCTAAATCGAAAACTAATGCAATACAAATTACTGCAGCAAAAACAATATAGGTGAGTTGAGTTTTATCCATTTTGAGTTAAATCGTATATTTTCTTTTATGTAACCATTGAAAAATAAATGCAAATAAAATTACTAATGCAATTGGTAAGGCTATCGTTATTAATTGCCACATCGTTTTATTAGCAGTTACTTTTTTACTATCTAATAAGCGTAACGTATAATCTTTGGCTTTTGCCTCGGACAGGTTTGATGGATTTAATAAATAATTTAAACAGTTTTGTAAAAAAGTAGCATTTGCAAATTGATATTGATATTGCGACCCTACGGTTAGCGGATTTACACCCATAGGTAAGGGCTCGTTTTTTGAAATACTATTTAAAACCATATCACCATCTGCCACTACAATTATTTTATTATCGGTTATACACTCTTGCATAAATGATACTCCATACTGCTCCAAACTATCGGTAATGGCTTGAGATACTCTGTTTTTAAAAAGAGAAGTAAATTTTCCTTCTAACAATACAGCCACTGGAATATTGGCTTTTTTAAATTTATCGCTTTCGGGTTCGTTACTATTTTCTTTACCGCTTATTAATGCAGGTGTGGCGATAGTTTTAGCGTTTGATGACGAACTTAATAAAATTGTTTTTTTAATTCCTTCTACCTCAATAGTATCTATTGAGTTTACAAATCGTCCGCTTACTAAACCTAAATTTTTATTAATTATGTGATTAGATTTTGATTCGAAAAGTGGAAAATAATTCCAATGTAAAAAATCAAATTGCCCGTTACCATTTACATCAAAAGGTAAAAAATCGCATTGCAAATCCATCACTAAATCATTATTAACTCTAACTCCGTATTTAAATAATAAATCATTTAATTCTAACCCTCTATCGTAAGCAATTACTTCATTTTTAATGCGAAGACTGTCCATTTCAGCATTAAGTTTATCTAAAAACATAATTACCTTTCCCCCTCTCATTACAAATTGATCAATCTTTAATTTTTCATCATCGCTAAATTTTTCAGTTGGTTTTACTAACAATAAAAGTTTAAATGTATCTGGTATTAAGGGTAATGTAGCTAAATTAAATTGTTGTAAATTATAATCTTGGCTTAATGTGTTTTCTGCTAAATCGTAAATTCGCACATCTTGTGGCTCCCCATTTCCTATAGCATAAGCAATCATAGGCTTTGTAGTTTGCGATGCTTTATAAATTGCATCGGCAAATTTAAATTCCATTAATGCTTCTGCACTATTCAAATCTTTCATAGCATCGGCATACGATTTTTTTACATCCATTCCTTTTTGCTCAAACAATACAACGGGTAAACTATTTTCTTTGTAATGCACTAATGCAACCGGATAAACCAATTGTTGCTGCTCCCCAGCTTTTAGTTGCGATTTTAAATTTATGGGGTATAGGCCAGAGGCTGTTAACGTATCGCCCCATTTTACGCTTGTCCCTTCAACTTCATCATCAGGACTAATGAAATTATATTGAATATTTTTTCCCCCAATTTCTTTAAACTCTTTTAAAATATCTAAGGTGCTATTGGCTAATTTTTTAAAGCCGCTCGGGAAATCGCCTTTTAAAAAAACATTTATTTGTACAACGTTATCTAACTTTCTTAATATTTTTTTTGTAGGGGTAGATAATGTAAATCTTTTTTCATTCGTAAAATCTACTCTGGTATGATACATTGATGCCAACCAATTAATAGCCACCACTGCTATAATTGTTATAGGTAACCAAAATTTGCTCTTTCCTATTTTAGAAAATAAATTCATTTATTTTTTACTCAACGTTTTAACAGTTACCAATAAAAATAGAAAAATCATACTAAAAAAATAAACTACATCTCTACTATCTAACACACCTCTACTTATGCTACTATAATGAAAATCTATTCCTAACATTTCTACATAATAATCTACTCCATTTTCAAAAAGAGGCAATTTACTTAAGGCATTAAAACCAAAATATAAAATAACACAACCAAACACACTAATTAAAAAAGCTACAACTGCATTGTTGGTAAAGCCGCTGCAACAAAGGCTTATAGCTGCAAATACAGCGCCTAAAAAAAATAAACCAATGTAACTTCCTAAAATTCCTCCCCCATCTATTCCGCCTTGTGTACTTAACGCTTTTATAGCAATTATGTAAACCAATGTGGGTAAAATAACAAAAAGAAGAATAACTAGTATGGCAAAATATTTACCAAAAACAATTTGCCCTAATGTAATTGGTTTTGTTTTTAATATTTCAAACGTTCCACCTTTAAATTCGTCGGATAAGGAACGCATAGTAAGTGCAGGCACTAAAAAAAGTAAAATCCAAGGAGCTAATTCAAAAAATTTATCGAGGCTTGCATAACCAAAATCAAAAATATTACTATCCTTTAATACAAAAAGAAATAGCCCATTAACCACCAAAAATAATAGGATGGCGATATATCCGGTAAGCCCACCAAAAAACTGTCGTAACTCTTTTTTACAAATACTGTACATCGTTGGTATAAAATTGATGCAATTTAAACTAAAAGGGTATATAAATAAAAAAACCACAAAGCTTAAGCACCTTGTGGTTTTGGAGGTATTTACTTAGATAGCTACATTTTTACAAATCGTAAAGTTGTTTTATCGCCATTGCTATAGTAAATCACCATATAATATATACCCTTACTTAAGTATTCAACATTTTTTAAAATTCTATTTTGCCCAATTGCTAATGGAGTAGTTTGTTGTTCTAATTGTTTACCAACAGCATCTAACAATACCAGTTGAACAGTTTGCTGCTTATTACTATTTGCATTAAGTGTAATATACGAAGTTGTACTAGATGGGGTTAAAAATACCGATGTTAAACTATTACTGTTTATAGATATTATATTGGAGTAAACAATTGAGTTGTTTAAACCAATCCCTTTTATTCTGTAATAATTTTTTTGGTTAAGTGGTCTATCATCTACAAAACTAAACGTACTAGAATTTTTTGTAGCTATCGGAAAATAATTAATACCGTTAGTAGAATATTCTATAATAAATTGCTTAACCGTAGCTATGTTAGTGGTAGTCCAATTTAATTTAACGGTATTATTTTGGTTTACTGCGGTTAAATGTATAGATTTTTGAACAGACAATATTGCACCTAAATTACCAATAACCATTGGAGCTTCTATACCAGCCCCAAATGCATTAACAGATGCTGTTACAGCGTAAGTACCCACAGGAGTAACAGGACTTTGTATAATATTCCAAACGCTGGTATACAAGCCAACCTCCACATCGGAAGTATATATAAACCCTGCATTTCCCTCACCAGGGTTATAATTAAACGTAACGGTAACGGCACCGCCAGGGTTACCAGAGGGTAAAATAACCCAAGTTCTATTTAAAGCATTTATGCCCGTTAAAATTGCAGGATTAATGTCGTTATTTACACGTACCCCATACGTTAAATTACTACCGGTAGAAATAGTAACAGGATTATAGGTACCCGTACTAAAACCAATAGGAAAGGTGACTGGTGTAACTCCAATATTTGGCCTAAATAATTTACCTGCATTACTAAGACCATTAGTAATAAAAAAAGCTGTTGAGCTTGTACCTGTAATATTGCCCGTAATAGTAAGGTCAGTATCTGTTAAAAACAGATAACTATTTGCTAATAAATTAACATCCCCATTAATTGTTTTAGTTGGTGTTGCAGGATCAGTTGTACAACCTATAATAGTAGAGGCTCCAATATTAAGCCCAGCAGGCGGCAATAAAATTAAACCCGTATCACCAAGTGCTGCACCTGTACCCGTAATATTTAAAGAGCCGCCTGTAGCAAATGAGGCGTCTATAAGGCCAGCATTAATTATTCCATTTACAAAAGTTTTTGTACCTGTACCTACAATAGTAATGGTGTCATTTGCTACTAAGGTTCCATTAATTACAGTGGTGCCACCCCCTCCTAATGGAAACCCTGGTGTTAATAAAAATGTAAAATACGTATTGTTGCCTGAAGTGAAATACGTTCTATTAGTCCAAGATGGAGTGGTGGTTGTAGCCCAATCATAAAAACTATTATTTAAAAAAGTAACACTTGCTACCCCTCCCACATTTCCAAAAGCAAAATCATCTCCGTCGGAAGGTGAAGGGTTAGAGGCTACACGAATTCGACCACCTCCTACAATAATAATACTACCTGCCCCAATTGGTTGTCGCCCATTCATTTCGAAGGTTCCCCCAATTTCTACAGTCATATCATAAAGATCAGTTCCATTATTTATGGTAAAAATAGGTGTGTTATTTTGTATTAATTTTCCCCCATTTTCTATACTTAACTGGTCAGCATCGGTATTGGTAGTTATCGTAACCGTATCTGTATTTCTAATGGTTATTGTATTTGCTAAACTATTGGGCGTTAGTGTGGAAGCTTGCCAACCAATATTATCGGGGCTACTTTCCCAAGTTGTTGGGTTATTCCAATTACCATTTTGTACCGATCTAAAGTAATCTGTAGTGTTGGATGAATTAATAATATCAAACGGATTACTTACCGCATCCCAATCTAACAGAATTGTTCTTTCGGCAGTTAACGTAAACGCAGTACCATTTAAAGTATGTATTAAACCAGAAAAATTTGCTATGCCCGCCACAGCCGTAACGGTTACAGGGCTACCGGTAAGTGTTCCGGTACTGGTAATATTTACTTGCTCGGTAAAATCTGCATCTAAATTGGTGTATAAATTACCGCCAAAATTCAATGTATCTGTACCACCAATTTGTACGGCTGGTGCCATAGCTACTCCATTGCCTGTTGGCGAAAACGTATTGGTAACATAACTAAGTCCATCGGCAATTACTTCAATTCTATTATCGTCAACAGTAATTGAAGAAGTAGCACCACCTGCATTACTTGCGGCAAATTGAGAGCCTGCAACATCTGCCGTAACAGAAGTTACCGCAAATTGATATTGCTGATTATCGGTAACGTTGTTTGCAAAAACAACTCGTAAGGAGAAATTTTTTGAGCCATCATCAGGGGCTACAACATTAAGTCCTGTAAAATTTATAGTAGCTGCACCAGCTACCTCAGCTAGTTGCGTAGTTCCATCCATAATAGCTACTCTTCTAATATTAGTACTATTTGTTAAGCTAAAACTAATAGCTGTTAAAGTAGTACCAACAACATCAGCGTCATTAGCAGCTACACCTCCATCTCTTAAAGAAAACCCTGCAACTTCAATACTATTGGCTAATGTTAAAACAGTACCTTGGTAAAGACTATAATTAATATTTGTGGGGGGTACAAAAGTGCCATCTGCTATAATATCGGAGTTGGTGGAGTTTGTTGAGGCCGGTGTGACAGTTCCACCAATTGCTAAACTATTTGTAGTAATGCCAGTTCCGTACCTACCAATTGCAAAAGTTCCAGTAGTTGCAGTAGCACCCCAAGCGTATAACCTAAATGTAATAGTGGTAGCACTACTTACATTTTGTAAAGCAGGTAGTACACTTAAATCAATTTGTGCTTGATCTACTCCATCAACTGTGCTCGTAAAGCTTATATCTGTTCCAATATCTATAAACGTTGTACCATCAACACTATAACGCCAAATAAACGCATTTGGGCCTGTAGTAGTTCTTCTTAAACGAACATCTAGAGTTGATAGTGATGCTTGAAATCCAGAAACGGAATTAACCGTAAATGAAAAAAATCTATTATTGGTAATGGCATCTGCTTTAGTACCTGATACAGGAAAGTTTGTACTTGAAAAAGCCCTTCCAAGTGCTGCAGCATTTATGCCCGAGCCCCTTGATAATGCAGAAGTATTAAGGTTGGCATTAATGGTGGTAGCCGTATATGTTACTTCATTACCTAAGGAGGCTGG
This sequence comes from Bacteroidota bacterium, assembly GCA_031377245.1. Classification (GTDB taxonomy): domain Bacteria; phylum Bacteroidota; class Bacteroidia; order Chitinophagales; family Chitinophagaceae; genus Ferruginibacter. The sequence goes on from JANMEU010000010.1 coordinate 15,342, forward strand.
TGTACCAAATTGCCATGCTAAAATTTGGGCAAATAAGGTTGATTTAACTACAACTAAAATGCAAAAGAGGTATATTTTTTTCATGCTTATTTCTCTAGAATATTTTGAAAATGAATTCTATGCAAGGTAGATTACATGCAACGATAATGCCCTTTTTTCAACGTTATTTTATTAAAAAGTTTTCCTCAACATTATTTTTTTGCTTAAAGCAGCAAATACAAAAAATGGGCTGTCTAACGGTTAATTACATAGCTGTAAGGCAATATAACACTACCATAAACTAACCTAATTTTTTTAAAGAAGTGTTTTGGGGTTCGAAATACTTTTTGTTGACAAGCAATGTTTAGAAAAATTAGTTTTAAGTCGTTTACCGAAACCAACTGTTACAATCCCCTGAATTTTTCGGGGGATTTTTTTATGGAAAAATTGGTGACTTGCATCTTACCAAAAATTAACATAATGAAAAAACTATTTATTGTAGCCCTTGTAGGCACATTTTGCTTTGCAGCTAAAGCTCAAAACGATAAAATTGCTCCGCCACCGCCTCCGCCGGCAATGGAAGCAATTGATGCTCCACCACCACCACCTCCTCCTCCTCCTCCCCCACCACCACCGCCATCTATTTATAAAAATAAACAAGGCTATACTATTAGTGTTTGGAACAATACTGGTGATGAAATGGTGATTGTAAAAAAGAAAGGGTTTGTAAAAAAAATAACCTTAAAAGAGTGGGAAGCTAATAAAGATATGTACGAAAAAAAATATGGTAAAGTACCGCCTCCACCGCCGCCGCCAATGGAAGAAGCTATTTTTACTCCGCCTGTAATAAAGGCTGATCAATAAAAAATAAATAAAAAGAGGCTGTCTCAAGGGGCTCCCACAAAGCAACCAAGAACACAAAGAAGTTTTGAAGATTGGTCATTACGGCTTTGTGCCTTTCGTGACTTTGTGGGAAATACAAAAATATCTCTTTTGAGACAGCCTTTTTTTTATTGCCCGTAAAGGCTTATTTCGTTTTTGCTACAGTTGCTTTTTTAGTAACTACTTTCTTTTTAGTTACGGCTTCTTCAGTAGTGTCTTTAATTTTTTTTGCAACCACCTTTTTGGGTGCAATTGCTTCTTTTTTTATAGCTGCTTTTTTAACAACTACTTTTTTTTCTGGTATTGTAATTACACAATTTTGTATTTGATAAGTAGGTACAAATTCTGCGGCATTTTCATCATTTATCCAAGTGCCATTATTTAATAAATATCTATATTGATAGGTTTTTCCAAACTCTAAATTCATGGTTACTTTTAACGAGCCATCTTTTTGAAGCGTCATTACACTTCCACTATTTAAATCCCAATTATTAAAATCGCCTAAAAGTAAGGCAGATGTTGCATTGTCTATTACTTGTGCAGGTAAGGTAAACGTTATTTTCTTTGTCATTTTTTTTTGTTTTCGAAATTTAAAAAGAAATATATAATTACACTTAATACCAAAAAATTAAAAAAGTAACCCTACTAATGTGTAAAGAATACACATTTTATATTTGTTGCTGAAAATAAAGTAATTGCAAAAAAAAACCTGCTTATTTTTTAAGCAGGTTTCAACTTATTTTTATAGACATCTAAACTGCAAAGCTCTCTCCGCAACCACAACTTCTGCTAGCGTTAGGATTATTAAAGAAAAAACCTTTGCCATTTAATCCATCGCTAAACTCTAGCTCGGTATTTACTAGGTATAAAAAACTTTTAAGATCGCAAACAATTTTTATCCCTTTATCTTCAAAAACTTGATCCATTGGTTTTACCTCATTATCAAAATCCATCTTATAGCTAAGGCCACTACAACCTCCACCCACAACACCTACTCGTAAAAAATAAGATGTGTCATCGGCTACACCAGCATCTGTCATTAATTGAATAACTTTTGCTTTTGCTTTATCGGATATATAAATACTATTGTCTCCGCCTCCGCCAATCGGAGGGTGAACTTTGGTGTCTGTTGTTGCAGAGTTTGTATTGATATTTATGGTTTGAGTTTCCAAAACTGTATCGTTTACTAAATTATTGTGTACTTGCTACAATAAAAGAAATATAAAGTATTTAAAGCTAAGTACCCCTTTAGGGGCGGAGGGGTTCTTAGTGTACTAAACTCTCCTCAAACTTAATAGCTTCTTTACCATTTTTTACACGGTAATCGTTAATAGCTGCTTTAATAGCATCTTCTGCTAATACGCTACAATGTATTTTTACTGGAGGAAGATTTAACTCTTCTACAAAATCCATATTATCTACAGTAAGTGCCTCATCAATACTTTTACCTTTAAGCCACTCGGTAGCTAAGCTTGATGATGCTATTGCACTTCCACAACCAAAGGTTTTAAATTTTGCATCGGTAATCATACCTGTTGCATCATCAACCTCTATTTGCAAACGCATTACATCACCACACTCTGGTGCTCCTACAAGGCCTGTACCTACTGTTTTGCTAGACTTATCTAACGTACCAACATTTTTTGGATTTTGGTAGTGATCGATTACTTTTTCTGAATATGCCATGTTATGTACGATTTTTGATGTTTGATGTACGACTTCTATTTGTTAAGAGTGTGAAATACGGTCGTACATCGTACATCACACATCTAACATTTTAGTGGTGTGCCCACTCAATTGTGCTTAAATCAATTCCTTCTTTATACATTTCCCAAAGCGGACTCATTTCTCTTAATTTTAAAACGGTTTCGCTAATGGCTTTTATAGTGTAATCAATTTCTTCATCTTTTGTAAAACGGCTAAGCCCAAAACGTAAGCTACTATGTGCCAAATCATCGCCTAAGCCTAAAGCTTTTAAAACATAGCTAGGCTCTAAAGATGCGCTGGTACAAGCACTGCCGCTACTTAATGCAATATTTTTATTAAAGCCCATTAACAAACCTTCGCCCTCTACATGCTTAAAACTAATATTGGTTACATGTGGTAAACGATGCTCTGTACTTCCATTTATATAAGCCTCTTCCAACTTCATTAATTCTGTTTCTAATTTATCTCTCATCACTACAATACGTTTGTTATCGGCTTCCATATCCGTCATGCAAATTTCGCATGCCTTACCAAAACCTACAATGCCGGGTACATTTAAAGTACCGCTACGCATTCCTCTTTCGTGGCCGCCACCATCTATTTGTGCAGTAACTTTTACTCTTGGGTTTTTACGGCGTACATATAATGCACCAACACCTTTAGGGCCATACATTTTATGTGCAGTAAAAGCCATTAAATCTATCCCATCTTTATTAACATCAACAGGTATTTTACCTACTGCTTGTGTACCATCTGTAAACACTAAAACCCCATGCTTACGAGCAATTGCACTAATTTCTTTAATAGGCATTATGGTTCCAATTTCGTTATTGGCATACATAATAGCAATTAAAATAGTGGTTGGTTTTATTGCTGCTTCTAATTCTTTTAAATCAATTAAACCATCGGGCTGTACTTGTAAATAGGTAACTTCTCCGCCAGATTTTTCAATATGCTTACAAGTATCTAACACAGCTTTATGCTCGGTAGTTGCGGTAATTATATGATTGCCTTTGCTAGCATACATTTCGTAAATACCTTTAATGCCTAAATTATCTCCTTCGGTAGCACCGCTAGTAAAAATAATTTCTTTAGGGTCGGCACCAATTAATTTTGCCACCTGCTCTCTTGCATAATCCACAGCTTCTTCAGCTTCCCAACCAAAGGGATGGTTACGACTAGCTGCATTTCCATAATGGTTTAAAAAGTACGGCGTCATAGCTTCTAAAACTCTCGGATCCATTGGAGTTGTAGCATTATTATCTAAGTAAATCGGTAATTTCAACATATAATTTATATTCTTTCTTGTATAATGCAAATTTACTACAAAAGGTTCTATTTTAGCTTTGTAAAGAGTTAGATAATTGCTATTTTACTTATTTCGTAAGTAAAAGTTAATAAATCATTAAAAAACTATGCAAAAAATAGAACATATTGGTATTGCTGTAAAAGATTTGGCAATATCTATACCATTATTTGAAAAACTGTTGAATAGTCAGTGCTATAAAACAGAGTTGGTAGAAAGCGAAAAGGTGAATACTGCTTTTTTTAAAACTGGCGAAAGTAAAATTGAGCTAGTACAAAGTACAACCGCTGATGGTGTAATTGCAAAATACATAGATAAAAAAGGAGAAGGTATGCATCATATTGCCTTTGCCGTAACCGATATTTATGCCGAAATGGAACGCTTAAAAAGTGAGGGTTTTATTTTACTAAACGAAACCCCAAAAAATGGAGCTGATAATAAACTGGTTTGTTTTTTACACCCAAAAAATACCAATGGAGTTTTAATAGAATTATGCCAAGACAAAAAATAATTTATTGATTTTTACCAATAAAAAAAACGATAAGTTTAAGTTACAGCTACCTGTCTTTTATCAAACAATTTTATAAGTAATATGCCGGCTAAAAAACCGCCAACATGTGCTGCATAGGCAACTCCACTGCCGCTGCCACTTAATAAACCGCTTACAATTTGAAAGCCTATCCAAACACCTAAAGCCAAATAGGCAGGTATAACAACTATTTGGTAAAGGAAGAGTGCCTTTACTTTTAATTTTGGAAACAATAACATATAACCACCCAATACACCGCTAATGGCACCACTTGCACCAAGGCTTGGTATTATGGAACTTTGTGGTTGAAAGTAAGTAGAAAAAACATGGCTTAACGAAGCAATGATGCCTGTAATTAAATAAAAAGCTAAAAACCTTCCTTTGCCTAAACGGTGCTCTAAATTATCGCCAAAAATAAAAAGGTATAGCATATTGCCCAATAAATGGCCCCAACCACCATGCATAAACATACTTGTAATTAAGGTAAAGTAAACAGGTATTGGCGTAGCATTTAGCCCCGGTATAAAATATTCAATGCCAGAGTTTGGGTCGGTATAATTTTGCGACTGTGTTATAATATCTTTACCCGTAATAATTTCGGCAGGTACTTACTAAAAGCATAAGTAAACGAACCATCCCCACTCATTTGTTGAAACAATACCCACACCAAAACATTTACTGCTATTAATACATAGGTAACATATGGTCTTTGTGTTATTGCACTATTATCATCTCCAAGGGGCATTAACATAATTATATATTTTTAGTTAAGATAAGGATTTTCTACTTTTTCCTCACCAATGGTGGTTGTTTCTCCGTGGCCACTATAAACTATAGTTTTGTTAGGTAAAACCAACAGCTTTTCTTTTATATTTTTAATCAACTCGTCATAATTTCCCCCTGGCAAATCTGTACGGCCAATACTTCTATTAAACAATACATCTCCGCCTATTAAAAAACCTTGTGCCTTGTTATAAAAACAAATATGTCCGGGGCTGTGCCCAGGCGCTTCAATAACCAGTAATTCATCTTTACCAATAGTTACCACATCGCCTTCTTTTAAAAAAAGAAGTTGGCTTGTATAATTATCAAATGGCAAATCATACATAAGACCACTTGTTGGTGCAAAAGCTAAAACTTGTTCTTCGTTTTTATGTATTTGTGGCGTTAAACTATACGTTTCGGCTACATATTTATTACCAAAAACATGATCTAAATGGCAATGGGTATTCAGTAAGTGTATTACCGTTAAACTATTGTCTTTAATAAATTGTGTAAGCTCCTCTTTTTCGGCATCAAAGTAACAGCCGGGGTCAATAATAGCACATTGGTTAAACTCATTGTAAAGTAAATACGTATTTTCTTGTATAGGACTGAAAACAAAAGACTTAATTTTTAACACAGGCTTTAAATTTTGATGGTTTTAGTTTAATAGAAATAAACTATTTTTAAGTATTAATTATACCGCAATTTAAGCGGCTACTACAAAAGTAAATGATAATGCAACAGCATAATACTATAATGATGAAAGATTTAAACAACATAGCACCTATCTACGCTTCTGGAAAAGTTGAAAAAACGTATTGGGTACAAGGGATTGACACAACAATGATGATCAAAAATAAAAATGGTAGTAACAAAAAAAAATATTCAATATTCAATTTGCAATTTGCGATTTGCCTTTTGCTTATTGCCTATTGCTTATTGCCCATTGCTTTAAAAGCTCAAGTAAATAGTGTAGAGTTTGGAAAAAATAGAGTGCAATACAAAAAATTTAAGTGGCAGTACTATCAAACCAGCAATTTTAATGTTTACTTTAACGAAGGGGGTAAGGAGTTAGCACAATATGTACTACAAGTTGCCGAAAAAGAATTACCACAAATTGAAACAGCGGCAGAATATAGTTTACAACGAAGAGCAAATATTATTTTGTACAATAACTACCACGATTTTCAACAAAGTAATATTGGGCTTGGGCAAGAGTGGCAAAATACCAATGGCGTTACTAAATTGGTGAACAATAAAATTGTACTATACTTTGATGCAGACCATAAAAAATTAAAAACACAAGTACGTGGTGGTATTGCTCGTGTGCTTACCGATAATAAATTATTTGGCGACGACCTTACAGAAATTGCTAGCAACCAAGCTTTGCTAGACTTACCAAAATGGCTTACCGATGGATACATTAGCTACCTAGCTGAAAGATGGAGTACCGAAAAAGATGACGACTTAAAAAGTGAAATACTAAGCGGTAATTACAAAAACTTTTATCAGTTTACTTTTGAAAAGCCAGAAATTGCTGGCCATGCTTTTTGGTATTATATAGATGAATTATATAAAAAAGAAAACACTACGTATTTACTTTATTTAGCAACACAATATAAAAGCATGAATAAGGCTTGCATACAAGTGTGTAAAAAAAGTTTTAAAGAAGTGCTTAGCGATTTTATGGAGTATCAAGATGAGAAATATAATAACGATATAAACAGACGCAAGCCATACCCAAAAGGAAGTGTGGTTGACGGATTTGATATAAATAAGCGTTTAAACTATTTTAGATTTAATGTAAACCCTATTAAAAAAAATAATAGTTATGTAGTAACGCAATTTAAAAAAGGAATTGTACGAGTAATTTATAATGATGGAGATGTAAATAAAACATTAGTAAAATTTGGTAGTAGAACCTACCAAAATGAAATGAACCCAAACTATCCTTTAATGGCTTGGGATAATAAGGGTACTCGTATTGCAGTAGCTTATGCAAAAGAAGGAAGTTTACAATTTTTTGTGTACGATATTGTTACAAAAGTTAAACCTATTAAAATAGATTTAACCAAACTATTTGACCAGATACAGGACATGAAATACAGTAGCGATAGCCGTAAAATGCTTATTACTGCTGTAAAAAATGGCCATACCGATATTTTTATTTTAGATTTATTGAAAGAAAAGGTTGAGCAAATTACCAATGATGTGTATGATGATATGGATGCTTCGTTTGTTGCATTTCCGGGTAAATCGGGAATAATTTTTAGTAGTAACCGACCAACCGCTAATGCAAAAAGTGATAGCACTACCTTACCAAGTGATAATAGGTACAACGTATTTTTAATTACCAATTTTGGCGATAAGCCAGAACTTAATCAACTATCGCAACTTAGTAATTTAAAATATGGTAATGCTAGGTTTCCGATGCAATACAACGTAAACCATTTTACGTTTGTAAGCGACGAAAATGGTATTGGTAATCGCTATGCCGGATTTTTTACTACCAAAGCCGAAGGCTTAGATACCTTAGTTTTAATTGGAGATGATATTTTACGAAACCCTAGTGCTAAAGAAGTAGATAGCACTTTATTAGCCTATAAAAAAACAGATGTAGATAGTATTGCAGTGGTAGCAGTAAGTAGTGATAGTGCTTATACTTTTCCGTTAACTAATTACCAAAGCACACTTGGCGAAACAAGAATTGCTGGAGATAATAATCAAGTAAGTGAAGTAACCAGACAAAGTGATGAAAAGATTTTGTACAAATTAAAAATTAATGATGATGTTTTAAGAAGGCGAAATGTGGGCTCTAAACCTACAGCCTATCAAAAAAGATTAATAGATGAATATACCGCTGCCGAAGCCGGAAAAAATATGGAGCTTATGCCGGAGGATAAAATAAATGGTGCTGATACTGCAAAAAATATTGAAGATATTTTTCAAACAGAATTTGCCAATGAAAAACCCGATAGTTCCATTATAGGCAAAATTTTTGAAGCTAAAGAAATGGGTAACGAAAGTGTTTTAAAAAAAGCAAAACTATTTATTTACAAACCCCAAAAGTGGGGTGCAGATGCTGCTTCAGCAACTTTTAATAATAATGTTTTAATAAATAGATTTCAACCCTACAATGGGGGAGCTGGACCAGTACGCTTAAACTCTGGCACACCACTTAGTGGATTAATACGCTTAGGCACAACTGAATTAATGGAAGATATTAGAGTAACCGGTGGGTTTAGATTTGGCACCAATTTAAAAAGTAATGAATGGTTAATGAGCTATCAAAATTTACGTAGAAGAATTGATTGGGGATTAACTTATTACCGAAGCTCACAGGAAGTAAACTTTGGTGGTTTCCCAGGTAAACAATTTACAAATTTGTACCAAGGAAATATTGCATACCCTTTTGATAATAATAAAAGTATTCGTTTTACAACAGGGATACGGTCAGATAAATTTGTTTTAAGTTCAGTAGATAGAACTACCGCTGCAATTGATAATGAAAAAACAATTTTTTCGGTTACACATTTAGAGTATGTGTATGATAACTCTCAAAACCCTGCATTAAATATTTGGCATGGCTTACGTTATAAGGTTTATGTTGATTGGAATTCGCAAATAAATAAACTGGTAAATGTAGATGGCCCACAAACCTTTAATGTTGGTTTTGATGCTAGATATTATTACCCTATTTACCGCAATTTTATTTGGGCTGGTAGAGCCTCTGGTGATTTTAGTTTTGGTAACCAAAAACTATTGTATTACTTAGGTGGTGTTGATGGGTGGGCAATGTTTGGTCCTAATGAAAAATTAGATGCAAACGGTAATTTAAAAAAGTATAGATATTTTAATCAAAATAATACACCAGCTAACGACCAAACTTATGCGTTTGAAAGCCTTGCAGTAAATATGAGGGGCTTTATACAAAATGTAGCTAATGGAAATAATGCTTTAGTACTTAATAGTGAATTTAGATTACCCGTATTTTCAACCCTATTTAACAGACCTTTTAATAATAAATTTTTAAGAGATTTTCAATTAACTCAGTTTATAGATTTGGGCACTGCATGGAATGGTGCATATAACAGTATATCTAGACCTATTGTAACAGTAACAGACCCTAATAACCCAGCCATTGTGGTAAAACAAAAAGTTGGAGGTGTAGGGCCATTTGCAGGTGGGTATGGTTTTGGTGCTAGAAGTAGTTTATTAGGCTACTTTGTAAAGTTTGATGCAGCTTGGACGATGAAAGGCTTTTTTAGGGGGAAACCACAATTGTATTTAGCCTTGGGTGTAGATTTTTAAATTTTCCTTTTTACTATATTAAAATGCCTGCTTTACATAAGTGGGCATTTTTTTTATAACTAGATAAATTAAATAAAACAACCCTGTTAACATAAATGTTAATCCCCAGGTTCTTAAATGGTCAAAAGGAAAAATAAAACGATTTACAATGGAAGAAATTAACCCCAATGGGTTTTGAATAACGTCCCAACTATTCCATCGTAAAAAACGACCAAGATAAACACCAAATGAACCTAAAAATAAAAGTATCGGTATTGCTATGTTTATTTTTTGTTTACTAAATTTTAGTCTTAAAAATTCCTCTACCTTAAATAAAGAAACAAAAGCTACAATTAAACCCAGTAAAGCCGATGAAAAAATAATGATTGCATCAAACCAAATAGGTATATTGGTTTTTCTTTGCAAGTGAATTAAATCTGTAATAATATATAACGCATTGGGGAAAAATAATAACCACACAAAAAATAAGCTAGCTGTTATATAATTATTGTATCCTGTTATAAATAAACATTTACTTACCCAATAGGGTATAAATGCTAAAAAAATATTCCAAATTAAAAAAATATACAAAAGAGTATTTGTATAAAAAACTCTTGCTAAAATTATGGACGTTATAAAGCCAAAAAATAAAAGTAAAATGGTGTTAAACGATAACTTATGCATACAATTTATAAACTTTAGGTATAAAAATAAGTAACCCAATAATGGCTGAAACTACTGATAATACTAGCACCGCTGCGGCACTTACATCTTTTATTATTTTTATTGTGCAATGATAATTGGGCTCTATTTTATTGCAAATAATTTCGATGACGGTATTAAACAATTCGGCACTTAGCACAATGCCAATACAAAATAAAATGATTATCCATTCTGTTATTGAAAGAGAAAAAGAGAGCCCCAACCCTACCGTTACTATTGCAAAAAATAACTGCACTTTAAAATTTAATTCGTTTTTAAAGCAATATTTTATTCCGTTAAATGCGTAGGAAAAGGACTTAATTATTTTAAGCATTAATTTTTAGTTTTAATTCAGCCGTAGGCTCGGTCAGTATTGTAAACCACTTCCAATGAGCTATTGGTTTACAAGATTTGCCTCTTTGAAAGGCTACGGCAAAAGACTTCCAATATTCTGGCATAGTAACTACACTATACAAAACGGTTGCAATTACTGGAAAAGATAAATGCCTATTGCCCAGCATAAAACATTGTAAGCATCCTTCGCCCTCGTCGGTGGTATCGTAGCCAAGTAAAATATGTTTTATATCATGCCTTGCGTAATACGGCAATAATTCTAACTCTTTACTTTCTAAAAAATTATATAATTCTTTCCCTAATGTTCCTTCGTTAAATACCGCTAATTCTAACGTTGTATAAGGAAATATTTCTGGCTTACGTATTAATTTTAAAACGGGCAAAGCCATTTTATGTGTTAAATACACCAACAATTGAGAACGTAGTTTTTTTAGCTGTTTATACATTTTCTATGGTATTTGTCTTTCTATCCATTCCATACCAATCAATTTTTCTACTTAAATACATAGCCAGTGTAAGCAAAACAAACAAGCCAATGCTGCCGAATAATAGAGCATTATCCTGCATTTGTATTAATACATAAATAAATAAATACAAACAAGAAAGTAGAAGTGCAAAAATGACAACTGTTTTTGTACGCTTAAAAATACTTTGAGTGTACCAGCTTAAAAGCAATACTGTTGAGCCTGCGGCAATTAAATAGGCCATAGAAAATTGTAGATATTCTGATATAGAAAGTAGTAACGTATAAAATACAACTAGGGCTATACCTATTAAAATATATTGCAACGGATGCACACTTCTTTTTTGAAAAATTTCTGTAAAAAAGTAAGCGAAAAAGGTAAGTGCAATTATTAGTATAGCATATTTTAACGAACGTAAGGTTTGTGCATAGGCATCAAAAGGTGATAATAATATTACACCAAATGCACTTTCTTTTACTGCCGATATAGAATTACTATTACTAGTAAAAACCTTAGGAAAATCTCTATTAAATTTTGATACCATCCAAGCTGCTTCAAATCCATTTTTTGAAACCTTTTCGCTATCTGGTAAATATTTACCATCAAAAGCAGGGCTTTGCCATGTACTACTAAAGCGTACATCTGTACTACTTCCTAGCGGTGTACAATAAATTTTTTCTGAGCCTTGCAAATTTAATTCAATAAAAAAATTAGACTCAACAGATACAAAATTTGCATCAATAGTTACCGGCACCGAAATACCTTGCTGAGCAATTCCATTTTCTGGTAGTCCGGTTTCCATAGCCACTAGGGTGTCGTTCCATTTAACAGCTTGCTTTTTAATACCTTTTAAATCGCTAACGCCAATACAAAGTTTTGCCTCGTTCCACTTTATGTTTGCTTCATTAATGCCTGCTGCTGCAATACTATTATGTGTAAATTTTCCTTTTAGTACAATTGGTTTTGCGGTAAACACAGGCACTTTATAAATACTTCTGTAGCGTATTTCTGGCTCTAATATTCCATTAATACTCAATTGCTCTGGCAATAAATAAATAAACTTTTTTTCGATATTTTTATTAACATCTAACTCCGTGTAAGGTATGGTTATAAACGGGCCTGTAATGGTTTGTGCAGCACTCCACTTATTGCTTATTTCTCTAGTAACTTCTTGCTTACGCTCCTTTCGTTCGTTTGCTAAATACATAATTATAAACGTTGGTATCAATAATATCAATACCAAAAAGGCAATAAAAAAAGATTTTATTATCAATTTATTTTTTTGCCAAAAACTTAGTTGAGGTTCCATACTTGTTTTGTTTTTTTTATTTTAAAAGTACTTTGTATTTCAAAGTAAAAGTATAAAAAATTTATTTAATAGTCCCAATCATTTTTTCTAATGCTGTTAAATGTATCTTAAAAGATTTTTCGCCCAGTTTTGTAATAGAGTAAGTTGTATTTGTTTTACGGCCAATAAACCCCTTTTGTACTTTTATATAAGCACTTTCTTCTAGCGTTTTTATATGACTAGCCAGGTTACCATCTGTAATATCTAATAACTCTTTTAACTCATTAAAATTTAATTCAGCATTTACAACTAAGGCACTCATTATACCTAGTCGTATTCTACTATCAAAAATTTTATTTAAGTTTTCTATTAAATTCATTTGTCCCAAACCCCTAAAGGGGCTTTAGTTTATACTAATTTATAATTATTTACTAAACTCACTATTAACCATTCACTATTCACCATTCACTACTCAGCACTCACCGCTCATACCTATACCACATAACTACTCCATAAAGTATATGCAATACTCCAAAACCCATTGCCCAAAAGTATAAGCCATACCCAACAAACCAACAGTTTATAATACCTATTAAAATCTGGCAGTAACCTAAATATCTAATTTCTCCCAATGTATACTTACTTGCATTAACTAATGCTAGTCCATAAAAAATTAAACAACCAGGTGCTATTAAACCATAGTTACCAAACTGCATTTGTTTATATAAATATATTGCTCCAGCTAACATGGGTACCGCTATGTTAATTAGCAAACGTTTAGATGTAGAACCCCATAACGGAATCTTAGTTTTTTTACTCCGCAAATAAGTAAACAAAAAAGAAAAGAGTAATGCCGCACAAAAAGTAATGGCCGCCACCTGAAACAATTTATGGCCCATAAAACCTTGTAACGTTTCCGAACCTATTCCTTTAAAAATAGCTTCTCTATAACCAGATGGGCCTCCATTATCGGCAATAATACTATTTGCAAACCATGCCCCAATTATGGCACAGGTGCCAGCAGCAATACCACTTAAGCCGCTCAAGCTAATGAAACGACTACTTCGCTCCATCATTTGTTTTATTTGTTGTATGTCTTGTAAAGACTGTTGTTGCTCATTCATAAAAAAGCACTTTGAAATACAAAGTACGTTATAGAATTTGATTTATACAAATTATTTTTTGGATAACTACAAATAATTCTTTCATAACAGTTGAGGCAACAGTTGTTTATTAATTTTACATCCTATCTTTATTCATAACTAAACCAAGAGTCACACACTTATATATACCTTAATGATGAAGCAACTATTTTTCATTTTTTTACTTTTTGCCTTTGCAGAGAATGTAAGAGCACAAAAAATTATAGACCCCACAAAAATTGATATTTTACGAGATAGCTTTGGAATACCGCACATATTTGCTAAAACCGATGCCGAAGTAGCTTATGGCCTTGCTTGGGCGCATGCCGAGGATGATTTTAAAAGCCTACAAGAGTTAATGCTACCTGTAAAAAATTTAATGGGTAGGGTACAAGGTAAAAAAGGAGTTGCTGGTGATTACGCCTTTAAACTATTTCGCTGTATGGAAGTAACAGAAGAAAAGTGGAATACTTTAACCCCTTCATTTTTACTATTAGTAGATGGCTATGTACAATCCATAAATCATTATGCAAAAACACATGCTGCAGAACTATTGCACAAAAAACTATTTCCCATTACACAAAAAGAATATGTTGCAGCATCAGTATTTGCTTTAACCATTTTTAATGGGGCAGATAAGGCGTTACTCCGCATTTTTAACAACAGTGAATGGGAGGCTCCAGAGTTAAATAAAAAAGGAAGTAATACATCAGCTATTCATTCATCTAAAACAACTACTGGCGAAAACTTTTTGTTAATTAATGCACACCAACCAAACACAGGACCACAGGCATTTTATGAGGCACATATAAATAGTGAAGAAGGCTTAAATGTAGCAGGAGGATTATTAGCAGGGGGGCCATGTATTTTGCATGGCGCAAATGAAAACTTGGGTTGGGCACACACTGTAAATTTTTGCGATAGAGTAGATGAATTTCAATTAGAAATGAACCCTACTAATAATTTACAATATAAATTTGATGGGGAATGGGTTGACTTAGAAGTAAAAACAATTAAACTACACATTAAAGGTTTGCCCATAACCATTAAACGAAAAATATATTGGAGTAAGTACGGTGCAACTATGAAAAACAAACAAGGTTTTTTTAGCATACGCCTGGGTGCTAATATGAAAATAGGTGCTTTACAACAATGGTACCAAATGAATAAAGCTAAAAATTACTCGGAATTTTATGCCGCCTTAAATACGCAAGAACTAAGCATGTTTAATATTATGTATGCAGATAAATATGATACTATTTTTTACATTAACAATGCGGCAATGCCTATAAGAGATGGTTCTACAAAGTACAATTGGCTAAGAACTGTACCTGGTAATACTAGTAAAACCTTATGGACAAATTTTAGAGCAATAAAAGATTTACCACAATATATTAATCCAAAAAGTGGGTTTTTATTTAACACCAATCATTCCTCATTTTTAGCAACATCGCCAGAGGATAATTTAAACTACTCGGCCTTTGCAAAGCAAGATGGATGGGAAAACTATCATTTAAATAGAAGTGTACGCTTTTTAGAATTATTTCCGCAAAATGAAAAATTGAGTTACGAGAAATTTAAGGAAATAAAATTTGATAAGCAATTACCCACCACATTGCAATACTGGTATAAAGTAGATAGTATGTTTACTTTAAATGAAAAAGATTATCCCAATTATGCAAACTTAATAACCACTTTTAAAAGTTGGGATAAACGTGGTGATGCTGATAGTAAAGGAGCTGCACTATTTTTATTAGCCTACGAATATTTAAAAAAGAAATTGCAAAATCAAGAACCACGTAGCATTACCAAACAAGAAGCCCTTGAAACTTACGGCCATATTAAAACTTATTTGCAAACAAATTTTGGTACAGAAAATATTGTTTTAGGCGATGTACAAAAATTAGTACGTGGCAATAAAGAGTGGCCGCTTTGGGGCCTTCCTGATGTACTTAGCCCACACTGGACAAGCAACTACAAAGATGGAAAATTAAAATCTATTGGTGGTGATGGGTTAATTATGTTTGTACGCTTTGCAAAAAATAGTTTGCCAAAAATTGAAAGCATAAATATGTATGGTGCAAGTGCAAACCCTAAAAGCAACCACTTTAATGACCAAGTAGAAATGTATTTAAAACAACAAACAAAAACTATAAGCCTGGATAAAGTTGAGGTTTATAAGAAGGCGGAGAGGGTTTATCATCCGTTGTAATAAGAAAAACTCAGTCTAACCAATTTTTTAATCAAAATGGATTCTAATAAAACTCATAATATCATTGCATTGAAACTTTCGCTAATTATAAGTGTAATAATTGTACTATGTGGATGTCAAATAAAAGTATCAGTCTATAACAATAGCTCTTCGAAATTCGACTCTATTAATGTGTTTGTTGCAGCGGCAAAATATAATTTTAGAGAAATTAATAGTGGAGAGGTGATAACCGTTTCAAAATCGAGAAAGAACATAAAAGGAGGTAATGATGGACAATATTCAGTAACTACCTATAAAGGTGGTGTATCAAAAACATATTTTTTTGGATACTATAGTAATGGGTATCCTTTAGAAGATTCAATTCAATTGTTCATTACAGATAGTTCAATGAAATCAAATATGAAATATTAGGTTATTGTTTTTCAAACTACCGTAGTCTATCCAGCTATTTAAAAATTTAAGCATTTTATAATTCGCCTACAAGCCTCCCTTATCTCCTCCTCACTAATAGTTAACGGCGGTGCAATACGTAAACAATTACTAGCAAACAAAAACCAATCCGTAAAAACACCTTCTGCAATTAATGCATCAATTATTTTCTTATTTGTTTCAAAATCTTTAAAATAAACCGCAATCATTAATCCACAGGCATTTACTTTTTGTATCTCTAGTGGTCTTGACGGTTTAGAACCGTCTGACCCCTGTGTTAGCAACGAAACAAATAATTCTCCTTTTCTATTTACAGCATCAATTAATTTTTCATCTAACAATACATTAAATGCAGCTAAACCAGCAGCACAACAAACCGGGTGCCCTCCAAATGTATTGATATGCCCCAGCACAGGATTATGCGATAAGGAATCCATCATTTTTTTATCGGCTACAAAAGCTCCTAAGGGCATGCCACCGCCTAACGCTTTACCCAATAACAAAACATCTGGTACAATATAAAATTGTTCAAAAGCCCAAAGTGTTCCGTTTCGGCCAAAGCCACATTGTATTTCATCTAAAATTAAAAGCGTACCAGTTTCGGTACATTTTTTACGTAATGCTTTTAGCCAATTATTTTGTGGTATTAGTACTCCAGCTTCGGCCTGCACCGTTTCGGCAATTACACAAGCGGTTTGTGTAGTTATATGTTCTAACTCTTCAAACGAATTATAATTGAGTTGCATGGTGTTAGGCAATAATGGCCTAAAAGCATTTCTCCAATACTCATCCCCCATAATACTTAATGCACCTTGTGTGCTACCATGGTAACTATTTTTAAACGAAATTATTTGTGTACGCTTGGTAAAACGTTTGGCTAATTTCATGGCGCCTTCGGTAGCCTCACTCCCACTTGCGGTAAAAAATACGGAGTTTAATGTTGCTGGTAAATGTTTAGTTAATGCGGTTGCATAGTGTACTTGAGGACTTTGTACCAACTCTCCATAAACCATAATGTGTAAATAATCATCGGCTTGTTTTTTTATGGCTTCTACAACTTTTGGATGTTTATGCCCAATATTACAAACGCTAATACCCCCAATTAAATCTATGTATACTGCCCCGTTTACATCATACAATTTACAGCCTTCGGCTTTTACAATTTCTAATGCTAAAGGTGCTTCAGATGTTTGGCCTATATGTTGTAAAAAAAGTTGGCGATTGGTCATGTGGCAAAATTAGTTAAATAACCGCAGAGGCGGAGAGACGAAGTAGCTTTTCTCTGCGTCTCTCCGCCTCTGCGGCAAAATATGATGCTATAAAAAATTAACTTCTCTCCTCCCATATCATACTTACATGTACAATAGTTTCAGCAGCTTTTGCCATATCTTTTGTACCTACCCACTCTAGTTTGCTATGTATATTTTGCATGCCAGTAAAAATATTTGGGCAGGGCATTCCCATATAACTTAATCGGCTACCATCTGTACCACCACGTATGCTATCATTGGTAACCGTTAGTCCTGCTCGTTCAATAGCTTCTTTGGCATAGGCTGCCACTTGAGGGTATTGCACTAGTATATCTTTCATGTTTCTATATTGCTCTTGTACATCGTATTGCAATGTTGCCCCAGTATGTTTTGCAATAACATCTTCTGCAATTTTTTTAAGCCTTCCATGATGATTGGCTAACTCAGCTGTTACAAAATCTCTTACAATAAATTGTATGGTAGCTTTTTCCGAAATACCATTTACAGCTACTGGATGTACAAAACCTTCTCTGCCATCTGTAGTTTCTGGGCTCCACTCATTTGTGGGCAATGCAGCTAAAATTTCGCCAGCAATTTTTAAAGCATTTACTAATTTATTTTTTGCATAACCTGGATGAGTAATTACACCATTAATTGTAATGGTACTTCCATCGGCACTAAAGGTTTCATCTTCAAAACTTCCTGCTTCGCCACCATCTAACGTATATCCAAAACTTGCTCCTAGTTTTTGCATATCAATCTTTACAGTGCCTTGTCCTACTTCCTCATCTGGTGTAAATAAAATTTTAATATCCCCATGTTTTACTGCTGGGTTTTGTATAAAAAATAGTGCCGCTTCCATTATTGCAGTTACCCCTGCTTTATCATCTGCACCCAACAAGGTTAAACCACTTGCAGTGATTACACCATGATTTATGTGTTGTTTTAAATAAGGAGAATTAGCAACAGTAAGCACTTGTGTTACATCATCAGGCAATACAATATCATTTCCATCATAATATCTATGGTACATAGGCTTAACATTTGTTCCGCTACAATCTGGTGCTGTATCTACATGGCTGCAAAAACAAATAGCTGGTATATTGCCTTTAGTACTATTGCTTGGTATAGTTGCATAAACATAACCATACTCATCGGTTGTGGCGTTGGTTATACCCATGCCTAAAAGCTCCCTATGCAATAATTTACTTAAGTCTTTTTGTTTTTCGGTAGTAGGGTGTTTTGCACTTGTAGGATCGCTTTGTGTATCTATTTGTACATACCTAATAAAGCGTTCGGCTACTTGATCGGGGCTAATTTGTATCATTGTAGTAGATTTTTATTACACGAATTAAAACTAATTACACGAATTTGAAAATAAAAAAACGAACTAGAGGTTAATCCAATTCGTGTAACCTGTCTGCCGATAGGCAGGTTTGTAAAAATTTGTGTAATTAGTTAATAGAAACTAATTCAATGTCAAATACCAAATCTTTACCTGCCAATTCATGATTAGCATCTAAAACAATAATATCTTCCTGCACCTCTACCACTACAACTTGCACTGGATGGCCATTTTGGTCGGTAAGCGTTAACGGCATACCAGGTTCTAAAACCATATCGGCAGGCACATTTGTTTTAGGAAATTGAATGATAGCATCAGGATTAGTTTCTCCATAGGCTTCAGCTGCAACAATTGTAATCGTTTTTTTATCGCCAATTGCCATACCCGGCACAGCAGCATCAAAACCTTTAATCATTTGCCCAGCACCTACAGTAAAACCCAAAGGGTCTCTCCCGGCACTAGAATCAAATTGTTCTCCGGTTGTTAATTTACCTGTGTAATGTACAGTTACATTATCACCATTTTTTGCAATACTCATGTTAATTTTTTTATTAGTCAACTAATTATTTTACTCAATTTTATTAGTAAATGCAATTAAAACAAACATGTTGAGCTACTCTTTATTTTAATTGCTGAAGTCATTATATTAATACTGCACTTAAGTGTATTAGATTTAACGGCATTAAACCTATAAAATTTGTGCAAATTTAGAAGAATTAGCAAAATCATTCAAAAAAAATTTAGCATCTTTACTATATGAAAATAGCTTCTATATTTCTTTGTTTAGTATGTTTTAGCCTGTTTGCATTTTCTCAAACAGCTACTAAATCAAAAATTATTACTGGTGCCGATAGAATGGAAGTTTATCTTCCTTTACTTAAAGGAAAAAATGTAGCTGTTTTTGCCAACCAAACAAGTGTTGTGGGCAATACGCATTTAGTAGATACTTTACTAAAAAGTGGTATAAAAATTGTAAAAATATTTGGCCCAGAGCATGGGTTTAGAGGCACTGCCGATGCTGGTGAACATGTAACCAATGCAGTAGATAAAAAAACGGGCATACCTGTTATTAGTCTTTATGGCGATCATAAAAAACCAACGGCAGATGATGTAAAAGATGTAGATGTTTTATTGTTTGATATACAAGATGTGGGTGTACGATTTTATACATTCATATCATCTTTACAATATTACTTAGAAGTTGCATTAGAATTTCACAAACCTTTATTGGTTTTAGACAGGCCAAACCCCAATGGTTTTTATGTAGATGGCCCTGTGTTAAATATGAAGTTTAAAAGTTTTGTTGGCATGCAACCAGTGCCGATTGTGTATGGCATGACGATTGGTGAATATGCCATGATGCTTGCAGGCGAAAAATGGTTGTCGCCGAAAGCTAATGAAATTAATGCCTACAACGCAACAACACAACCAACCAACGATACGCCTTTTCATTTTTTAGTAATTAAATGCAAAGGCTACGATCATACTAGTAAATATGTTTTACCTGTAATGCCATCGCCAAATTTAAAAAGTATGCAAGCCATATATATGTACCCAAGCACTTGTTTTTTTGAAGGTACTGTTTGTAGTGAGGGCAGAGGTACCGATTATCCTTTTCAACTTTTTGGGCATCCTACTTTACCCAAAAATTTATACAAATTTACGCCAATGCCTAATGCTGGTGCTAAAAGCAGCAAATGCTTTAATCAACATTGTTATGGTTGGTTTGTAAATGGTTCTACTGAGGAAGTGCTTAAAAAGTTAAATAACAAAATTCAATTAAGTTATTTTTTAAATGCGTATAAATTATTTCCCGGCAAAGATTCCTTCTTTTTAAAAAACAATTTTATAAATAAATTAGCAGGTAATGATAGTTTTGTTTTACAAGTAAAACAAAAAAAGAGTGAAGCTGAAATAAAAAAAAGCTGGCAGGCAGATTTAACAAAGTTTAAAGCCATTCGTAAAAAATATTTATTATATAAAGATTTTGAATAATAAAATACAAAACGATTGATTATATTTAAGCATGCAAATAAAGGCATGCTTTTTTATTTTATTTTTTTTATGGGCAAACCTTTGTCATGCCCAATACAATTTGCGACCCTTACGTTATTTAACTACTGATAATGGTTTAAGTCAAGCTATTAATTATTCTGTTTTAAAAGATAGTAAAGATTTTGTATGGCTTACTAGCTATGATGGCTTGAACAGATTTGATAGCAGAAAAATTATAACGTACAGAAGCCAACTACAAGATAGCGGTTCATTTAAAGGAACACTTTCGATAGGATTAATTGAGGATGAAAATAATAATATTTGGTGTGGCAGTAATGATGCATTAAATATGTACAATAGAAATGATAATAGTTTTAAACAGGTAAAAGTAGCTGGAGAAACCAACGACTTATATATTCCTATAACCACTTTCAGTAAGTATTTAATTTTTAAACGAGGTAATAAACTATTTTCTTGCAACATTAATTCTTTCAAACTTCAGTCAATAGAAATTGACAGTGCAATTGATATATTAAAATTTACACCCAAAGTTTTTGAAACCAAAACTTCAATTTTACTTTTCTTTTTATCTAAACCTTTAATATCAAGCTCAAATTTTACATCTGGCTATAAAATTTTTGAAATAAAAAAAAATAATTTATTAAAAGCAATTGTATTAAAAAACCAGTTAGATAATCTTCAATATTATGATGTTACTCATGTTGAAAGCAGTAGCTATTTATTTGCTACTGCAAAAGGTTTGCTATCCTTTAATTTGGCAGCTAATACAACTACAGCCGTAAATAATAGCTTAGCTACAAAAAAAATTATAGCAATAGCAAAAACCAACAATGGGATACTATTATCTGTTAAAAAAGAAGGACTTTATTTATACAATATAAATACAGGTGAATTAAACACGGTCACTTACGCCTCTACATCGGATGAGATGGAAACAAAAAAATACGATGCTGAAATTTTATATTTAGATAAAAATAATTTTTTGTGGCTTTCCTTGTGGGGAAGAGGGATGGCTTATGTGGATTTATCTCCATTGTATTTTAATCATTATTTTACCGAAGCTAATCTTCAACAAGGTATTATTAAGGATAGATACATCGTAAGTATCAAATGCGATGCTAAAGGCAACGCATGGCTATCAACAAAAACGGATGGCATTTATAATGTAGATAAAACTGGAAAAATTATTAAACATATTGCCTACCCTAATTTAGTTAGTGAAATAGCTTTTGGGGATACGTATATTTTTAAAGGCTATAATGATGAATTTTATATTGGAAGCCAATTAGGTATTTATAAAATAGATATTGATAAAAATACGTTAACTAAACTTAATTTATTTATAGATAGCCAAGCGCTTAATGGCATTAACGATATTTCAATAATAGGAAATGATGAATATTTAATTTCTACACAAACAGGTCTTTTTTCTTGCAATAAAAATTTTAGTAGTATCAAAGAGAGAAATGATTTAGCTAAAAAAGAAGTAATATTAAGAACAATTGTTATAAACAACTACCTGTTTGTTTGCAAACCATTTATAGGTGCTAAAATTTATCAGCTACAAAATAATAAATATAGTATCTATGATTCTATATCTATAAATACCAGTATAAAAAATATTTATTCAAAACCAAATGATGACACTATTTGGATGGCAACTACAATTGGCATAATTAAATATAATATAAAAGAAAAAAAATCTTCCATTATTAATCAACCCGATTTATTGGCTAATACCTATACCTATTCAGTATTGCCCGACGATAAAAATAATTTATGGATAAGCCATAATAAAGGAATTACAGAATATAATAATAGCTCTAATACCTCTAAGCACTTTACAAAAAGCCATGGTTTGCAGGGTAATGAGTTTAATACAAACTCCTTTGATAAAGCTTTAGATGGCACTATGTTTTTTGGCGGCACAAATGGATTAAATATTTTTAACCCATTAAATGCAGATTCAGCACTTACCCTTTCTTCACTTCAAATAATTGATTTTAAAATAAATGATAAGCCCCAAAACAATAAATACACCTTATCAGTTTTAGACACATTGATTCTAGCTTACAAGGAAAATACGTTTAGCTTTATTCCTTTAGTAATAAATTATTTTAACTCCGATGATGATGAGTGTTTGTACAAAATAGAAAATATTGATAATACTTGGCTTGAAGGTAGAAGTAATACTTTAATAAGATATAGTAACTTACCAGCAGGTAAATACAATCTTATTATAAAAGCAAAAAATTCAACTAGTGTAACAAAAATTTTCATTACCATTCAAACACCATTTTGGTTAAGCAGTTGGTTTATACTACTTGTAATTGCGACAACTGCTTTACTAGTTTGGTATGCTATTAAAAGTTATTATGTAAGAAAAGTGAAAAAACATAAAGCAGCATTAGAAAAGCAAATGGCTGTTGAGCATGAACGTACTCGTATTGCTACCGATATGCATGATGATTTAGGTAGTGGACTTACAAAAATTACTTACCTAAGCCAAATGGCACTTAATAAAGAAAATAATACTGATGATTTAACCAATATAAAAAAAACAAGTACTGAGTTAGTAGAAAGTATGAGTGAAATTATTTGGGCAATGAAAGAAGAAAATAATACCATTGAAGATTTGATCTTCTATATAAAATTATATGCTATAGAATATTGTGCTAACAATAATTTAAACTGTTTTATTCATTTACCCGAAAAATTATATCCAAGAATTGTAGCAGGGCAAAACCGCCGCAATATTTATTTAGCTGTAAAAGAAACTTTACACAATATTGTAAAACATGCACAAGCAAAGCATGTTACCCTTACAGCTTCATTTACAAACCAATGGATAGTATCAATAAAAGATGACGGTATTGGCTTTGCCCAATCAACCCAACAAAAACATATTGGTGGTAATGGACTAAAAAATATTTATAAACGAATAGAAGAAGTAGGAGGAAGTGTGGAAATAAAAAATGATACCGGCACAGAGCTTATTTTTTACATTCCACTTTAGCCAACGGTTATGAGCCTTTTGTATCATAGCATAGTAGTGTAAACTTTAGTTTATTTGTATTAATAAAAATAGAATGATAACAATTTGCATAATAGAAGATATACCTGAAATACAAAAAGGGCTGCAATCAATAATTGATGGGGATACTACATTTACCTTACTAAAATGCTTTAGCAATGCAGAAGATGCTATTGCAGAACTACCCCAGCTTGTACCCAATATAGTAATTGCCGATATTAATTTACCGGGTAAAACGGGTATTGAATGTGTAGCAGCAATTAAAGAAATTGTACCTGCTATTCAATTTATAATGTTTACCATTTATGAAGATAATGACCAGGTATTTGAAGCCATAAAAGCAGGAGCAAATGGTTATATTTTAAAAAATACTCCGCCCGAAAAAATTATAGAAGCTTTAATTGATCTTAGTGAAGGCGGTAGCCCTATGACGGCAAAAATTGCTCGTAAAGTAATTGCTAGTTTGCAATCCAATACACAAACTACCTACATTGAAATTTTAACTAGCAGAGAAAATGAAGTATTGCAGTTGTTAAGCAAGGGCTTTTTATACAAAGAAATCGCAGATAAATTAAATATTGCTACTAGCACAGTAAAACGTCACTTAAGCCATATTTATCAAAAACTACAAGTACAAAATAAAACCGAGGCTATTAATAAAATGTATAGTAGGTAAAAAATAGTAACCTTTCTCTATGCTTGAAAAATGAAGGCACTGGCTTATGCTGGTGCTTTTTTTATGGTACAAAAGGCTTATTGTTTGGGGTTGTATTAAGCAGCAACTTTATACAGTAAATCAAAATTATGAGAACTTTAGTTTTTTTATTCCTAAGCTTACTTTGTATTAGTACCGCCCATGCACAATCTGTTGCTATTAATAACGATGGCAGCTCAGCTAATACTTCTGCTTTGCTTGATGTAAAAAGTACTACCAAAGGCATGTTGATACCTCGTATGGATTCTTTGCAAAGAGCTTCTATAACGTTACCTGCAACTGGCTTACTTGTTTATCAAACCAATAAAGACAGTGGGTTTTACTTTTATGATGGCACTGCTTGGCAGGAGCTTACAAATACTGGCAATAATTTATGGAAAAAGAACAACACAAATATTTACAATAACAACAGCGGTAATGTAGGTATTGGCACAAATAATCCTTTGGCAAGATTACATGTAATTGACAGCTCGGTTATATTTTCTGCAATAGGCGATGTTCCTGTTACTGCTGGCCCTGTGCCCATCAGTGGTGCCGGTCGACGAATGATGTGGTATCCTGATAAGGCTGCATTCAGAGCTGGTTATGTAAACAACTTTGGCTTCGGATCAAACTGGGACAAAGACAGCATAGGCAACTATTCATTTGCAACCGGTAACAGTACAAAAGCAAAGGGGCTTTACTCAACAGCCACCGGCTTTTTCAGCCAGGCTAACGGTATATCCAGTTCTGCATTTGGTTTTTCGCAGGCAACTGCAGATTATGCTTCATCCATGGGCACTTCAGTTGCCACCGCACAGTATGCAACTGCAATAGGGTTTTCTGGTGCAAGGGGCGTACGTTCAACCGCAATGGGCAGCAGTCAGGTATACAGTTTATACGGTACTGGTGGTGGTCAAGCAAATGTAACCGGAGAGTATGCAACAGCTTTTGGACTGTCTGCCACAAACGGAGATTATGCAGTGGCAATGGGTCGGGGTATAGCCAACAGCACTTATGCTGTTGCCATGGGTCAATCAATAGCAGAAGCATCTTATGCAGTTTCTTTAGGTAACAATACAAAAGCAAAGTCCCCTAATTCATTAGTTGCAGGTATGTATAACGATACATTGGCCACAAACAGGTTATTTGAAATAGGAAATGGTACCGTACCTGCCAGAAGTAATGCATTAACATTACTTACTAATAATAATTTTGGTATAGGTACATCTGTACCTCTTGCCAGACTTCATGTTACGGACAGTAATGTAGTATTTACAGGTCCTGCAACAGTACCGGGCAGCACCGTTCATAATCCTGCTATTGAAGGGCCCGGTACAAGACTGTTGTGGTATCCACAGCGGGCAGCATTCCGGGTTGGCAGTGTAACAAATATTGAATGGAACAAGGCCAATATTGGCAGGTATTCATTTGCCGCAGGTTTCAATACAATTGCTTCAGGCGAAGGGTCGGTTGCCATAGGAATGAACCTGACTTCTCTTGGAACCGGTTCTTTTGTTGCCGGTAACAGCTCCTCTACCAATTCAGGCGTTGCCATTGGATCATTTGCAAACTCTAATGGAGGTGTTGCCATTGGGACAACTGCAAATGCATCTGGAAATAGCTCCATTGCTATTGGTATTATTGCCACGGCTTCGGGTAATGGTGCTGCAGCCATCGGAAGTTCGGTATCGGCAACTGGTGCATCTTCTGTAGCAATGGGAAATGCTACGCTTGCAGCAGGCACGAGTTCATTTGCCATTGGCTATAATTCCAGGGCACTTGGGTATGGTGCTGTAGCTATGGGTGAAAGTGCATATGCAGAGGGATTCAATAGTTTATCTGTTGGTTATTTCACCAAAGCAAAAAGTAATTACTCCGCAGTAATAGGCCAGTTTAACGACACTTCTGCAACAAATCGCCTTTTTGAAATTGGAAATGGTACAGCAAACAATGCCAGAAATAATGCACTAACAGTTTTAGATAATAGTAATGTTGGGATAGGTGTATTAAATCCATTAGAAAGGTTACATGTTTCAGGAAATATACGTTCAACTACACTTGCTGGTGTTGGCACCCGCCTGACTTCTGTTGATGCCAACGGAACCTTCACCAACATTGCAACAGGCAGCAATGGCCAGGTTTTAACCATAGTTACCGGATCACCAACATGGTCTGCAAATAATAGCTGGGGTACTTTAGGAAATACAGGCACTACATCTGCAACAAATTTTATAGGTACAACTGATGCTAATGACCTTGTAATTAGAACAACTAATATTGAAAGAATACGAATTGCCGCAGGCGGTAATGTGGGCATTGGTACCAATGCTCCGGCAAAACAAACAGAAATTATTGGTGCAGCCAGTACAACACCCGTAACCCTTGTAATTGGCAACCGCGGTGGTTTTGGCCCGGCAGCCATGGAGTTTGTGAGTGATTATGGCTTGGGCAATCAATGGCGCCCCGGTTACATCCGCAGTAATGATATAGGCGGATTTACAGGTGCTGTTGAAGTGTATACAAACGGAACAGGCGCTGGTAATTTGTATGGTAATGTAAAAGGTTTAGAAGTAAGAAATGGTGTAACCTACACCGCCAGCGGCACAGTTAGCAGCTTTAGCGATGAAAGAATTAAAAATAATGTAAAGCCATTTACAAACGGCCTCGATATTATTAACCAAATAAACCCGGTGAGTTTTTATTACAATCAGCAATCACCTTTTCAAACAGATAAAATGCAGGTAGGCATAATGGCACAGGAACTGGAAAAAATTGCGCCTTACATGGTAGATAAAAATGTTACGAAAGATTTTGAAGACCTGCGAAGTGTAAATAACCAGGCGTATATTTTTCTGCTTATAAACGCAATTAAAGAACAAAATAAAAAAATGGATGAACAGCAAAAAAAAATTGAAATACTTACAAATCAAAACCTGCAGCAACAAGTACAAATTGGAACAATTCTTAAAAAGTTAAAATGAAAACTATTTTTTTTAAATGTTTAATACTGATTATACCGAGCTTTTGTTTTTGCACAAATTTATCTGCTCAATCTGTTGCCATAAATACCGATGGCAGCACAGCTAATACTTCTGCTTTGCTAGATGTAAAAAGTACTACAAAAGGCATGCTGATACCTAGGATGAGTAAGGTACAACGTAATTCTATTGTACCGCCAGCCAATGGACTCATGGTTTATGTAAATGCACCCGATACTGTTGGGCTATGCTTTTACGATGGAGCCGTATGGAAATGGATGGAGGAGAAAGGCACCGGTTGGAGCCTTACCGGCAATTCGGGTACAAACCCTTCTACTAATTTTATAGGTACAAATGATTTCAATGATCTTGCATTCAGTGTATCTGGATTTGAGCGTATGCGGTTGACTAAGGAAGCAGAATTGGGTATAAGTGAAAATGATCCTAAATACGCACTTGATGTTAGGACAGGTTTTGCTGCTGTAAACAACTGCCTCAACAATGGTATTCGAATTAAAAGAAATTTTGCAAACAACGATTGTGAAACCGGGTTATTATTAGGTTATCCAATTGCAGCTAATGAAGAAAACAATGCATTGATCTGGAATTACGGAAATATTTCTGCACAACCTAAAAACATGTTATTTGGATTAGGCAATGTTGAAATAATGAGACTGACCAGTAACCGAGAACTGGGTATAAATGTTCAGTCACCAAAATATAACCTGGATGTAACAATGGGAAGCACCGGTTTAAACCCTTGTGTAAGGGGTGGTTTGCGCCTTAATACATTTACCAACACCAGTGATTGTGATAAAGGTTTCTTTTTAGGATTCGACTCAATGGGTGTTCAAAATAAAATTTCTTTGTGGAATTTTACCCCCAATGCTAGCAGTATAAATCAGTTCTTTCGTTTTGGTTTTGGGCCCAATTTTTCTCAGGAGCCCCCGCCAACTGGCTTTGGCGAAGCCATGCGTATCTTACCGCCTGGGCAGGGTGTGGGAATCGGTATTACTGCCCCGCTTTCGATGCTACATCTGATGAATAATACGGGCAATGGAATGCCAATTGGTTTGATGGTTTCAAAGTCAGGGCTTCCCGGCCCCGAATTCAGGGGGTTTTATAGCGGGCTTGATCCTACTATAAATAACCCAACAGGTAATGACGGAATGGTATGGAACTATCAAAATGCCGATATAAAATTTGGCACCAATGATATGGAACGGATGATTATTAGCTCTGGTGGTAGTGTTGGTATTGGAACAAGCAACCCAGGTTTTCCCCTAACTTTTAATTCAACTTATGGCAATAAAATTTCTCTCGACAGAAATTCCGGGCTAAACACAGGCTTCGGAATACAAGATAAATTATTGCAAATATATGTTCGGAGTAACCAGGATACGATCGCTTTCGGATATGGAAATAGCAGCAGTTTTAATCAAAGAGCAAAATTCATCAATGATGGTGAATTGGGCATGAGCCTTACCGGTAGAATGGAGTTAAGTACAGGTACACAATCGGCTGGTATTTGGTTAAAAGATAATGCTAACACCTCAAGCCCCGGTTTCATGGGCATGGCTACAGATGAATATATTGGTTTTTATGGCAATGGTGGAGCCGGCTGGGGTTTTGCGATGAATACTACCGATGGAAATATTGGAATAGGCACTTTAACTCCATCAGAAAAACTGCATGTAATCGGAAATATACTTGCCACTGGCACCATCACCCCTTCAGATGCCAGGTACAAAAAAGGCATTCAGCCTATAAAAAATTCTCTGGAAAGATTGCAACAATTGAACGGGGTTACTTACCGGTTTAATCAAACCGCTTTTCCCGAATGGCGATTTGATAATAATATGCAATACGGATTAATAGCACAAGAAGTTGAAAAGGTTTTTCCAGAAATGGTTAAAACAATTGATAATGAAAAAGGATATAAAGGAGTGGATTATGTAAAATTAATACCCGTATTAATCGAAGCCATTAAAGACCAACAAAAACAAATTGATGACTTAAAAATTTTAATAAAAAATAAATAAACATGAAAAAGATAATCCCTTGCCTTTGTATCACTATCTGTCTTAGTTTCGTTGTAGCTCAATCAACCCAAGCACAACTCTTTAAAAAACTAAAAGATAAAGCCGCTAAAGCTTTAGAGCCAAAAAAAACTACAGAAACCCAACCTTCTGCTACTAATGAAAGCCAGCAAACAAAGGATGAAACACCAGTAAAATCTGACAAAAAAACTAAAGTAAAATGGCAACCTACAACAGATTGCAACAAATTATTTACGCTAGATAATGGAGAAACCTTTTTTTATGATGAAACAAAAGTATTTGTAAAAGATGGAAAAGTAAGTACCGCATTTATTGTAGTAAACAAAAAATACGAATATTTTTTAGTTGAAGATGGAAAACGCACTGGCCCCTTTAAAGAAGCCCCAGTAAAAGAGATGAATATTGTATCGGAAAAAAGAGATGACGATGAACAAAGCAATAATACGAACGATGATGAAAAAATTGAAATTGGGAATGAAAAAAAGGACCCCATATCGGCACAATACAGCAAAACAATTAACAATAAACTTTACATAGTATTTAATGGCAAAAATTTTGGCCCGTACGATTATGTAGCTAAGATGAGGGTATCGTCAGATAAAAAGAAATTTTGGGCAGCTGTAGTTATTGGAGGCACAAGTGATATGGTGGCAAAAATGGGAATGGGAAATTCATTTATAGTAAATGAAAGTGGCATAAAACAAAAAGGAGGAGACGGGGCAAGCTTTGCTGCAAAGATGATGGTAAGTCAAAATTTTGGTGCTGCCGCTTTAAGTATTTTAGATAATAGTGCACAAAAGGCAATTACTATTTCCTCTACAGGAAAAAAGCAGGAAGGTAATATGATGGATTTGTACAGTGATAAAGGAAGTAATATGAGTGTTGCAGAAAATGGCGATATTATTTCTGTACCATCGCAAAGTCCTACACAACTATTAGTAAATGGTAACGAAGCTGCAGTTTTTAAAATACCAATTAGCAATATGAGACGGTTATTTATTTTGCCCGACTATAAAAAATCAGTTTACTATCAAACGGGTAAACTCTATAAAGGCGATGGTACAGAAGAAGCATTAACCGGAGTAGTTTTTCCGAAATTTGTTACAGTAAATAACCAACCTTGCATTTATTATTATAAAATACATGAAACAGATAATGGCGAAAAAGATATTTACCTCTGCAAAAAATGCTTATAAAATTGTTTTTTTAGTATTGATTTGTTTTATATTTTTTAGCTATGCAAAAAAAGAATATAGCAATCCTGATTTTGGAAAAACATTTAGTAACAAAGCAATACAAGCAAAGAATAAATTACAAAAATTAAACGAAGGTTTTGTTTTGTGTAGCATACAATGTAATCAAACACCAATGTTTATGCAAAGTCTTGTTTTTCCAGAAGTAATGCGATACAACAGCTTAAAAGATGACATTGAAACAGAAAGTTTAAAAACTTTATATGTACAATTTGGGCAAGAGTATGCAAATTTTTCTATCGGCATTTTTCAAATGAAGCCAACCTTTGCCTTAGAAGTAGAAACAAAAGCTAAACAATTATTAAGTGATAGCATTTATAAAGAATTACAGTTAATGTATGAAAATACAGATGAGGAAGGTATTAGAGAAGAACGAGTAGAACGGCTGCAAGACAATGAATGGCAATTAGTTTATCTAACAGCATTTATTTGTATTTGTAATGAACTATACAAAAACAAAAAATTTGAAACTACTACCGAAAAGCTTCAATACTATGCTACAGTTTATAATGCTGGGTTTGATAAAACAGAGGATTATATCTACAAAAAAATAAAACAAGATAATTTTTATTTACAACAAGGTATGCCTAAAAAGAAATTTAAGTATGCCGCAATTGTTAACTGGTATTACAGTTCATTTTACAATAATCTAAATTAAGCCCTTAACTGTTAACTTTGCTTCCTTAAACTTTTGAAGCACTTTAATGAAAGAGTACAAAGACTTACGTATTATTTTTATGGGCACACCAGAATTTGCCGTTGCATCGCTTGATGCATTGGTAAAAGCAGGGTGCAACATTGTTGGCGTAATTACAGCACCAGACAAACCCGGCGGCAGAGGAATGCACTTGCAGCAAAGTGCTGTAAAAAAATATGCGGTTGAAAATGATTTATTTATTCTGCAACCAGAAAAATTAAAAAACCCTGAATTTTTAGCACAGTTAAAATCTTTAAATGCCGATTTGCAAATTGTTGTAGCTTTTAGAATGTTGCCTGAAGTTGTTTGGAATATGCCACCAATGGGCAGTGTAAATGTACACGGTAGTTTATTACCACAATACCGTGGTGCTGCACCCATTAATTGGGCTGTTATTAATGGAGAAAAAGAAACGGGTGTAACCACCTTTAAATTAAAACATGAAATAGATACGGGTGATATTTTAGGTCAAGAACGTTTTGCCATAAGCGAAAATGATACGGCTGGTGATGTACATGATAGAATGAAAGAAATTGGTGCCCAACTTTTAGTAAAAACTGTAATAGGATTATGTGATGGATCGCTAAAAGAAGTTGCCCAATATTTAACATCGAACATTGAACACAGAAAATTGAAGCATGCCCCCAAAATTTTTACAGAAACTTGCAAAATAGATTTCACCAAAACAGTGGATGAAGTACATAATTTAATTAGAGGCCTCTCCCCTTTTCCTGGGGCGTTTACTTTTTTAGATGGAAAAATGCTAAAGATTTATAAAGCCGAGATTGTTCGCCAAGACAGTTTTAAACCGTCAGCCGCAAAGTACCAAACCGATGAAAAAACATTTTTAAATTTTACTTGCTCTAACGGCTTAATACAAGTTAAAGAACTACAATTAGAAGGCAAGAAAAAAATGACCGTTGAAGAATTTTTAAGAGGTTATAGGTTTACATAATAAAAAAGCCGCAATAAGATATTGCAGCTTTTTTATACTTTACACTTACTTATTTCATTTTTAATTTTTCTAACACAGCTTTGCTCAATGCAGCCTTTGGTACAATTAGGCTAATTGTATTTATAGCAAAATACCCTTCCGATACATTTATAAAACCATGGTTTGGCCCTATATCTCCCCAAGAATTTTTTACATTAAAAAAAGATTTGCCTTCTTTATTTTTACCCATACCAATAATATGCATTAAATGATCATCTTGTGTGGTTAGGTTTTCAAAAAGACGTTGTCTTTCTTCTGCATTCCATTTACCTTCTGTTGCACTTCCTGTAACAACTTGAGCCTTTTTCAAACTAGCCATATCCATTTTATTCATATTAATGGCAACACCACTTGTTTGCATAAACCCTTCATTACTTACATCGGCATCCCATAAAACACTGTACCCTTTACTCAATACATCTTTGGTAAGTTGTAACATTTCCTCTAAAGGCAAATTATAATATGAGCCGTTACTAAAATTATCAGGCACTTGTAAAATAAAGGGCTTGTAGTAAGGGTGATCTGTAAAAGAAGTTATATTAACATAATCATCAGCGTTAAACTTTAAAACGTTACTAGCAAATGTTTTGGGCGTATACTCCTTTCCATCATAAATAAATTTAGATGGTGCTACCCCTAACTCTGTATCTAAAATACGTTCAAAACCACTATCCCAATTTTCTGGAATTATTTTTAATCCAATAATACTATCTAAATAACCCTTTAAGCTTGCAATTAATTTTACATGGTTATGTTCAGCTATTGTGGTTGGTGCATCGCTAGATTTAACTTCGGCAATTGGCTTTGTTTCAGTAATAACCTTACTAGCAAATTTAGAAGGTATGTTGTTTGTAGCAGGTTTAGCACCGCTATAAATAGCTTCGGGCATTGCACCATATTTTACAATTGCGTTAATTAAATCATGCCCTAAACCTCCTTCACTAAATTGAGTGCGGCCTTGTCGTAAAATATAATTTTTAGCTTTATCTAAATAGGTATTCCTTACCGAGTACATTTCACTTAAATCAAAAGTGCCTAAATTATTTTTTACACACTGGCTTTCCACTAAAGATGTTCCAGAAAAGCACCAGCAAGTACCTGTCATTCCTTGATTTTTTACATCTGTAGCTGGTACTATTTTTACGTCTACAAAACTTTCCGTAGTCTTTTTTCTTTGCTCAATTTTTTCAATTTTTGCTTTTTCTGCATTTGCTTTTTGCAAAGCTGGGTTTGCAGCTTCTACATCGCTTTGAGCATACCCATAAAAACTAAAAAATCCGCCAACTAAACACCATACAATTTTTTTCATCTTTTTTATTTTGAATAATTAATAGTACAATCAAATTCATTTTCGCCAACACCTAACTCACTAGCTGCAGCATTACTTATACGCAAAATTATACCTGAATTTTGTTTTATATCGGGTATTAAATCAAGCACTTTTGCATAAATAATTTTACCATTGGCATTATTTGTAATTTTTGCAATGGAGCCTTGTACAGCACTATTGTGTAAGCAATAATATTTTCCATCATCCCAACCGCTTGTACTTTTAAATACTGCAGCAGAGCCATTTTCTTTAACAGCTTCCCACCCACCTTTTGTATCAAATGATGTTTTAAAGAAACCACCATCAAATCCTTTCCCTATACTTTTTACACTAACTGGAGTTACAACAGGTTTTATTTCAGTTGCAGGCTCTATTTTTTTTACTTCTATTACTTTAGGTGATTCAATTACTGGGTTTTTAACTTCTTCGGGGGCTACTTCTTTTTTAACGATAGTAACAGCTTTACTATTAGTACCAGCATAACCTACAATAATTTTTGCACCTTCACTTAGGCCATCTACTGTTAAATTGTTCCATTTTTTAATATCTGCTACAGAAACATTATATTTTTTGCTTACGCCATATAAAGTTTCTTTAGAGGCTACACTATGGTATATAGCTTCGCCATTGGGTACAACATTTGGTGTATTTTTTGGAATACCTGTTTCCGTTTTTATAATGGGTTGTTGAGCAACTACTGTTGTACCTTTTTTAACAAGCACTTTTAAAATTTGACCAATAGCTAATCCTTTTTCGTAATCTAAATTATTGTATTTAGCTAACTCTCTTCCATTAATATTGTACATCCGACCAATGCTGCTATAACTTTCTTTTGGGGCTACGGTATGATTAATTATTTTTTCTTGTGCCATTGCAAAAAGTGGCAACAAAAATAGCAGGCTAAATAATTTTTTCATTATGTAAATATTAGGTTGCAAAGATGCAGCATTTTGTTGATTTTAACACTTAATTACTTGTTAAGAATTCTCCACTCCTTAGGGTAGTAATTATTAATACGGTTGGGCAATAATTTAGCCCAACCTAAGGGTAATGTATTAAAGCAAACCAATGCCCAGCCTTTATGTTGGGTATCTATCTCTATTTCTTGCTTACGTAAATATTGCAAGGCAGTTTCCTTATTTACGTCAACTTTAAAAATAGATTCATGTAGCAAATTACTTAGTGCAAACTCGTGGTGAGGAATTAATTCATCTTTTATAACGGTACCCAATTTTACTCCAGCTTTTTTTATGTATAAGGTTTGTAAGGTGTTTAATTGATTGTATAGGGTTGTTGGTAAAGTAATAATTTCATTATTTAATTTTATAAATGTATGCCTCAAATTTTCTTTTACATATTTTTTTAAAACCTCTATTTCTTTTGCTGTTGGTATTTCTATTTTATTTTTTTGTGTAACTATGCTTCCTAAGCTTTCGCTTTTCTTTTTTAAAACAGCAATAAAAAAACCTTCGCCTTTTACTTTATCTGGATAAAAACGATACCCAACGTTTTTATATTTATCCGATTGTGTTTCTATAATACCCCACTCCGCTTTTACGGCCACCTTTAAACTAGTAAGAGCTAATTGCTCTTCCATCCAATCCAATACATCCTCATTTTCTTGTTTAGAATAGCTACAAGTAGAATAAATTAAAACGCCGTCTTTTTTTAACGAATCAAAAACATCGGCTAAAATGCGTTGTTGCCGTTGGCTACATAGGGCTACATTATGCTCACTCCATTCGTTTATGGCATTTGCATCTTTTTTAAATAAACCACTGCCACTGCATGGGGCATCTATTACAATTACATCAAAAAAGTTAGGCAGTTTTTTAAAATGAAGAGGATCGTTATTGGTAACCACAACATTTGTTGCACCCCATTTTGTTATATTTTCTACTAAAACATTTACTCTAGTTTTAATTAATTCGTTACTAACTAAAATACTATCGCTTTTAATTAACGATTGAATTAAAGTAGATTTACCCCCAGGTGCTGCACATAAATCCAATACGTTTAATGCACTACCCAAATCAACGGTTTGTTGCAAAGCATGCTCTAAAAACATGCTGCTAGCCTCTTGCACATAATAGGCACCTGCATGAAAAGCAGGATCTAATGTAAAAGAAGGACGTTCGTTTAAATAATAACCTTGGCTACTCCATGGAATTTTATTTACAAAAAGGTGAGGTGTTGCTTGTTTAAATGGGTTTAATCGAATACTTGTTACTTGTTGGCCACTTTTATGCACAGCTGTAAAAGCATCTTCATTAAAGCCTTTTATATGTTGTAAGGATTGTATTAGTGCTTGCGGTAACTCCACTCTTTTTTTGTAGTAAAGTTAGGTAACTACTTTTTATCAATTTTGGTAAATCGTATAACCCATTAGATTACTGATGTAGCCATTTTACAATTAAAAAGTAAATTCCTTAATTTTAATTTTTTTGTTTTGCTCACATCTGCTATTTTGCCGCCAATAACACTAATACAACTTAAATTTAATTAACCAAAGTAAACTTTGAAAAATATTTTTTCATTTTACTAAATTTTAAAAAAATAAAATGCTATTTCATAGTAGTTAAATAATTTTTTACGGTACGGTAAGCCCTGCCTTGCTCCCCTTCCAACACTGTTTCATCATCGGCATTAATAGCAATCATTAATCGCTTACCAGCTAATTGCTCAAAAGCACTTAAGGCTAAAAAATTACTTTCGTCCATCAATTTATTTACTAGTAAAGGCACTATGGTTTTGCCAAGAGATATTAGCTCTCTGTATTCTCCTGTTTTTGTTCTAGCATAAGGGTCAGATACGGAAGACATTTCTCCCCTCATCCACGAATTTTTCCAAGCTTTAAATGATGCTTCAAAAGCAGTTTTTATTTTATCATCAACTTCGGTACAAAGTTGTTTAATCAATCTAATTTCTTCTTTTGTAAATTCTTTTTTCTCTTTCATATATTTTAATAAATACTTTGGAAAAAATGGTCCTACAACAATTCTTTTATACCCATAATAGGCAATTACATGCCCATACACTGGTCCATTTAATTCGTTTAAGCAATGTTGAATACGGGCAAGGCTTCCACACTTACTTTCCCAGCAAGGCCCATGTGTAGGACCACTAATACAACCATGCGTCATATTGTTATCTGCATGTCCCCATGCCGCCACATGCCCCTTAGTTTTCCTAACCAAATTAAATTGAGCATAAAAGCTATCAAAGTTAGCTAAAGTACTGCCAGGCCAATGCCAATAATTTGTAACGCCTACCGTCCAAGATATGCAATTATAAGCCCCAGAAGGCTCACCAGTTACAATGGTAAAGTCAACATCTAATAAAGGAAAGCTAGCTAAAAAAGTAGTTTTTTCTGCTGCCGTAAGTTTACGAGGAAGTGCCATAATAATAAAGTTTAATTGAGTATAAAAGTAGAGGTTAATTGAGAGTAATGCAATACTACTTTAAGGGTATGCCGTCATTATTTTATCCTCTAATATCTTAAAAACGCCTTTTACAAATTACCATTCTTCAAAAAAAAGATTTAATTTTCGTCTATGAAAAAAAATAAAAAGCTAATAGTCATTGCAGCCCTGCTTTTTATATTTATTCTTTTTTTATCGCAATGTATTTATAAAAAAAACTTGCCCGATGCAAGAGGCACAGCATTTGCACCAGAGCAAAAATGCAGGCAATGCCACCAAGCCATTTACGACTCTGCACTATTATCGGCACATTTTAATGCATCTGCCATTGCAACCGAAAAAAATGTTATGGGTAATTTTACCACAGCCCAAAACAGTTTTATTTACGATAGTGTTACCAAAGTAGTAATGCAAAAAACAGATAGTGGATTTTACCAAGTACTCTACAAAAACAACGCACCAACCCTTGCCAAACGTTTTGATATAATTTTTGGTAAACGCCATGCACAAACTTCTTTGTATTGGCAAAACGATCAAACGTTTGAACTACCCATTTCCTTTTACCCCTCAATAAATGAATGGGCTACAAGCCCGGGTTTTTCTGCCACAACGTCCAACTTTACAAGGCTTATTGGTACCGATTGTTTTGAATGCCATAGTAGCTACATTAGTAATAAAAAAAATAGTGAAGCCAATAATTATTTTGCATCTAAAGGATCAATAGAACGTTTAGAAAAACAATCGCTTATAGTTGGTATTGGTTGCCAACGTTGCCATGGTGCAGCAGCTGAACATGTTAATTTTCATGAAGAAAACCCCACTGTAAAAACAGCCGCTTACATGGTATCAACAAAAACATTAAATAGGCAACAACAGTTAGATGGTTGTGCTGTATGCCATGGCGGTAATGATAAACGAAAAATTAAATCGAGGTTTATGTACAAGCCAGGCGATATGTTGGCAAATTATTTTTTACCCTCTACCAAGCCCGATAGTGCTACTAATTTTGATGTGCACGGCAACCAATTTAATTTACTAAAACAAAGCAAGTGCTTTTTGCAAAGCAGCAATATGACTTGTAATACCTGCCACAATACGCATAATTATGCACCACCAACTGTTGCAACATCATCCCAAAAATGTATGAGCTGCCATAGCCAAGCTACTGCTAACTTTTGTACGGTAAAGCCTACCGCTGGTATTATTTTACAAAATAATTGTATTGATTGCCATATGCCCAAATTAGCCTCTAGTGCTATTAGCTTTCAGCTTTCGGGCAGCTCGGCTAGTACAAATTATTTGTTAAGGACGCATAAAATTGGGGTGTATGGCAAGTAAGAGAGAAATTTTGAAACACTTTCTTATTAAGCTAATTTACAGTTACGCCAACGCCTCATTTCCCTTACATCGATACCTGCAATGGCAACGAATTCCTCACTACTTGGGGTAGTAATTATTTATTTGATTAGTCAATAATTTCATCATTTAATTTTATAAAAGAAAGCTCAGTATTTTCTGTTACTATTTTTTTTCAAGATCATTTTTTTTGTAGTGGGTTTTTCCATTTTGCTTTTTAAATATTGCAATAAAAACACTTCGCCTTTTAAATGTTGCATAGATTTAAGTAATGCATAGGGCAATTGCAGTTTATTTTTTATTCTCATCTTTAACCAAAATATAACTTAAAGCTCCCGATGGGCATTTTTTCACAGCCTCTATTATTTCATTTGTAGTGGCATTATCTAGATTTATCCATGGCGATTCTTTAGGTTTAAACACACTAGATAAATTTTTTACACAATTGGCCGAGTGTATGCATAAATTATTTTGCCAAATAATAGTTACTTCTCCGTTGCTATATTCTTTTTTAACTGCTTTAATATCCATAAAAAATTAGTTTACAATACATCTTTAAACGCATCTACCTTATCAAAAACCGATTTTAAAAATGGGCAAAAGGGCAATATTTTAATATTATTTTGTGTTGCAAAATCCACAACCTTGCTTACCAATTATTTGCCAACACCTTGCCCTTTTAATACATTATTTACTTCGGTATGGTCTATTA
The DNA here is from genome assembly GCA_031377245.1 of Bacteroidota bacterium. Taxonomy (GTDB): domain Bacteria; phylum Bacteroidota; class Bacteroidia; order Chitinophagales; family Chitinophagaceae; genus Ferruginibacter. The sequence continues at coordinate 54,535 of JANMEU010000010.1, forward strand.
TTATTTTTTTATAGCTATACATAAGTCATTTCGGCAACTACCGTATTACTTTGCACAATAAAAAAATATGGATTCCACATCAAATGATTGACTTATGATTTTATTTTATAACAAAAAAATTATAACCTAATCTGCATTACTTTGTTTTTCTTTCTACTCTTTTCTGCCATAAAACCCATAATATGGCTTTCTATAGAAGCATCAATGGTAGAAGTAAGTAAAGCAGGGTTTCTTTCAGAAATGGCATGAAGCCAATCTGTAATTAATCTCCAATCACCACCGCCATGTCCATCCGTTTCTTGTTTCCATTCGGTTTTTTTACCGGTTAAAAAATTGGTTACCGTTAGGCTTGTCATATCGCCTACTACATCGCCTAAGCTACCCATTACTCTTGTTCTTCTACCATCATAGGATGTAAAAGCTTCCATAGAAAAAGCAGCTGTAACACCTCCTTCAAAAAGTAGGTTGGCAGTGTAATGATCGGGCTGGTCATTGTCCATGCGGTAAACACATTTACCATAATTACCTGTTTTCAATTGCTCCAAAATAAAATCCTTATGCTTTAATTTATCTTCGGGCAAATCAAAAACATAAGTCCAAATTCCTTTGCGATGGTAAATATTTAAAGCTGAATAAGGGCAAGTACTTTCTACAGCACAACCATCAGTACATCGATTGGTACTACCAGCAGGTGCATTTTTAGATGTAAACCAACTCAGTTTTCCAAAGGCTTGAATATCGGTACATGGCTTATTTAATAACCATCGCATTATATCCAAATCATGGCACGACTTAGCTAAAATAATAGGAGTGGTTTGTTTACTGTTGTGCCAATTACCACGTACATAGGAATGACTCATATGTATGTGTTGTATGGGTTCCATATGTTGTATGCTCACTACTTCACCTAATTCGCCGCTTTGTATTATTTCTCTCAATTTTATAAAGTATGGTGCATACCGCAGAACATGGCAAACCGCCACAATTCTCCCAGTTTTTTTAGAAAGTGCTAATATATCTCTACACTCTTTTTCAGTCGGAGCTATCGGCTTTTCTAACAGCACATCGTACCCCATAGCTAAAGCTTTCATACATGGGCCATAATGTAAATTATCGGGTGTTGTAATAATAATGGCATCGGCAAATTTGGGTCTTTCAAAAACCTGCTCCCAACTAGTAAATCTATTTTCTTCCTTAATATTATGTTTTTGAGCATATCGTTCATTTCTGATAGCAATGGGCTCGGCAACACCTACAATATCTAGTTGATCAGGGTATTTTACTGCATAGCCACCATAAACATTGCCCCTAGCACCAGCCCCACAAGTTATTGCTGTAATTGGCTTATCAAGTTGTATTGTTTTATTGGGCAATAATATTGGTTCAGTCAATTCGTCATCTGCAAAAGATAAAAATGGGAAAGATAAGGAGCCAAGTGATAGGCCCAAGGATTTGATGACCTTACGTCTGTTTATAGGTGACTCCATAGCAAAAAATTGAACTGTTAAGTTACAATTTTACATACAAAAATTTATAAATTAATTTTATCACCCCTAGCCTTTATTCGTGGCACAGGAAATATAATACAAAAAATAAGCTTAAATGGTTGTTGCGTAATTTCAAAAAAACTACTCTACCCCATACGCCACTACCGTATTGTTCCAAAAAGTAGGCACATACAAAATTTTCTTTTTGGGGTTGTAGCCAATATCGGCACTATTTATTTTTTGTGCTTGTGTATCTAACAATAATTGTTTGGCACCATTTGCATTTACATACCATATTGCACCTGCCCAGCAGCTTACAATAAAGTCTTTACCGTTAATATTTTCTATCCCATCTGTTCCGCCAATCATACCATCGGTAATAAATAGTAGCGGTTTATTTTTTTCGGAACGGTACATTACTCCATCATCTAACACATAGAGAACATCATTTGTGGATAATAATCCATTGGGGCGTTTTAAATTAGTTATATACAAAGCTGGTACATCATTCGTTATTTTATAAATTTTTCTACCCCTACTATCCGATACAAACACCACACCCTTTTTATCAATGGTAATATCATTTAACGTTTGGGCGCTATCAATAAGTATTCTTTTTATTATCATAGCCTTTGCAATATCTATTACCACTACCTCTGTAACATCTGCTACGTATAATTTATTTTTATACAAGCCCATTCCCTTTGGTGCATTTAGCCCTGTTACCCAATCTACTTTAATAATTTTTCCATCTAAACCTACTTTTCCAATGCTTCCTTTACCATCTTTACTCCAAGGCTCCTTACCATCTATATTGGAAACAAATAATACGTTGTGCTTACTACTATACAAAACAGACTCTGGTACTTTTTGATAGAGTCTGTCTCCCAAAGTTTTACCAACTTATGCTGTGCTTGTATTGTGTAAAAAGTGTAAAGTGCAAATAAAGTAAGGAGTAATTTTTTCATGTTGGTTTTTTAGAAAGTAAAGGTAATTATACCAATGTTAAATAGCTTTTATTAATCTACTGAGTTTTTTATGAGCACAATACCACCTAAAATAGTTGATAAGATTAAGATATCTATAAGTTTTGGGCCAAAGTAATAGTAGGGGCAAACTAAAAATAACTATGCTCTACAATTTAAATGCACATTGTGATAACGGTTGTGTACTTTCGTTATAAATAACATTTGAAAAGCGATATAAATATAGGCATCAACCATTCTATTAAATCTGCTGTTTTAATTTGGTGCATTTGCTTATTTTCATTTGAGGCAAAATCCGATACCGCTGATTCTGTTTTAGTACCACAGAAAGTTACCTCTACTCAAAAACAGGCCATTGAATATATTGAAACAATTAACGAACTAACACCAAGTTTGCATTGGCCCAAAATAAAACCAAGTTTATTTCTTAAAAACCTTAAAACTAATATTCATAACATCGTAAGCATATACCCGGGTAGCAGTACAAATTTTTGTGGCTATGGCGCATTAACCTATCTGTTTTTACAAGATGACCCACTTGGCTATGCTAAACTTATACTACAACTCTACAAGGAAGGAAAAGCTAGATTCAATAGTGTTTCATTTAACCCTTCGCCTGCTATAAAACTAGCAGCCGGGACTCTTAAATATAAAGGTATACTTGATATTAACCCAGCAGAACAGCTATGGTATTTGATGCTAGCCGATCATTACAAAGGCTACCTTAATTTCTTTAATCGTAAATATAACACTGGCGATGAAAACCGCTTTTGGGCATCGGTAAATTATGCCAAATTTAACCGTATGGCTAGGCAGTTGCTTAATTACAATACCAAAGCCAAAGGGGCCGATCTAATGCGGCCTAAAGTTGGCAATTTGTATAATTATATTAGCGAAAAAATGAAAACAGGTACCGTTGTTCTTTTTATAAATAACCGCATTGTACATAAAAAAGATCATATAAGAATTAAACTTGGCGTACCAACACATTTTATTGTGGCGGAAAAAATAAGTATAGAAAATGATACCATTACTTTTATGTACTGGGATTATGGCCGCAAAACCCAATTACAAATATCAACTGCTTTTTTTAAAAGAATTGTGTTTGGTATTACTTCCTTCACTAAAAAAGAAACCAATGGCCAATAATAAAAACTACCTAGCAATTTTATGGGTATTCATCGGTTTACTTTTCTCTTGCTCACCAAAAAATATTTCAACAAAATATTATTACCAAAATGAGAAAGTGCTCAATACTATTGAAGAGTCGTACAAGGATCTTTACAAAAAAGGCCCTTTTAGGGTTGGATTTACAGATCGGAATTTTGAAACCCTTTCTTTAGAAATAATTACAGATACCCTTAGCTACATTTATGAATTTACTATAGATGAAAAGCGTTTGAGTGATACACTTAAAGCACATAATCTTAATGCCGAAAAGATTATAACCTTAATTAAACAAATGCATGATATCCGTTGTACATGGATTTCTTATTCTGATTATTATCTTGATGAAAAGAAACAAACAATGATACTTATTTCGATAAAGCCAGTTGCACTAAAATCACTTTTCTCCTATTCTAAATATTATGTGCTTAGTTATTTTCCGCAGCCTCAATATTTCGACAGTGCAGGAAGATTATTGGATAAAAGAAAACTACGTAGGCTAAGAAAAATAAATGGAGAAGTATTTAAACGAATTAATAATAAGGTTTGCTATTCCATTACAGGACACTTTCGGTAAATTTTTATTTTTAGGTATCGTTCTACCCCTTATACTTCTTTACAATTACACTTGCATTATGGCCACCAAAACCAAACGTATTGCTAAGTGCTGCATTTACAGTTTTGTGTTGTGCTTTATGGAAAGTAAAGTTTAGCTTGGGGTCAAGCTCGGGATCGTCGGTAAAGTGATTTATAGTTGGGGGTATAATATCTTTATAAACCGCCATTATACAAGCTAAGGCTTCTAATGCACCGGCTGCACCAAGGCAATGACCTGTCATACTTTTTGTACTGCTTATGTTTAGGTTATAAGCATGATCGCCAAATACGTTTAGTATAGCTTTTGTTTCGGCAATATCACCTAGCGGTGTACTTGTGCCATGTACATTTATATAATCAATTTGGGTAGGTAGCATATTAGCATCTTTCAATGCTACTTTCATTACATTATTAGCACCTAAACCCTCGGGGTGTGGGGCTGTAATATGATGAGCATCGGCAGTTGCTCCACCACCAGCAATTTCGCAATAAATTTTTGCACCTCGGCCAAGGGCATGCTCAAGACTTTCCAATACTAGGGCACCACTACCTTCTCCCATAACAAATCCATCTCTATCTTTATCAAATGGGCGGCTTGCTGTTTTAGGATCGTCGTTTCTTTCGCTAAGTGCTTTCATGGCATTAAAGCCTCCCATACCGCTTGCGCTTATAACCGCTTCGCTACCACCTGTAATTACTATATCGGCTTTGCCTAATCGTATTACATCAAACGAATCTATAATGGCATTAGTACTACTTGCACAAGCAGATACTACGGCGTAGTTTGGTCCTCTAAATCCGTGACGCATAGATATTTGCCCTGCGGCAATATCCAATATCATTTTTGGAATAAAGAAAGGATTAAAACGGGGCATACCATCGCCAGAGGCAAAGTTTATTACCTCTTCTTGAAAGGTAATAAGCCCACCAATTCCGCTGGCAAAAATTACTCCTACTCTATCGGCATCAACATTTTCTTTGGTAATGCCAGCATCTTTTACTGCTTCATCGCTTGCTATTAAAGCAAACTGGCAGTAACGATCCATTTTTCGGGCTTCTTTTCTATCTAAATATGTAGTGGGGTCAAAATCTTTAACCTCACAGGCAAACCTAGTTTTAAACTTGCTGCAATCGAATTGTTTAATATCATCGCACCCACTTATACCATTTTCCAAAGCTTGCCAATATTCAGCAACAGTTTTACCCAATGGAGTAAGGGCACCTAATCCGGTTACTACAACTCGTTTTAAATCCATAAAATTTGCCTGTGATCGTTAATAGTTTTTAATTACTTAGCGTGCTCCTCCAAGTAAGTATTAGCTTGGCCAACAGTAGTGATGGTTTCAGCTTGTTCATCGGGAATAGAAATATTAAATTCCTTTTCAAATTCCATAATTAATTCAACGGTGTCCAAACTATCGGCACCTAAATCATTTGTAAAAGAAGCTTCTGGAGTTACCTCGGCTTCATCTACCCCTAATTTGTCAACAATAATTTTCTTTACTCTTGTTGCAATGTCTGACATGATAATAAAATTTAGTTTTTACTAACGCAAAAATATACTTTTTGCAATAAATACAAAGAAATATATAAGAATGAAAAAAAGCCTGCAAAAATGGGTAATTTTTCAAAAAAAAATGTATATTGTATATCCTACTTGCAACACTTACCAAAAAACTAAATAATTTGTTATGGCCTTAAAGCAAATAGACCACGGTACAAAGGAGTATGAGCAAATGGTAAATTTGCGGAACGATATGCTACGCCGCCCTTTGGGCTTAACTTTTGCACCCGATGAACTGGCTAGAGAGAAAGAAGATATATTAATTGGGGCCTTTGACGAAGACCAAATTTTGGCATGCTGTTTACTTACAAAAACTGATAATAAAACGCTTAAATTACGCCAAATGGCGGTGCAAAACAATGTACAAGGAAAAGGAATTGGGGCAAGCCTAATGAATTTTGCCGAAACCTTAGCTAGAGATAAAGGGTACAAAAAACTAATGATGCATGCCCGTAAAAATGCCATGGGCTTTTATGAAAAATTAGGCTATAAAGCTACCGGAAATGAGTTTGAAGAAGTTACACTGCCACACTATGTAATGGAGAAAAAACTTTGAGAGATTAGTAATTACTCCTTAGTAGTAAGTTATTTGTTGAAAGGATTTGAAATAAACTCAATAAAAACAGTTTAGCCCTAATTTACTCCCTATTTGCCTTTTATTTTTTCCTTAAAAAATCTTCTAGCTTCATGCTCCGCATCGCCTTCAAATGCTTCTTTTGGTACAATAAAAAAACTACGACTATTAAAATACAAATGAAAAAAATGTGGACTTTCCATAAACGTACTAAACTGTTGCCATGCCCAACCTTTTCGGCCTCTTTCATTTTCTAACGCAAACTCATCTTCATTTATAATGGCTTTAAACGTATCCTGAAAAGTTTGTGCCTTTTTGTAAATCATTTTAGGTAGCAAAAACCAAAATAAAATCATTAAGGAAAACCACAAAATTGCACTTACTAAAAAAGCTAAGGGTGTTATTTTTTTAAAGAAAAAAAGTGCTGCAGATACTATTGAAAATACATTTACCAATATCATCATTATTTTTATTTCTTTACGAGTAATAAAATGATAACGTAAGGCTTGTAAAACTTTCCCTTTATTATAGGTAAAATAATTAGATGTCATGGTGCAAAGATAATTATTAGCTAATAAAATCAATTACAAACATCTCCAGCCACTACACCATTTCCATCGGCTGGCATACCGCCAATTAATTTACCCCTTAAGGCAACATTAATAAAATGTACTCTTTTGTTGGCCAATTTTCCTTCCATAGTGCTATTATCTGCAACGGGTTTTGTATCGCCAAAGCCTACTGCAATCAGGCGTTTACAATCAACCCCCATAGCCACTAATTGTTTGCAAATAGCTAATGCCCTTTGTTGGGTTAGTTGTTGATTTTTTTGGGTATCTCCTGTATTATCTACATGCGCCTCTACCCGTAATAAACTAACATAGCTTTTTGTAGTTAAATAATTTTTTATAACCATTAATCCTTCCTCGCTATTGGGTAATAATTCGGCAGTGCCTGTTTTAAAATTAATTGGCTTACTCAAAACAATTTCATTTCCTTGTATTGTATATTCTTGAGCTGTTGCAAAAAATATATTTAAACACAAAAAAATACTTAATAAAAACTTTTGCATAAAATTATTTTTTACAAGATAAACCTTTATTTTTTATAGGTTTAAGATTAAGTTTATTCGTTAAAAATTTATAATTGAAATATTTTTTTGGAAAATAAAAAAATTTAAATATAACTTTGCAATAGTTCTTACAAAATCATTCTTATCAAGAAAGGCAGAGGGTAATGGCCCGATGACGCCTTGACAACCTACTCAAACTTAGTTTGAGAAAGGTGCCAATTCCATCTTAGTATAATCAAATTTTTTTGGTAAAAACTAGGAAAGATAAGTCAGTGTACAAGCTTTAAATTATTTACTATAAATACTTACAGCCCATCCTGATTTATTGGATGGGTTTTTTATTTGCATAAACTTGCACGTAAATTTCTTATTCAATAAAATCCACTTACACTCTCTCTTTTTTGATAAAATTGTTTATTCATCATTTAAAAACATTTTATCATGAGCAACGCAACACAATTAATTCACAGTATTCCTGTATGCCCATTAACCGGTAGCATTAGTGTACCCATTTATCAAACAAGCACCTTTGTACAAGAAGCACCCGGTGTAAACAAAGGGTACGATTATGCCCGTAGCAACAACCCCACCAGAGCCACGTTAGAAACTATTATTGCACAACTTGAAAAAGGCACAACTGGCATTGCCTTTGGTAGTGGGTTAGCAGTTATAGATGCTGTATTAAAATTATTAAAAAGTGGCGATGAAATAGTAGCTGTTGATGATATTTACGGTGGCGCATTTCGTTTATTTACCCATGTGTACGAAAAATTTGGAATTACCGTAAAGTATGTTGATACTACAAATGCAGAAAATGTATTTGATGCTGTTAGTGAAAAAACAAAGTTGATATGGATTGAAACTCCTACCAACCCAACGTTAAAAATTAGTGACATTGCTGCCATAGCAAAAATTGCAAAAGCCAATGCCTGTTTACTTTGTGTGGATAATACTTTTGCATCACCCGCCTTACAACAACCTCTTACATTGGGAGCTGATATTGTAGTACACAGTGCCACAAAATACTTAGGCGGCCACAGTGATTTAATTGCTGGGCTTGTGGTAACCAAAGATGCTGAACTTGGTGCTAAACTAAAATTTATACAAAATGCAAGTGGTGCAATATTAGCGCCGTTTGATAGTTGGTTGGTTATACGTGGTATAGAAACCTTGCATTTACGAGTGCAACAACATTGCCGCAATGCACAAACCATTGCTGAATTTTTACTAACTCAACCGCAAATAAAAGATGTCTATTATCCAGGCTTGCCTACACACTATAATCATCATATTGCAAAACAACAAGCAAGTGGCTTTGGAGGTATAATTTCGTTTACTTTAAAAAATGATACAGAGCAAGCTGCCAACGAAGTAGTAACCAATACTCAATATTTTAAACTTGCCGAAAGCCTTGGTGGTGTAAAAAGTTTACTTTGCCATCCTGCACAAATGACACATAAAAGTATACCTGCGGAAAAGCGTATCGCAGCTGGTGTAGCCAATAGCCTTATCCGCCTTAGCGTTGGGTTAGAGGATGTAGAAGATTTGATAAAAGATTTACAACAAGCTTTATCAAAAATTACAGTAGCAAAAAATAATTATGTTACCAGCAAAAGTGCATAGCTAAACTGCATTAGCGTCGCACTCTTTTACATTAAAACACTATTTAACTTTTACTGTAGGGTATATTAAAACCGCAGAGGTGGAGAGACGCAGAGAAAAAATAATTATTAATTTCTTTTAAAAAATCTCAGCGTCACTCCGCCTCTGCGGTAAAATAAAAATCATCATCATGACAACAAACAATAAATTAACGATTGGCCTATTCGGCTACGGCGTAGTAGGAAAAGGGCTTTACAATGTATTGCACAATACACCTACACTAACATCTACCATAAAAAAAATATGCATAAAAAATGAACAAAAGAAAAGAGATATTGAAACTATATATTTCACTTCTAACAAAAACACACTATTAAACGACCCCGAAATAAATGTAATTGTAGAATTAATAGATGATGCAACTGCCGCTTTTGATATTGTAAAAACTGCCCTACAAAATGGTAAAGCGGTAGTAAGTGCCAACAAAAAAATGATAGCTGAGCATTTTGAAGAACTACTTTCTTTGCAACAACAATACAATGTTCCTTTTTTGTACGAAGCATCTTGCTGTGCAAGTATGCCCATTATTAGAAATTTAGAAGAATATTACGATAACGATTTACTGCAATCATTTAGAGGAATAATAAATGGTAGCACCAATTATATTCTTACAAAAATGCTTAGCGAAAACGAAGAATATAAAACTGCTTTGTTAAAGGCACAAGCTGCTGGCTTTGCCGAAAGTAACCCCACGTTGGATGTTGAGGGGTTTGATGCTGCAAATAAATTAGCTATATTATTAGCCCACTCCTTTGGGGTAATAGCCAACCCCAAAGAAATATTATTTACAGGTATACAAAATATTTGTACGGTAGATGCTATTTATGCTAATGAAAAAGAACAACGAATAAAATTAGTAGGCAGCATAAAAAAATTAAGCAATGGCAAATTAGCGGCTTATGTACTTCCGCAATTTGTAAGCAATACAGATGACTTATTTTTTGTACAAAACGAATTTAATGCAGCCGTAACCGAAAGCACATTTGCCGACAAACATTTTTTTAAGGGTAAGGGTGCAGGGGCTTACCCAACAGCATCGGCAGTGCTTAGTGATATTGGCGCATTGCGATACAATTACAAATACGAGTACAAAAAATTATTCAGCCAAAATAAAACTGAGCTAACCAATGATTACTATTTACGAGTTTTTATTAGTACTGATAGTATTGGAAAAGTTAACAAACAAAATTTTGAGTGGATTGAAGAGTATCATAACACTGTTGGTAAATGTTGGTTAATTGGAGTTATACATGCACAAAAGTTAGTTAGTAATAGTTGGTGGAAACAGCAAGGTGTATCACTTGTGTTGTGTGAAGATGCTATTATTGAAAATATTGATTATAAAAAAATAACGAAACGTAGTTTGGAATTGGCTGGGGTTGTGTAATAAAGTTTGAAGAAATTACAATTTGCTATTTATTTAAAAAAATGAAGAATTATGCTGAGGAACGAAGCAACTTAGATATTTTGTTCCTCAATATGACATGGCAGAGATGTTTCTTCCCTCAACATGAATGAAGTATGAATAATTCAATTAATCAATTCTTATTTACTACTTTGTATTAAAATTATTTTTATGAATTCCTACTACTTTAACCTTTTCGGTACATTAATGTTTGCTATTTCTGGTGCATTAGCAGCCTCAGATAAAAATATGTATAAAGATTTATTTGGTATTAGTTTTACTGCTTTTGCTACAGCGGTTGGTGGTGGTACATTAAGAGATATTACACTAGGCAATTACCCCATAAGTTGGGTAAAAGATAATAATATTTTAATTGCCATTACGTTAGGCATTATTTTAACTTTATTGTTAAAAAAGCAATTAGTAAAAATCCCTACAATACTTTTATTGTTTGATACCGTAGGTATTGCTATTTATACCATTATTGGTTTAGAAAAAGCCTTGGCTTTAAACGTAGCTCCATTGGCAGCCGCCATAATGGGCTTATTTAGTGCGGTAATGGGTGGCGTAATTAGAGACACCTTAATTAATGAAATACCACAAATTTTTAGAAAAGAAATTTATGCTACCGCATGCCTTGCTGGTGCTAGTTTGTATTTAGTGTTAGGCTTTACAAATTTACCCATAAAATGGATTGCTGTTATTAGTATTTGCTCCATAATATTTATTAGGTTATTGGCCATAAAAAACAAATGGAGTTTACCAAAGGTGAATATTTAATTAACCTTTGGTGTTTTCAATTCTTTTTCACTAACACTCCATTGCCCTAGGTTTTCGCCTTTGGTGCCTATAAAATCAACTTTTAAAACTCTTTCTTTTGCTTTACCTGTAACACTTACTTTACCAAAATTTTGTTTTTCATCTAATCCAAATACTCTGGCAATATTATTTTTTTCGGGACCACTAAATTTATGTGTGCCGCTTGTATAAGGCGATACAGTTACATCATACAACGGGTATGTTCCATTTCTTTCTTGCTTAATTACTTCACTATGGTGCCTATCGCCAGTAAAAAATAAAACGCCATTAATTTTATTATCGCTAATTGCTTTCATTAGCATAGTGTAGTCAATTGGAAAACTTCGTACACAATCATAAGGGCTGTAGGGGTTTAACACCTGGCTACCCGTTGCTATAATTTTAAAGGTTGCAGTACTGGTGGCCAATGCATTTTGCAACCAACGCAGCTGCTCATCTCCATACATTCTTTTTTGTGTGTTTGGTTGTCCATTTACACTATCGGGTAAATTATCAGCATCTCTAAAAAAACGATCGTCTAATAAAAAGAAATCAACATCGCTAAAACTAAATTTAGTGTACACCCCTTTTCCATTTTCGCCATAGCTGGGGTTTAGCCAATAGTTTTTAAACACTTCTCTACTTTCGTCCTTAAGTACAAAACTACTGTTGCCATCGTTAGGCCCAAAATCATGATCATCCCAAATTGCGTATTGCGGCATACTTGCCCAAAATTTTTGAAGTATTGGTAAACTTCTATCTCTACTTGCTCTATAATTTAAACCCCAAGGTGTAAAATAATCAACCTCTCTAGTGTACCAATTATCGCCTAACCACAAATGAAAATTTGCAGGTGTATTTGCCATTGTTTCAAATATAGAAGAGTCTCCACCGTAGGGTTTCCCAGGCCTATCAAAAATAGGCTCGTTAAAGTAGGAGCAGCTGCCTGTTAAAAAGCTAAAGTCCGGCGCTGGCTTTCTAAACTGCCAAAGTTCTTTGGTAGTAAATTGTGTTAGGTAGTTTGTTTTAATGGGTTTGCCATCAATTAGTACCGTGTAACTATACGTTTTATTCATTTCAAGGCCATTCAATTCTATTTTAAGTGGATTAAAATCTTTACCTAACTCACCCGTATATTTTTTTAGTTGTGTATTGCCACCTGCCATAGTATAATTTACGGCAACAGCTTTTACATTTGGTGTAACTTCTACCCAAATAGTAGCATTACGCAATTCCACATTACCAGCCCAAGGGCCACTAACAATACCATTTTTTGGTTGTGCAAATAAAGTTGTTGATACGATTAAAAATAAAGCAACAAATAGTTTTTTAATTAACATAAATTTGAAATTGAATATGTGTAAAGATACAAACAAAGTATATTTTTTTAAGTTGATGCTTTTGTTATCTTTTTATTTTTTTACAAGCTGTAACCAACTAAAAGAGCCTCGTACAATAGAGCGTAGTTTTTATTATTGGAAATCTAATTTGCATTTATCTACCCTAGAAAAAAGCACCCTGGATACCTTAGGAGTAAAAACATTGTATATAAAGTTTTTTGATGTGGATTGGAATAGCCAACAAAATAAAGCGGTACCCATTGCTAAATTAACGACCGATGAAAATTCGTTAACGAGTGTTAGAGAAAAAAAATACACTACTAATTTTAAGTTCACAGTTATTCCAACCATTTTTATCACCAATGAAACATTTATACATATTGATACATCTGCCCTAAAAGAATTGGCTAATGATGTAATTAATTTAACCACAAATACAATTGCACAATATGCTTTTAATACGATTGGTGGCATTCAAGTTGATTGTGATTGGACGGAACGTACACGAGACAAGTATTTTTTATTTTTATCAATCCTTAAAGAGCATTATAAAAATAGTTTAATGGAGATTAGTGCAACCATTCGTTTGCACCAAATAAAATTTTTAGGAAAAAGCGGTTTGCCACCAGTAGATAAAGGTTTACTAATGTGCTACAACATGGGCAACTTAAAAAACCTTGCTACAAAAAATTCTATAATTGAAACGGCAGAGTTTAAAAAATATATCGGCACTTTATCTACCTACCCGTTACCATTAGATATTGCTTTACCCCTGTTTGACTGGAATGTATTGTTTAGAAAAAATATGTACAATGGTATTTTAAGAGATTTTACGGTTGATGTATTTACCCCTGCTTTTACCCTAAAAAAAGAGGCTAGTTTTACTTTATTAAAAGATACTATTTTACAAGGTTATCAATTTTTAAAAGACGATGTGGTACGAAACGAAAAAAGCAATTATTCTATCATACTTGAGGTAGCAAACGAAGTAAACAAACGCCTTAAAAATACCCAATTAAGGGTATCGCTTTACCATTTAGATTCTGTACTTTTAAAAAAATACAAACTATATGAACTGGAAACTATTTATAACAGCCTGCGTTAGTGGCGCTTTAATTTCTTTTCCGCAAAATATTATTGGTTGTGGTGGCGAAACTGACCCCTATGATTATTATATTTCGTTTTTTAACCAACACATAAGTAGCAATAAAACCTACAAACCCTTTTATTATACCAACTCGTATTTTTTATACGATACTGAGGAGCCAACACCTGTAAGTACAGTACTAGCTAAAGAATGGAGTGCATATTGTGGTAGTGGCGTTACCGAAAAAGATGCGATACAATTTGTAAATAAATATGCATTAAAAGATGTTACCAGTTTGTATTATGCCATTGACAAAAAAACGCCTCTAAAAATACCCGATAGTGTTAAGCGTAACACGATGACTAAGTATTTTATTAAAAATAATGATGCCGAAGCTTTAGGCTATATAATGTATGCCAAACAAGTGGAGCCTTATGTTTATGCCGAAAGTGAATGGGAAGGACCTAAAAAAGATGAAGCCAAAATTGCCAAGCTAATTAAAAATGGCAATCAATTGTATACGGCAGCAAAAAAAGATGTTTTTAAATTAAAATATGCCTACCAAATTTTACGCCTAAACCATTACAGTGGCAATTATCCAAATACTATTGTTGAGTACGAAAATTTAGTAGCAACAAATACCACAAAATCTGTTTTGCAACCGCTTTGTTTAGCATTAAAAGCTGGAGCCTTATTTAAAACAGGTAATAAAAAATTAGCCGCTTATTTATTTAGTAAAGCGTATGCAATGAGTGATGCTAAAAAAATATCTAATTACTTAGGTTTTACGTGGAGTATAAAAAAAGAAGATGATGAAACGCTGTATTTAGCTCAATGCAAAACCGATGAGGAAAAAGCAACTATGCTTACCTTATTTTCGTTGAATACGGTAAACAATGATGTTGCCACCGTTAAAGAAATTTTTAAACTAAACCCATCCAACGACGCATTAGAAGTATTAGCGGTAAGAGAAATAAATAAGTTAGAGGAACGTTTACTTACGCCAACTCTTCAACAAGAAAAAGGTATTAAACAAATTTATATTAACTATAGCGACACTAATATTGATAGTGTTATGCAACTAGCAAAAAAAGATGCCCTACAATTAACTACATTATTACACAACATTAGCGAAAGTAGGGCTACTGCTAATAAAGCTTTGTTTGAAACAGGTGCAGCCTACACATCGTTTATGCTTAGAGATTTTGCTATGGCAAAAAAATATTTAGCTACTGCAAAACAATTAAATCCATCTAGCAAAGTATCCGACCAATGGGCATTAACAAATTTATTAATTACCATAAACGAAAAAGATAAAATAGATGCTGCTTTTGAAGAACAAATTTTACCATCGGTTCAATGGCTTTTGCAAAAAGCAAAAAATGATCCTGTTTTAAAAACAAGCAATAGCTGGAGCGATATTAGCCCATGGAAACAATTTTATCGTAACCTTTTTAACAACATACTAGCACCACGTTACAACAAGCAAGGGGATGTATATAAAGAGGCATTAGCTTATGGTACAGCAGATAATACGTATGGCAGCAATTATGTAATGGGTAGCACAAGTGGCATAGATTTTTTACGCAATAAATTAAGTGTAACCGATGTTGAAAAATTATATAGTTTATTAAGTGGC
This sequence comes from Bacteroidota bacterium, assembly GCA_031377245.1. Classification (GTDB taxonomy): domain Bacteria; phylum Bacteroidota; class Bacteroidia; order Chitinophagales; family Chitinophagaceae; genus Ferruginibacter. The sequence goes on from JANMEU010000010.1 coordinate 69,913, forward strand.
AAACAAAATAAGTTTGAGCAATTTGTGATTAACAACAATATGATAAAATTAAATACGGTTGTTGATTTTGCTGGTACTGCTTATTTACGTGAGGGTAATTATACAAAAGCAATTGAGTGGTTAAAAAAATCGGCTAACTCATCTCCATTAAATAAAAACCCGTTTGTAGATTTATTGTACGATTTAGAAGAACAATTGCCAACCGAGAAAAAATTTACAACATCCAAACTAGTATTTGCACAAGAAATGCTACGCTTACAAGGCTTAGTAAAAACCGACAAAGCCAATGCCCCAAAACATTTATACAAAATAGCTTTAGGTTTATATAACACTACGTACTATGGACATACTTGGGAAATTGTACAATACGGCCGTAGTGGTAGCGATGGGTATTATATGCCCGATAATGCTACTGCTTTTGAAAAAGAATATTATGGTTGTTATGCCGCTCACAATACTTTTAAAGCTGCAATGGAGGCTAGTAGCGATAAAGAATTTAAAGCAAGATGTTTATTTATGATGGGCAAGTGTAGTCAAAAAACAGTACACCAACCACAGTACAGCGAATTTGCAAGCAACTGGGATGAATACGACAAAGCACAAGCCAAATACTTACCTACGTTTAAAAACAATGTTTATTTTCCACAGTTTGTTAAAGAATATAAAGACACAAAATTTTATACCGAAGCTTTTAATAGCTGTAGTTATTTAAGAGATTTTGTGAATAAGAAATAAATACAGGATTTAATTTATATTACTATCCTTTAAACAAAAAACCACCAGCTTTTAAACTGATGGTTTTTTTATTGTGCTTATGTTATCTAAATTTTTTAATGCCCTTTAAGCATTTGAGGTTTAACTACACCCCATACTATTACCACAATTTAAACATTTGTAGCAAGTGCCGCTACGTACTGTAATGTGGCCGCAAGTGTTGCAAGCTGGTGCATCGCTTTGCATGCTTTTAGCAGCAGCGTTTACAGCATCCATTGGGTTAAAGCTTGGCTTTGTGCTTGCCATTCTATGCTCTGCCTTGGTTGGTGCTGGTGCAATGCTCCCTACAATTCGTACATCGCTAAGCTCTTGCTTACGTTCGCCAATGGTTGGTGTTTCTATATCCCAAGGTTCGTTGCCTAAGTTTTGTACTTCTGGCTTATCTAACACATGAACTAAATCGTTACGGCCTAAATACTCGTACGCCAACGAACGGAACATAAAGTCGATGATAGAAGTTGTTGATTTAATGTTTGGATGCTCAACCATTCCGGCTGGTTCAAAACGAGTGAACACAAATTTCTCTACATACTCTTCTAACGGAACACCATATTGTAACCCTATAGAAATGGCTATGGCAAAACAGTTAAGCATACTTCTCATAGTAGCTCCTTCTTTAGCCATGTCTATAAAAATTTCTCCTAAGGTTCCATCATTATATTCGCCAGTACGTAAGAATAATGCTTGGCCATTTATTTTTGCTTTTTGTGTAAAGCCTCTACGCTTTGCTGGTAAAGCTCTACGCTCTACAATCATAGCTAGTTGACGCTTTAAAGATGTATCGGCACTGCTTTGTACCCTCTTATTCATTTCATCTAACAACTCATCAATGGTTAGCTTACCCATATCTACCATAGTAGAAATATTTGCTGCTAACTCGGCCGCTTTATCTTCGCTAATTACATCATCTAATTTTTTCTTTTTATCCGATTTGTTGCTAAGCGGTTGACTTAATTTACTACCATCTCTATACAATGCACAAGCCTTTAAACCCAACTCCCAACTCATTCTGTAAGAGTCCGCAATTTCTTCTACTGTAGCCTCGTTTGGTAAATTAATTGTTTTAGATATTGCACCACTTAAAAAAGGTTGTGCTGCACCCATCATACGTATATGCCCATGTGCATGTATATAACGTTGTCCTATTTGGCCACACTTATTAGCACAATCAAAAATAGATAAATGCTCATCCTTTAATTCAGGAGCACCTTCTACGGTCATTGTTCCACAAACAAAGGTATTGGCTGCTTCTATTTCCTCATCGCTATAGCCTAGTGCTTCTAACATACTCCATCCAAAATCGTTATACTCCGATGGTTTAAAGCCAAGGCGCTGCATAGTGTCTTCGCCAAAAGCATACACATTAAATACAAACCCAATTTCAAAAGCACTGCCTAATGTAGTTTCTATTTTATCTAATTCGGCTTGTGTAAATCCTTTGGCTAATAAAGAAGCTGTATTAATAAATGGAGCACCGTTTAGTGTTGCATGCCCTTTTGCATAATTTACAATTTTTTCAATTTGCTCTTCGGTATATTTTAAATTACGTAATGCTGCTGGTACACTTTGGTTGATTATTTTAAAGTAACCACCACCACTTAATTTTTTAAATTTAACCAACGCAAAATCAGGTTCAACGCCAGTGGTATCGCAATCCATTACTAAGCCAATGGTACCTGTTGGTGCAATTACAGTAGTTTGTGCATTACGGTAACCATATTTTTCTCCCATTTGCACGGCATCGTCCCATGCTTTGGTTGCTGCCTTCAATAAATAATCGGGGCAATATTTTGCTTGAATACCTTGTGGTTTTATTTCAATTCCCTCAAACGCATCTTGTGCATCGTAAGCAGCGGCACGGTGGTTACGCATTACACGTAGCATATGTGTTTTATTTTCCTCGTACTTACTAAAAGCACCAAGGAAACTTGCTAACTCTGCCGATGTTTTGTAGGCAACTCCAGTCATAATTGCCGTAATAGCTCCAGCAATTCCTCTTGCCTCTTCGCTATCGTATGCAATACCTAATACCATAAGCATACTTCCTAAGTTTGCATATCCTAAACCAAGTGTACGATAATCGTAACTTAATTGTGCTACTTCTTTACTAGGAAACTGTGCCATTAATACAGAAATTTCTAACACGGTTGTCCATAAACGGCAAGTATGTTCAAACCCTTCTACATTAAAGGTATTGGTACTCTCATCAAAAAACTGACGAAGATTTACGCTAGCCAAATTACAAGCGGTGTTATCTAAAAACATGTACTCACTGCAAGGGTTACTTGCTCTTATTGGTCCACCCTCTGGGCAGGTATGCCATTCGTTAATGGTCGTATCATATTGTGTTCCAGGATCTGCACAACGCCATGCGGCATGGTTAATTTTATCCCACAAATTTTGTGCATTTACTTTACGCATGGTACGTCCATCACTTCTTCCTTTTAATTCCCATTCTCCTCCTTCATCTAACACTTTAAAGAAACTATTTGGAATACGTACTGAGTTGTTACTGTTTTGTCCGCTAACTGTTTTGTATGCTTCACCTTCGTAATCGCTTGCATAACCTGCTGCAATTAACGCAGCCACTTTATCTTCTTCTTTTGTTTTCCAACTTACAAATTCTTCAATCTCTGGATGGTCTAAATCTAAGCAAACCATTTTAGCCGCTCTACGAGTGGTACCACCACTTTTTATTGCACCTGCTGCTCTATCACCAATTTTTAAAAAACTCATTAAGCCACTACTTGTGCCACCACCACTTAACTTTTCGCCTTCGCCACGTATGCTACTAAAGTTGGTACCTACACCACTTCCGTATTTAAAAATTCTTGCTTCACGTACCCATAAATCCATAATACCACCTTCGTTAACCAAATCATCATCTACACTTAAAATAAAGCAAGCATGTGGTTGTGGACGTTCGTAGGCGTTTGCCGATTTTTTTAATACGCCATCAATAGCATCTACATAATAATGCCCTTGTGGTTTTCCTGTAATGCCATACACTTCGTGTAAGCCTGTATTAAACCATTGTGGACTGTTAGGCACACAAGCTTGGTTTAAGATAGAGTACACCAACTCATCGTAAAAAATTTCTGCATCTTTGGGGGTTGCAAAATAATTATATCTTTCGCCCCATACTCGCCAGCAATGAGCCATACGATGGGCAACTTGTTTTACAGTTGTTTCTCTTCCTGTTGTACCATCTTCATTGGGTACACCAGCTTTTCTAAAATATTTTTGTGCTAATATATCTGTAGCAATTTGGCTCCATTGTTTTGGAACCTCTACATTATCCATTTGAAACACCACTTCGCCAGTAGGGTTTTTAATTACGGATGTTCGATAATCGTAATCGAACATATTGTATGGACTTACACCCTCTTGGGTAAATTGCCGGCTAAACTGTAGCCCCTTTGGTGATTGTTTTTTTGTAGACATAAGAAAGATAATGCTTGGTTAGTAGGTTAACAAATCGTTAAGCCAAACGAAAATATCTGTTGTAGATGAACAAACAAAGGTTTAAATATTAACACCTGTGCATAAAAATGGTGGATAATTTATAAGATGCAAATGGGTAGGGCATTTGCTTAATTTTCCCCATTAAATTAAAAAAATGTTTGTTTAAAATGTTGGAAAATTCATTAAAAAATACAGATGCCCATTTTAGGGCATTTCAGCGGTTTTGGGTTAAATGGGTTAAAAGCGTTGCATTACAAAAAAGTAAATGGTCATTTACTAAAACCTACATTATATGAATAAGAAATCATTGTTTTAGACCCTTGGCATTATTATGTATTCTTGCCGCAGTTGCCCTATATATGATTGGCAAAAATAGCAGCCACTTAAGTGAGTTAAAAGATTTTTGGTGGGTGCCTTTACCACTTGGTGGTATTGCATTTTTATTAGCTTCAAAACGTAGCTAACCAATTTATTTGTTTACTACATTTGCTTTATGAGAGTTGTACTACAACGAGTAAGTAAAGCAAGTGTAACCATTAATGAAGCATTAACATCTTCAATTGATAAAGGTTTGCTTGTGTTGGTAGGGATTGAAGATGCCGATACATTAGACGATATTGAATGGCTTAGTAATAAAATAATTAACCTCCGCATTTTTGATGATGAAAATAAAGTACCCAACATATCTGTAAAAGAAATTGATGGCGATATTTTATTGGTGAGTCAGTTTACCCTACATGCGGCTACAAAAAAAGGCAACCGACCATCGTACATAAAAGCTAGCAAACCTGCTATAGCTATACCTATCTATAAAAAAATGATTGAGCAATTACAACATGATTTAGGTAAAAGAATTTTTACAGGAGAGTTTGGCGCAGATATGAAAGTGGAATTGTTGAATGATGGACCGGTAACTATATGGATAGATAGTAAAAGTAGAGAATAGTTTATTACACGAATTTTTACGAATTACACTAATAAAAAATATGGCAGAATTATTATTTAAAGAAGAATCTTTTAAAATTATTGGCGTTTGTATGAAAATACATCAAGCATTAGGAATGGGTTTAAAAGAAATAAATTATAAAGATGCAATGGAAATAGATTTTTTAGACGATAATATTCCATACCAAAGAGAGAAGAGATTTATTGTTAAGTACAAGGATAGAATTCTAAAAAATCCTTATTATGCAGATTATTTAACTTACGATTCCATAATTGTAGAGGTTAAATCTGTTAGCTGTTTAACCGAAGCTCATACAGCACAAGCATTGAGTTATTTAGCAGTTTCTGGTTTAAAACTAGCTATACTAATAAATTTTGGCGAACGTTCTTTAACTTGGAAAAGAGTAGTTTTATAAAAAATTGAGTTGCACATAAATTCGTGTAATTCGTAAAAATTAGTGTAATAATGACAATAAATGAAGCACAGCAACAAATAGATACTTGGATAAAAACGGTAGGCGTAAAATACTTTTCCGAACTTACCAACTTAGGTATTTTAATGGAAGAGGTTGGAGAGCTTAGCCGATTAATGGTACGAACTTATGGCGAACAAAGTTTTAAAGAAAGTGATAAGGGAAAAGATTTAGGTGATGAAATGGCAGATGTACTTTGGGTATTAATTTGCCTTGCTAACCAAACAGGCGTAAACTTAACCGATGCCTTACAAAAGAATTTTGAAAAGAAAAATTTGAGGGATGGAGATAGGCACAGGGAAAATTAAAAATTGGGATAGAACGCAGACCTGTCTGCCGACAGGCCTGCGTTCTATATTATCCTACCACAAAATCAAGTTTACATAAACTTAGCGCCTCATTTAATTTACCTTCTTTTAAACATGTTGTAAGTTTTACTAATCTTGGGTGATAAATTCCATAAGAGGCACCATAAACGGTTTTTAAATTCTCCGCTTCCAAATCGGAAAGTTTTCCATCAAACGCAGCAGATACCGTAAATAAATCCAATAAAAAATTTCGTTCTTTTTCTGAAACAGTATTTAACGTTTCCAAAAATAAATTCCAATCATCATATTTATTTTCTTTAGTAATATGCAGCATTTGTTGAAAGCGAAACAAAAGAATAATCATATTTGGATGATAATTTTTTGTCATGACCACCGCATTGCCAATGGCTCGTAAGCAACCCACTTTTGCTAAAGGAGAAAGTTGTTGCAATTCATTTTCTTTTAACGTATCTAACGCAATTTTATTAGCTAACGCAAAACCAAAAAGCCTAAGCCTAGCCTCCTTAATTACCCGTACAATAACCACACTATTCCAAAAGGCCTCTACAAACAAGGCCTCGTATAAAACCGAAACGCCAAAAATAGTTTTGCCTGCAATAAAACGTAACCCATATTTTACTACTAAGTTGGTTAATAAAATTTTTGCTTTATATAAAAGCCCTAGTACAAATAAATTTTTCTTACTTATGCGTTTAAAGGGATCAATACCTAAGATTTTTAATTCGGGGTCGGGTAATTCTAATGCTGTTCTTGCCAAAATATTTTTTACACTAAACACTTCATGTTGTACCAACTCATTTTCTGTAGCATGCATATTTATTAATTCACTTACTTCGTAAACGGCTTTTAGGGCAATAATAAATAGCAAATAAAATTCTAGGGCAATAGATAAAATAGTAACCAACGTTACCCAGCCATAACGCACATACCAAGGTGTATTATCAAAATAAACATCTACCCAAACCGTAGGAAAAACACAAACAATACCTACAATACTTGAAAGTATAATGCCTTTTAGTGTAATTCGTTTTATACGTTTGGCTAATTGGGCATCGGTTAGGTCAAATACGCTATGATCGGTATCTAACCGTTTAAAAAGGTTAAGATAGAAAAGACCAAATCTTTCTAACCGGCTGGGTTTGGCTTTGGGGATGTTAATGATGTTTTGCATTATACACTGCTATAATTAATTCAAATATCGTTGATTTTATCATTACACTTTATCAAAGTATCTTTGCACCCTTATGGCAAACGAAACAAACAATCCTACCTCTCGGCAGGCAGGTTTGCAGGAGCTTATTGCTCACTGTAAAGAGTATGGTTATATTTTTCAAAGTAGTGAAATTTATGATGGCCTTGCAGCCGTGTACGATTATGGGCAAAACGGGGCTCAATTAAAAAAGAATATTAGAGATGAGTGGTGGAAAAGCATGACTCAACTAAACGATAATATAGTAGGGATAGATGCGGCTATTTTTATGCACCCAACTACGTGGAAAGCTAGCGGGCATGTAGATAATTTTAGCGACCCTATGATTGACAATAAAGACAGTAACAAACGTTACAGGGTTGATCATTTAATTGAAGGATTTGCTGAGGAACAAAAGGCAATGGGCAATGAGCAATTGGCAAACGACACTATCACTGCCATGGATGCTTTATTAGCTGCTAATAATTACGCTGGCCTAAAAAAATTAATAGAAGATAATAAAATAAAATGTGGCATAAGTAAAACTTGCAACTGGACTGAGGTTAGAGAATTTAATTTAATGTTTAGCACACAAATTGGTAGCGTTGCCGAAGAAAGTGAAACTATTTATTTACGACCAGAAACCGCACAAGGTATTTTTGTAAATTTTTTAAATGTGCAAAAAACTGGCCGTATGAAAATACCCTTTGGTATTGCACAAACGGGTAAGGCGTTTAGAAATGAAATTGTTGCAAGACAGTTTATTTTTAGAATGAGAGAGTTTGAACAAATGGAAATGCAATTTTTTGTACGCCCAGGTTCACAAATGCAGTGGTATGAATATTGGAAAATCGAACGTAAAAAATGGCTAGAAAGTATGGGATTGCCTGCTGAAAAATTACGATATCATAATCATGTAAAGCTTGCCCACTATGCCGATGCGGCACTAGATATTGAATTTGAATTTCCGTTTGGTTGGAAAGAATTGGAAGGTATACACAGCCGTACCGACTTTGATTTAAAGCAACATCAAGAACATAGCAAAAAGAAAATACAATATTTTGATAACGATATAGACGAAGCCACAGGAAAGGCTTACGGAAACTATACACCGTTTGTTGTAGAAACATCTGTAGGTTTAGATCGTTTATTTTTAACCATCATGAGCTTAGCATACGCCGAAGAAAAATGGACCAAAGAAGACGGTACAGAAGATAGCCGTGTGGTGTTAAAAATTCCGGCAAAAATTGCCCCTACAAAATTGGCCATTTTACCCTTGCTTAAAAAAGATGGCTTACCAGAAATAGCCAAAGAATTAATGGATGAATGCAAACAAAGCTTCCATTGTTTTTACGAAGAAAAAGATGCTATTGGTAAACGCTACCGCCGTATGGATGCTATTGGTACTCCTTTTTGTGTAACCATAGATCATCAAACAAAAGAAGATGGAACGGTTACTATTCGTTACAGAGATAGCATGACGCAAGAAAGGGTGAAGATGAGTGAGGTTAAGGGTTTAGTGTTGGGGAAGATTGGGTAAAAAATTAGTTTTAAGTGGAGTTTGTAACTTCCCTTTTTATTTTCTACCATCCAAACTTATTCACCACATCAATCACCTTCTTTCCATCTTTACTTTCCCATCTGTAACGAGCAGTATATTTTTTATTATTTTTATCAGCAGGGTTTAAGGCTATTTGCACCAATACATTTACTTCATCGCTACCATTTTTTAATAAAGCAAAATATTGTTGTGCTTGCTTTAGTTGAGGCACTTCATTCATTTCAGCATCATAAAGCCAAGTGGTAAAGCTACCCCCTTTTGCTTCATCTAATGTAATACCTAACATTTTTGCAGATCGTAAGCTGTAATACAACGATTTAGGATAATAAATACTATCTAAATATGCTTCAATAGTATTTAATTGGATGCTACTAGTTGCTGCTGCATTGTAGCCCCTTGTACCACTTGCGGTACTAGTGTATTCAGTTGCTAATAAACTATCTGGTTTAAACGAAATAAGTACAGGAAAATCAAGCATCAATTTATTTGTACTTCGGGTATCAAAAAAGGTAATGTATTGATAAACGGTATCTCCTTCTTTTGCTTTTTGGGTATACCCCAGTGTGGCAGTTAAACTTTTAAATCGCATTTTTTCAAAGGGCATTGGCTTGTTTCCAAATATGTTAGCTGAATAAGCTAGTGTATCTTTTTTAGCATTTAATAACAGTATTTTTATTCCTGGATAAAATTTACCAGCAGCGTCCGCTACGAAACCTGTGGGTTCTATCAGCTTTACATCAAAATCAATATTGTGGGGTACGTTATTGCTTAAAAGCGTTTTATCATTAACTAACACTTCTATCTTTTTTGCCCAAACTCCTTCTCTAAAATACTTAATACCATTTAAGGGGAGTATGCAATTTTTTTGTGCAACTATATTTATTGAAAAAACAATACATAAGGTTGTAGTAGTAATATAACGTAGCATAGTAAATAATTTACCCTTTAAAATTAAAGAAATAATTTATTGTAATACTACCCTGCACAGGGTATTTAATTAAGTTAACCCTTCTTCAATTGCTTCTATATAAAGTGTTTCTACTTTTTTACGAGCCCACTCATGTTTACGCAAAAATTTTAAAGAGGAGTTTATACTGGGATTATCTGTAAAACAATTTATTTTAATCATCTCTCCTAACTCTTGCCAGCCGTATTTATTTACCAAGCGTTCAACAATTATTTTGAGTGTTACACCGTGGAGAGGATCGTTATGTTTACTAGTATTATTCATTGTTATTCTTGCTTAGTAATTTTGCTATACCAATAAATAAAAAGGAAATAAATAAAAAAGCCAGGGTTACAAAAAAACTATTCAATAAAGCATTGCTATAGCCTATTGTTTTTACATCTACAAAAGGATAAGGATAATGACCAGAGTTGGCACCTCTTAATAAAACTACGGCAAGATAAATTAGCGGATACCAAAGCAATGGGAAAGCATCGGTCCATTTCAACTTATTTTTTGGAACAAAAAACAGCCAATATAGTATAAACAACAAAGGAACAACTACATGTAATAATTCATTCAAAAAAATATCAATCCCAGTTAATACAAACTGGCTTCGTAATACTACATTATAAATAAGCCCTACAATTGTAATATAAATTGCAGCTCCATTTAGCACTTTTGGTTTTGAAAAAAAATTACTAATCCCTGCTGCAACACAAGTACAACAAACACCAACTAATAAATTGGTAAGAATTGTAAAAAAAGTGAAGAACCGCAACAATTGCTCTGCAATAGATAAACCTTCTTTGTTTATAGCAATATTGTGAGACAATTGTGCCACTACTGCAAATAGAGCTGTGAAACCTATAACTGCGGCAAATAATTTATTATTTGTTGTTTTTGATTGCATATAGCTTTGGTTTACTTTTATTAAAGATATTCAATGTAATTAAACTAAAAAAGCGTTGCTTAATCTAGCAACGCTTTAAGTATTTACAAAATAAAATTAATTCATCTTCTTCTTTAAATTTTCATCAATAGCATCTAAAAATTCTTCGGTATATAAATAATGCTCTCCGTGGTTTACTTTATTACCATGTATACATACGGCTAAATCTTTCGTCATTTTACCGCTTTCAACTGTTTCTATACACACTGCTTCTAAAGCGTTACAAAAATCGATTAAGGGTTGGTTGCTATCTTTTTTACCTCTAAAAGCTAGGCCTCTTGTCCATGCAAAGATGGATGCAATAGGATTAGTACTTGTTGGCTTACCAGCTTGATGCTCTCTGTAATGGCGAGTAACGGTACCATGAGCCGCTTCTGCTTCCATAGTTTCGCCATCGGGTGTTACTAAAACAGAAGTCATTAAACCTAGGCTACCAAAGCCTTGTGCCACTGTATCACTTTGTACATCGCCATCGTAATTTTTACAAGCCCATACAAAATTGCCATTCCATTTTAGTGCGCTAGCAACCATATCATCAATTAAGCGATGTTCGTAGGTAATGCCTGCATCTTTAAAACTTTGTTTAAATTCATTTTGATAAACTTCTTCAAAAATATCTTTAAATCGTCCATCGTATTTTTTAAGAATCGTATTTTTTGTAGAAAGATATAATGGCCATTTTTTACTTAACGCCATATTAAAACAACTACGGGCAAAACCATAAATACTTTCGTCAATATTATACATACATAGGGCAACACCATCGCCTTTGTAATTATACACTTCAAAAACTTGTGCTTCGCCGCCGTCTTCTGGTGTAAAAGTCATGGTTAATTTTCCTTTGCCTTTTATTACTGCATCAGTAGCTCTATATTGATCGCCGAATGCATGGCGCCCAACAATAATTGGAGCCGTCCAATTGGTTACTAACCTTGGTACATTTTGCATTACAATAGGCTCTCTAAAAACAGTACCATCTAAAATATTACGGATAGTTCCGTTGGGGCTTTTCCACATTTGTTTTAGCTTAAATTCCTCTACTCGTTGCTCATCTGGTGTAATGGTTGCACACTTTATACCTACGCCACAAGCCTTTATGGCATTGGCTGCGTCAATGGTTACTTGGTCATTAGTTTCATCTCTATATTCCATACCCAAATCAAAATATTGAATAGGAACATCTAAATACGGAAGAATTAATTTGTCTTTAATAAACTTCCAAATTATTCTGGTCATTTCATCACCGTCTAATTCTACAACGGGGTTTGCTACTTTAATTTTTGCCATTACTTTTTTATTAAATTTTATAAAGATTATAAAGATACTAATTATAAACTACTGCTTTTTTTCAATTGAGCTTCGCCAGTTACTACCCCCATATTTTCAATGATGGCATCTCCAAACTCAGTTGTTTTAAGTAAGGTAGCACCAGTCATTAAGTTATAAAAATCTATGGTAACTGTTTTACGCATTATGGTAGCTTGCAATGCTGTAGTAATTAAATCTGCAGCTTCTTTCCATCCCATATATTCCAACATCATACAACCACTTAATATGACCGATGATGGATTCATACTATTGGTACCAGCAAATTTCGGAGCGGTACCATGTGTTGCTTCAAATACTGCATAACCTGTTTTGTAATTAATATTTGCACCTGGTGCAATACCAATACCACCAACCTCTGCAGCTAATGCATCACTAATATAATCGCCATTTAGGTTTAGGGTTGCTACCACCGAATAATCTTTAGGTGCAATTAAAATTTGTTGTAAAAAATTATCGGCAATAATATCTTTGATCAATAATTTACCTTCGTGTAATGCTTTACGTTGTACTTCGTTGGCATGTGCTTCGCCATGTTCTTTTTTAAGTTCATCCCACTCTTCCCAAGTAAAGGTTTTATCGCCATACTCTTGCCTAGCCACCTCGTAACCCCAAGTTTTAAAACCGCCTTCGGTAAATTTCATAATATTGCCCTTGTGTACTAAACTTACCGATGGTAAATTATTTTCCAACGCATAAATAATAGCTGCTCTTACTAAACGTTTACTTCCCTCGTTGCTCACAGGTTTTACCCCATAACTACTACCCCCTGGGAATCGAATATTTTTAACACCCATTTCTTCAATCAAAAATTTTTCAAATTTTTGAGCTTCGGGTGAGCCAGCTTTCCATTCAATGCCAGCATAAATATCTTCGGTATTTTCTCTAAAAATGGTCATGTCAACCTGCTCTGGATGCACCACTGGACTTGGCACCCCTTTAAACCATTTTACTGGACGAACACAAGCATATAAATCTAAATCTTGCCGCATAGCAACATTTAAACTACGAATTCCACCGCCAATTGGAGTGGTTAATGGACCTTTAATAGAAACGATATAATCTTTTGCAATTTGCAAGGTTTCGGCAGGCAACCATTCGCCAGTTTGATTAAATGCTTTTTCTCCTGCCAACATCTCCTTCCACTCAATTTTACGAGTGCCACTATATGCTTTTTCTACAGCCGTATCAAATACTTTTGCTGCCACTTTCCAAATTTCTGGCCCTATACCATCACCTTCAATAAACGGAATAATTGGGTTGTTAGGTACATTTAGTTTGGCATTGCTGCCCATAGTTATTTTTTCTGCCATATTTTTTTCTTTTGGAGCCGAGCTGTTGAATTACTATTTAGCTTCATTGGCGTCGCACTCTTTTACATAAAATCTTTACTGAGCTTTAAATATAGCTTAGATTTCGAGTTGCAAATTTAAGGATTGTGTGGGGTGTGGGGAAATAAAAAAGAGTGAGATTAACCCACTCTTTTTTAAAAACATTTCTAGAATTAATTATTGTACAAAAACACCCCCCAAATAAACCTCTTGTGCGTTATTAACACCACTTAGGGGTACTGGTACATTATTTTGGAAATATAAAGGTAAAAAACTAATAGGCCCATCTTCAACATAACCCACCGTGTAAGCTATATTGTTCTTAACAAAAACATCTAATAGATTAGCACTTTTAATTGAAGTATAGTTAGTTAAAATACTTGCAATACCATTTTTCCAATAAGATGCATTTGCATAAGTTAGATTACCAGGAAAATTATAGAAATTATGACTGCCTGCAACATATACATCATTGTTTTGAGCAAAAATTGCATTTGAACTAACGTTTGTATAAGGATTGGGTACAGACAAAATAAATTTAATTCCATTTTTCCAATATACATTATCTAAACTATCTCTTCCGGTTAAATAAATGTCTGTACCACTTACAAATAACCCTTCTGAGTAACTAGAACCTGAAGTATTGGGTAGAATATTCATGACCCCATTTACCCAATAAACTGCTTTAGATTCGGAGGTTGTTAGATTACTAGCACCGCCACTAACATAAACGTTACCATTTACTACTTGTATATCATTAGCTTCTGCCCTATTAAAAGTGCCAGAATTTAAATTAATTAGCGTTCCATTTTTCCAATATCTATTTTGATTAGACACTGTATCTTCAATACATACAACATAAACATCATTATTATAAACATCGAAATTTGCATCAATAAGGCTGCCTGTAAGCCCTGTAACTACTGTGGTTGCAACACCATTTTTCCAATACTTAACAGTGCCTATTTCACCATTAACAGTGGAATCACTAAAAATTCCTAAAACATAAATATCATTGTTACGTACTAAAACCTCTGTTGCTGCAGCATAACTTCCACTCATAGGCACACCCGTTAAAAATGTTGGTATACCATCTTTCCAAATTACAGCCCTGCCATCAATTGCACCAGCTATATAAACGCCACTTAAATTAATGGTATTACCACAAGCAGCAATAGTACCTAAGTTTACAGTATTAGTAGTAGCTGTGCCAGTGGCAGTATTGCTATAATCACCATTGGTAAGGTCAACTGCATTATAGGAGTATGCTATAGTGCCTCCACAATGTATTAAGCTAAAATTTACCACCCCACTTGTATTGGTATAAGCAATGGTACTTGTACCATTAGCAAGGCTAAGGCTTAGATAACCATTACTTACGGGTTGGTTATTGCACCCTTTTACAGTACCACTAAAATTAATGACTAAGGTGGTTGGTAGCGTTACGCCAATATTGCCTAAAGCCGCATTAGCACTGTAAGGGCCAATATTTTGTGTATAAACAACTGTATTGGCATTACAAGTTGTGCCAGCAATTACTTCTAACTTAAGGCTTTCGTTTTTAGGTACGTAGCCACCAACATAACCGCTATCGTTTGTATAATCGTAAGCATAAGTATTGGTTGCTAAACTGGTAATTTTTACCATTACATTTGCTAAGGGCAAATTATTTGCACTATTTAGCAAAAGCATTTCTAAGTACACAAAATTTGCTGGTACATCTACATTCCAAAACGAAAATTTATTTACTTGACCTATATAAGTATTGCCCGTTTTTGTTGCTTTACCTTCTTCTCTCCAACGATTTGTGGCTTCATCAAAATGCCACAATGGTATAGTTTCAGGAGCAGTTGCTTGTAAAGATGCAGGTATAGGAAAAGTAATGCCAGCTGTTTTGCCCGGTGCTATTTTTACATCATTACCATTATCATCTTTTAACTCGGCACCAACCATACCATAGCTTTTTAATAAATATTCGCCATTGCTACTATTTACGCCTCTTAAATCGCCGGGCACTACCAATGGTAAATTAGGTGCTGTTGGGTCTATCCAAGTGGCATAAACTTTTACATTACCTGTATAAGGAGCTCCGGCTGCAGTTACAAATGCATTAGCAGGAAAATTAATAATGGCACCATTAGTGGTTACTATACCGCCTGCGGCAGATGAAATAGTTCCGGTAAGTGTTTGCTTTATTAGTTGAATTTTTACATAATTATTTTTCCCTTCTTCGGTTACAAAATTTCTTATCCCTTTAAAGTACCCTGCTTTGTTTACCGTAACACTTCCGTTTAATACTGATACAACTATATTTCTAAACGAAAAATTACCCATAATATCGGTAGTAGTAGTGGCTGTACCTGCTGTAACTACGGCATTAACAACAGGTTTATTATTTTCATCTATTACAGAACCTGTAACTGTAGCTGCTACTTTTACAGCATCATTTGCAATAGGGGGTGTTTCTATGGGTGGCTTTATGGGCTCTATTAAATCATCGGTTTTAGCACAACCAACTAATAGGGTAATACACAAAGCTATTACGGAAAATACTTTGGAAAAAGGGTGGACAAATTTCATAAACAATTATATTTTTTTTATTAGAATAATAAAGATAATTAACTTATCTCAACACTACAATTAACCCATTCCCCATCAAAATTAACATTACCATATTTTTTGTAAAAATTAATGGCAGGTTCGTTCCAATTTAATACTTGCCAGAGCATGCCACTGTATTTTTTTTCTTTGCATTCCTCTTTTAACCTGTCTAATAATAATTTACCAATGCCTTTTCCTCTCATTTTATCGGTTACAATTAAATCTTCTAAGTAAAGGCGCTGCCCTTTCCATGTACTATAACGAATGTACCATAATGCAAAACCTTCTGCCCTTCCATCAACTTCGGCTACAAAAGCCCACCAAATTGGCTGTTCGCCAAAACCACTTTGTACAAAATGATTAAACTCAACTGTAACAGCATCTGGCGCTTTTTCGTAAATGGCTAATTCCTTAATTAGTTCCATCATACGTGGGCAATCTTCTTTTACAGCTTTTCTTATTATAACATCCATAATTCTTAACCTGCCTACCGGCAGGCAGGTTTTTAATTTTTAATTGACTAACGCTTGTTTTAAATCTGCAATAATATCCTGTACATTTTCTATGCCTACGCTCATTCTTATTAAGCCATCGGAAATACCATAGTGCTCTCTTTTTTCTTTGGGCACTCCATAGTGTGTCATACTTGCTGGGTGGCTTATAAGTGTATCGCAAGTGCCTAAGGATACTGCCCTAACACACATTTGCAATTTATCTATAAAGTTTTTACCTGCATCTAAACCACCTTTTAATTCAAAACTAAGCATTGCTCCTGGGTGTTTCATTTGCTTAGCTGCAACAGCAAAATCGGGGTGGCTAGTAAGGCCTAAATAATTTACTTTATATACACCAGCATGTTGCTCTAAAAAGTTAGCTACTTCCATTGCATTGTGGCAATGACGCTCCATACGTACTTCAAGTGTTTTTATACCTTGTATTAATAAGTAGGCATCAAACGCATTACTATTAGCACCTAGTAAACGGTGCACTTTTGTAACATGGGTATTCATTTTTTCAACATCTTTACCTACTAATGCTCCGCCAATAGCAGTGCCATGACCATTTAAAAATTTAGTGGTGCTATGAAAAACATAATCTACCCCAAACAGAAAAGGTTGTTGCAAGTATGGTGTAGCAAATGTATTATCTACCGCTACTATTAAATTATTTCGTTTACCTATTGCAGTTAGTTCTGCTAAATCTACACATTGAATAGTTGGATTTGCTGGAGTTTCTAAATACAACATTTTAATAGATGCATCACTTTTAATAGCCTCCTCGGCATTACTTATTTTTTTTAAATCTACAATTATGGCTTGTATTCCCAATGGTGGTAATACTTTTTCTACCAACTCCTGTGTGCCTCCATACAAACTGTAATGCGTTAAAATTTTATCGCCAGCTTTTAAATTAGCCAACAATAAGGTACTTAATGCTGCCATGCCACTGCTGTGTAAAATTGTTTTTAATTTTACATTACTTCCATCTTCATTTACCAAACCAAAACTTTCTAACGCACTAATTTTTTCTTCGGCTTCGGTAATGGTTGGGTTACCCCAGCGGCCGTAAATATAACCGGGCTCTGTTCCGTTAAACCGGTTCATCCCCTGCTCTGCACTATCAAAGGTGTACGTACTACTTGCATAAATTGGTGTTAAATGTGCATGCATTGGGTCGTTGGAGTTGCCGCCATGTATGGCTACTGAACTAAAGCCTGCGTATTTTTTTTTGTTCGACATAAATCTATTTTAACTATTAATGGTAGAAGTTTTATTTTAGCATAGCAAAAATACAAAACTATGAAGGAGTTACTACAACAATATGCTGCACATAATATTTGGGCTACAAAATTACTAATAGGTACTATTAACCTATTGCCCGAAGAGAACTACACTGCAGAAATTACCAGCAGTTTTCCCTCTTTATACAAAACCATACAACATATGTGGCTGGCAGAGGAGGTTTGGTGGAAACGCCATAAATTAGTTGAACATATAATTATAGAGAGTGAAAAGTTTGAGGGCTCGTTTACAGAGTTGGTTAATAACCTTAATAAGCAAAGCGTTCAATGGAAAGAGTGGATAGATGGATGTACCGAGGCTCAATTACAACATGTATTTGCTTTTATTCGTCAAAAAGAGCAATTTAAATTACCTACCTACCAAATGTTGTTACATATTTTTAATCATGCTACGTATCATAGAGGGCAGTTAGTTACCATGTTGAGAAATTTAGGCGTACAAAAAATACCTAGTACCGATTTTAGTACATTTTGTATGTTGAAATAAAAAAAGCTCTAACTAATGTAGAGCTTAACTTTTTGTAAAACTATCTTTTTTAATTATGACTTAACACGGTTTGCTTAATGCCATACCCATTGTAGTAAAAACGATCAATAACAGTGTCGCAATTTACTTTATGATTTGGTCGTTGTATTAACGAGTCGCAATTTACCAGCGGATCGTTACAGTTTACCAAAATGGTATCATTACCAACTCCACTTGCTTTTGGCTTTATTAATTTACAATTGCTAAAGCTTGTAAATACCTGGTATTCCCAACTCATAATATCTCTATAAATTAAACCTACATTTTCGGCATACACTTCGTAACCTTTATCGTAAAAATTGTATACGTTTTTATTAAAGGGCTTATTTTCCGTAGAGTCGTATTGTTGAACGGTTATGGTTTTTGCAAAAGTTTGAGTACCGTAGGTTTTTGCTGCATCAATATTTGTGTATTTGTACGTCCAACTAGGATAAGATGTGTTTACATAAAAAGGAGATTGATTAACGTATGTATTCCCTTTCCACTCCTTTCCATCTTGCACAGGGCTTATCAATTTTATGTAACGTAAATTATTTTCTACATACTCTACATTATTCTCTTGTGGTGTTAATACAAATGTGTTGGTACTGGTCCAGCTTCCGTTGGCATTTAACACGTATCTAAATATTTTAAATGACTCTCTTCCTGTATTATCAATAAAAACATCTACAACGCTATCCTTAATGGTGTAAGTTGATGTTTGAAAGCCACTACCAAATGAACGTGTAACAATACTATCTAACTTATAAATAATAAATTTACCTTTTGCTGCACTTACATAATTTTTTGCCAACTTAAAATTGACTGTTTCTGTGCTTTTAGAGCATGCATATAAAACAAATGAAGCTAAGGCAACAAATACAATATTTAAATACTTATTATTTTTCATTTACAGTAGTTACACATTTAATTAAATAAGATGCTAATGTACGAAAAAAGGCTGCTTATGGTTTAAAATGGCATTTCCCTTTGGATAATTCCACCCCCAATTACATCGTTGCCTTCGTAAAAAACAGCACTTTGTCCTGGGGCAATTCCCTTAACGTCTGTATAAAAACGCACTTTTACTCCATTTTGGTATGTAAATAGGTTACTAATTGCACCTTTATCTTTATAACGAATTTTGGTTATGGCTTCCATACCATCTGTTAAGCCATCGTATTTTATCCAATTTACCTTAGTTACGTTCATTTCGCTACGGTTCAAATCCTCCTCATCGCCTAACACAACCGTGTTATTTTCTGGATTAATTTCGGTTACAAATGCTGGTTTGCCCAAAGCAATATCCAACCCTTTACGTTGGCCAATAGTATAAAATGGATAGCCCTTATGTGTACCTAAAATTTTTCCCGTTTTATCTACAAATTTTCCGCCTGCTACTTGCTCTTCTAAGCCATCAACTTTACGTTTTAAAAAACCACGATAGTCATTATCAGGTACAAAACAAATTTCGTAGCTCTCACTTTTTTTAGCCAACTCGGGGTAGCCAAAATCATGTGCCATTTGGCGTATTTGTGTTTTATGATAGGTGCCTAACGGCAGTAATGTTCTACTCAACAAATCTTGCTGTAAGCCCCACAGCACATAGCTTTGGTCTTTGGTATCATCTATCCCTTTGCGTATAAAATATCTTCCATTGGTATGTTGATGTACAGTGGCGTAATGCCCTGTTGCAATAAAATCGCAACCCAAGGCATCGGCACGTTTTAACAATGCTCTCCACTTTATATGCGTATTACACATTACACAAGGGTTAGGTGTACGACCAGCTAAATATTCCTCTACAAAGTTGTCAATAACGGCGTCTCCAAACTCATCTCTAATATCTAATATAAAATGCGGAAAACCATGCTGTACTGCTGCTTGCCTTGCATCGTTAAAGCTATCTAAATTACAACAGCCTGTTTCTTTTTTACCTGTGGTACCCACACTAGTGGCATAGTCCCAGGTTTTCATAGTAATTCCAATTACTTCATAACCTTCCTTATGAAGCATTAATGCAGCAACAGTACTATCTATACCGCCACTCATGGCCACTAAAACTTTACCTTTTTTGCTCATTTTTTTAAATGATTGCAAAGATACGCCAGTTTTATAGTTTAGGATTTACGGTTTAGGGATTTTTGATACCAGTTTAGTCCATTATGCAGTATTTTATTAACAACCTAGGTACAAATCCTAATTCTTAATTCCTAATTCCTAATTATCTTGCAGCTATGCAACAATACCAACAACTTTTAAAACATATTTTAGATAACGGTGTAGATAAAAACGACCGAACAGGTACAGGCACTCGTAGTGTATTTGGCTATCAAATGCGATTTAATTTACAAGATGGTTTTCCGTTAGTTACCACCAAAAAATGCCACTTAAAAAGTATTATTTACGAGCTTCTTTGGTTTTTACAAGGCGATACCAACATACAGTATTTAACAGAACATAATGTAAAAATTTGGGATGAATGGGCCGATGAAAATGGAGACCTTGGACCTGTTTATGGTAAACAGTGGCGAAGCTGGCAGGGTTTTGATGGTCAAGTAGTTGACCAAATAAAAGAGTTAATTCATCAGATAAAAACAAACCCAGATAGTAGGAGAATGATTGTAAGTGCATGGAATGTGGCTGAATTACCAAAGATGAAATTAATGCCATGCCATTGTCTCTTTCAATTTTACACCTCACCCCCAACCCCTCTCCAAATGGAGAGGGGAGAAAAACGCAGACGACTAAGTTGCCAATTATATCAACGCAGTGCAGATGTATTTTTAGGTGTGCCTTTTAATATTGCTTCTTACGCATTATTAACTATGATGATTGCACAAGTTTGCGATTTAGAAGTTGGAGAATTTATATGGACTGGTGGCGATACACACTTGTACAGCAATCATTTTGAACAAACTAATTTACAATTAACACGATCACCATTTCCATTACCCACCATGAAAATAAATAGTGAAGTAAAAGATATTTTTAATTTTAAGTTTGAAGATTTTGAATTATTAAATTATCAATGCCATCCTGCAATTAAAGCACCGGTTGCAGTTTAGAAGCAAGAAATAAGAAATGAAAAATAAAAAATTAGGAATAAGAAAGGTTTATTACTTCAAAATTTAAAGTATGCCAATAGATAAAAAATTTGATTTAGAAGATAGATTAGTAAAATTTGCATGTAGGTGTTTAGAAATATGTGATTTATTACCCAATAGCAAAGCAGGACAAAATTTGGAACATCAACTTTCAAAAAGCGGCACTGCTCCAGCTTTAATATATGGCGAAGCACAAGCGGCAGAATCCCCAGCGGATTTTATTCATAAAATGAAATTGGTACTTAAAGAAATTAGAGAGACAAGAATTAACCTTAGAATTATTAATGAAAAGCCAATTTTAAAAGATGAAAGAGTTAATTTAACTTTAAAAGAGTGTAATGAATTAATGGCAATATTTTTAAAAAGTGTGGAAACTGCAAAAAGAAATGCACAAACAAAAAAATAGAGTCTATGATTTACACCAACCAAAAACTTTCTTATTCCTTATTCCAAATTACTTATTCCTTATTTTATTATGCATATTAGTCTTATAGTAGCTGCCTCCGAAAATAACGCCATTGGAAAAGACAACCAGTTGCTTTGGCATTTACCTAATGATTTAAAATTTTTTAAAAACACTACTTGGGGTATGCCCGTAATTATGGGGCGTAAAACATTTGAAAGTGTGAGTAAAATTTTACCTGGCAGGTTTAATATTATAATTACCACACAACTCAACTGGAGTTTTGATGGTGCAATAGTGGCAAATAGTTTACAAGATGCATTGGATAAAGCGTTAGCAACAAATTGTACCGAAGCTTTTATTATTGGAGGTGGCGAAATTTATAAGCAAAGTATGGAAATGGCACATACTATTTATTTAACCAGAGTGCATACCGTAATAGATGGCGATACATTTTTTCCTGAGATAGATGAAACAAAATGGCAGTTAGTTTCGAATGAAGATTTTGAAATGGATGAAAAACATGCCTTTAGCTATAGTTTTCAAAAATGGGTAAAGAGTTAGAACTTAATCGGAGATTTGACTTTCTTATTCCTTATTTTTTATTTAATATTTCTTATTTATTTGTATTCAACTTTTCAACTAGCAAAAAAATTTATTTATTATTACTTAACCGCATCAAACGGTAAAGGGCATGGTGTACACTCTCCCTTTGTATATAATTTTATTGAAAAAATATTGACTGATAAAAAGGAATACACTTGTTATAGCATAATAGAAGCTCAGCGTAAAATTTTATTACAAGATGAAACCGTTATTGAAGTGGAAGATTTTGGAGCTGGCTCAACCATAATAAAAACAAACAAACGAGTTGTAAAAAAAATTGCAGCTTCAAGCTTAAAGTCAAAAAAATTTGCTCAACTATTATATAGAATAGTACAGCATTACCAATCCAAAACTGTTGTGGAATTAGGGACATCATTAGGCATAACATCTTCGTATCTTGCCGCAGGCAGTACAAAAACAAAATTATTTACTTGCGAAGGGTCAGCCAATATTGCAGCAAAGGCAACGCAAATTTTTACAAAATTAGCATACACTAACATTACCTTAGTAGAAGGCGATTTTGCAAAAACATTACCTCCACTTTTATCCAACTTACAAGAAATAGATTTAGCCTTTGTAGATGGTAATCACAAAAAAGAGCCTACATTAAATTATTTTCATCAACTTTTAAAACACTCCACAAACAGTACCATTTTAATTTTTGATGATATACATTGGAGTGCCGAAATGGAAGCCGCTTGGGAACAAATTAAGGATCATGCTAAAGTAACGCTTACCCTTGATTTATTTTTTATTGGCTTAGTCTTTATAAATACCGACTTTAAAGAAAAACAACATTTTAAAATTCGGTTTTAAAAACTATTGCACCATTACCTTTCCTGTTTCAAGTGTATTATTAGCATTATTTAACAACCGATATTGCAATACACCTGCTGGCAATTTAGAAATTTTAAGTGTGTTTGATTGTAATTCTTTTGAAAAAATTAATCTGCCCATACTGTCAAAAAATTGCAACCTACTATTTACTGGTAAGCCTTGTTGCAATACAATATTTAATACACCTTGTTTACTAACAGGATTTGGATAAAATAATAATTTACGTTTGCCCGATGTTAGCACTTCAATAATTTCTGTATAAACTATTGCTCCATTTTTTAGTTTTATTCTAGCTCTAAAATAAGTATTTCCACTTTGCAAATCATTTACTAACAATTTATATAATGAAGTATTCAATTGTATTTTTTGCGCTGCGTATTGTTGCAATAAACTTCCCTGTGGAGTTACCCGTTCATAATAAATACTATCTAAATAGCTATTGCCGCTAACCTCGGTAATTAGGTTTACAACATTTAAATCTTGTAGTTCGTAATAAATTGTTTTGTAAAAACATTTTACGCCTTGAAAATTAATATCGACAGCTACACTACGAGCTGCTGGCAAATTATTATTTAATATTGGCTGTACTGCATAAACCATAGAAGTTGCTATTGTATTTGTAAACACATTAAACGTATCTGTTACTAACTTAATAGGTTTTAAAAAAGCACTATCTATTAATGCATAAATTTGATAACCATTAGCATATACATGCTTATTCCAAGAAATCCTAAATGAATCTGTACAAACAAAATCTAATTTGGGTTGTAAAACTCTACTAATAATAACTTCTTTAGAAATAAAAATGCCAAATGAAGTTTCCATTTTAAATAGTGCTCTTGAGGAAGTATCTTTTATCAGCCAACTACATTTATTGGTATAAATTTTTTGTTGTTTAATTAAATCCCAGCTAAGGCCTGCGTTATAACTAATATATAAATTACCCAATTGATTTGTATCTGCTACAAAAGTTTTCCATTTAACTTCTAAAAAAGGGTTTTCGAAACTATTAATATCGGATGCATGTTGTGGACTAATAAATTCGAAAGTATTTAATGTATCTACACTGTATGCAATGTTAAATGGTACTGTTGAAGAAGTAATAGTGGTACCACTAACTTTGATTTCATAATTACCCGCTGTAGGCAAATCAATAGTTACTTGCTCAGCAGTATTTAAGGTGTCTTTTTTTCTTACTGCTACTTTTTTTAATGAATCTGCGTTTGCAGCAATACTTAATACCCAAGGTAAATAAATAGTGTTCGTAGTTACATCTCTTACTTCTATATCTAAATTATTAAGTAATGCTTTGTTATTATTAATAGCAGAAGTTGTATCGGTATAAGCTAGTGTTACTTTTAATTGTGCTGTATTTGTAGGTACAGTTATATTTTTTATCCAAGTTTGATTTTGTTGTACACTACCACCATCATATTTTTTTTGTTGTAAGTGTTTTACCGCATTGTAACAATTTACTAATCCATAACCCGTTTTATAATCAATTCCTTTTGTATATACATCTTCAGCAGTTGTGTACAAAATTGCTTTTATTAAAGATGCAGGTGGCAATACTTGGCCGTTACTATCTTTATATACCTGTTGTAAAACGGCTATAGCACCACTTACTATTGCTGCAGCATCGCTAGTTCCATTTGGCCCAAGTGCAGTAAGTTGTGGTTGTAAACGTCCATCGTATGCTGGCCCAGCAGAACTTTCGGCTGCAATAGTTTCATCATTATTAATGGCAGCAACAGCAAGTATATTTTTTGCCATTTTAAAATTACCGGTACTATTTGCAAAATTTAAAATGTTTGCATACTTGCCATCAGTAGCAAAGGATGTTCCTTTATTACCTACCGAAAAAACATGTAAAAAATTTTTGTTGCTCCAAGTGGCTGCATCATAACTTACAGCCTCTGCCCCATAAAATTGCTGAGGTAATGTGCCGTAAGAATGATTTTGTACACTTACATTTTTTGCATTTAGTATAGTGGCATCATCTGCAAATAAATTAGCAAAATTGCTACTAAAAAATGAGCTAGCATTAGCAATTCCTCTACCATCGTAAAAGCTATTACCTGCACCACCAATTATTGAGGCTACCACTGTTGCATGGTTTTCGATAGTGGTTGAAGCAATGGTTGAAGGCAAAACTCTTTTATAAATATCTAAATCAGCCTGCTGCATATTGTTTTCTTTAATGCCAACAGTTATATTTTTTCCGTTTACATTAGGAAGTAAATAATCCAACGTATTTATTCCATGAAAACTTCTATTGTAGCCAATAATACCTATTTCTGTTGAGGGAGAAAAGTATTGATCAATAAATAAGACAGTAGGTAATTTTAAAACATTTTTTACAATAAAATCAATAGTAGATTTTACAACTAGTGCATTTGCAATTTTATTTTTGGCTACCACTACAAGGTTATTCTTTTCAAACAAATTTGTAACAACATCTAAATCAGTGGATACAATTGTAAATGTTTGAATTTTAGAAGAATACTTGGCATTTTTAAGGGTAGGTGAAAATTTACGAGTTGCTAAAGTATCGTTTAAAATTAAACTAGATTTTTGTTGTGCAAAAATTATACTACACAAAAAAAAGCAAAAGGTAAAACAACTTACAAACGGTATTTTTTTTGACTTCATAATAAAAAATAAACAATCAACTATAAAGTTACATAAACAAAAAGTCTCTTTCAATATTGAAAGAGACTTTTTGTTAATTATGTAAAGCTAATGATTAATAAACATAGCGTAATGCAATAGCATCGTCTGCGTTAAAAATAGGACTACTATTAGTACAAGCCATCATCCAAGAATTGTATGATCCTGAAACATTCGTTGGTGTACCAGGAATGTATACCGCACCAATTGTTCCTGCCGATTCTCCACCACCAGGGCCGCAACTATTTCTTCTCTTATAATCTGTATGGCGGAAACCAATACAATGGCCAATTTCATGAGCCATAACTTCATCTGCTTTATCCACCGTATTTAAATAGGTAGTAGCACAACTACTTGTACTTAATGTAAACCCAGGAGATGGATTACCATTTGCACTAGGAAAGCCAGAGGCTTGCCCTAATATACAACCTCCACCAGAAGTGCCTAAGTTAGCTCCTGTAATATTTATTTCTCCACCGGAAGCTACACGTTGAAATACAATTTTAAGATCGCCATAGCCATTATATCTTGCCAAAGCATTATCTAAAGCTGTTGAATAATAAGTAGGAAAACCAGCTCCTAAACTTATTGTTATTGTTCTTACCCCTGTTGTAGGTGTGCTTACAATATTAAAAGTGCGATAATGCTCTTCGTCTGCTACAATAAAATTATTTGTTGGTGTAGCGTTTTGCATTTCTAGTAATTGAGCTTTTGTTAATAGAATATCTCCCTCAATTAAAAAATTACCATCGGCATTAAGTTCTGCCCAGTTACTATTAAATCCAGCACCAGCAACTAATAATTTATTTGCTTGTGATAACCCATCAGCTTCATTTTCATTTAAAGATGATTTTGTACAGCTACTAAACAGAGCTATACATGATACTATTACAAAAAGATTTTTTTTCATTTAAAATGATTTTATTGTTTATAAACAGAATTAATACACATAATTTAATGCAACGCCGTCAGCAGAGCCAAAAGTAGCGCTACCATTTGTGCAAGCCATCATCCATGAGTTATAACTACCACTTACTGTAGTAGGTGTACCAGGAATAAAAACAGCGCCAACACCTGCAGAACCTTCATTGCTATTTTGTCCACAACTAGCTCTAGTCATATAATCGGTATGTCTAAAACCAATACAATGTCCAATTTCATGTGCAATAACTTCATCTGCTTTTGTTGAGGTATTTAAGTAAGATGTTGCACAACTATTAGTGCTAAGTGTAAAGCCTGGAGATGGATTACCGCCTGTTGGGAAACCAGAAGCCTGACCTAAAATGCAACCGCCGCCAGATGTTCCTAAGTTAGCACCGCTAATTACTATGTTACCGCCTGAGGTTACTCGTTGAAAACGAATTTTTAAATTGTAGCTATTGTATCTAGCTAAAGCAGCATCTAAACCTGTAGAATAGTAACTAGGAAAACCAGAACCTAAACGAACTGTTATTGTACGTTGGCCGCTAGTAGGTGTACTAACTATATTGGTTGTACGATAATGTTCATTGTTAGCAACAATCAATTCATGCCCAGGTGCAACACCACTCATTTCTTGTAACTGAGCTGTTGTTAATAATATATCTCCTTCAATTAGGTAACTACCATCGCTAGTACGTTCTGCCCAATTGCTATTAAAACCAGCAGAGGCAATTAATCCTTTTTCATTTTGGCTTAGGCCAGTAGCCTCACTCTCTGTTAAAGAAGATTTTGTACAGCTAACAAAAGTAAATGTTAGCGTAATGGCTAAAGCAGAGTAACAAATAATTTTTTTCATTTGCAATTAATTTTTATGTTATTAAAATATATTGTACAATTTAAAAACTAAAAATGATTAATACAATTCTATTTAACAAAATTGATAGTTTATTTTTGCAGCATTATTGCAAATGAATTATATGGATACTTTTATCGTAAAATTCGTTTCAATTACATTGTTTTAATAGTAGATATGCTTGGTAAAATTACTTTCAATTATTTATCTTACCTTAGAAGTAATTAATATACTTATGACTATTGGCGTTTTAAAAGAATCAGCACCAGAAACAAGAGTTTCTCTTTTACCAGAACATATTGCTACACTAAAAAAATGGAATGTAGATGTTTGTATAGAATCGCAAGCTGGCATGAATGCATTTGCGGCTGATGATAAATATAGAACAGCAGGTGCAACTGTAAAATCGAGAGAGGAGGTTTTACATAGTTGCGATATTATTTTAGCCATACAACCTATCGAAAATTCTAAATTCGAAATTCTTAAATCCAAAATAATTCTTGGGGTTTATCAGCCTTTATTTAATTATACTTTAATGAATGATTGTGCCAGTAATGGTATTACCGTTTTTAGTATGGATATGCTACCCCGTACTACAAGAGCACAGAGTATGGATGTACTGAGTAGCCAAGCGAATATAGCCGGATATAAGGCAGTATTGAATGCAGCGTTTACATATAGCCGTTATTTTCCAATGTTTATGACAGCAGCTGGTAGTATTCCACCAGCAAAAGTGCTAATACTAGGTGCAGGAGTAGCAGGGTTACAAGCCATTGCTACCGCAAAACGCTTAGGTGCAGTTATAGAAGTGTTTGATACACGGCCACAAGTTAAAGAAGAAGTAATGAGCCTTGGAGCAAAGTTTGTAGAGGTTGAAGGTGCTGCCGATGCAAGCAAAGCGGGTGGTTATGCCGTAGAACAAACTGAAGAATTTATGCAACGCCAAAAAGCAAAAATTGCTGAGAGCGTAGCCAAGGCAGATATTATAATTTCAACAGCACAAATTCCTGGTAAAAAAGCACCTATATTAATTACTACCGAAATGATCAATGCAATGAAAAGCGGTAGCGTAATTATCGATTTAGCCTCTGCAACCGGTGGAAATACAGCATTAACAAAAGATAGTACAACAGTAAATCATAATGGTGTTAGCATAGTTGGTAACTCGGCATTAGCTTGTAGTATGCCTAGCGATGCTAGTAAATTGTATGGCAAAAACGTATTGAATTTTTTACAACTTATTATTACTAAAGAGGGTCAACTTAATTTAAATTTTGAAGATGATTTAGTAAAAGGAACATGTGTGGTACATGGAGGAGAAGTAACAAATGAGAGAGTGAAAGGGTTAATTAGCTAAATATCCCTTAATACCCCGATAGCGGTTTCAACCCTGTCGGCGGTTGATAAAAAATAAAATTTGTAAATACTAAATATGGAAAATATCTTAACCTTTATAAACACAAATCAACAAATAATATACATTGTTATTTTAATGATTTTTGTTGGTATAGAAATTATTGGCAAAGTACCTAGCGTACTACACACACCGCTTATGAGTGGTGCTAATGCCATACATGGCGTAGTTGTTATTGGTGCTATTATTGTAATGGGCAAAGCCGAAAGCGATAATTACTTAGCCCTAGGTTTAGGATTTTTAGCTGTTATACTGGGCACATTAAATGTAGTAGGTGGTTTTGTGGTAACGGATAGGATGTTGGAGATGTTTAAAAAGAAACCCCAAACCCCTAAAGGGGCTTAAGGCATAACAATAGGTAAGCTTCTTTTAGAAAATTCATTTTAGTAAAAGCTTTAGAAACAAAATAAGTTAACAATAATTAAAAACTAAAAGCCCCTTAAGGGGTTTGGGGCAAATGGAACTAAATATATTAACACTCTGCTATTTAATTGCATCGGTAACATTTATCGTTGGTTTAAAAATGTTATCTAACCCTGCATCGGCACGTAAAGGAAATTTAGTAGCGGCAGTTGGTATGGCAATCGCCATTTTTGCAACTATATTTTTGTACGAAGAAGAAGGCAAAAAATTAGGAAATTATTTATGGATTTTTGGCGGCTTACTTATTGGAACAATTGTAGGAACGCTTGCTGCAAAAAAAGTAAAAATGACGGCAATGCCGGAAATGGTAAGCCTTTTTAACGGTATGGGTGGTGCTTGTGCAATGCTTATTTCATTAATTGAATTTAATCATTTAGCACACCAAATACAAGTAACAGGTAACGAAGATGGACATACGGGCAAAATAATCATTATTGTTTTAGGGTTAATAATTGGTAGTGTATCCTTTGCCGGTAGTATGATAGCTTGGGGCAAATTAAACGGTAAGGTTAAAGACTTTAGTTTTACTGGACAAAATATATTAAACCTTGTGTTATTAGCCGTAACACTTGGGCTAGGTGCATATTTAGTGTACAACCCTACTCAATCTTTTTTATTATATATTATTTTAGGCATGTCGCTTTTATATGGTGTGTTATTTGTGTTCCCAATTGGTGGTGCAGATATGCCCGTAGTAATTTCTTTACTTAACTCCTTTACTGGTGTAGCAGCGGCTTGTGGCGGATTTTTATATGATAATAAAGTAATGCTAACTGGTGGTATTTTAGTTGGTGCTGCTGGTACATTGCTTACTATTTTAATGTGCAAGGCAATGAACCGTTCGTTAAAAAATGTTTTGATAGGTTCGTTTGGTGGTAATAAAACTATGGCAGCAAGTGGTGGTAAAGAGCAAGGTGCTTATAAAGAAATAAGCCTTGCAGATAGTGCCATGATAATGAGTTATGCCAACAAAGTAATAATTGTACCTGGCTACGGTTTGGCAGTTGCACAAGCCCAACATATTTGCCATGAGCTGGAAAAGATTTTAGAAGAAAAAGGTGTAGAAGTTACCTATGCCATACACCCCGTTGCTGGCCGTATGCCCGGCCATATGAATGTATTACTTGCCGAAGCCGATGTTAGTTACGATAAGTTAAAAGAAATGGAGCAAGCTAACGATGAGTTTAAAACCACCGATGTGGTACTTATTTTAGGTGCAAACGATGTGGTAAATCCTGCCGCAAAAAATGACCCTGCCTCACCTATTTATGGTATGCCTATTTTAGAAGTAGAGCTAGCTAAAAATGTAATTGTAAATAAACGTAGTATGAAGCCAGGCTATGCTGGTATAGAAAACGATTTATTTTTTCAACCCAAAACAAGTATGCTTTTTGGCGATGCAAAAAAGGTATTGCAAGATTTGGTGGCGGAGATAAAGAGTGTTTAAATTTATTACGGTTTACTTAAGCCAACCGCAATTGAAAAAATTTGCTATAGCAAATTAATAATTATGTTGCCTGCATTTGTAATTCTAATAAGTTACCTAGGCGTCAAATCTATCTGTGTTCGCCAGTTAGACAGACTCTTGTACAGTATTTCTTTATTCTCCCTTTACAGCAATAAAGGCTATTCTTTGCAAAAATTAGTTAAGCTAGTTATAAATAAGGGTAATGGGTATTATTGTCTTCTACAGTAATTTACAACATTACTTTTGTCAAAAAATTTTAGTAGAAGTAGATTTTACCGATGATTTAGGTAAAAGAAAAAATATCAAAACCTACCTTGATTTAAAATGAAAAAAAATAAAATTAGCAGTGGCTTGAGTGGCTTATTTTGAGATGTAGAATAGTATAAAATAATTATTTTTTTGATTTTATGAATTTGATTTGGGTAGTAACGCATTGAATTGTATTTTTGCCACCCCTTAGTAATTAAGGGCAGGTTGGAGAGATGCCTGAGTGGCCGAAAGGAACGGTTTGCTAAATCGTCGTACGGGTTACACTGTACCCAGGGTTCGAATCCCTGTCTCTCCGCAAGTAGTTCTTATAAAAATTTTAGGTTTAAAGTTGTCCCAAGGCTTTAAATTATAGTACAAAAAACGACGGGATGTAGCGTAGCCCGGTTATCGCGCCTGGTTTGGGACCAGGAGGTCGCAAGTTCGAATCTTGCCATCCCGACTTTTAGCCCTTCAAAAGAGATTTTGAAGGGCTTTTTTGTGGGTAAATTTTTAGGTAAGGCAACGGTAACCCGAAACTTTTACGTTATTGAACGATTATTGGAGGCACTAACCAAGGCGGATAGATTGTCTGTCTACTCCTGAAATAGATTTACACAAAAAGTATAAAATAAAGTAACAGAACAAGTTCACAACTATGATACTATAAAAAACTACTGTTTGTGACAAAACAATTTCTTTTCTTTGTTAAAAAATAATTATGCCTGTTATTTTACCTGTTAAGGGTGTGATGCCTAGTTTTAATGATACTTGTTTTATTGCACCTAATGCAACAATTGTGGGTGATGTGGTGATGGGTGATAATTGTAGTGTATGGTTTAATGCTGTATTACGTGGTGATGTGAATTTTATACGAATGGGCAATAAAGTAAATGTGCAGGATGGGGGTATTATACATTGTACTTACAAAAAATTTGGCACAACTATTGGAAATAATGTTAGCATTGGACACAATGCAATTGTACATGGATGCGTTATAGATGATAACGTGTTGATTGGAATGGGTGCAATTGTGATGGATAATGTGTATATTGGTGGTAACAGTATTATTGCTGCGGGTGCTGTGGTATTAGAAAATACTGTTGTGGAGAGTGGTGTTATTTATGCTGGTGTACCTGCAAAAAAAGTAAAAGATATTAGTCAAGAGCTTATTAGTGGTGAGATTGATAGAATTGCTACAAATTACGTGATGTATAGTGGGTGGTTTAAGGCTAACCCCTAAAGGGGAATAATTTAGAAATCGATTTTTGTTTTAATTAGATTTATAAAATATTAACTTTATATATGAAAAAGATATTACTTTCTTTACTTACTATTTGTTTTTTAATGAGTAGCTGTTTTATTTTTAAGAAAAAAGATAAATACGGTTGCCCAACTGATGGACGTAATATTGGTGCAGAAAAAATTGCAAGTGGTGATGAAAAAGCAATTAAAGCAAGTAATAAGGCTAAATATAGAGGCGGTAAAAAAAGTTATGGGGAATAGAATATTTATATGGCTATTTTGGATACTTTGACGACAAAAAAATAAAAACCAATATACTATGTGTTATCATTTAAAAACCGACAATGGCGGCACCGAAGCCGTTATTGATGACAATTGTGGCATTAGTAAATTTTATGCCATTGCTAGCACACTTGCTAAAGATTTACGAGTTAAATTTTTGAACCAGGTTGATGACACTGAAATTCTTGATTGGGATTTTATGTATAAAAGAAGCTACCTCACTCTTCATTATAGTATTTTTAATGGTGTTAGTATTTTGCCACAACAATTAAAGCCTGCTAAGAGACAAAATAATGCAGTTTTAGAAGTAGCCCATTTTTTGGAGAGAAGAGCTTATTGATTTTTATTATTGTTCCCGCAAATTACGGTGATGTCGCAGATAAGTTTGTAACTATTTCAAAAAATATTTACACTTGTGTACTGTGACGGTGAGTAAAGAATATCCTAATACTTTTTTTCCTCTATGCTATCTAAAATATTTCGATAGCTTATGTATCTTTCGGCAGCCACTTCGTTTGTATTTACAGCATTTTTTACTGCACAGTTAGGTTCCTCGGTATGCATACAGTTATTAAATTGGCAATTATTTATTAGGGCTTTCATTTCGGGGAAGTAATGCGAAAGTTCTTGCCTTGAAATATCTACCAACCCTAATTCTCTTATTCCGGGTGTGTCAATTATTTTTCCTCCATCCCGAAAAATGTCGGAAGGTAAGTCAAACATTTCGGCAAATGTAGTCGTATGCATTCCTTTACCACTCCAACCGCTTACATCTTTTGTTTTTAACTTTTTTTGTGGGAATAGCTTGTTTAAAAAGGATGACTTGCCAACGCCACTATGTCCACTTATTAAGGTTGTTTTATTTTTAAGGAGTTCTGTGAGTTCTGTTAGTCCTTCATCTTTTTCTACACTTATTTTTTTTACTGTGTAGCCAATTTTTTCATACATCAATTTTAATTCTTCAAACTTCTCTTCTTCTTTCTTTTTATATAAATCGGCTTTATTAAAAACGATGATAGTTGGTATATGAAAGCTTTCGGAGGATATTAAAAACCGATCGATAAAACCCTGTGAAGTTTTAGGATCTTTAAGTGTTGCAAATAATAAGCTTTGGCTAAGGTTAGATGCAATGATGTGATGGTGATGTTTATTTGCTGGTGAAGTACGAGTGATATAATTTTCTCTTTTGTGAATTTGGGTAATGGTAACGGATGATTCTAGTTCGTTTTCCATTTCAATTTCTACCTTATCGCCTACTGCAATAGGATTTGTACTTGTTAATCCATCAATTTTAAACTTACCTAAAATACGGGCATTAAATTGTTGACCGCTATCGTTTTTAACAATGTACCAACTACCTGTAGATTTGTAAACGGTTGCCTTCATTAATTTTGATAACAGTAATTTTTTAACGAATTAGAAATTCGATTTACACCAACATTGTTACCGGGTTTTCTAAATACTTTTTAAGTGTTTGTAAAAATGCTGCTCCTACTGCCCCATCTACACTTCGATGATCGCAACTTAACGTAAGTTTCATAACATTGGTTACAGCAAATCCATCACCTTTTTTTACCACTTTTTCGCTAATGGCACCTACTGCTAAAATTGCACTATCTGGCGGATTGATGATAGCTGTAAATTCTTCTATCCCCATCATTCCTAAATTAGAAATGGTAAATGTATTGCCACTAAACTCTTGTGGCTGTAATTTTTTTTCTTTTGCTTTTGTGTATAATTCATTAGCGTCAGCTGCAATTTGCGATAGTGTTTTGCTATCTGCAAAACGAATTACTGGTACAATTAATCCTTCTGGCATTGCTACTGCACTACCAATATGTATATGATGATTTTGACGAACAAAATCTCCCATCCAACTGCTATTAACATCTGGATGTTTACGTAAAGCCATAGCAGAAGCTTTTATAATCATATCGTTAAACGATATTTTTACTGGGCTTACTTCGTTCATACTAACTCTGGAGGTAATGGCATTATCCATATTTATTTCCATTGTTAAGTAAAAATGTGGGGCACTAAATTTACTTTCTCCAAGTCGACGAGCAATTACTTTACGCATTTGAGTTAAAGGAATATCTGTATGACTCTCCGTTGAAAGTTGAGGGTTGAAAGTTGAAAGTTTAGCTGGTGCTGTAGTTATTGATGATGGACTACTTTGCACTGTTGGTACAAATCCATCTACATCTTTTTTAGTAATTCTTCCACCATCTCCGCTACCGTTAACTTGTGCCAAATTTATTCCTTTGTCGGCTGCTAATTTTTTAGCAAGAGGCGATGCTTTAATTCTTTGGTCGGTGGTGAGTGGTGAATTATGAGTGGTTGGTTCCGAAGAAGCTGAAACCTCTTGGACAGCAACTGGGGAAGGATTACTAGAAACTGATGACTGTCCTGCTTTTTCGGCTGCTACATAAGCACTAACATCTGTTCCTGCCTTACCAACTATTGCAATTATTTCATTAATTTTTGCGGCGTTTCCTGCTTCTACTCCAATATATAAAAGTGTTCCATCCTCGTAACCTACAACTTCCATTGTTGCTTTATCAGTTTCTACGTCGGCTAATGCATCGTCTGCTTTTACAACATCCCCTACTTTTTTATTCCATGCAATAATCTTTCCCTCTGTCATTGTATCACTTAAAAGCGGCATACGAATTTCTTTTGCACCAGCAGGAAGGGATACCGTTTGTTGTTGTACAATTTCGGCTTTGGGGTGTTCTGCCACTGTAGCTTTTTGGTCTATTACTGGAGCAGTTGTAGTGTTTTCTAATGCGGTTTTATAATCTTCACCTTCTTTACCAATAACGGCTAAGATGCCTTCTACTTGAACTGATTTGCCTTTATCTACGCCTAAATATAAAATTGTTCCTTCGTTATAACTTTCTAATTCCATAGTTGCTTTATCGGTTTCTACCTCGGCTAATAAATCGCCTGGTTTTACCTTATCGCCAACTTTTTTGTGCCACTCTACAAGTACACCTTCAGTCATCGTATCGCTCATTCTGGG
The DNA here is from genome assembly GCA_031377245.1 of Bacteroidota bacterium. Taxonomy (GTDB): domain Bacteria; phylum Bacteroidota; class Bacteroidia; order Chitinophagales; family Chitinophagaceae; genus Ferruginibacter. The sequence continues at coordinate 105,611 of JANMEU010000010.1, forward strand.
CATGCGTATTACTTCCGCCATAATCTATGTGTTTCTTATTTATAAATTAAGAGGTGAAATTACGGCAAAATAGCCGAAAATAAACACTTGTAATCACTCAATAATCTAACTCTAGCCTTAATCGATCCTTCAATTCTTTAACAAGTGGGTATTCTTCAATAATTTTTAAGTACTGTTCTTTTGTATTTAGAGGTTTATCAATTGGTTGGGAGCTAGCTTCGGTTTCTACAATTATAACATTATACGTTAATGCTTTATTACCAAAATGATTTTGTAAGTGCTCAATTAACAATGCTCTTTCTTGCTCTATAAATTTTTGTTGAATGTTATTTTCGGTAACAATTTCGATGCTATCGTTGTTTACAATAATTAACTTAGCCATTTTGAAATTAGTAACGGCACTGTGATTTTTTCTATCTTCTAACTGTTGTGTAAAAACACTCCAAGCTTGAGATAACTCATCGTTAGTTAAAGGTACTTTAACGACTTGGCCAGTTGATTGGTCTGCAATTTTTTTACGTATTTTTTCAAGAGATGATAAACCTACTTTTGGTAAAGTTGTATTGGTTTTTACAAGAGGTTTTATTTTTTCATCTGCACTTTCAATGGACAATTTTGCTTGTGGCTCTTCTTGTTTTAATTGGGGCTGTATTTTATTTTCTACTTCGTTTTTTAAAATTAGGATAGGTTGTATGGCTTTAAAATTTACAACTTTAATTACTTCCGTTAGTTTTTTTTTTACAAGTTCGCCATTTTCAGTTGTTAACTCTATGGCTTGGCTAAGATGTGTTAATTTAATAATAGCAAACTCTATATGCAAACGCTTATTACGAGCTTGTTTGTAATTAATTTCGGTTTCGTTTAAACTATTTAATGCTGCAACTAGCCAAGCTACATTTACTTTTTGTGCAGCTTCAACATATTTTTCTTTAAAATCATCAGCAACTTGTAATAAAATGGCAGCCCTTGCATCTCTACTTACTAAAACATTTCGTATAAATTCAGCATACCCTTCTAAAAATGTATCTCCTTCAAAACCTTTTGCATTTATTTCATCAAACAACAACAACGCATCTGCTAATTGTTGGTTTTGCATAAAGTGTAGTAATTTAAAATAATAGTCTTCATCTAAAATATTTAGATGCTCCAATGTATTACTATACGTTAATTGACCATTTGTAAAACTTACAATTTTATCTAAAATGCTTAGCGAATCTCTCATACATCCTTCGCTTTTTTGGGCGATAATATGTAAGGCTGTTTTTTCTGCTTTTATATCTTCTTTATCGCAAATTTCTTGCAAATGCAACACCGTATCTGCATTTGTAATTCGTTTAAAATCGAAAATTTGACATCTACTTAAAATGGTAGGTAAAATTTTATGCTTTTCTGTAGTGGCTAATATAAAAATAACGAATGGAGGAGGTTCTTCTAACGTTTTTAAAAACGCATTAAAAGCGGAAGTGCTTAGCATGTGTACCTCATCAACAATATATACTTTGTATTTACCAGCTTGCGGTGCAAAACGTACTTGATCTACCAAACTCCGTATATCATCTACACTATTATTACTAGCTGCATCTAGTTCATGTATATTCATTGAACTACCAGCATCAAACGAAACACAACTTTGACAAGTATTACAGGCCTCTCCTTCTTTAGTTTGATTTTCGCAATTAATTGTTTTTGCTAATATTCTGGCACAGGTAGTTTTACCAACACCCCTTGGCCCTGTAAACAAAAAAGCATGTGCTAATTGGTTATTGGTTATAGCATTTTTTAATGTAGTAGTAATATGGGCTTGGCCCACAACTGTGCTAAAATTTTGAGGACGATATTTACGTGCCGATACAATAAATTTTTCCATGACCTCTAAATCCTCCTACTTTTAAAAGTTTAGAAAGAGTTTTTTATATTTATTTAAGATACTGCAATTTAAGCATAGTTTATTTACTTGTTATTATAAAGTTGGATGACTTACAAATTCTTTATCTCTATCAAATAAATAACGGAACGTTGCAAGGTTTCTAGTACGGAAAGTATCGCCAAAATTTTCGGCTACGTTAATCATTTTAGGATTAAAATCGCCAATCCATTGCATTTCATAATCAGTGTATTGTATTGGTTTTTTTTTAACTATTTCAGAGCATTTTGCAATTAAGTATCCATCTACCCCTTTTCCCTGCCACTCTGGTACTATTCCAAATACTAATCCGGTAAATTTATTTGTGGGCTTAAATTTTTGCAGAAAAACAAATTTTAGTTTTTGCCAAAGTCCAAATTTGCCTTTCATGTATTTAAAATATTGGTTTAAATCGGGCAAATTTAAAAACATGCCTATAGCCTCGTTTTTATAATAAGCGAATTGCACTATTTTTTCATCCATTACTGGCTTCATTTTTTTAAAAATAAGCAAGGCTTGTTCTTTAGGCATTTGTTTTAAACCGCCATGGCCTGCCCATGCTTTGTTATATACTAAGGCAAAATCTGTTGCAAATTTTTCTAGGTTATTTTTATTTATGGTTGAAAAACTAAAATCTGGATCTTGCGCTATTGCATTATACCTTTCAATTACCTTTGGAGATATTGTTGCTTGTGGATTAAATCCAAAACAAATTTGATTATAAAATATTTTAAACCCATAATTTTCAAATAAGGTAACATAGTAGGGTGGATTGTAATTTAAACAATACAATGGTGGGTGAAACCCTTTGGTAACTAACCCCCACCATTTATCTCTTTCTCCAAAATTTATTGGCCCATCCATTGCTTGTACGCCTTTTTGTACTAACCAATTTTTAGCCGTATCAAATAATACATTAGCTGCTTGTTGATTATTTATGCATTCGAAAAAGCCCATACCACCAACCTCTACATCATCATTTTTATTTTTGTATTTTGTGTTTATAAAAGCTGCTACTCGTCCAATTAAATTGCCCTTATCATCTTCTAAAACCCAACGAATAATTTCGCCAAAACGGAATGCTTTATTTTTTTCTTTATTAAATACATCGTTTATGTCTTTGTTTAAAGGTTGAATCCAATTAGCATCATTTTTATTAATATTAATGGCTACTTGCAAAAATTGTTTTGCAAGTGTAGGCGTAGTAACAGGTATTATTTGCATGGAGCAAAAATAGTAAAAAAGGATGAGCCAATTTTTGACTGGCTCATAGAATTATAAAACTATCTCACCAATATAAACCTCATCTTCAGTATCTTTTTTCATTTGAAGCGTAATTATCTTACGTTCTTCTTTGGGTGTGCCATAATGTAAATAGATTTCTGCCATAATTGTTGTTGGGCCTGCAATCGTTACTTGAGCATCGCTATAATAATCCATTTGAATTTTGTATTTTCCTTTTACTCCTTTTTTTAAAATAAACTGTTCTGGACCAAACCCTTCTGTAAAATCGTCCGATATTCTGCCTCCAATAGCTGTTGTTTTATTTTGATAAAAACATTTTTCGCCATTAGGGTCTGTTACCCATAAATCAATATCTGTATTATTTTTATTCCAGTTTAATACAATTCGTACATCACTACTTAAATCAGTTATCAGCTCTTTTTTAATGTTCTTTATATTTAGTTGTTTTTTGTGCAATTGAATTAGTCTATTTATATCTACAAGAAAAATTTCTTCAATTCCATCATACATTCTATTCATTTCTGGGCTGTAGCTTTTTGTCATTCCTTCATATAATACATCTAATGCTTGTTGATATTGACCAATATCTTCTAAAGCTAAAGCATAGTCTCTATAGCTTTGTGGCTCTAAAGGCCTTAATTCTACTACTTTTTTAAATGCTGAAACTTCTGCATCATAATCACCCGCCTCTTTTAATTTATAACCTAGCATTTTATACAATTCATAATTAGCATTTTCCATTTCGGCTAGGTTGCTTAAAATTTTTAGTCCTATTTCTTTTTCACCTGTTTTTAGAAAATACCCTGCCACATCAAAAAAGTAGGTAGGTGTAGTCATAAAATAATTACGAATTTCCAGATACTTTGAATAGCGATTTTCTTTAGATGTTTGTTTGATTATTTTTAAATAATTTGTATTGATATCATTAAACACAAGCGCTAGACTATCGTTGATTTTTTTTGAGTCCATCAATTTGGTTAGAGCTAAAGAATCAAGTTTACTTTTTGTTGTAATAATTATTGCTCCATTTTCACCATCCTGACCATATAAAACAGTAGCAGCATTACTTTTTAAAACAGATAAATCTTGTAAATCACTTGGGTTAATTGCATTAATTAAATTTAACGAGATAGGTACACCATCTACTACTAACATTGGTTGGTTATTACCAGTTAAAGATCGAATACCTCTCAAGGTAATTCTTGTATCATCGAATACACCACTATTAACAGACTGTATATTTAAACCTGAGACTTTACCTGTTAAACCTTGTTGCGAATTCATTTGAGTACTTGCTGAGATTTCATTTGCAGATATTTTAGTAATGGCTGTTCCTACACTTCTTGAATTTACTCTTCTGTTCATAGCACCCGTAACAACAACTTCTTTTACTTGATTACTACTTCTTTCTAAGAAAATGCTCACACTGCTGTTTTGACCAATAGCAATCTCTGATGAGATAAAACCTTGTGAAGAGACTTCGATTACATCATTATTTTTTACTTTAATTGAGAAAACACCATTGGCATCTGCACTTGTACCAAAAGTAGTTCCCTTAATTTTTATAGATGCAAAATAAATTTCTTTCCCTTCGCTATCTAACACTTTTCCAGTGAATACTCTACTTGCGCTACTGTCAGTAAAGACTCTACTTGCACCACTGTCTGTGAATACTCTACTTGCGCCACTGCCAGTTCTATTGGATGGTAAACTAACTTCTTGCCTTACAGGTTGAGGACGTTCTATTATAAGAGGTGCTGATACTATTTCAATTGGTTTTACTTTTTTTACTTTTCCATACCATTCTTTCAATTCATTTATCATTTCTAAAGACTTCTCAAAATCTTCCGATTTTTTCGAAATTAAATTACCTTGTCTTTGTTTTAATATGCGTTGATATTCTTCTTTAAATTCTGCTGGAGGTTGTATTTCGTACTGTACATAATCATTTAAGGTTTCTAATACAATTAAAGAGGTATTACGAGTTACAATACCAAATTGCTTACCTGTACTTTCAATACTAATTTTATTTTTTTCGTAATTGATATCTAACTCAGCAATTTTCTTTTGTGCATAAATTTTAGTTATATCAAAATCTTTACACAAATTATCTTCTGCATTTATTTTAATACTTTTTTCATAAGTAACTTTATTTCCATAACCAAATTGCAAAATGATCTCCTCTACATCTTCCTCTATAATTCCTGCTACCGAAAAGTTTTGGGTAACAGGTACAGATAAAGAAGGATAGTTTTCTTCAATCCCATTTCTATCTTTTATCCCTAAGAAACGATAGGGTTCTGTAGTTAATTTTTTTAATGCAGTAATGCTATCATCTTTTACTAAATCAATAAGCTGTCCCCCAGTTTTAAGGGTTAAATAATGTAGAAAACTATAGTCGGCCGTAATGGATGAATTAATACAATACACAGGTGTATTCTTAAATTGTAATGTACCATTACCAATGGTTTGATGACCATCGCTTACTAAAATAAATTCATCGGCTACAATATTTTTCAAATTTAAATTACCAAAATTTGTTCCTCCATCATACACTATGGAATCAATATCTTTTTTGAGGCTACTCCATTGCCCATTTTGTAAAAAGAATTTCTTTATACTACTTGCCTTATTACTAAAGCGTTGAAATAAAATAGTGGCATTATTTACTTTTTTAAAATAGGCATCTAAAATTGCTAATTCTTTTTTATTATTTCTTGATGCACCGCTTAAGGATTCATCCCAAATAACCGCAATGGTTTTAGGTAGAAGCTTTTCAACCTCACTTTTTTGTATAGTAGTATTAATTAAAAAACAGTATTTATTTTCAAAGGGCTGAAGCATTACTTCTGAGGCATTAGCAGCTTTTGGAATATCAAAAGAAAGCGTGAAATTGGGAACATAGTTGTGCTTTGTAAAAATAGCATTATAGTTATTTTGCTGTTTATCAAAACTAATATTTTCATTTGTAGAAAGATTAAAAACGGGCTGAGTATTACTTTGAATTACAGAAATATTTAAGGAAAAATCATTAACGGTATCTTTTAAATTTAAAGGCAATTTATATTTCAGGAAATTACTTGTTTCAATCGGCAATTCTTCATTATAACCAATTATTACCGTACGGCTTCCATTAGCAGGTATAGGGTAAATTCTTGTACGAAACACATTACCATCAAGCTTTTCCAGCAAACCAGGATCAACTCTTCTTCGTTCAATTGTTTCAAAAGTAGCCGTTCCTTTTGCTCTATCCACGGGTACAGCCTCTCTCATTTTTCCATTAATATCAAGTGCATATCTACTTACACTTAAACCTTCTTTCAAAGGAAAATTTAAATTCCCTTCTAAAATTCTATTCGTTGTGTTCTTAAAAGTCATTTGCCAGTTAGTAGTAGCAATTGAGCCACATACCGTAACATCTATTTTTAATGCTTGCAAGTAAACGCCTTCATTAGTTTTACCATTAATAGTTAGCTCGGGCATTTGTGCTATTAATAATCTATTGCACAAAAAGAATAAGGTGATAAGTAAAATGTGTTTTCTCATAAAAGTATTTTTTAAGTAGATGTACTTTTAAAAAGAATTACATAATCTACCTAAAAATAAAATTTATCTCTCTTTTTTATGGCATTATTATTGGGCATCTAATCTATATTTCTTATATTTATATTCTAAAAAAAAAGCATGAAAAAAATATTTTTATATACTGTCCTATTATTTTCAACTGGCCTTTTTTTTAGTAGCTGTAAAAAAGATGATACTGTAATAGCTCCTCCACCACCACCCATTAACCCATGTGATACAATAACAATTACAACAGTAGCTAGTAAAACATATACCATTACTGGGCAAAACTTGGGTGCTATTACCATAACATCGCCAATTGCAAGCGGCTTTACCTATAGTATTGGGGGCACTACGTTTCAAGCATCTCCAAATTTTTTTAATTTAGGTGTTGGTACTTATGCTGTTATTGCAAAAAATGCAATTGGCTGTAAAGACACTGCTAGTATTTCGATTGTTGGTTATGGTGCAAAATATTATAATGTAAAGAACATTATTATTGGCTATTGTGGCCCTTGCCATTTAAATGGAGCTGTAAGTGGTGGAAAAAACTTTGATGATGATGCTTCTATTATTGCCAGTTGGGATAGAATAAAAGCTAGAGCGGTTGATAATTTACCGAGCCGGATGCCAGAAGCTCCGAATGCTCCATTGACTACACAAGACAAACAAAAAATTACCGATTGGGTAAATGCCGGACACAGAACAACGGATTGATATTTTTAATCCTCGATTTTTTCAACTACAAATTGAAAAAGATTTAAGCAATATTGAATAAAGCCATGTTGTGTTAAAGACTAAATAGAATTTTCTATTATAGATTTCTCCTTCGTCGAAATGGGAGATTGCATTATCTCACCTTCAACATTGGCCTTACTTGCTGATCGGTTCCATTTTGCAAACGGGCATAATAAATTCCATTAGCTAAATGTGATGCATCAAACGAAACCGTATGTCTGCCAGCAGTTGGATAATCTTTTTCTAACAAATTTACCAACAACCTACCGGCGGTATCCATAATTTGTATGAGCGTATCGCCACCTGTAGTTGTAAACTCAATGGTGGTTTTATTGCTAAATGGATTTGGGTAGTTAGTAATGTTTGTTTTACCTGATGGGTTTGGCGGTGGGGTAACAGCCTTACAAAGTCCATCTTTTATTAAAGGTAAATTTTGCAAAGTATTATTAATTGCAGGTGGAAACAATCCATCAACGGTAGCTTTTGGTAAACAAAACCAGTTTTCTAGCAGTGATGCATAAATGCTTCTAAAATCATACTGCATGGGTACATTATCGTTAAAGGTAGTAGTAGCTGGAATTGTAGGGTTGTTACCTAAAACGCCTCCTTGTACTGGTTTTCCAAAAACAAATAAGGGTGCTGCTGCTCCATGATCGGTACCAACACTACTATTACTTTTTATTCTTCTTCCAAATTCACTGTAAGTCATACCTACAACTCTATCTTCTATGCCTAAAAAAGTTAAATCGTCTTGAAAGGCTTTAATAGCGGCACTAACTCTGCCTAATAAAATAGCATGGTTACCTACTGTTGTATCTGCAACCGTTGTTTGCAAACTATGGGTATCAAAGCCACCAAAGCTTACCATATATACTCTAGTTTTTAATCCTCCTTTTACTAACCTTGCTACAATTTTTAATTGATCGGCTAAGCTGTTATTTGTTGGGTAAGTAGCTTGTTGAGTAACTTTATTAGATGCTGCTATAATGGTACCTGCGTATTGTTGAGTTTGTCTGGCTACGTTTCTAATAAAACTTAATTCTTTACCTGCTTTTGATGCTGGTACAGGATCGCTAGTGCCATTAATTAATTGATAAAAGTTTGTAGCACTAGTAATACTCATAGCCATATTTACATTTGGCCCTTGTGTAGTTAGTGGAGCTGTAGAGCCAATTTGTATCGCTAACGGATCGGTCATTGTTGCATTTGGATATCCGTTAGGAAAATTAGGATACTCATAATTTAAATACCTACCCGCCCATCCTGTATAAACCTCTTGATTGCTATTACTAGATGACTGCCAAATATCTGTTGCTCTAAAGTGAGAAAAGTTGGGTTGAGGATAGCCTACGGCTTGAATAACTTTTAATTTATTTTCGTTATACATGGCTTGTAAACCAGTCATTGCAGGGTTTAAGCCTGTTTTATCATACCCATTTAAACGTAGAATTTTATCTTCTGGTATAGCAATATTTGGTCTTGCAGCATTATACATACTATACGTTTCAATTGGTATAACCATATTCAAACCATCGTTACCGCCAGAAAGTTGAATAATTACAAGTACATGATCTGTATCTGTACCTGTACCCATCAACGCACGTACAATTGGCGAATCGGCATTTAATGCTTTTACTGCATAACCGCTTATTAAAGCTGGAACTGCTGCTGTTATTGATTTTCCTAAAAATTCTCTACGTTTCATTTTATAATAATTAGTAGTTAGAAGTAAGTATTAAAATTTTAGTAAAGCTTAATACAAAATTTAATGAGTTAAGACAATTGGTATTCACTTAAATTCATAATATATCTAAACAAATCTTTTAATCGAGTATTTACCGTATTAAAATTTGGTGTAGTTGGATTGCTAATATATGCACTCCATGCATTTGTCCAATAATAATCATACAATTGATTACTCAATAACATTTGAGTTTTCATTTGTGCCATAGTTTGCGGCGATACTTGAATACGATAAAAATAGTTTAGTGCATCTTTTAGCAAATCATTAGGATTGCCTGGGTTGCTAAAATTTCTTGCTATTTTAGTAAAATCAAACTGCATTCTAAAGCCATTTCTTAGGTAACCGCTATTCGTCATCACATCGGTAAACTGATTTCTTTTTGGCAAAGAATCTGTGTTTATCCAAATTTCATGAAAAGCAGGCTCTTGATAATATGCCGGCATACCAGCTACATTTGGTGGGTCGTGTAAGTTTACGCCCATATTAATCATCCAACTATAAAGGGTATTCCAATGGCCATAATTTGTATCCCAATCTGTTGCTAAAGGCATATTTACTTCAAACTCTCTCATAGAACCTATTACAACATCCATTGGTGTTTTAATTACGCATCCTTGATTTGCTATATCAAAAAAATGTTCGCTTTTAAATAAGGTGGTAAGTACTGGTTTAATGTCGTAGTTACTGCTTCTAAAAATATCTGCTAGTGGTGTTATTACATTAGCTTCAGTGGTTGCATCAATTTCGTAATAAACAAACCATCTATAAAATTTACGTACTATAAATTTTGCTACTTCATTTTGAGCAAAAATCATATTTAATAAGTCGTTCAATTCTAAGTCGCCTGCTGTGGCCCCTGTTCTACCCGTAATTATAGTGTTGTTATAAAAAGATGAAAATTGTTTATTAGCTGTACTATGCCTGGTTGGATCAAAAAAAGTAGTATAGTTAGCTCCATTTACCCTCCAACCTGTTAAAACTTTAGCTGCTTCTTTTACATCGCCCTCGGTGTATTTACTATCTGGGCCTTTTCCCAACGTAAATAATTCTTGTAGCTCTCTTCCATAATTTTCGTCGGGTGCTGTTGAGGTATTAAGATAACCATTTAAATACCTAAGCATAGCATAATCGATAGTAATATCTCTTACCATTTGTTTAAAGTTGCCTAATACATTTTGGCGAATGGTAGTGTGTTGCTTATATACCCAATTAGCGTTGCCTACATCACTAGCTTCATTTCCAAAATGATCAACCCAAAACATCATCATTTTTTCTTTAATGCTTCTATCTTGATTAACCATTACACCTGTCCACCATTTTTTGTAGGACCCTCTACGCTGGCTTTGTACGGTTCCATCATTATTAATATCGTTAACCCAGGTGGTACCTTGTGCTATATTAGTATCGGGTGTACCGGGTTGAGTACTTGTTACATATTCTTTAACTGGTGGAGTTGGATTAGGAGCTGTAGGGTTCATTAACTCATCAACTGATTGATTTAATGTTCTACCTAAAAAATAGTCTACATCTGCCTTTTTTGCACCAAACATAGTACGTTTAAGTAGGTGTATTACTTCGTTGGTAGTCCATTGACCAGCATACGGGTTTATTCCACTTAATACTCTAGCAGGTGTTGCAAATTGTACAGGTTTTAGTGGAGTTTTTTTCTTTGTCTTACTAGCTGTAAGAAAATCTCTTCTATCCATAGCAGTTTATTTGAAGTACAATAATTTAGTGTGACTATTATTTTTATGGAAGGTTTAAAAGGATATCATCTATGTAGTCAATTTTTCTTCTTTCGGCTATTTTACGATGGTAAGATAACAAAAAATATGCCCAACTCAAAGAATTGGGCATAAAAAATTTAAAACTATTTAAACGCTAGTCCATATTTTCTATAACACCAGCAATACCTTGACCGCCACCAATACAAGCTGTAACAATACCATATTTCTTTTTAAGGCGTTTCATATCATTTAGCAATTGTATAGTTAGTTTACACCCTGTGCAACCTAAAGGGTGGCCTAAAGCTATAGCACCGCCATTTACATTTACAATATCTGTATTTAAACCAAGCTCTCTAATAACTGCAAGAGACTGTGATGCAAAAGCTTCATTCAACTCAAACAATTCAATATCTGCCAAGCTCATTCCAGCTTGTTTTAGTACTTTTGGTACTGCTGCAATTGGGCCAATACCCATAATACGAGGGTGTACGCCTGCACTTGCACAATTTATTAATCGGCCTGTTGGTTTAAGGCCAAGGTTATTCATTAATTTTTCGCTCATTACCAGCACAAAAGCAGCACCATCGCTAGTTTGGCTACTATTACCTGCTGTTACACTACCGCCTAATGCAAACGCTGGTTTAAGTTTTGCTAAGCCTTCAATACTTGTATCGGCTCTTACACCTTCATCTGTATCTACAATATAATTTCGGGTTTGTTTTTTACCCTTCTCGTCTAAGTAAACTTCCTCAACGTTTATAGGTAAAATGCCGTTTTTAAAATAACCTTCCTTAATAGCATTACCTGCTTTTAAATGACTGTTATAGCTAAACGCATCTTGATCTTCTCTACTTACTTTATATTCATTTGCAACCGCTTCGGCGGTTAGGCCCATACCCAAATAATAATCGGGTTGGTCTTTAGCAATAGAGTAAGCTGGTACAGTTTTCCAACCAGCGGTTGGTACCATACTCATACTTTCGGTACCACCTGCAATAATACAATCGGCCATACCACTACGTATTTTTGCGGTTGCCATTGCAATACTTTCTAAACCACTACCGCAATATCTATTTATGGTAATACCAGCAGCATCTAAACCAACGGCTTTTGCTGCAATAATACGCCCAAACTGTAAGCCTTGCTCAGCTTCGGGTACAGCGTTTCCTACAATAACATCATCTACCTGTTTAGGATCTAGTTGAGGCACACTTGCCAACAACCCTTTTATTACATCAATGGCTAAATCATCTGGTCTGGTAAACCTAAATCCACCTTTTTTACTTTTGGTAACTGCTGTTCTAAAACCTGCGACTATATAAGCTTCTTGCATTATTGACTATTTATGTTGTAAGATGTATTATTGGTTGTTTATGCAACCATATATCAAAGATAGTTGTTCTCTTCAAAAAATCAAACTCAATTATCTTTGCACCATTATGTACAAATTATTACGTTCTTTTTTATTTCTTTTTGACCCAGAGTGGGTGCATTATTTTAGTATGAATAGCTTAAAATTAATTTGCAAGCTACCGTTGGGGAAATCTATTATTAAAAAACTGTTCGAACCAAAGCACATTTCGAATTTCGAATTTTTGAATTTAAGATTAAAAAATAAAGTTGGTTTAGGCGCAGGCTTCGATAAAAATGCCAAATACTTAAACGAATTAGAAGCGCTAGGATTTGGCTTTGTAGAAATTGGTACAGTAACACCCAAGCCTCAGGCCGGAAACGATAAACCTCGATTGTTTCGATTACCAAAAGATAAAGCCTTAATAAACCGAATGGGGTTTAATAATGATGGGGTTGATGTGGTAGCGGAAAGATTAAAAAAGTGGGTTGATGTAAGATGTACGAAGTTCGATGTACGATATAATGCTGAAAACAAACAACAGTCGTACATCAAACATCTAACACCGTACATGATTATAGGAGGAAATATTGGCAAAAACAAAACCACCCCAAACGAAGATGCTTGGAAAGATTATGAAATTTGTTTTACAGCCCTACACCCTTATGTAGATTATTTTGTAGTAAATGTAAGTAGCCCCAATACGCCAGGTTTAAGAGAGCTGCAAGAGAAAGATTCGTTAAAAAAGATATTGGAGAATCTGCAAACTCAAAACTTAAAATTTGAAATTCAAAGACCTATTCTTTTAAAAATTGCTCCGGATTTAACTACTGAACAATTAGATGACGTTATAGATTTAGCGTTAGAAATAAATTTAGACGGCCTAGTAGCCACTAACACAACAATAAGTAGAGAAAATCTTAAAAGCGATCAGTTAAACGTTATAAAAATTGGGGCAGGTGGTTTAAGCGGTTTGCCTTTAAAACAAAAAAGTAACGATATCATAAAATACATCTCCCAAAAAACTAATGGAAAAATTCCTATTATTGCAAGCGGTGGAATTTTTACAGCACAGGATGCAAAAGAAAGGTTACACAGTGGAGCATCTTTAGTACAAGTGTGGACTGGTTTTATTTATGAAGGACCTAGTATAGTTAAAAAAATATGCAATGGAATCAATTAAAAAGCATCTTTACCAACAAACAATAATTTAAACCAATAAAAATTAATATACCATGAGCGAAGAAATTAAAGCAGCTGGCGAAAGTGCAGCAGAAGAAAAAGGATTTTTTGATAAAATGAAAGACAAGTTAGAAGACCTTAAAGACAAGGCTGAAGATGTTTGGGAAAAAGTAGAAGACAAGGCTGAAGAAGTATGGGATAAGGTAGAAGATAAAGCGGAAAAATTATGGGATGCTACCAATGAAAAAGCAGAAGATTTAAAAGACAAAATTGTAGATAAGTTTGATGGTGATGATGATAAAAAAGAAGAAGCGAAGTAGAGCATTTAAAACGTCTTAGAAAATCCTGCTTGGGCAGGATTTTTTGTTTCACGTATCTTTGCACTTAAATTTTAAAAAATGGATTTATCGTATTTATTTACTTCGGAGGCTATTATTAGTTTTGTTGTATTGGTAATATTAGAAGTTGTTTTGGGTATTGATAATGTAATTTTTGTTAGCATTATTATGAATAGGCTTAAAAACAAAAATGATATTACTAAGGCCAGGCGTATTTGGATGATAACAGGTATTATTAGCCGTAGTTTATTGTTAATGGGGTTAAGTTGGTTATTAGCACAAAGGGGTAAACCTGTAATTACCTTGTTTGGTAAAGGATTTGATTTGGCTGCAATTGTAATGCTGCTTGGTGGTTTGTTTTTAATTTATAAATCGGTAAAGGAAATACATGGTAAGTTAGAGGGCGAAGACCCTAATGCTATAAGTGGTAAAAATAAAGGGCTAGGACTACCACAAGCAATTATACAAATAATTATAATAGATGCTGTATTTAGTTTTGACAGTGTAATAACTGCTGGGGGCACAGCAGAACATGTGGAAATAATGATTGCCGCTGTAATCATTGCTATGCTTGTTATGTTTTTATTTAGTCCAAAAATTTCGTCCTTTATACACAAACACCCAACCCTAAAAATGTTGGCCTTATCTTTTTTAGTAATGATTGGTTTAAGCCTAGTTATGGAAGGATGGAATGCAAAAGCAGCACATGAACTAAACCTTAAAAATTATATTTATTTTGGAATGGCTTTTTCTTTTGGTGTAGAAATGCTGAATATGGTAATGCTTAGTAGAAATAAAAAACGCAATGCCAATTTAGTAGAATTGAATGAGCCTACTTTACAAGAAGAAAGCAAAGATGATCAAGCTCATTAATTATCAGTGGTTGATTATATCATAATGATTGCTCTATTTTATGCTCAATACATATTTACTGAACCACAGCAATTATATAACTAATTGAAGCAGGATCAATAGCTGCTCCAGTTAAATTTCGGTATCTAATTTTTACATTACCTGCAGATGAAACTCTTGCCGAGCCAATAATTATTCCCGTTGGTAAATCAACAGTTGGAGAAACACTTACAGCACCACTAACAGCAGCATTCGTAAATGCAACTATTACATCTAACTCCCCATTTGCTGGTACTAAGCCTACATCTATAGTAATACTATTTTTTAAAAGAGCTGAATTTACAGTGCCTGCATTCCCTAATTTAAAACTGCCATTTGCATCAAGTGTTGCAGCAGGCACGGTGGTGCCAATTCCCGTGTTGCCATTTTTGGTAATCATAATTCTTGTTGAAAGTGTACCTGTGGCAAACGATAGAGAGCTATCTGCGTTAAAATTTATACTGCTTCTGCTGTTGGTTAATTCGGTACCCGACATAATGGTAGCAGAGGCGCCTGAGGGATTCATCAATTGCAGATAATTAAAGCCGGGATTTTCAATTATTGCTGTTGATGAGGGGAAATAAGCAGCACCGGAAACAGTTCCCCTGCTTACATGAAATTTAGTTTGCGGTGAGGTAGTACCAACACCCAATAAACCGGGAATCAACACTTCACCAGTATTTTTTACAGTCATTCTATTTATAAATAATCCAGGGGAACTAAATGCAATGGAACTATCTGGGTTAAAATTTATACTGCTTCTGCTGTTGGTTAATTCGGTACCCGACATAATGGTAGCAGAGGCGCCTGAGGGATTCATCAATTGCAGATAATTAAAGCCGAGACTTTCAAATATTCCTGTGGAAGAGGGGAAATAAACAGCTCCAGAAGTAGTGCCATTGCTTACATGCAACCTGGTTTGAGGCGAAGTGTTTCCAATACCAACCAATCCGCTTTTATTTACATGTACATCTGTACTATTACCACCAGCCCTTAATTGTATAGCACTATCAGCAGTAAAAACAAGAGCACTTTTAATTAATGTGGATGCATTGCCAGCAAGTATTCCTGTTTCATTCGCATCTGGGCTAAGTAACTGTATATAGTTACTAGCATCATCTTCAAACAAACTAATTCTACTAGTTGGTATAGTTAACGGATTACCTGCAAATCCTTTAGTTACATGTAATCTTGCTAATGGTGTTGTAGTGCCAACACCTACTTTATCTAAATTTCTATTGAAAATGTCATTACCAACTTTTGCCCAATATGTATCTTCATCACCTTGCAACCACAACCATTTGGTTCCATCAAAATATTGAAAACCCAAACTATCTGGACTAGTTTGATACACTAGCAATCCTGTAGCAGGTAAGGCTATGGCATTTTTTTGAGTCTTGGTCATACGAGGTAAAAGTATCCCTTTGTTGGTACTTGATACATCTAAAATACTACTACTATTTGCTGTGGCGGCAGTGGTATTAATTGCTAAGGATTGTGCCTGTATATTTTTACAAAGAGAAAAAATTAAGAAGAGTATGTATACTTTTTTCATACGTATTTATTGATGTTTGAAAATGCAATTAATGTAGCATATTAAAATACCTAATACTAGTGATTTTGTACTTAGGATTTATGTAGGTTTTTATAATAAAAGGCTACAGCTTCGCCAATTGAAGAAACATGGAGTTTTTCGTAAATGTGTTTAACATGAGTGTTTACGGTGTTAAAACTAAGGAACAATTTATCGGCAATCATTTTATAACTTATGCCTTCGGCTAATAATTCCAACACCTCAGTTTCTCTTTTACTAAGGGGGTTATTTATTTTTTGAGGTATAAAATAGTCTAATACTTTTAATGCAATGCCAGGGTTCATAACCGCTCCACCATCGTACACTTCTTGTATAGCTTGTAAAATACGTTGTGGCGAATCTTTCTTTAAAATATAGCCACTAGCCCCGTTTCTAATGCATTCAAATATTTTATCGGTATCATCAAAAACGGTTTGCATTAATACTTTAATGTGGGGATACTCTTTTTTAATTTGTTTTAAACCTTCAATACCGTTTACTTCGGGCATATTAATATCCATTAAAACTACATCGGGAAAATAGGTATCCATTTCACCCATTACGGCACTACAATTTATTGCCTCTCCACAAAAACTCATTTCGGGGCTAAGCTCTAATAAAGCTTTTAAACTATCCCTTCGGGCATGATTATCATCATATATAAAAACACGTATTTGCATATTTAAAAATAATAACTATACCACTAACTGGTATCCCTAATATTAGTGAATGTTATAAATAGGTATTTTAGCAATTATAGTTGTACCCTTTTGGTTTGCTGTTATTAATGCAAAATTTCCTTTTACTTCTTCTGTACGTTGTTGCATATTTCGTAATCCATTTCCGTTAGCAGTATTTTCTTTTTCAAAGCCAATACCATCATCTTTTATTTGTAGTACTAATTGTTTATTTTGTACACTAATACTTAAGTCTGCATTAGTTGCTTTACTGTATTTAGCTATGTTATTGATGGCTTCTTTTGCAATTAGTAATATATTTTTTCTGGCAGTAATACTTGTAATCATATCATCTACATTGGGTAAAATATGATACGAAAAATTTATTGTAGCATCGGCTAAAAGACTGGCAGCATAGTTTTTTATTTTTATTTCGAAAGAGGTATTACTACTTGTACTGCTATTCATACTCCACACAATATCATTCATATTCTCCATTATTTCTTTACTTTGATGGCTTATTTTATGGACCATTTCCACCGATTTTTTTATATCGGTATGTATAGACTGCTCTGCAATGGCGCTGTAAATTTGTAAGCTGCTTAGTGATGCTCCAATATCATCATGCAAATCCATACTAATTTTTTGTCGCATTTTAGAAACAGATAATTTTTGTTTTTGATAATACCTATATACTAAAAAACCAATAGCTAAAAACCCAAAACTTGCTAACGCCATTAATAATCTTGTAGTAGCTAATTTTTGTTTTTGTTTTGCATCTTCAACTTCTAAATTTAGTACCCTTTTTTCATTAGCCACTCCAGCATTTAATATGGTTTGTATTTGTGTATTGCTACCCTTAATATTTGCTGTTTCAATAGTAGACTTTAGTTCCAATACTCTTGACAGCTCTATTGTATTATGTTGTTTTTTATAAATATCTATTGCTGTATTTAAAAAATTGAGTGCATAAAAACGGTTGATATTTGGATTTTGTTTTAATAAAGTAAAGCCATCATTTAAGCTTTTAGCCACACCTACTTTATTGCCTATAAGTTGATGGCAGTTAGCCAATCCTCCATAACAAATTAAAGCAACATCAATATCTTTTGAATGTAATGCAGCATTTATGCCTTTACTATAGCGGTTTAAACCACTATCGGTTTTGTTTAAAGCAAAGTAAACATCGCCTAGTCCAGCATTTGCAACTGCTACACCTCGTTCCCAATTTATTTCGGTAGCCTTTTGTAACGACTTTAGATTATAAACTAACGAACTATCATAATTTTTTAATTTATAATATGCCTCTGCTAAATTACCATATAAGTGATGTGGCTTGGTAAGACTTAAATAATTGTTAGGGTAAGGGGGTTGTTTTGCATACTTAAATCCATTTTTGTAAAAAGGAATAGCTTGTTGTGTACTATCAATATTCATATAAAATAATCCTAAAAAATTATAGCTATCTGCTAGTAACAAACTATCGTTTAATGCCTGTGCCATAGCTAATCCTCGGCGGCTTTCTTGCAAACCTAATTGTTGTAAATTATTATAATAATAAACCTCTGCTTGCCGGGTAATTAAAAAATAATTAGCTAACGAATTTTTCTTTAAGGGTAACGCTTCGTAAATTTTATTTAACCAAATCTGTGCCGAATCGTATTGTTCAACTTCCATATATTCATCGGCAATAAAGAAATAGGTTTGTATGTTTTCTAATTCATTCTTTTGTGGTATAGCGTTCTTTTTTGCTGAATCAATTAAAAAAACAGTTTGCCCATAACAGTAATTTAGGTGCTGCAATAAAATTAAAAAAGAAAAGAAAAATTTATTTTTCATCATCAAAAAATAACCAAACTAATGTGCATTTACAAGTAGGCTTGCAGCAACTACCCCTGCTGTCTCTGTCCGCAATCTTGTTAGCCCCAATGACACTGGTGTAAAATTATGTTGCAATGCCAATTCAATTTCGTTTTTTGTAAAATCACCTTCTGGTCCAATTAAAATTAGTTGAGAATTGAAAGTTGAAAGTTGAAAGTTAAGTGGTTTTTTAGTTTCTTCGCTTTCGCAGTGGGCTATATATTTTTGCGTATTTTCAAGATGGCTTACTACATACTTATCAAATACTTGCGGTTGTTCTAATACAGGCAACCAACATTGTTGGCTTTGTAGCATAGCACTTATTAAAATACTATTTAATCGTTCAAATTTAAAAGCTGTTTTTTCGGTACGGTTACAAAGTAGAGGAACAATTTGTGTAACACCAATCTCCGTTGTTTTTTCTAAAAACCATTCAAAACGAGTAGTGTTTTTTAGGAGGCTAATGGCAATAGTGATGTACGATGTACGATTTTTGATGTACGAATGGTTATTGATTTTTACAGTACATTTTTTTCTGTTATCGTCAACAATTTCACAAATAAACAAATCGCCTTTTCCATTGGTTAGTTGCAACTGCTCACCATTTTGCATACGCAATACTTGTACAATATGCTTGCTAGTGTTTTCATCTAAACTTATTTGTGTAGATGAAGTTGTACTATCTTCTTTATAAAAAAATGGTAAGGCCATATACTTAATTAAATACTACAATCATAATTCCATCTTTACTTTTGCGTTTTGGCAATACTATACTTCTTCCGTTGTAATAAATACGCATTGTTTTATTTTCTTCGGCTTTAATAAAAACATCTACGCCAGTTAAGAACGGTGCTGCCGATAAAGATTTTAAAGCCTTACCACTTGTTAATTCATCTCCATCATCAAATAAAAAACAAGCAATAGATGTTTTGCTTGCTGGCATAAGTTGTGGTAACGATAACGGTATAGAGTCTATTGCCAAACTATCTCTTCCTGCAATTACTGCATTGTTAGCTGTAAAAATAACTAGGGCCGTTTGTTTATCATCGTTTGGAATATTGCCTAACATGGCTGCAGCCATACCGCCAGTTGGTAAAGCTCGTAAATAAATATTTTTATTGTTACGCATAAACGGTTCAAAATAATAAAACACTCTTCGGCCATTGGTAGGTTGCACTTCAAATTCTAAATATTGGTCTTTTGTAATATTAAAACTAAAGGTCCCATCTTCTTTTCCAAACCTCATCCAGCCTGTATATGAGCTATCGTCGCCTCTTTTTTTAGTAAAAAATCGCTTACCATTTTTAGGATTATAGTTGTAACAAATTACACTATCTAAAGATAAAATAGTGTTTTCTGCCATTACCACTCCTTTGCCCGTTATTTGTTTATAGTAGGCTTTGGATGGTAAAATTGTTGGGTTAGCTTTTCCTGAAGTTTCTGTAAAAAAATTATACATGGGTGTAAATGTAGCAGCACTGGTTGCCACTTGCATATGATCGTTACCAGTTTGTTTTACATTAATTGCTCCAGCAATATCGCCACCGTTTTTTATAACCTTATCATCGGTACTATAAATATTCATGGTGGGTATTTCATTATTTTTTCCTGCAGGTGCTTTCATTTTTGTGCTGCCAATATGTACGTATTTAGCCACTTTTAAAGCTTGCACACTATCTTTTAAATACGCATAACAAACACCACCACCAGCAGAGTGGCCCACTAAGTTAATTTTTGTGGCATTCGTTTTTTTCAAAACCCCATCTATGAATTTATTTAATGAAGTTGAAGTAGTTGAACCTCCTCCTATGCTATTCCAATCAAATACAAAAAGTTTGTCTTCGCAAAAACCATTACTACTAAAACGTTGTATTTGTGTAGCCCAATTATCACCACTACCCATAAAGCCATGTACAAATACTATGGGTAAATTTTTATCGGTGCATTTTTGTTGTGCAGATACAGATTGGCTAATTAAAAGAAGTATAAAGAGGATTTTTTTCATTCTAGTTCAAATGTACCAAAATATCTTCCAAACAAAAAAAGCCGCAATTAAGCAACTTTTTTTTAATAAGAGTTATTAGGAAAATACTGACTTTTCAGCATTTCAATTTCTTCCCCTATCTTAAATATTTTGTTGTAAAATTATATTTTTTAAACAGATTATCAAGCGAGGGTAATTTATTCTTTAGAATTATTATTTTTCGTAAATAATAATTTTATTAACGCAAAAACGGCAGAAATTAAAATTAATACAAATGAAATTTTAAATAATAAATCGGCATTAGGGGCATGCATTATTTTTTGAAGTGAAGCATAAAACCAAATTACAATAGCAACAATAAAAAGGGCAACTATGTATTTATATTTTATTAAAGTCATAAATATTAAATTGTTTTGAGAATATGTAATCTGCTATTTTCTTTTTTTAAAACTACCATTTAAAATGGTGCTTCATCATCAAACTCGCCATCATTCATTTTACTGCCCTTTTGTATATACAATTTTGCATCGTTTCCTCCGCCGCCATCAAGTCCTGCAACAGGTTTCCAATTTCCTCCTTGTGGTGGGCTGCCTCCAAAATCGCCACCACTGCTATCATCTTCAATAAATTTTTGAATATGTAATAATGCTTTTAATTTAATAGTATCTAAACTACCGTTACGGTGTTTTGCAACTTTTACATAGGTTTCTCCTTTGTTACTTTCTCCAAATTCGTTGGCGGTTATATCGTAATATTCTGGACGGTATAAAAACATTACCATATCAGCATCTTGCTCAATAGCACCCGATTCTCTCAAATCGCTCAACTGAGGAATTTTTGCTCCTTCTTTCCTTTTTTCTACCTCTCTACTCAATTGCGATAAGGCAATAATGGGCACTTGCAATTCTTTTGCTAAGCCTTTTAAATCTCTTGATATTCTACTAATTTCTTGCTCTCTATTTCCATTACGATTTTCGCCAGCACCACTCATTAATTGCAGGTAATCAATAATTATTAAACCAACATTGTGTTTGTTTTTTAGTCTTCTACATTTTGCTCTTAGTTCAAAAATATTTAATGCAGCAGTATCGTCAATAAAAATAGGTGCCTTACTAAGGCGTTCAATCCCTTTTTTGTACAACTGCTTCATTTCATGTTCTTCTAATTTTCCTCTAGCAATCTTCTCTAACCATATTTCACTTTCGGCACTTAAAATACGTTGTACTAATTGGCTGCTACTCATTTCTAAACTAAAAAAACCAACAGCAGTAGGCTTTGTAGGGTGCAATGCCGCGGTACGGGCAAGGTTAAGTGCAAAAGCAGTTTTACCTACCGATGGTCTTGCTGCAAGCACTATTAAGTCGGTAGGTTGCCAACCGTAGGTTAATCTATCTAAACTTGCAAAACCTGTAGGTACACCTGTTATATCCTCTTGCCTATTACGCATATCTTCAATACGCTGTATGGTTTTTACTAAAACCGTATCTATGCTATCAAAATTTTTGCGTAAATGGCTGTTCGTAATTTCAAATAGTTTTCCTTCGGCATCATCTAACATATCAAACACATCGGTACTATCTTCATAAGCATCGCCAATTATTTCGCCGCTAATGCGTATTAATTCTCGTTGAATAAATTTTTGCAATACAATTCTACTATGTGCATCAATGTTTGCGCTAGATACAACTGCATTGGTTAATTTAGATACGTAATATGCTCCACCAACAATTTCTAACTCTTCTCTAAACTTTAATTCCTCAACAACCGTAAGCATATCAATAGGCAAACTTTTAATTGCCAGACCTTGCATTGCTCTGTATATTTTTTGATTAGCGTCGCTATAAAAACATTCTGGTTTTAAAATTTCTACCACCGTATCAAATGCACTTTTTTCTAGCATTATTGCACCTAAAACGGCTTCTTCTAATTCTTTAGCTTGTGGTGGTATTTTACCATACATCATGGTATTTAAATCCAGTGGAGATTTGCGTCGACCAGTTTTTCTATCTTTATTTAGATTAGTTAATTCCATTTTAAAATACGTTGCTTGATAAGGTTGTTTAGGTTTGCACTTAAAAGTGGTGCAAGGCGGCTAAGATAAATCCAAAAAGTCAATTACGTTATTCACAAAGCTTTACTTCAGTAGTTGCAAGTTGTTATCTACACCAAATTAACACACAAAGTTAGGTTATTAAGGCTTTGTTAACAGGTTTATCAACATATAAAAATCAATATAAATTTGAATAATATGGTTTTTGTTAACAATTTGGAAACATTGAAAAAATCTTTCTGCACCAATTCATCTATTTTTTTTGTTGTATTTTAATAAAAGATTTTATAGCTTTTAGGGTTTTAGCTTACACACTTAAAAAACTATCTTTGCACACAACTTAAAGAAACAACAATAACAAATGACGATTAGTTACAATTGGCTTAGTGAATACCTGCCTACCGGACAGGCAGGCCTGCCGGAGCAAATAGAACCAGAAAAATTAAGTAAAATATTAACTTCTATTGGCTTAGAGGTTGAAAGTATGATGCCTTTTGAAGAAGTAAAAGGAAATTTAGAGGGCTTAATAATTGGTGAGGTTATGGAATGTGAAAAACACCCCGATGCTGATAAATTAAGCCTAACCAAAGTAAATATTGGTGCAACCGAATTACTACAAATTGTTTGTGGAGCACCAAATGTTGCTGTTGGGCAAAAAGTAGTGGTGGCTACAATTGGTAGTACTATTTACCCAAGTACAGGCGAACCTTTAACCATGAGAAAAGCAAAAATACGTGGTAGCGAAAGCCATGGAATGATTTGTGCCGAGGATGAAATTGGTATGGGCCAAAGCCATGAAGGTATTTTAGTTTTACCAACAGATGTAGCTGTGGGTATACCTGCGGCAGATTATTTTAAGCCCTACAACGATATTATTTTTGAAATTGGTTTAACACCAAATCGTATGGATGCAATGTGCCATTTAGGTGTAGCTAAAGATGTTTGTGCTTATTTAAGTCATCACATTAAAAAGGATACTGTAGTTAAAAGCCCATTCAAAAATAATTTTAAAGTAGACCATCAGGGTTTGCAATTTGAGGTAATTGTAGAAAATACAGATGCTTGCAAAAGATATGCTGGCGTTAGTATACAAGGTGTAACTATTGGAGAAAGCCCAACTTGGTTGCAACAAAAATTAAAAGCCATTGGTGTAAAATGCATTAATAATATTGTAGATATTACTAATTATATTTTACACGAAACTGGGCAACCCTTACATGCTTTTGATGCAGCTTTAATTGAAGGAAAAAAAATAATCGTAAAAAATTTACCAGAGGGAACCCCATTTATTTCGTTAGATGATAAAGAAAGAAAATTAAGTGCTAACGATTTAATGATTTGCGATGGTAACCAAACGCCCATGTGTATTGGTGGTGTTTTTGGGGGATTAACCAGTGGCATAAAATCAACAACAACTAGTATATTTTTAGAAAGTGCATGGTTTAACCCATCAAGTATTCGAAAATCATCGTTACACCATGGTTTACGTACCGATGCTGCTACCCGATTTGAAAAAGGAGTAGATATTAGTAACACGGTGCATGTTTTAAAAAGAGCTGCAATGCTAATTAAAGAAATTGCCGGCGGCGAAATTGCTAGTGATATTATTGATATATATCCTACGCCAATAGAGAAAACTGAGGTAGCCTTAAAATATCATTACTTAAAAAAAATAAGTGGTAAAAATTATCATGGCGATGCAGTTAATAATATATTAACCAGCCTTGGTTTTGAAATTATGAAAGAAGGTATGGATGAACTTTGGGTGAAAGTACCTTTTAGTAAACCAGACATTAGTATACCAGCTGATTTAGTAGAAGAAATAATGCGTATTGATGGATTAGATAATGTAGAAATTCCACAATACATAACTATTGCTCCTGCTATTGAAACATTGGGCCACCAACATACGTATCAAGAAAAAGTATGTAATTATTTAGTGGGCTTAGGCTTTAACGAAATTTTTACCAATAGCATTACTAACAGTGCTTATTTTGATGAGGCTACCTTGCAAACCACGGTAAAAATGATGAATAACCTTAGTGCAGAATTGGATGTATTAAGG
The DNA here is from genome assembly GCA_031377245.1 of Bacteroidota bacterium. Classification (GTDB taxonomy): domain Bacteria; phylum Bacteroidota; class Bacteroidia; order Chitinophagales; family Chitinophagaceae; genus Ferruginibacter. The sequence continues at coordinate 130,503 of JANMEU010000010.1, forward strand.
CCATCGATGTTGCAAACCGGCTTACAAACTATTGCACACAACATCAACAGAAAAAATACGAATATTTGCTTCTACGAATTTGGTAAAACATATGCTACAACTGAAGTAGGAAAATATACAGAAACTAATCATCTTAGTTTATATACTACTGGAAATAAAGTATTAGATACTTGGAATACAAAAGCACTTAAAACCGATATTTATTTTATAAAAGGGGTGGTAAAGCAACTCTTATCGCTTGTTGGAATAAGTATGTATAATACTGTAGTTGAAAATAATAGTATTCTTTTTAAAAAGGGAAATGATATACTTGCAGAAATTAAAGAAGTTGAAAAAGCCGATACTGCAAAAATGGATATTAAGCAACCCGTATTCTATGCCGATATTAATTGGGATAAAATAATACAACTTACAAAAAAGCAAAAATTAATGTATGCCGAAATTACAAAATACCCTGCTGTACAAAGAGATTTAGCAATTGTTGTTGATAAAACATTGACCTATGAGCAAATAGAAAATGCAACATACCTTACAAAACTAAATAAATTAAAAAACATTAACTTGTTTGATGTTTTTGAAAGTGAAAAACTAGGGGTTGGTAAAAAAAGTATGGCTATTAGTTTTACTTTTATAGATGAAGAAAAAACATTGACAGATAAAGAAATTGATAGTATGATGGGTAAAATAATAGCATCGTACGAAAAAGAGTTAGGGGCAGAGATAAGAAAGTAATAACCCCCTGCCCTTCAACAAGCCTGTCTGCCGACAAAGGGCGGCTCAGGATAGGGGGGAAACAGATAAGATTGATTAGGTTATTAAACATTAAAAAATATATACTATTAAAGCCCATTTAGGGGTTTGGGGCATGCAAGAACTTGAGCAACATATTAACCGCATTAATCAAAAGCTACAGCATTTGCTGAAGAACTATCAGCAATTGCAAAAAGACAATGAACGTCAAACTAGCCTTTTACAAACCCTACAACAAGACAAATTAACTGCAAAAGAACAAGTACAAAACCTACAACAACAAGTATACATTTTAAAAGCAGCCACCAATACCTTATCAGAAGCAGATAAAAATAATTTTGAAAAAAATATTAAGCAGTACATTAAAGAAATAGATAAGTGTATTACTTTTTTAAGCGAATAAACAATGGCAGACCTTATTCCTATAAATATTGTAATTGGCGATAGAACCTATCGCATAAAAACCAATGCACAAGATGAGGAAGCTATACGTGGCACCTTAAAAATAATTAACGAAAAAATTATAGAATTTAAAACTGCCTTTGCCGGTAAGGATATGCAAGATTATATTGCTATGGTGCTTATTTGGTATGCCACACAAGCTGCTGAAGCTGGCTCCCCCATGGTTAGTAAAGATATTTTAAGTGCATTACTAAAAATTGAGCAAAAAATTGATGAACAAACTTAATTCAATAACCTATTAAGTAATTCAACTATATAAGGTATTTCCCTCACCTTCATTTTTTCAGCAGCCAAAAAACCTTTATTTTCTTGTAAAAAAATCATTTCAACATATTAGCCCTAAGCCCTACCAAATTCGGGATTTGTGCCATGAGTTGGAAATGGATTGACGCTGCTTATTTTATCACAAGCTTCTTAAGAAACACCTACAACATTATCTTTTACCTGTATTACACAAGTTTAAATTTATTTAAAGGGTTCTTTTCTAACTAACTATGTATATGTTAGTGTAAAGCAATTTTTATTAAATAAACGTAACCCATTTACAATATATAGCTATAAAGTGTAGTATATCCCCTCAAATCCTCACAAATTTCATATCTTCGTCTATAAACCCTTTTGCACAATTTTGTGCTTAAGGTGAATATTTATACGATTTTGAAACGATTTAAAAAAATAACAATCAATGGAACCAGTAGTAATATATATTATTATAGCATTAGCCGCATTAGTTGGAGGTACAGTGCTGGGCAAGTTAGTATTTGCCAAAAACACTAAAAAACAAGTTGAAGATGCTGAGCAACAAGCTCAACGAATTATTACCGATGGAAATTTACAAGCCGAAAATTTAAAAAAAGAGAAGCTTTTAGAAGCCAAGGAAAAATTTGTACAACTAAAGTTGGAGCATGAAAAAGATGTGCTGCAACGTACTCAAAAAATAGTTGAAGGCGAAAATAGAATTAAGCAAAAAGAGCAGTCGCTAAACCAAAAAGATCAAAATCTAGAAAAGCAAGTAAAAGATAATGATGCTATTAAAGAAACACTTAACCGCCAAATTGAGGTAGTTAATGCAAAACGTACTGAGCTAGAAAAACATCAAGAAGAACATATACGCCGTTTAGAAAAAGTTGCCGGCTTAACCGCCGAAGATGCTAAAACGCAATTGATAGAAAGCTTAAAGCAAGAGGCTCATACAAAAGCCTTAGTAATACAGCAAGAAATTATTGAAGATGCTAAACAAAAAGCCGGAAAAGAAGCTCGTAAAATAGTAATACAAACTATACAACGTACCGCTGCAGAGGTTGCTATTGAAAACAGTATTACTGTTTTTAATTTAGAGAGCGATGAAATAAAAGGAAGTATTATTGGTAGAGAAGGTAGAAATATTAGAGCATTAGAAGCCGCTACTGGCGTAGATTTAATTGTTGATGATACACCAGAGGCTATTGTACTTTCTTCGTTTGATCCATTACGTAGAGAAATAGCCCGATTAAGTTTGCAACGCCTTGTTGCCGATGGTAGAATACACCCTGCAAGAATTGAAGAAGTAGTTGAAAAAACAAAAAAACAAATTGACGACCAAGTAATGGAAATTGGCGAACGTACTGCCATGGAATTAGGCGTACATGGCCTACATAAAGAGTTGATACGAATGGTTGGCCGTATGCGTTTTCGTAGTAGTTATGGGCAAAATTTATTAATGCATAGTAGAGAAACAGCAAACCTTTGTGCTATAATGGCTAGTGAGTTAGGCATGAACCCTAAGTTGGCAAAAAGAGCTGGTTTACTGCATGATATTGGTAAGGTACCTGATGAAGAAACAGAATTAAGCCATGCATTATTAGGCGCTAAATTAGCCGAAAAATATGGCGAAAACCCTGCGGTAGTAAATGCTATTGGTGCCCATCATGATGAGATGGAAATGCAATATGTAATATCTCCCATTATACAGGCTTGTGATGCTATAAGCGGTGCAAGACCAGGTGCAAGAAGAGAGATAATGCAACAATACATTCAACGTATTAAAGACCTTGAAAATATGGCACTAGCCTACACAGGTGTAGAAAAAGCTTACGCCATACAAGCAGGTAGAGAACTACGTGTAATTGTGGAAGCCGATAAAGTAACAGATGGCGATAGCGAAAAACTTAGCTTTGAAATAGCCCAAAAAATACAAACCGAAATGACTTTCCCTGGACAAATAAAAGTAACCGTAATACGAGAAAAACGATCAGTGAATGTGGCTAGGTAAAAAATTAAAACCGCTAGTGAAAACTGGCGGTTTTTTGTTGCAACCTATAGTTTTAGGCTAGTTTATTACAATTCAACCAATGCTACTTCTTTACCATTTTCTTACCAAATTTATTCCTAATTTGCACTAAATTTTTTAAAAAGATGAAGCTTTTTTATACGCTGTTTTTTATAGTAGTTAGCACAACGTTATTTGCACAACAAACCAACAATGGTTTTATAAATCTTACGGGTAATTTTATTGATATTGATGATTCTGCAGAGGTTAGTTTTTTACACCCTAGCTCACAAGCGCCTATTGCTACTACATTTGCCAAAAAAAAGCAATTTAAAATTGTTGCGCCAGTGAATTTTGCAGGCCTTAGTCGTTTATCTATAAAAAATAAAACAGCCCTCTACAACTACGATTTATTTATTGGTGCCGAAACCGCATCCATTACAGGTAGCTTAAAATATATGGAAAAGGCTATTGTAAAGGGTGCAAAACATCAAGCCGATTTTAAAGCCATAATTAAAAAATTTGAGCCAAGTTTTAACTTGTTAAATAATAACAATCAAGCTATACAGCAAGAGGCCGATGCTGAAAAGAAAAATGCCCTAGTAGCTAATTTTACTACCATAAAAGCTAAAATAGCTGCCCAATTAGATTCTTTGGTAAAAAAGAAAGGAAAATCTCCCGTAACAGCTTTTATGCTTTACATAACCAAAGATTTATTTAAAGATAATGTCCCCGCTTTACAAAAATGGGTAAATGCATTAACTAAAGAAGCAACTACATCTATATATGCACAAGAAATAAAAACCGAATTAAGCAATTTAATGGTTGGAGCAATTGGTAGCCCTGCAATGGATTTTATACAAAACGATACAGCGGATAAGCCGGTTAGCCTTTCTTCTTTTAAAGGTAAATATGTACTGTTAGATTTTTGGGCTAGTTGGTGTGGCCCATGCCGTATGGAAAACCCTAATGTGGTTATAGCTTATAATAAGTTTAAGGCTAAAAATTTTACCGTATTAGGCATTTCGTTAGATAGACCTGGTGCTAAGGAAAATTGGTTACAAGCAATAAAAGATGATGGATTAGCTTGGACAAATTTGAGCGATTTAAAATTTTGGCAAAACGAGGTAGCCCAAAAATATAAAGTAGGCTCCATACCACAAAACTATCTTATTGATCCTAAAGGAGTTATAATTGGAAAAAACTTACGAGGACAAGCCTTAGAAGATAAACTTTGTGAGGTGTTGGGCTGTAATTAAAAGCAGTTAGTAATTATCTATTGGTAGTTGTGGTGGTTGACAATAGCCTTTAATTTTACTTTTGGTTAAAAAATAATAAAAAACTGCCTTTTAAATAACTAGTTTTCCTTACCTTTGCCGTCCGAAAATTCCGAATACTCGGAACGAATTAAAACACATAAAATATGAACGCAGTTAATTTTGTTCATGAGCAGTTGACAACAAAGCCAACGCTTCCAAACTTTAAAGCAGGTGATAACATCACTGTTAACTATAAAATTGTAGAGGGTACTAAAGAGCGTATCCAAAGTTTTAAAGGCGATGTTATAAAACGCCAAGGAACTGGCGCTACCGCTACATTTACCGTTCGTAAAATGAGCGATGGTGTAGGTGTAGAGCGTTTATTTCCTTTTTATTCTCCAAATATTGAGAGTGTAGTTTTGAACAAGGTAGGTAAGGTTAGCCGTGCTAAATTATTTTACTTACGTGAAAGAAGTGGAAAAAGTGCTCGTATTAAAGAAAAAAGAATGGCAGTTGCTAAATAATATTTACGATTATACTATTAAAAAGGTGAAAATTAATTTTCACCTTTTTTTATGAATAGTGTTTTTTGGTATAAAATTTGTAACATTTTAGAAAGTATCCCCCCACTGATACATTTTACCACTAATTATTTTATAACTTAAACCAATTAAACACCATGAGAAGGATTCTTATTGCTTTTTTTACAATTATTAGTATTGTAACGTTTATTTCATGTGCTAGGGGAATTACTGTTGAACAAGCTGCCAATGGAAAAGGTAGATGTGGCAAAAATTACATTAGGTAAGCCATTGTCTTAATTTCCTTACTTAAAACAAACTTAAATCATTATTTAATTTATCTTTGTAGTACATTAAATTAATTATCATGTTGCTAAGTACAAGTTTAAATACCGTTTTTTTAATAGGAATGCCAGGCGGATCGGAGTGGATATTTATTATTTTAGCCATTGTATTACTATTCGGCGGAAAAAAAATACCTGAATTAATGAGAGGTTTAGGTAAAGGTATCAGAGAGTTTAAAGATGCAAAGGATAACGTAAAAACAGAGTTAGAAGAAGGAATGAAACAGGTTGATAAAGATCAAGAACTAAAAGATTTACGTAAACAGTTAGATCAACAAAAACAACAAGGGTAATTTTTGAGGCTTACTACCAAAATCGTTAACCTAAAATAAGTACAGGCCGAAATGAGCCCTTCAATAATTTTTGAAGATTTCGTTTCGGCCTATTTTGTATACCACACCCAAGCAATATGTTTCAATTTTCGTCTATAGCAACCTATCATGCACAACTAATACAAGATGCTATTAGTTGTGAAGCTGTTGTACAACATTATATTACCCAAATACAACAACAACAACATTTAAATGCTTTTATAGAGGTATACCAAACAGAAGCGCTACAACAAGCTAAAATATTAGATGAAAAAAGAAAAAGTGGCAAACCCATGGGTAAACTACATGGTGTTGTACTTGCTTTAAAAGATGTTATTTGTTATAAAAATCATACCGTAACGGCAGGCTCAAAAATTCTACAAGGCTTTACTAGCCTATACTCTGCCACAGCAGTACAGCGTTTACTACATGAGGATGCTATTATTATTGGCAATTGCAATTGCGATGAATTTGCTATGGGTAGCAGTAACGAAAATAGCGTATATGGAGCAACGTTAAATGCTGCCGATAACACAAAAGTACCAGGCGGTAGCAGCGGAGGTAGTGCCGTAGCAGTGCAAGCAAATATGTGTATGGCAAGCCTAGGCAGCGATACTGGAGGTAGTGTACGGCAACCAGCTGATTTTTGTGGCATTGTGGGCTTAAAACCTAGCTACGGAAAAATATCTAGATATGGATTAATTGCATACGCAAGTAGCTTTGACCAAATTGGTGTATTTACTCATACGGTTGATGATGCTGCATTGTTACTAGAAGTAATGCAAGGAGAAGATGAGTATGATAGCACAACGGAGCCAAATGAAAATAGGCAATTGGCAATTAGCACAGTAGAAAATAAAAAATATAAAATTGCCTATTTTAAAGAGGCACTACATCATCCATCGTTAGATAAAGAAATACAGCAACAACTATTTTCATTAATTACTACATTAAAAGAAGATGGGCATACTGTAGATGAAATTGATTTTGATTTATTGGAGTATATTGTACCCACCTATTATGTTTTAACCACTGCCGAAGCTAGCAGCAATTTAAACCGTTTTGATGGTGTACGCTATGGTTATAGAAGTAAAAATGCCGAAATAAAAGATTTAACTAATTTTTATAAATACACCCGTACCGAAGGCTTTGGTAAAGAAGTACAAAAAAGAATACTATTGGGCACTTTTGTTTTAAGTACTGGATATTTTGATGCCTATTTTACAAAAGCACAACAAGTACGTAATTTATTATGTGCTAAAACCAACACCATATTTACTGATTATGAGGCTATTATATTGCCCACAAGCCCTACAACCGCATTTTCGTTAGGCGAAAAAAGTAAAGATCCTATTGCTATGTACCTTGCAGATATTTACACCGTTTTTGCAAACTTAACAGGCATACCAGCCATTAGCATTCCGTTATTTAAACATACCAACAACCTGCCTTTTGGGGTGCAATTACTTACAGCAAAAAACAATGAGTTAACTTTGCTACAGTTATCTAAAGCAATAATGCAACAGTATAAAACATACTAACAATCTTTAGAACTTATTTATGTTGAAAAAATTTATATACCTTTTTAGCGTTGTATTTTTTACCACAATTAGCTATGCTCAAAACTTAGGGGATACTAGTATGGTAGATGAAGAGCTAGAAACTGAAATTATTGAAGAAATAATAACCACAAAAAAAGCCCCAACATCTAAAGAAAAAGAACAATATTTAAGCCAGGTAACTAAGTACGGTTTTAAAAATTTATTTACAAAATATAGTTACAATGCTACCGCCCCATACACATCTCAAATAAACCCCAATGCCGAGAGTTTTATGCAAGATTATTTAAAGGCACATAGCAAATCATTATTAAAAATGAAAGATTGGGGTTTGCCTTATTTTAATTTAATTGATAATATTTTAAGCCAGTATGGCTTGCCAAAAGAATTAAAATATGTAGCCGTAATAGAAAGTAATTTAAAAACCGGTGCTACCAGTTGGGTTGGTGCCGCAGGCCCTTGGCAATTTATGCCAGCTACTGCAAGGCAATATGGTTTGGTGGTAAATGGTTATATAGATGAACGAAGAGATTACGTAAAAAGTACCCATGCAGCAGCAAGGTATTTGTTAAACTCTTACAAAGTGTATCATGATTGGTTGTTGGTATTGGCTAGTTACAACGGCGGCTTAGGCAATGTAAATAAAGCTATACGTAAAAGTGGTAGTAAAAATTTTTGGGGCTTGCAATATAACCTACCAGGAGAAAGTAGGAATTATGTAAAAAAATTTATTGCCACACATTACATAATGGAGGGCAGTGGAGGTATAACCACACAATCTATAAATGGGGGTAATGTTGGCATTGGTTATCCTATGAACATAGAAGCTGGTGGTGGTGTTAACCCGTTTGATAATAAACCAGACTTAACCGATACCGAATCTCAAAACGCTCTAACACAAACTATTTCAGGGAAGTATAATAGTATGGTTATTACAAAAAATTTAGCCATGGAGGTTGTACAGTTTAACCGCTACAATCCGCAATTTGATAATATGATGAGTACCCATGGCAACTACGACTTACGCTTACCTGCCGATAAAATGCAATTATTTTTGGCCAACAAATACATTATTTTAAATGAGTGTGTACAGTTGTTGTTGGGAGATGATAATGTGGTAAGTACTCAAACGGTTTACCCAAGCCCGAAAACGGTGGTAACTAAAAAGAAGAAAAGAAAGTAACTTATTCAAGAACCCTCTTAATCACCTCCCCCTTCAACATACTTTCTGCCGTTGTTGGTTTTTATGCTGATGGCTTTTGCAGTCTAGCAATCTCCAACAACATCACAGACACTTTGCTAAAATACCACTCCAACTTCTGCACTTTTAAAAAACTATCAATTCGTTTTATTTACTTTTTTGCACCCTCCGCTATGTTGATGTTATTCCAACACACTTTGCTTGCCCTTCGATACACAACGGCTGCCGTGTGAGCTACCAACAGAGGCGGAAAGACTGATACTTATTTAATTATTAGTTTTTGCATTAACTATATAAGTTTTAAATTCTTGTGTTGTAATATTTTTGGCTACAATTTTATTTTTGTATAAAAGAACATTATAGGGTATAGCATCTATTATAAAATAAGATGCTAAAAAACCTCTTAAAGCTAGTGGATCATTAAAATTTGAGAACACCCATTTTTCACTATTGTAGGTAGATAGCCATTTTTGTTTATCTTCAAATTTGTCAAGATTAACTAGTATAACCGAAAACTTAGTTGAATCAAGTTCCCTAGCTAATGAACTAAACTCTCTAATATTTACTCTACATGGGCCGCACCAACTTGCCCAAAATTCAAGCAATACATATTTATTGGTATCAATTATTTTTTCTGATTCAACTACTTTACCAACACTGTCATATAAGCTAAACTTAGGCATATAATTACTCTTAAATAATATTTTAAACTGATTAATATACTTTAATAAAAGTTTAGCAATTGTGGTGTTAACAAATTTAGAAGGTAGTTCATTATAACAAAACTCCAATGTTTCAGTAGAAATATAAATTCGATGGTGATATAGTTTATATAAATTAAAAAAATATTGCCTATTTTTTTTAAATAATTCTTTTACGTTTTTTTCATACTCGCTAGTTTTATAAAACAACTTCCAATTACCAGTATTTGTTATTTTATACGTATTTTTTGAGCCTCTAAATTTATACTCCTCATCTACCATAATAGAATTTGGAACATCAAAATATACCCATTGATTATTAATAAAATTTTTATTTTCTATACTCTCAAACAAAGCTAGCGCTGTAGAAAAATCAATATCTAAAGTTTCATTAGATAAAATAAGGCTTGATGTCATAGAGAGAATGCTATCCCCTTTCATTAAATAAATATTTGCTGTACAAGGATCTTTTAGCTTTAATGGATAAACCAACTTACCCAACTTAGGGCTTATAAATATTAAGGTATCTTGGGATTCGCCAGAAATTGTAAAATTTAGACAGTCAATTTTAATTTTTACTGCTGAATCATATGTTAAATTTTTAAAGCGCAGCAAAGTTGTAACACTATTATTTTGCCCAAGCACATTTGTTGTTAAAAGCACAAAAGAGATAATTGTAATTAACTTCATTTTAATCGTTTTATTTAAATGAGGCTACCTTAAATTAGGTAGCCTCTTGAGTTACATAAATTTTAACAACAAATTTTAAGCGCCTGGTTTAGGATTGCAACTAGAATCAACTTGGCTTGTTTGGCCAGATTTAATACAACCACACTGATCTAATGTCATCCCAGATCCTGTGATTGTTCCGCATGTACCTTCAACTTGTCCACCACTTAGTATAGTAATAGTACATGCTGTAGTAAGACAGTATTTGCCATCACCTCCACCAGGTTCTTGTAACCCGCCTTTTACATTTTTCATTTCATCATTACTCATTTGTTTAAAATCCTTATATTTCATTAACATGATAGTGTAGCAGTTTTATAAAATTTAAAAGCTGCCAAAAACTTTAATTATTAAATAAGCTTACTCTTATAAAGGTTTTCAGCTTTCCCCTTGGTAAATATTTAAAATGTTGTACACCATTGTTAATACTACTAAGGTAAAGTTCAATAAATCACTATAAATAGGAGCATATTTAGTGGTTGTAAATTACAACCAAATTCAATTTTAACATTTAGCCGTTGTTGGTGTTTGTGCTGATGGCTTTTGAGCCTAGTAATCAACAACAACATCATACACACTTTGCTTGCCTTTCTATACACAATGGCTGCTATGGGTGCTACCAATAGCGGAGGAACAACAGGGGCAGAAAAGAAAATAACTTATTCCAACACCCTCTTCATCACCTCAGCCTTTAACATACTTTCGGCATACTCACTTTCTGCATTGCTATTAAATGTTATTGCCCCACCAGTTGTAAAGGATACATACTGATTTGTGGCGTTGTATAAAATACTACGTATAACAACATTAAAATCAAAACCTGCCTGTCCGGTAGGCAGGTTGCCCGATGGCGTAACATAACCAATTGCTCCGCTAAATAAACCTCGTTTTGTTTTTTCGTATTGCTCTATCAATTGCATTACTCTTTTTTTAGGTGCACCCGTCATACTTCCCATAGGAAACGTGTGTTTAACAATATCTGTCCAATGTACATCTTCATTTACCTCTCCTACAATGGTGCTTATCATTTGGTGTACTTGCGGAAAACTATAAATACCAAACAACTCCTCTACTTTTACAGAGCCTTGTTTACACACTCTGCTTAAATCGTTTCTAACTAAATCTACCACCATAACATTTTCGCTACGTTCTTTTTGGCTATTCCTTAATTCAGTTTTATTAAATTCATCTTCGGCGCTATTTTTACTTCGTTTAGCCGTTCCCTTTATAGGCTGGCTAATTATTTTATTTCCTTCCTTTTTTAAGTAACGCTCTGGGCTGGCACACATGCAATACTTATCATCTACTTTATAAAAACCAGAGAACGGTGTTGGAGAAGCACTGCTTAATTTATTATAAATTGCTAAGGGATTTATTACGACCTTTTCTGCATAAAATTCCTGACAAAAATTTATTTCGTAACAATCGCCTTTGGAAATATGCTGCTGTAATTTTTCTATGGTTTGTAAATACGCTTCCTTACTTAGCCTATTTTTAATCTTAATTTTTGTAGTGGGCTCTTCGTTAATTAGGGTTGGGCATATTTTTATGGCTGCAAAAATAGCTTCGCCACTTTCATCATCACTATAAATAGTAAGCGTATTTAACGAGAGCTGTAATACGATTTGCGGTATAAAAAAATGTGCATCTGCAAATTGTATTCCATCAAAATTTTTAGAGGTTAATTGTTCTGTTTCATTTTTTAAATCGTACCCCAAATGTCCAAATAGCCATTCGTTATTAGCTTTAGCAAATGTTTTTAATTGCTCAAATGCATTTCCGCTTTGTAACGTAATGTTTTTTTTGCAGCCGGCAGCTACAAGGCATTCAAAATTTGGAGTATCAAAATGATATTGTTGGTTATCTAAAAAACAAAAACTGTTGAACTGGTTTACCCAATTCAACAGTTGTATTTTAAATTCGTTAAAGTTAGGTATGGTAAATGATGTTGATTTTTGCATTTCTTTTTTTTACCACTGACCTGTCTGCTGACAGGCAGGTTACACTAATTTTCACAAACAATAAATTAAAAATATCAATTTCCCACAAAGACACAAAGAGCACAAAAAAATCAATTTAAATTACTCTAATTTGCTAAATCAGTATCCCATCAAAATTTAAAAATCATCATCGTCATCAAATCCTCCTCCACCGCCACTTCCATCATCAAAACCTAAATCTTTAAAGTCATCATCTACTTTAAAATCATCTTCTTCATCTTTGGCAGCTTTTTTACCACCAACAGCTTTTTTACCTTTCGATTTTGGTACATCAAACTCATCAAAGTCTGGATCCCAATCATCTTCTGTTTCTTTTTTTTCCCATTCATCCTCAACTTCTACATCATCATCATCATCGTCATCATCATCTTTCGATTTCTTTTTAGCAGCTGATGCTTTTCCTTTTTTTGCAGGTTTATCATCATCACTATCAAAATCATCGTCATCATCTAAATCATCTTCTTCGTCTTTTTTAGATTTAGATGATACTTTTTTTTCTGGAAGTGCAGATTTATTGGCACTTGTTTTTTTTGCGGTATCTTTTTTTGTTGCCATTTTCTTATATCAAGATTAGTACTGTAAAATTTGGGCTAGATTTTGAAATAGCCAAAAAAAAACGCAACTATTTTTTATTTTTTTTTATGCCGATACAATTTGATTTTTTCCAGGCCCGTTACTTATGTATTTTACAGGTACGCCCAAAAAAGTATTTAGGTAATTTATATACTCTTTCATTTTTTGTGGTAGGCTTTCGTAGGTATCACAAGCTGTAATATCTGCCTGCCAACCTTCAAATGTTTTATACAAAGGCTCAATTTCTACCCTATTCATTTGAAAAGGAACATAATTTTTTTCCTCTCCATTTATTTTATAACCATTACACACTTTTAGCTCAGCTAAACTATCTAAAATATCGGCTTTTGTCATAATTATTTGTGTAACGCCATTTATCATTATTGCAAATTGAAGAGCTACCAAATCTATCCACCCACATCTACGAGGCCTACCGGTGGTGCTACCAAATTCATTACCAATTTTACGAATGGTTTCGCCAGTTTCATCAAGCAACTCTGTAGGAAAAGGGCCGCTACCCACCCTTGTGCAATACGCTTTGCTTACGCCAAATACTTCCTTAATTTTTTGTGGAGCAATGCCTAACCCTGTGCAAACACCGGCACTAATTGTATTGCTGCTTGTAACAAAAGGGAATGTACCAAAATCTACATCCAACATACTTCCTTGTGCTCCCTCTGCTAACACTCGTTGGCCTTTGCTAATTTTTTCATTAATAAAATACTCCCCATTTACAATTTTAAATTCTTTTAAATGCTCTATGGCTTCAAAAAACTCTTCTTCCCAACTGCTAATATCCTCTTGAAAATTAAAACTCTCCAATATTTTTTGATGCTTCAAGCGTAATTTAATGTATTCGGTAGTAAAGCTTTTATCTAACAAATTACCTACACGTAATCCGTTACGCCCCGTTTTATCCATATAGGCCGGCCCTATTCCTTTTAACGTGCTGCCTATTTTTTCGTTACCCTTTGCTAGCTCACTTGCTTTATCTATGGCACGGTGGGTGGGTAATATTAAGTGTGTACGTTCACTTATAAACAAGTTCTTTTTATAGTCAACGCCAAAAGCAGCCACATTTGCACATTCTTTTTTTAGCGTAACGGCATCTAACACCACTCCATTACCTATTAAGTTGGTTTTACCTGCATGAAAAATGCCGCTAGGTATTTGGTGTAACACAATTTTTTTACCGTCAACATATAAGGTATGTCCAGCATTTGGTCCGCCCTGAAAACGAGCCACCACATCGTACTTATCTGCAAAATAATCTACAATTTTTCCTTTTCCTTCATCGCCCCATTGCAGGCCTAGTAATACATCTACCATTACAATTTTTTATTTATTGATTTACAATTTTTTGAATTACTTTTTTGTAAACTGCATAACATTATTTAATTTTTATCCAAGTTATACAACCCAACTGTGTAAAAATAAATTGAAAAATAACAACCACCTAAAATGAATGCTATTTGTTTGAAATTTGGGGAGAACGTATTTTTAATCGCAAACTAAATGCTATTGATTAATAGATTATTTTTACAGTCAGTATGAATGTAAAGCTAAAAGTTGTATTTCTTTTTTGTTTGTTGAGTATAGGCAGCGTTGTAAGTTATGCTCAAGTATGCTCGGGCTCTTTAGGCGATGCTGTTGTAAATATTACTTTTGGAACAGGCGTTGGCGTTGGCTCCCCTTTATCTGCCAATACCACAACATACACTTTTGCTAACGCCGATTGCCCAATCGATGGCAGCTACACAATAATAAACAACACAACTAATTGCTTTGGTGGAACTTGGCATTCTTTAGTTGAAGACCATACCCCTAATGATGTTAACGGCTATATGATGTTGGTTAATGCAAGCATTACCCCAAGAGATTTTTATGTAGATACAGTAGTTGGGCTTTGTGCTAATACTACCTATGAATTTAGTGCATGGATAGTTAATATGTTAAAAAATACAGCCTGTTTGCCTAGTCCAACAAGGCCAAGGTTGGTGTTTAATATTGAAACGCTTACAGGCGCCATTTTAGGCACTTTTACAACAGCCGATATTTTAGAAAATGCCTCACCACTATGGCAACAATATGGGTTATTTTTTACCACCCCCAACAATACCAATAATATTGTACTTCGTATAACCAACAATGGCCCAGGAGGTTGTGGTAATGATATTGCTTTAGACGATATTACGTTTAAACCCTGTGGCCCAAAAGTTACTACCAGCGTTTTAAATACTAGCCAAACTAATATAGTTGTTTGTGTTGGCAGTACAAGTTTAGTTACCCTTAGTGCAGTAGTAGGTAGTGGTTATACCAACCCTAGTCTACAATGGCAATTAAGTATAGATAATGGCATTACTTGGACTAGTATTCCTGGAGCAACTACAACTACTTTTAATTTTACAAATACAGTTGTAGGCATTTATCAATACCGTTTATTGGTGGCCGAGGCTGGTAATATTGGCAACACAAATTGTAGAATAGCCTCTAACATAACTACCGTTACCATAAGCGATTTACCTGTTGTTGTTGCTGCAAGTAATTCGCCAGTATGTGAGGGTGCTACACTTAATTTAACTGCAAATGGGGCAACTACCTATAGTTGGACTGGTCCAAACAGCTTTACCTCTACCCTACAAAATCCTAGTTTTAAAACTACCTTAAGTTCCGCTGGAATATATACTGTTAGAGGGTTTAACGGATTTAATTGTAGTAATACTCAAACCGTTCCGGTAATTATTTTACCAAAACCAACAGTAACTATTACACCTAACAAAGCAACCATTTGCAGTGCAGATAGTGTGTTACTTACAGCAAGTGGCGGCACTACTTATTTGTGGACGCCAAGTACAGGATTAACCAACTCAACTAATGCAAGTACGTATGCTAAACCACTTATTGCAACAACTTATGCTGTTATTGTAACAGATGCAAATACTTGTGTAGATAGTGCCTCTATAAAAATTAATGTAGATCAAAAACCTACTGCATTTGCAGGTGATGATGTAGTTTTAATTAAAGGGCAAACAGCGGAATTAAATGGTTTTGTTGATGTTGCCAATGTTAGTTTTTATTGGACTCCTAGCGATTTTTTAAATAGCACAACTCGTTTAAACCCTACAACATCTGCAAAAAATAATATTGAATATTATTTAAATGCTGTTTCAACTGCAGGTTGTGGTGTAACTGTTGACACGGTGCTTGTAAAAGTATTTAACGATTTATACATACCCAATGCGTTTACACCAAATGGCGATGGCAAAAATGATCAATGGGTAATTGCCGCATTGGGGGCTTATCCGCAAGCTAAAACTATTATTTACAACAGATATGGTGAAGTTGTTTTTGAAGCACAAAGTGCCTATCAATATTGGAATGGCACATACAAAGGAAAGCCTATACCAATAGGTGGTTATACGTATGTGATTGATTTAAAAAATAATGCAGCAGTGTTAAAGGGGATGGTGTTTGTGGTAAGGTAATATGTTACGCCACCTTTAACATACTCAATTTGCTACTGCCAAATTTACGCATTACATACTCTAAGGTAACTTCAAAGGCTTTTACTTTTTCGCTTGGCAATTCGTACATGGCATCTGTTAAAATACTTTCGCAAATGCTTCGTAATCCTCTAGCGCCTAATTTATATTCTAAGGCTTTTTCTACCATAAAGTCAAATACAGCAGGTTCAAAAGTTAAGGCAATGCCTTCTATATCAAATAAACGGGTAAATTGTTTTATTAAAGCGTTTTTGGGTTCGGTTAAAATGTTTCGTAACGTTTCGGCATCTAACGGATTTAGGTACGTAACCACTGGTAATCTTCCTAACAACTCTGGTATTAAACCAAAATGTTTTAAATCTACTGCATTTATAAATTGTAGTAAATTATTATGCTGATAATCTTGAAACGCTTTGTTTACATTAAAACCAATAGCATTGGTATTTACTCTTCGGGCAATAATTTTATCTACCCCATCAAAAGCTCCACCACAAATAAATAAAATATTTTGAGTGTTTACTTTTACCATTTTTTGCTCTGGGTGTTTTCGTCCGCCTTGTGGTGGTACTAGCACTTCGGCACCTTCTAATAATTTAAGTAAGCCTTGTTGTACACCCTCGCCACTTACATCTCTGGTAATAGATGGGTTATCGCTTTTACGAGCTATTTTATCTATCTCATCTATAAATACAATTCCTTTTTCTGCTGCTTGCACATCAAAATTACAGGCTTGTAATAATCGGCTTAGCATACTTTCTACATCTTCTCCAACATAACCAGCCTCTGTAAAAACAGTAGCATCTACAATAGCAAAAGGTACATTTAGCATTCGGGCAATACTTTTTGCCAATAATGTTTTTCCAGTACCGGTTTCACCAACCATTATAATATTACTTTTTTCTATTTCTACATCATTTTCTACTTTTTGGTTTAACCGTTTGTAGTGATTGTAGACTGCTACCGCTAATATTTTTTTAGCATCATTTTGCCCAATTACATACTCATCTAAAAAGCGTTTTATTTCTATGGGCTTTTTTACTGTAAGTTTATTTGTAGTTGGTTGGGTTGGTTTTGCTTCGGTAGTTGCCAAACCCAGTTCTTGCTCAATAATTTCTTCGGCATGCTCAACACAGCTTTCACAAATATGCCCATCTTGCCCAGCAATTAATATTTTAACCTCATCTCTGCTTCTGCCGCAAAACGAGCAATGTAAAATTTGTTGTTTAGCCATTTTAAAACGTATTGACCGCAAAGTTATGCTCTATGCTTATTTTAAGACAAGTTTTTTAGTATTAACGATGCTTTTTACTAAATATGATAAAAAAAGCCCAAAAAAGGACTAAATATTAAATAAACTACTAGTAATATGTTTAAATTTTGTCCATCACACCATCCACAATACCATAGGCTATACTTTCTTTGGCATCCATCCAATAATCTCTATCAAAATCTTTCATTACTTTTTCTACCGTTTGGCCACAGTTTTTAGCTAAAATTTCGGCCCCCATTAGTTTGGTTTTGCGTATTTGCTCTGCCATAATTTCAAGGTCGGCACTAGTGCCTCTTCCACCACCACTTGGTTGGTGTATCATTACCTCTCCATTAGGAAAAATAAAACGTTTACCTTTTGTACCACCACTTAATAAAATACTACCCATGCTTGCGGCCATACCCATACACACTGTGCTAACAGGGCTGCTAATCATTTGCATAGTATCGTAAATTACCATGCCACTGGTAACTACACCTCCGGGGCTATTAATGTAAAAGGTAATTTCTTTACCAGGATCAATGGCTTCTAAATACATTAAGCGATTGGTAATATCTTTCGCACTTTTATCATCTACCACACCCCACAAAAATACTTTGCGTTGTTCAATAAATTTTTTATCAAACTGCCAACTGCTCATCATTTTTTCCATCGGATTTTCGGGCATGGTTACTTCTGGAGTATCTTCTTCGTCATTGTATATTTTGTATAAATTCATGTTTGTTGTTTATTAATTTAGAAGTTTAGAGGTTTAGAAGTTTAGAGGTTTAGAGTTTAGATGTTTAGTTGCACTTTACTACATTCGTACATCGTACAACTAACATCATACATTGCTAGTCTTTTTTTAATTTACGAGGATTAATGGTTAACACTTCATCTACCATTCCATATTCTTTAGCTTCGGTACTTGTCATCCAATTATCTCTATCGCAATCTATGGCTACTTTTTCTACTGGCTGCCCTGTATGCAATGCAATTATTTCGTATAATTCTTTTTTTATTTTTCGTATTTCATTTACTGTAATTTCTATATCACTTGCTTGCCCACCAGCACCAGCGCTTGGTTGATGCATCATTACACGGCTATGCTTTAGTGCGGTACGTTTACCTTTTGCACCTGCACACAATAATACCTGCCCCATACTTGCAGCCATGCCTATACAAATGGTAGAAATATCTGGTGTAATAAATTGCATGGTATCATACATACCTAAGCCTGCATATACACTGCCTCCAGGGCTGTTAATATACATTTGTATATCTCTAGTTCTATCTGTACTTTCTAAAAAAAGTAATTGTGCGGTTACAATATTAGCCACTTCATCACTAATAGGATAACCTAAAAATATTATTCTATCCATCATTAAACGGCTATACACATCCATTACCGCTACATTCATGGGTCGTTCTTCAATAATGTTTGGGGTAAGGTTGGTAATTGCTCCCCAATCGTTTAAAGCGGTTGCAGATGTGCTGAATTGTTTGGCATTTTTACTCGTATAATCGTGTAATAAATTGCTACTAATTCCTTTATGCTTTACGGCATATTTTTCAAATTCTTTTCCAAAATCCATTCGTATGTTTTTAAAATTTTAGCAAATATAATTCATTAATCGTCATTAGATCTTGACATATAAATAAGTAAATACTGAACCAACATAGCAATAGAGGCCAATGCCGATACCACATACGTTAATGCCGCCCATTTTAAGGCATCTTTAGCGCCTTCATGCTCTTGTGGGGTTGTAATATTTGCCGTATTTAACCACTTTAACGCCCGGTTTGTTGCATCAAACTCTACCGGTAAGGTAATTACAGAAAACAACGTAGTGGTTGCAAACAAAATAATACCAATTAATAATACCGTGGAGTTTCCGCCACCAAAACCCAGCATGCCTAAGCCTGCAATAATTACCCATTGCGATAAGGTACTGCCAATTTTTACAACAGGTACTAATTTACTCCTTAGTTGCAACATACTATAGGCTGTTGCATGTTGTACAGCATGGCCACATTCATGTGCTGCTACTGCTGCTGCAGCAATTGTTTGTCCGTTAAAAACATCTGGGCTTAGGTTTACCGTTTTGTCAACAGGGTTGTAATGATCGCTTAAAAACCCATTTACCGATACTACTTGTACATCATAAATACCATTATCCTTTAGCATTTTTTGGGCAATAGCTGCGCCACTCAACCCACTAGAGGTTGGCACTTTACTGTATTGCGTAAACTTACTTTTTAATCTGTATTGTACAAGCATACCTAATCCCATAAAAAGGAGTGAGATTACCATAATACCGGGTGTCATAATACTTAATTTTTAATACAATTATCAAAAAGTATTCCTTATTAAAAAACTGCCATTTTAGCAAAAAAGATGCCCCCAAAAAATTTGGGGGCATCTTACTTTATGTTTTAACTACTTAAGCGTTTATCGTAATATCTCTATTCGCTGATTAACTACTTCGTTATTGGTTACAATACGAACAATGTATTTGCCACTTGCTAACTTACTTACATTAATGGTTTCGGTTTGGCTTAAGGCTGTTGTTGTTTGTGCATGAACTAATCTACCATCTAACGCTATTATACTAATAGTGCCCGATTGATTGATCATTGCATTGGTTAGCGTAATATTTACCGTAGCTGTAGCTGGTATTGGATAAATTTTTACTACTCCCTCTACTCCACCAAAATTAACGGTACGTACTTCGCTATAACTTACCTTACCATCTTTATCTATTGTTTTTAAACGATAGTAATTTAAACCTTGCTTAGGGGTTGTATGGGTAAGACTGTAGTTTCGACTACCTGTTGCAGTTAGACTACCTATACTCGTATACGTTCTTCCATTTGAACTGTACTCTATTTGGTAGGTTGCCACATTCGTTTCGAGAGCTACAACCCATTTTAATACAACACTACTATTTTGAGGCTGTGCAATAAAGCTTATTAATTTTATAGGCAATACTAAAGGGCTAACAACTCTAATGGCTAACCTAGCGGTATCACATAAGTCCGGACCACTAGTACAAGTAGCTACAATTATGATTGGAATATCACAAATACGATACGACAAGGTATCTGGACCAACATAACCCGTGTTAGGGGTGTACTCTATTTGACCATTTATAGGATTTACTACGGCAGTACCATGTAAAGGAGCAATTGTAATGGTAGGTATGGTTAACGGATGATTATCAGGATCTGTATCGTTATCTCTAACGTTGTAATATAATATTTGATTCACATTTATACTATCACCATCATTATTGGCAATAGGTGCACTATTTGGAGGATTTTGAACCGTTATAGTTACTGTTGCCGGGGCAGATACCTGCGGTGTAACACCATCATCTGTTACCGTATAGGTAAAGGTAACTACTCCTGTGTACCCAGTTGCAGGCGTAAAGGTTACCGTGCCATCATTATTATTTACTAGCGTACCTGCTGCAGGGTTGCTTAATGCAGATAGACTGCTTATAGTTAAAACGCCGATTTCTGGATCTGATGCGCTTGTGATTAACGTAAACGTGTTAGCATAACAAGGCAGTATAGTTGTAAATACAGGGTTTGCCACTGGAGGTCGGTTTATAACCGTTACAATTAATCTTGCTATGTCGCACAAAGGACTTCCACAGGTAGGTACAGGTTCGCAAATGCTGTAAAATAAAGTATCTGCACCGGTAAAGCCAACATTTGGTGTATAAATAATATTACCGCTACCATCAACGGTGGCTGTACCATTTTTAGGTGCTGTTGTAATACTTACTGTTGCAGTTGCCACAACTCCTTCTGGGTCGGTATCATTTGCTTTTACATTAATGGTTTGCACTACTCCACTTAAAGCACCTGCAGGTGCATCGTTAACCGCATCAATTGGCCCGTTAGTAATATTTATATAAACAGTAGCCGTATCACTTAAGCCAGAAGCTGTGTGTTCAACTCTATACGTAAGAAAACGTACACCGTTATAAGAGGTAGCAGGTGTATAGTTTACAACTCCCGAACCATTAATAGATGCTGTACCCGAAACCGGTGCTGTTATTATTGAATACGTTACTGCGCCGCCAACAGGGAAAAAATCGTTAGTTACCGTTGCTATATTAACCGCTACGCCATTTTGCGTAGTTGCCGTATCGGGCATAGCAATTGGGGCACGGGTGGGGATGGGGCCACAAGACACTCCATTAGGTATTATGCTTACAACAGTAATACTTGGTCTTAAAGCTCCACCAGCTCCTGTTGTTGCAGTCATTGAAACTGTTTCACCAGCGGCAACTGTTGTGATACTCCTTACACCTACACCTCCATAATATGGGCCTTGAGAACCACTGGTTGAAGTAGCGCCACCGAAAAGAGCGGCACTTCCAGTCCAGTTAGCACTAACACTATTATATGCTGCTACTTCATTACCACCGTTTACAGAATAGCCTGTTACAAAAATCCCTTGATCGCCAGCGGTAAAATTGGCAGTTGTGGTGGCGGTAATTGGAGTAGGGTCAGCAGAACCAGAAACATTTGGTGAAACTGCATTTCGTACGGTAGTGGTTTGTTCTACATTCTGGTAAACTGCAGCATATACAACATAACCATAATAATCTGGTGATCCCATATTTACTATTAGGTTATTGCCAGATCCTGCAGCAATACCAGTTTGTTTTAAATAGAAAATAAAAGAATGGGCTCTGTTGTTATCTATACGATTCACTGATAAGGATGTAAGCGACTGCCCTCCCCAAGTGACTGTTGGCACACTTCCGGGATTATTTGGTCCTCCCCCAGAAATGGCTACAACTAATAACCGATTAGAGCCAGCGTTTATAGGATATGCAATGGTGTTTGTAATGTTATTACCTCCAGTGTTAACGGGCCTTGTATAGACTTTTGACCATGTATTTCCACTTACCTCCGTAGCACTAGCAGAGCCCACTTGAATGGTACCTGCATCGCATGCATCATTAGTAACCGTAACGGTAACCGTTGCTGTATTATAACCACCGGTACCATTGGTAACTCGGTACGTAAAATTATCTGTTGGTCCACCAAAGTCGGCATTAGGCACATAAGTAATGGTATTATCGGTATTAATAGAAACCCTGCCATTAGCTGGGCCAGCGGTAATTCCTATAACGGTTAAACCACCAGCATCATTTGCTAATACATTAAATCTGCCCACTGCATCTTCTGCAATGGTAAAGGCATCCGCTGCTGCCGCAGGGGTAGAACCTCCTGTTGTAGATATTGTTAACGTACTATTGGAGCACAAAGGAGTTGGGGTTGCATTATTACAAACAGTATACGTAAGTACTAATGGGCCAGTAAAATTAGCATTAGGTGTAAACGTAACATCACCTGCTGCGGTAAAGGAAACCGTGCCATTAACTGCACCAGTTACATTAGTTAAGGTAAGTAAAAGACCTCCAGAAGTTATATCATTTGCTAAAACATTGGTTGTTACAGATGTACCTCCACCACAGGTTACACTAACAGATGCTACATCTGGATTAGCTGTAGGCCCTACAGGAGGCGGAACTATGGTAACCGGAAAAGATTGAAAACTTGCTCTTCCGCAGTTATCGGTAACCTTACAGGTAAGTACACAAGGCGTTGTACTTACCACTGTTGGTGCAGTAAACGTAGTAGACGCAGCCGTTGCATTGGCAAACGTACCACCACAAGTGCTTGTCCATAAATAACTGAAGGTAATTCCTGCTAAGGGAGATGTTGCCGAAACGGAAACGTTGGTAACAGACCCACTATTAATATTTTGGCCAGAAACTAATCCGGTAACCGTAATTTGTGGTGCTTTAGGCTGCACCTGTAAAAAGCTAAAATTAAAAAATGCTCTTTGTGCTGCTACATCTGCAGCAGTTCCTTTATCATGTGAGTGCCCTGCTTCGTACATTACTAAACCACGGGCAGGGTCGTCAAAGGCCCTGCCATAAACAATTGCTGCGGCAACATTACCATTTGCCAAATCGGGCGTAGGTACATTTGCCTGTGTAGGATCGTAAGCAATAATTTTTACCCCGGGCCTCCACCTTGTATTATTAGGAGCTACGCCTTGTTTAGGTAAATATATTTGTTCGGAACCATTGGTTTGGGCAGCATCTGTAGTGCCTAGGTATTGTGCAACAGGGTCACTAAATAGTTGATGTGTATATGGTGGAGTAGCACTTGCGTGAGAACCCCAAAGCGTTAAACTATTATTTGGCCAAGGTGTTGGTGCAAAAGCAGTGGTTCGGGTAGAAAGAAAATTCATTTGCTGGGTAGTATTGCCAGGATTAATACTATTTTCTAAAGCACTCACCGCATGGCAAGCAGCCCAAATAGTACCTAAACAGTCTCTATTCCAACTAAATAAACGATTGTGTGTGGCCCAGGTAGGGTCGGCATGTGGCATAACAAAAAAATCGTCGCAACAATCCAAGAATCTAACGTCTCTAAAATTATAGGCACCTAAAGTTACTCCAGTATTCGTAATACCTGCGTTTGTTAAATACCCTTGTGCAATAGGTCCATTGGCAGCATCTAGCGTCCATTTGGGAGCTGCAACTAGGGTTTGGGTTACGGTAACGGTTAGCGGTGTAGTTGTTGTTGTACCTACAACACCTTGCCCCTGCCAAAATGTAATACGGGCATTAACAGCAGCATCTCTAAATCCGGCTGGTATAATAAAAGTTCCTCCTCTATATTGTACACCATTGTGGGTAAAATCTACCCCGTCTTTTACTTTACCAGCGGCTATAACCCATTTAATAGGTACATTATTGTTTTTCAACAAGTCGTAAATTAAACCATAGGGTTTTAACCCATTGGCAATAGTGTTGGGGTTTGTGGCACCCATGTTAATGATGAAAGAGCCTGTAGGAAAGGTTTCGGTTTGGGCATTTGCTTGAAAAAAAGAAGCAACAAACAACAACAACAATGTGAATAGCCTAAACGGCGTTTTTTTTGTACAATTTGGTTTCATAAATTATAGTTTAATTCTAGAAAAGGTATAACGAGGTAGATTTAATCTTAATTGTAAGTATAAAAAAAATTAATAAGAGGTAAACAAATAGGTTAAGTTTAATTAAATAATAACATAGTA
This sequence comes from Bacteroidota bacterium, assembly GCA_031377245.1. Classification (GTDB taxonomy): domain Bacteria; phylum Bacteroidota; class Bacteroidia; order Chitinophagales; family Chitinophagaceae; genus Ferruginibacter. Next base: position 155,030 of record JANMEU010000010.1, read on the forward strand.
ATAAAAGGATATTGGTTAAGTGTTGGCTAACAATACCTAGCTAGACTATGCTATGAAAATGTAATATACAACATTTAGATACATTCATAGTAAAATTACTAAAATTATGTAAATATTGCCTTCCTCTTTAGTTTATTTTGATTGTTGAGCAGTAAACTAAAGCCACAAAAAATTATACTAGTTAACAAAATTCTCTTGTCGGTTGGTGGGGACATTAAACAATTAGGAAATGAGATTTAAGTTTCGGTTGGCGGAGACACCAACCGATAAATAAAAATTACTTATACATTTTGGTGTTTACTTTTTAGTTGGTGAGTACAATATATAATGAAGGATATAAGATGAATTACGTTTCGGTTGGTGTATCCACCAACCGAAAAAAAAAATTCAGTTTTATACAATTCACCGTTTTGAAACGTAGCTAAAATTATATCTTCATTTTCGTTTACGCCTATCTGTTAAAGATGATTATTTTACATCGGATATTCAATTGTTACACACTATTTAGATGGCTACAATCCTACGCTGCAAAGCATTATAAGAAGATAAATTAAAAAAGAGGTCGTTCAAAAAAAATAAAATTGACTTTACTATTAAAATAAAATTATTCTATTCTTTATAAAAGCTGTTTTTATTTTCTATAAAAAAAGCTCCTTATTTTAAGGAGCTTTAATTTTATTTTTAGGAGCCTAAATTTATTTGTACTGAGGCGTTAATCCATTTGCTAACTCAACCATTTTCTTTATACTTTCATCCTCTAATTTACCTGCCTTAAATTCTTTTAAAATTTCTGGATGTTTGTTCGTCATTTCCAATAAAAAGTGCTCTTCAAATGCTTTTACATTTTTAACAGCAACATTTTTTAATAACCCTTGAGTACCTAAGTAAATAATGGCTACTTGCTTTTCTACACTAAACGGGGTGTATTGAGCTTGCTTTAAAATTTCCACATTTCTTGCGCCTTTATCAATTACGTTTTTAGTAGCAGCATCCAAATCTCCACCAAATTTACTAAACGCTTCAAGCTCTCTGTAAAGAGCTTGGTCTAGTTTTAAGGTACCCGCTACTTTTTTCATGGATTTAATTTGAGCATTACCACCCACACGGCTAACACTAATACCCACGTTAATTGCCGGACGAATACCAGCATTAAACAAATTACCTTCTAAGAAAATTTGCCCATCGGTAATACTAATTACGTTGGTAGGAATATAGGCAGATACGTCACCAGCTTGAGTTTCAATAACAGGTAAGGCAGTTAAACTACCCCCACCTTTTACTAAATGCTTTATGCTTTCTGGCAAGTCGTTCATTTGACGAGCAATATCATCTTTTGCAATAACTTTTGCTGCTCTTTCCAATAAACGACTATGTAAATAAAACACATCTCCAGGGTAAGCCTCACGTCCTGGCGGGCGACGAAGTAATAAAGAAACCTCACGGTAAGCCACGGCTTGTTTACTTAAATCATCATAAACAATTAATGCAGGGCGACCGGTATCTCTAAAAAACTCACCAATAGCCGCACCAGCAAATGGGGCATAAAATTGAAGCGGAGCTGGGTCGGCAGCACTAGCTGCAACAATAGTGGTGTACGCCATAGCACCATTCTCTTCCAACGTTTTCATAATACCAGCTATGGTACTAGCTTTTTGCCCTATGGCTACATATATACAATATACTGGGTTACCAGCTTCGTAAAATTCTTTTTGATTAATAATGGTATCTACACAAATGGCTGTTTTACCGGTTTGTCTGTCGCCAATTACTAATTCTCTTTGTCCACGTCCTATAGGAATCATGGCATCAATTGCTTTAATACCGGTTTGTAAGGGTTCTTTAACTGGCTCTCTAAAAATTACCCCAGGTGCTTTACGCTCTAACGGCATTTCATATAATTCACCAGTAATAGGTCCTTTACCGTCAATTGGCTCTCCTAAGGTATTAATAACACGGCCACTCATACCATCACCTACTTTAATAGAGGCAATTTGACCTGTACGTTTTACTTTAGCACCTTCTTTAATATCGCCACTATCTCCCATTAAAACCACACCCACATTATCTTCCTCAAGGTTTAAGGCAATGGCTTTTACGCCATTTTCAAACTCTACTAACTCTCCACTACGTACATTATTTAAGCCGTAAATACGGGCAATACCATCGCCCACTTGTAAAACAGTACCTACTTCTTCTAAACTAGCACCTGCATTAAAATTACTTAATTGTTGACGTAAAATTGCCGAAATTTCGTCTGGTTTAATTTCTACCATAATACTTGTTTTTATTTGTTAACCCAGCTGTAAGCCTTTGTGAGCTTACGTTTTATTAGCATACCAAAAACTATTTGTATGCCTCTAAAGCTATGAGCATCTATTTTAGGCGGCAAAGGTAAGGGATGCGGTTTGTAAAGCAAAAAAATGACTCCATATTTATTCATTTTTCTAAAGCATACTGCCTGTTACTAGATACAATTTTGTAGATAAAACAAGCATAATGAGTAAAAAAAGAACTTTACTGATTTTATTTATTATTTTTTAGTTGTTTTCTAAAAAAAGATGTAATTTTCCAGTTCAATTCAACTGCTTGATTAAAGATGAATAAAATTATACAAAAATTAATTTTTACTGCTTGTATTCTATCTAACTGCCCACTACCCCTATATCTTATAAAAAAAAATACTCAAATCAAAAGTTATAAATACCTTTTATTATAAAAATTTTTTAAACCCCATTACGTAACCATTTAAAAATACACTTAAGAAAAAGAAACAGAAAAAACTACACAACAAGTAAAAAACCAATTTAATTTAAAAATTATGAAGAAAATTTTGCTCCTTTTTATAACGTTATGGTGTGCTATGGTCAGTATAGCCCAATCATTCGACGTTGAAAAAAACGCAGCACTTCAAATTGTAAGTGCAAATCGAACGGCCATTGACTTAAGTGCCGATGACCTAAATAACCTTATGGTTACGTATAGTTATGTAGATAAAACCATTGGGGTTCGCTACATCTACTTACAACAAACCTATCAAGGTATTCCTGTTTACAATAAAACGCAATCTATTGCTTACAAAAACAATGCTTTGGCATCTGTTATGGGTACAAGAATTGCGAATATTGAAAGCAAGGTAAACTCTAGTATGCCTAGCAAAACTGCAGAAAGTGCAGTTGCTGTTGCATTAGCAGCAAAAGGCTTTAGCCCAACTAGCTCTATAACTCCAATTTCTACAAAAGAAATGGGTCGTAAGGTTGAGTTTGGCAATCTTGGTGTATCAAGAGAGAATGTTACCGCTCAATTAATGTGGTTCCCATCTGACAATGAGAACTCTTTTAAATTAGGCTGGTTCGTTTATTATACGCCTACCACAAAATCTGATATGTGGGAAATTTTTGTTGACGCTAGTAATGGATCTGTTATTGGCGAAAACAACTTAACTGTATCTTGTAATTGGGATGATCCAAATCATGTACATGAATTTGGCGAAAAACATAACCAAGCTACAATGGGTAGCAATCCATTTGATTTTTCTAGAGTTACTAGAATTGAAAATGGTACTACAAGCCCAAGTATAGTAAATGCTGCTACTTATCGTGTAGTTCCTTTACCATATGAGGCACCTAATTTTATGCCTGGCGCATTTCCTGGTACTGCACCTGGAAATAGCACTATAGTTTCTAATCCTTGGACAAATGTTCCTGCATCTTTCTCTAATGCTGTTACAAAAAATTGGCATACAGATGCAAGTAATACTGATTACAACTATACAAGAGGTAACAACGTATGGGCTTACCATGATAGGAACAATAATAACAGTGGTGACCCTACTCGTTCTGCAACTTCTACTACAGCTTTACCTTCATTAACGTTTAGTGCGTATGGTAATGCTCCAGATTATACTGCCGATCCAATAACGGGTGGTGGTACAACTGGTGCTATGGCTAATAATCAAGCATTTAATATTACCAACTTATTTTACTACAACAACATTTTACATGATGTATTATACACACATGGTTTTGATGAAGTAGCCCGTAATTTCCAATCGGATAATTTTGGAAGAGGTGGTAATGGTGGCGACCATGTATTAGGTGAAGCACAAGATGGTAGTGGTACTAACAATGCAAACTTTGGTACTCCTGCTGATGGTGGTAGTGGAAGAATGCAAATGTATATTTGGACACAAACTTCTCCTAGTAGAGATGGTGATGTGGACAATGGCATTATTGCTCATGAACTTGGGCATGGTGTTAGTAATCGTTTAATGGGTAGCTCTACCAACCAAACTGGTTGTGTAGGTAATGGCGAACATGCTGGTGAGGGTATAAGCGATTATATAGCCTTAATGACAACTCAAGACTGGGCTGTGGCAAATGTAAACACTGGCTTAGTAGGTAGAGGTATTGGTACCTTTGCTTTAGGGCAACCTACAACTGGTGTTGGTATAAGAAGCCAACGTTACAGTACTGATTTAGCTATTAATAACAAATTTTTTGATGCTGTATTACCCGGTGCAGTACATAACCGTGGAGAGCACTGGTGTGCTGTTGCATGGGAAGCTACTTGGGCTATTATTCAGCAAAGTGGTACCATAAGCCCCAACATTTATTATAATAGTGGTGGTGGTGGTAATGCACAAGCTGGTAACATTGCTGCAATGCGTATTGCTATGCAAGCGATGAAGCTTGTGCCTTGCGGTACTAGTTTTGTAGAGCACAGAAATGCTTGGTTAGCAGCTGACACATTATTGTATGGTGGTCAATTTTCTTGTGCAATTTGGAGAGCTTTTACAAAAAGACAAATGGGCTTTTTTGCTTCTTCAGGTTCTGCTGCAAGTGCAAGCGATCAAATACCAGATAATACTCCTAAGTCTCAATCAGACATTACTACAGGTGTAACTTCAATACCAGCAGGTCAAAACATGACCTATACTGTTACTGCAAGTACTTGTAGTGGTTCTGCTATTACTGGTTATGAAATGCGTTCAACTTTGCCAGCAAACGTTACTTTTGTAAGTGCAACTAATGGTGGTGTATTTAGTGCAGGTGTTGTTAGATGGCCAGTATCTATGGCTGCTAATGGTACATTTACTGCTCAAGTAACTATTACTGTTAATAGCAATGCATTTCCTGGTAACGTAGTTACTACAAACTGTTTGTTTGAAAGTAACTTACCGGCTGCAAGATCATTCGGTTGCAAAACAGTAACTACACCAATTACGCCAATTTTGGCTGGTTGTCCTTCTGTAACTACACAACCTGTAAATGTTACAACTTGTGTGGGTAGCAGTATAAATTTTAGTGTTGTAGCAAATGCTAGCAACGCTATCACTTATCAATGGCAATTATTAGTTGGTGCAACTTGGACTAACTTAACAAACGTTGCCCCTTATAGCAATGTTGGTACAACTACTATGACTATTAACCCAACTGCTGTTGGTTTAAATGGTAACCAATATCGTTGCTTTATGACAACTGTTGATTGTACAGGTGGAATATCTTCTAACCCTGGTGTATTAACTGTTGTTGCTGCTTCGGTTGGTGGTACAGTTAACCCTGCAAGCACTAATGTTTGTGGTGTTACCAATAGTACTCCATTAACATTAACTGGCCATGTAGGTAATGTAGTAAGATGGGAATCTTCTACAGTTTCTGCTGCTGGTCCGTTTACTGCAATAGCAAATACTACAACAACATTAACTTCTACAAACATTGCTGCAACTACATGGTATCGTGCCATTGTTCAAGTAAGTGGTGGTTGTTTAGAGGCTCCTTCTACAGTTGCGGTAGTTAATTTCCAAGCTTCTGCTCCAATGATTATTGTAGCTGATCCTAATGCACCAATTTGTGCTGGCGATCCTACAAGATTAACGGCTAGTGAAGGTTTTGGTGTACAAACAATTAATTCAACTGGTGGTGTTACAATAGGCACTGGCGCCGGCGCTCCTGGTAACCCATATCCAGCAAACTTAACTGTAGCTGGTTTCCCTACAACAGGTATTACTGTTCAATCAGTTACTTTGTTAGGTGTAAATCATACATGGTCTGGTGATTTGGATATTGCATTACAAGCTCCTGTTGGAAATGCTTCTCCTGCGGTGATGTTATTATCTGATGTAGGAGGTAGTGCTGACTTTATTAACGCAACAATGAATTTTGCTGATGCAAATCCATTGTTTACTACACCACCTGCTGCTAATGGCACTGGTAATGTAAGACCTACAAATGCTGCGGGTGAAACAATGCCTGCTGGTGGTCCTGTATGTGCTGCTAATGGTTTATTATCTCAATTTACAGGCGACTTTAATGGTAACTGGAGATTATGGGTAAATGATCAAGCGTTTGGAGATGGAGGTGGAATTGCTGGTTATAGAATAACCTTTACAGGATCTTCAACTACACCAATTACAGGTGGTACATTCTTATGGACTCCTGCTACTGGTTTAAATAGTACAACAACAAACCCTGTTGGTGCTTCACCTGCGGTTACTACTACCTACACGGTTAGTCATAACAATGGTGTGGGTTGTACTAGAATAGCAAGTTATACAGTTGTTGTTAATCAACGTCCGTTGGTTGCTACTCAACCTACAGATGTTACCGTTTGTAGTGGTTCTCCTGCTACCTTTACTATTACAGCAACTGGTGCTGGTACATTAACATACCAATGGCAAGTAAGTACAACGGGTGCTGCTGGACCTTATACTAATATTGTAGCTGGTGCTCCTTACAGTGGAGAAACTACTGCAACATTAACTATAAACCCAACATCTGCTTTACTAAACAATAATTGGTATCGTTGTACAGTAGGTGGCTTATGTGCTCCTGTTGCAGGTTCTACATCTCAACCTGCTAAATTATCCATTAACGCATTACCTACTGTAGCCATCAACCCTGTTGGTCCTGTTTGTGGTGGTGTTCCTGGTATTAGTGGTACACAATTATCGGTTGCAAGTGCTGCTCCTCCAGTTCCTGGAAGTTTAACATTTACTTCTGGTACTATTAATGTAGCTATTCCTGAGGGAGCCTTCCCTACAAGGCCTGCTACTGCTGCAAGCAATGTAATTGCTGTTACAGGTATTCCTGCAAATGCAACCATTACAGGTGTTGCGGCAAGAATTAATGCAACACATGCTTATGCTAATGATATGGTAGCGGTGTTAAAATCGCCTACAGGTGCAGTAATTAATTTAAATGCTATTGGTGGTTATGCAAATAACGCTGGTGCAAACTATTTAAATACTACATTTAGCTCTGCTGGTACAGCCTCAATTGCTACTGGAACAGCTCCATTTACTGGAACATGGCAAGCAGATAGAGCTGGTGTAACCTTTACAGCATTCAACGCAACTTTATCTGGTGGTCCGGTAGGTTTTGATCCAACAACAACAAGTTGGGCAACTTACATAGGCGCTTTAGCTGCTGGTGCTGCAAATGGCAACTGGACGTTAGCTGCATACGATGCTGGTGCTCCTGATGTTGGTAATTTAACTAGATGGGATTTGATTATTGATTACACTACACCAGGTACATTACCAGGTACTCAAAACTGGGTGTATACTTGGGCTCCTACTACTGGTTTATTTACCAATAGTACTGCTACTAATCCATATACTGGTGGAAATACACAAACTGTGTATGCTGCACCTAGTGCTTTAACTACGTATACAGTTACTGCAAGAGATACGGTTACAAACTGTATTGGTACAAGTAGCGTAATTGTTAACTATACGCCTCCTGCACCTGCAGTTACACCTAATCCTGTTACGATGTGCTTAGGTGATATACCAGTTTTGTTGAAGAGTTCATCTTCTGTAACAAGTGTAGTTAACTTTACATCTGGTACAATTGCTGTTCCAATACCTGATAATACCCCTACTGGTGGTACTAGTAATATTACAGTATCTGGCATACCTGCCAATGCAACAATTACTGGTATTAAAACTACCGTTAATGGTACGCACACTTGGTTAGGTGATATTGTTATGGTATTAAAAGCACCAGGTACCTTAGGTACATTAAACCTAGATTATTACTTAAATAATACAGGTGGTGGTGCTGCAACTACAAATTTTGTAAATACAGCATTTAGTTCTGCTTCTACCACTAATATTGGTACTGCTAGTCCGTTTACAGGTACGTTTAGAGCCGATGGAAGATTAGTTCCTACTGCTCCAGTAAATGGTCCTGCTGGTCCTGCTGGTTTCTTACCAACTGTTCCTTCATACGCTGCATTAATGAGTGCAATGAATGCTAATCCTGGTTCGGTTAATGGTACGTATACCTTTGCAGCTGCAGATTACTTTAATTTAGATGCTGGTTTATTAACAAGATGGGATTTAGAGATTACTTATGTAATTGGTGTACCTGCAACACCTGCTATTTGGACGCCTGCTACAGGGTTATTTAGCAATGCAGCTGGTACAATACCTTATGTTGCAAACACACCGGTTGATTCAGTTTGGGCTCAACCAACAACTATTGGTATTAACAATTACGATGTAACGGTACAGAGTCTTTCTCTTCCTCCAACATCAATTGCTACTACTTTTGCAAATAATAATGCGTTTGCAATGGCAGTATTCAACTTCAGAAACAATAATTCATTCCCTGTAACTATTACAGGAATAGAAAGTATTGCAGGAGTTGGTGGTGCAAGTACTGCGACTTTATATGCTAAAACAAGTGCAATATCTGGTCCTCCAGGTGCAATTAATGCAGGAAATGGATGGAATGTTGTTGGTACAGGTACTTATACCGCTGTTGCCAATACAACCACCACAGTTCCTCAGACTTTCTTAAGTGGATTATCATTTGTTATACCAGCAAATAGTACCTATGGCCTAGCTGTAGAATCTAAGCAAGGTGCTACTGGTAACTTACGTTACAGTACACTAGGAGCTGGTGTTCAAACCATATCCAACAGTGGTTGTGATATAATTACTGGTACAGGAATTGGATATGCTGGCGATATTGCTCCAAATGCTCCAACCTTTACTCCTAGAGGGTTTATTGGTAGAGTAATATTTGGAACTGTTTCTGCTCCTCCATGTACTTCACCTGCAAGAAGAGTTGTTGTAACGGTTAACCAACCAGTAAGTATTACAACTCAACCTGTAAATACTACCATTTGTACAGACAAAGTAGCTACGTTTACTGCTGTTGCAGCAGGTACTACTCCTGGACATAACTGGCAGTTTAGTACATTTATTAATAACGGTACCCCAGGTACTTGGGTAACAATTGCAAATGGCGGAATTTATAGTGGTGCTAAAACAGCTACCTTAACTATAACTAATCCTCCAACTAGCATTAACGGCTATTTATACAGAGACTCTGTAGCAGGTACTGCTCCTTGTGGTGCTGTATTCTCTAACATAGTTCGTTTAAATGTTAACCCATTACCAACTGTTGTACTTACAGCAAACCCTTACACCAAGTTATTCCCTGGCTTAAAAGCTACATTAACTAACACTTCTTCGCCTATAGCTGCAAGCTATGTTTGGAGAAGAAATGGTGCTGTGGTTGGTGGTAATACTGCTCAATATGTTGTTGATGTAGATGGTTTAGGAGATTATACCTTAACAGTAACAGATGTTAATGGTTGCATAGGCACCTCAAACACGGTTACTATTTCAGATTCATCATCTGGAAAAGTATTTATCTATCCTAATCCTAACAGTGGAGTATTCCAAGTTAGATATTACGCTTCGTTAAACACAAGAGCACCACGTGCTTTAAACATTTATGATGCTAAAGGTTCAAGGATATCTGTTAATCAGTATCCAAACAATGCACCTTATCAAAGAATGGATGTTGATTTACGTAAACACGGTAAAGGAATTTACTGGGTTGAGGTTATTGATGTAAATGGCGAAAGATTAGCAATTGGTAGAGCAGTTGTTTTGTAACAATTGTTTTAATTACTAAAAATAATAAAAATCCCTCCGAAGTATTTCGGAGGGATTTTTATTTTTACTAACCTTAGTAATGTTTTAAACGTTTAAAGGAAAAAGACACTACTATAAAATATTGCCTAATCTAATTTTACCTTATACAGATTATAAATATACTTTAAGCCAAATTCGTTAATTCGAAAAGCTGTCAGCCTGAGCTTGCCTTTGTCGGCAGACAAGCTCAACCTGACAATACTGTAATTGGATTATTTTTAATTTATAATTGGTATTAGTTAAGTAGCTATTGATTGAATAATATAAACTTAGTTTATGAAAGAAGGCTTGGAGCAAATACCACTTAGCTTTACTACTATAAAAGATGGTTATAGATTTACTTAGTTTTTCGGTTAGCAATATATACGCCAACTAAAATAATAGATAAAGCCACCAGTTGCTTAATACCAATTTTTTCTCCATAAAGTATGCCCCACATAATAGCTACAAAAGGAATACCGTAGGTAACCATACTTGCAAAAATTGCACCTGCCCTTTTCATTAATAAATAAAAAGTAATGGAGGCTAAAGCAGTGCCAAAAATGCCCAACAATGCGGTGTAAAGCGTTGAGGAAAGAACTTTACTATCTGTTAAGGGTAAATTAAAATATCCCGTAAAAAAAAGAATAATTAAAGCAGGTACGGCATTTAAGCCCAATGCAACTGCCGCTAGTTGAATAGAACCAATGTTTTGTAAATATTTACTTACCATATTTACATTAATGCCATAGCAAATAGTGGCAAGTATTACCAGAGAAACATAAAACACAGGTTGATTTTGTTGCAAACTATTTTTACTAAATAAAAGCAATGCACAACCAACAACAGCAATAATAATTCCAATGATTTTATTAGCCGATGTTTTTGTATTAAAAAATACAGCCCCTATAAAAATAACAAAAATAGGTGTTAGGGAATTTAATGTGCCAGCCAAGGAGCTGTCTATTTTTTCCTCGGCAATACAAAATAAAAAAGCTGGTAATAAGCTACCCAAAAGCCCCGATAAAAAAATAGTGCCCATTTTATTTGAAGGTAGTTGTTTCCAATATTTAATGCTATAAGGCAATAAGACTATACCAGAAAAAACGATACGTAAACTAGCCACTTGGTAAGAGGTTAGGCCAATCAATCCTTCTTTCATTAAAACAAAACTACTGCCCCAAATAAAGGACAGGAGTAAAAAAATTGCCCAGTTAACTAGCCCTACTTTTTTCATATTATCTTTTTTTACTCTAACTATATTATTTTATACCTACACACTACCTCATACTACACAAATGTTGTGTTTTAGTTGTGTATTACAAAAAATACTTCTAAATTTAAAGCAATTATTTAACCTATTTTAAAACTGCTTTTTTATTATATTAAACTTAAAACTTAATCAACATGGGATTTATTAAAGAATTTAAAGAGTTTGCCGTAACAGGTAATTTATTAGAATTAGCTTCTGCTGTAATAATTGGTGGTGCCGTTGGTAAAATCATCACTTCGTTAGTAGATGATGTTATTATGCCGATTATAGGTACAGTAATTGGAGCAGATTTTAGTTCTCTTGCAACTACGGTAAATGGTGCTACAATTAAGTACGGCATTTTTGTACAAAATGTGTTTAGTTTTTTGCTTATTGCGCTAGTTTTATTTATGATGATAAAAGGTGCTAATAAATTAAAGAAAAAAGCTGCTGCTGCCCCTGCAGGCCCATCTAGCACCGATGCTTTATTAATGGAAATTAGAGATTCGTTAAAAAAGTAACTTCTTTTTTATAGTATTTAAAAACGCCTACTTTAAAGTAGGTGTTTTTGCATTATATACAACAATTTAGAAACTGACGGTACACAATTACAGCACTCTACAGGACTTAGGTTAAATTATAACTTATAATTTACCCACATTTTTAGCAACTTATTCAATGCCTAAAAAACTATGTAAACTAATATCTACATTTGTACCCCATCAGTATTTGATGGGATTTTTTAAATACAACACTACGTGACAAACGAAACATATCAAATAAAACTTGCTGAATTTGAAGGGCCTTTTGACTTGCTCCTTTTTTTTATAGAACGGGATGAATTAGATATATATAATATTCCGATTACAAAAATTACCAACGATTTTTTAACTTTTATCCATTCTACCGAAAAATTAAATATTGAACTAAGTAGTGAGTTTATTTTATTTGTAAGTACGTTAATGCGAATAAAAGCCAAAATGCTTTTACCCCGTAAAGAAATTGACGCCCTTGGAAATGAAATTGATCCAAGACAAGAATTAATTGATAAAATATTAGAATACAAAAGATTTAAAGAAGCGAGTACACAAATGGCAGAAATGGAAGCCATTAGAATGTTGATGGTAAAGCGTGGAAATTTGCATAAAGAATTAATACAAATTGGGGAAGATGCAGGAGAAGGAACTGAAATACAAGCTGTAACCTTATTTAAACTAATGAAGGCTTTTGAAAAAGTTGCTCAGCGCCTTCACGAAAAAAATAATAGACCTGTACATACTGTAGTGCAATACGCCTATACTATGGAGGAAAGCAGAAGTTATATTTTAGATAGTTGTAAGGAAGATAAAACACTTTCGTTTGAAAAAATATTTGACATTTGCCAAGATAGAATACATGCTATATTTTTATTTTTAAGTTTGCTAGAGCTAATACAACTGAAGTATATGGGTATTGTAACTGGTGAAGGACGTAATAATTTTTTAATAGAATGGAATGAGGATAGAGAGGAAGATAGTGCACCCCTATTTACTATGCCAGAACAGTTAAACTAATTTTAAAACTCCGCTAGTCGGAGTTTTTTTGTATTTATACTTTTTTAAGGCGTGTGAAATCTAATACCTAATTAAGGCGTTATTTTGCTATTTTGTCAGTATCAAATAATTGGCATTTTATTTGATGTTTAAACATTAAATTTACATTTATGCAAACTATATTATTTAAAGCTACAGAAAGAGGAAAGGCAGATTATGGCTGGTTAAAAGCCAATTACTATTTTAGTTTTGCTCAATATCATAATCCACAAAAAGTACATTTTGGGGCATTACGAGTGTTGAATGATGATGTTGTTGCTGGTGGTGGTGGGTTTCCTACACACCCACACGATAATATGGAAATTGTAACCATACCACATACTGGCGCATTGGCACATAAAGATAGCAGTGGTGGTAACGGTATTATTAAAGCTGGTGATGTACAAATAATGAGCGCTGGAAGTGGTGTTGAGCATAGTGAGTTTAACTCTTCAAAAACAGAATCAGTTAACCTTTTTCAATTGTGGGTATTTCCTAAAGAGAAAAATATAACTCCACGTTATGACCAACGCACTTTTGATATTACGGAGAGAAAAAATAAATGGCAAACGGTAGTATCGCCAATAGAAAGTGACAATGCTTTATGGATTAATCAAGATGCTAAATTTTCTTTAGCAACCTTATTAAATGGAGAGGCTTTAACGTATGCCAATACGTTTACAGGCAATGGTGTTTTTTTAGTAGTAATAAAAGGTAGTGTTACCGTAAATGAAATTACATTGAATAGTAGAGATGCTGTAGGGATTTATGATACCCATAGTTTTGACATTTTGGCTACTGAAGATGCTGAGTTGTTGGCGGTGGAAGTGCCGATGGAGTTTTAGGATTGTCCCGCTGAATACGCAGATATCGCTGATTAGTTTCCACAAAAAGGCATTTATTTTTATACCTATAAAAATAAATTGTACTTATCTGTAGTTAAATCTCATTTTCTTATCTCCAGTAATATTGGCTTATCCGATTTATCGATATATGCTTGTAACTGTTGTAAAAAAGATGGTGCAACTGTGGGGCAACCCCAACTTTGGCAAATAGAGTAAGGCACTTGACTACTTGGTACACAACTATGGCCATGTAATACAACAAAACGATTAAATGCATTGCTATTACTATTGTCTAAGCCATGTAATTTATAGGCTAACCCAAACTTACCCTGGTAAGATTTGTCCACTTTATATTTTCCTAAACTGGTACAAAGGCTATTGAGTTGGTTACTAAATTGAATGGTATCGCTGCCTTCTGTACCACTACCATGTGTTACTAAACCTGCCATTTCTACAGAATCTTTAAGAACATTGTATACAAAAAAGCGCTTTTCCCCTGATTCGATATTCATGTTAATTAAAAAACAATGCGTTGTATTAAATTTATTGGCTTTTAAATATTTTTTTAAGCCCATTGGCGAAATAGCTAATGCTGCTGCATTAATTTTTGCACCAGCTTTGTTTTTGGGTTTTGATATACTTGAACTTGAAGCTTTATGTTTTGAGTTATACCCCCGATAAAATCGGGGCAAGCAAAAAAAATAAGCAAATGCCGATGCTGTTAATAAGCAAAGCAATAGTACGCTTGTTAAACGCATAATAAGTTTCATGTTGTGTGTTGCCTTTGATGCAAAACGAAACTTATTTCATAAAAATTATTTGGTGGGTGTTAAAGAAAATAAAAAGGTGGATTTTCCTTAGATATCAGTGATTACGTAGACTGAAAATAACAATGACAGCTTTTGAAAAGCTGCCATCTTTATAAATATGTAGTTTTTTCAACATGTACATTATTGTGGTCAGACGGAGCGTCAGACCAAGTTTACTTCACGAACTCTGCTACACTAATCTTACTCATTTCTCTCAACATTTCTGCAATACCATTGGCATCAATACCAATTTCCTCATATAATTGTTTAGGGGTGCCGTGTTCAACTAACCTATCGGGGATGCCTAATATTTTTACATCGGCCTTATAGCCATGTGCATTCATAAATTCTAATACGGCACTTCCAAAACCGCCAACAACCGTTCCATCTTCTACCGTAAGTATTTTATTGTAGTTCGTAAACACCTCATGCAACATCTCTTCATCAATAGGTTTTGCAAAACGCATATCGTAATGTGCAGGATTAATACCTTCGGTTCGTACATCTCTAATGGCAGCTGCAGCAAAATTTCCTGGGTGCCCAAAACTTAAAATAGCAATATCTTTTCCATCTTTTAATTTTTGCCCTTTACCTATTTGTATTTTTTGGAAAGGATATTTTTGTGCCATGGTATCTTTTTGCAAATCGGCATTTATACCCTCCCCTCTTGGATAACGAATTACAATAGGTAATTGCATTTCATCTAACTGTGCCGTGTACATTAAATTACGCAGTTCCATTTCGTTCATAGGGGCGCTTACAATTAAGTTAGGTATGCAACGCATATAAGCAATATCGTAACAGCCGTGGTGTGTTGGTCCATCATCCCCTACAAGCCCAGCCCTATCCAAACAAAATATTACAGGAAGTTTTTGTGTAGCAACATCATGCACCACCATGTCGTATGCTCTTTGCATAAATGTAGAGTATACATTGCAAAAAACTTTAAGCCCTTGTGTAGCCATACCTGCACTTACGGTTACTGCATGCTGCTCTGCTATGCCCACATCAAAAGCCCTATCAGGCATTTTTGCCATCATGTATTTTAGTGATGAGCCACTTGGCATTGCTGGAGTAATACCAAATATTTTTTCGTTTTGCTCAGCTAATTCAATTATCGTATGCCCAAAAACATCTTGATATTTCATTGGTTGTGGGATATCAAACGTTTTCTTTTGCAACTCTCCTGTTACTTTATCAAACAAACCTGGTGCATGCCAAAGTGTTTGATCTTTCTCTGCTAAATCGTACCCTTTACCCTTAACCGTTACTATGTGTAAAATTTTTGGACCTGGTATGTTTTTTAAATCTTGCAACGTATCAACCAACTTAGTAATATTATGCCCATCAATGGGTCCAAAATATCTAAGTTTTAACGCTTCAAATAAATTGCTGCTGCTGCTTACCATACCCTTCATTCCTTCGGTAAGTTTGTGTGCCATACCTCGGCTAAAATTTTTGCCAACAGGTAATTTGCCTAATAAATTCCACACCTCATCTTTTACTTTGTTGTAGGTAGGAGATGTAGTTATATCGGTTAAATATTCTTTTAGGGCACCCACATTAGGGTCT
Source organism: Bacteroidota bacterium (assembly GCA_031377245.1). GTDB lineage: Bacteria > Bacteroidota > Bacteroidia > Chitinophagales > Chitinophagaceae > Ferruginibacter. The sequence continues at coordinate 171,010 of JANMEU010000010.1, forward strand.
ATGCTCATGCAATTATCATTTAAAATAATGAGCATATCAGCATCGGCAACACCTGCATGGTTCATGGCTTCAAACGCCAAGCCAGCCGTCATTGCTCCATCGCCAATTACGGCAATACTTTTTCTATCTTCTTTTTTATATTTGGCGGCCATTGCCATACCTAAAGCAGCACTTATACTGGTAGATGAATGCCCAACGCCAAAGGTATCGTACTCACTTTCGCTACGTTTTGGAAAACCACTAAGGCCTTTATATTTTCTGTTGGTAGGAAAACTATCTCTACGGCCCGTTAAAATTTTATGCCCATAGGCTTGATGGCCAACATCCCAAACCAATTGATCGTAAGGAGTGTTATAAATGTAATGTAAAGCCACGCTTAACTCAACCACACCAAGGCTTGCGCCAAAATGCCCACCATGTACGCTTACTACATCAATTATGTATTGACGCAGCTCATCGCATACTTTATGTAACTCTTCTTTACCAATTTTTTTTAAATCGACAGGAGAGTTTATTTGACTTAATAGTGGTCCAGCTTTAATTTCCATGCTTATAATTTGCCTTGTAAAGGTAAGTTTTTGCTTGTATCTGTTGGTGTTTATAACAATAATTAATACAAAATGTTGAGTTTTTTACAATATGAGGATATTGAATGTTTTAAATTACGGAACAAATGTAAAAATAACTACTGCATGTTTTTCAAAATCGGATTGTACTCGTATTTCGTAGCGTTTGCCATCTGCCTCAACAATCATTACGCCAGTGTTTGGAGGTATTTCGCCTAGGTTTTCGGCTTGTAGCAATAATTCTATGGCTTCGCCTTTATTAGGAAAGGGTATGGTAAAGGTTAGGGGTTTATTGGAAATTCGTTGTTTAATAATTATGGGTTTTTTATTTACAAATACCGAAACGGTATCGCCATCTATTTGAGCATTATCGTAAAGGGTTATTTTAATTACCGAATCTTTTACGGTTAGTATTTGTTGTATATCTAACTTTCGTTTTTTTGGTATTAAAATAGAGGAATCCACAACGGTTTTTACTACCGGTATTGTATCAGCAAAGTCGGTATTTTTTGTGCTATATTGTTTTTTGTTTTTAAAAAAATGATTGATTTTTTTCATTAAAAAAAACTCGTCGGAAAAAACAGGCTTATCTATTTTTTCTAAGGCTACTAATAATTCATCATTAGGATAGCAGGAGGTGTCAATGGAAATACCTGACCATTTCCCCGTTAAATATTTTGTGTCGTCAATTTTTGTGTAGAGTAAATCAAATTTTTTTTCGCAAGGATTTAAGGTATCGGGCAATAAACAATAGGCGTAGCCATACTCTTCTAGGTTTACTACTTTTGTTTTTTTATTTATTTTTCCAGAAAATTTGTATAAAACAAATCGGCTAGTATCGGAGTAGGCAAAGGTGTATCCCGTTATTTGCTTACCAATTTGATAAATGTGCATTTCAAAATTATCTGCTCCATATCCTTTATCTGTTTTACGGCTTATTTTTCCGTTCCAAAAACCTACTAGCTTTTGAGCATTACTATCCTCAAAAACAAACGTAAATAGGCAATAAAAAATAAATAATTTACGAAACAAGTGTGTATTAATTTTGACTATAAAGTTACTTGTTTTGCGTATTGCATTAATGTTAAAATTAAATCTGGATTAGGGCAATTAGCCAAGTACTTTTCTCTATCGGCAATTGTACATACGCCAGGGTAATCACCTTCGTTTAACTCCATATCTTCAATAATTTGAAAATGCAGATGTGGCGGCCAGTTGCCATTTTCCATTGCATTACCTAAATGGCCTATGGCATTACCACGGTTTATATATTGCCCCACGGTAAGATTTTGTATACTTTTTAAAGATAGATGACCATATAGGGTGTGAAAAGAAATAGTATCTAATTGATGTTGTAAAATGATGGTACCGCCATAATCGCCTAAATTATTATTGAAAGCAAAACTATGTACCATACCGCCTAGTGGTGCAAAAATTGTTGTGCCTTCATCTGCCCAAATATCAATACCTAAATGTATGGTTCTTGGTTCATCTATATTAGTTGAGTTAAAATGCTTATGCACTTTATATAACACTCTATCTTCATTATACCCACCAATGCCATATTTGCAATTAGCACTGGCTAAGGTTTGTTTTATGTAAGTAGAAAATAAATTTACATCGCCTAACAACTCTTTTGTTAAGCTTGCATTAGTTGCTGTAAAATTCATTTGCAACAACGCATCTACATTTTTATCAACTTGTAGTACGCTATAAAAATTATTTTTATTTTTTTCTAGCGCTATAATTAATCTACTTAAGTTATTCATACTACAAACATAGTATAAATACCTAGGCTAGTAAATATTTTAACTATAAAGTAGCAAACTAGTAAGCCTTTTGGAGATTTATGGGAATAGGATTTTTACAGGCGATGCGACTTTTTAATACTTTTTTAGTTGAGGGTGCTAAAAGAGTTACCCCTAAAAAAATCACCTAAAAAAAACGGTTTTGGATAACCATGTTACATCCAAAACCGTTTAAGTAAATTACGTTGGTATACTTATTATTTTATACCACTATGTTTATCATTTTATTTTTTACATAGATGATTTTTTTAGGTGTTTTACCCTCTAACCATTTTTGTATTGTTTCGTTTTGCAGTATAATTTCCTCTACTTCTACTTGCTCTAATGTTAGTGCTAAAGTAATATTAGTACGTACTTTTCCATTTATACTTACCGGATATTCTTTACTACTTTCAACCAATAACGATGGGTCGAATGTTGGATACTCAGCATCTAAAATAGTTGTGGTATTTCCTAGTTGGTGCCACAATTCCTCGGCAATATGCGGCGCATAAGGCACTAGCAAAATCAATACCTTTTCTAAAATTTCTTTTTTGTAGCATTTAGCATCTGCCAAATCGTTTACACAAATCATAAAGGCACTAACGGCCGTGTTAAACGAAAATTTTTCGGTATCTTCTTCTATCTTTTTTATGGTACGATGTAAAATTTTTAGTTCGGCCTCGGTAGGTTTTTCATCTACCCAAATTTTACCCTTAATACCATCATTAAATAACCTCCACAACTTTCTTAAAAAACGGTGTACGCCTTCAATACCTTTTGTATCCCAAGGTTTGCTAGCTTCTACAGGGCCTAGGAACATTTCGTACATACGGAAGGTGTCGGCTCCGTATTTTACGCACAATTCATCTGGGTTAACAGTGTTGTATTTTGATTTGGACATTTTTTCTGTTTCTGAGCCACAGATGTATTTGCCATCTTCTAAAATAAATTCTGCATTTGCATATTCATCTCTCCATTTTTTGAAAACATCAGTATTTAATTCAAATCCATCAACAATATTTACATTGACATGTAACCTGGAAGTAACTATTGTATTTGAAGCGTTTTGAATTATTGAATTATTTGGTGCAATCGTTTTTAAATATTTAATTCTTTCTATCCCATTGTCTACACCAATTTCTAATATTCTTTTATAGATACTTTCTGATATAAAAATTGGAGAGTGGTTTGCAGATAAATCTCCCTTCATCCTAGATAATATATCTGGGAAAGAAACTCTATACACAAACCTGCTACTTCCCTGTATCATCCCCTGATTCAACAACTTTTTAAATGGCTCATCAAAACCAATATGCCCTAAATCAAACAAAATTTTTGTCCATAAACGGCTGTACAATAAATGCCCAACGGCATGCTCTGTGCCACCCACATATAAATCTACTTGGTTCCAATAATCGCTAACTTTTTTGTCGCAAAAAGTGGTGGCATTGTGTGGATCCATATAGCGTAAAAAATACCAACTACTGCCGGCATAGCCAGGCATGGTGGAGGTTTCCCTCACCCCCTGCCCCCTCTCCACAAGTGGAGAGGGGATGTGCAAACTCTCCGCTTTTTCATCAATCTTTTTTATGTGTTGTTTTATTTTTTCTTTTATTGCGAAAGGATTTTTTAGTACTTCATCATTGGTAAATCTTATTACTTCAAATCCAATTTCGTTTAATCGTTTACTTCTTGTTTCATCATATTGTTTTTGCTCAGCATCTAAATGATAACCACCATCAACCTCTACAATTAAACTTTTTTGTAAACAAATAAAATCAGCAATATAACTATCTATAGGATGTTGTCTTCTAAATTTTTCTCCTGTATTATTATTTCGTAACACTTCCCACAATGCCCCTTCTGCTTCGGTATAATCTTTACGCATATTTTTTGCCAACTCGTATTGCATAGGCGATGACACTATATATTTCGGAACTTGCGAAAAAGACCCCTTCGATTCAGTCTTCGTTTCCCCCTTCTCCACGGTGTGGAAAAGGGACGGGGATGAGGTCCATTCTTTTAAATTCGCCAAAGGCCCTTCTCCCTCTGGGCCAGGCCCGTATTTATCTACATGTGGTAACTCCAATGGCAAATCAATTTCTTCCAAAGCAACAGCTACGCCATCGTTCCATATAATAGGAAAAGGCTCTCCCCAATAGCGTTGGCGGCTAAAGCCAGCATCTCTCATTCGATAATTTACTTTGCGTTTGCCTATGCCTTTTTCTTCTAATTTATCAATTACTACTTTAGCAGCTTCGGCATATTTCATACCATTTACAAATTCGCTGTTACTATAAGGAACTTCTTTTGTAGGGTTAGCTTCTTGCCCATTAAAATGGTTACCAATAATATTTGTAATAGGAATATTAAAATGTTGAGCAAATTTAAAATCACGTTCATCGCCGCAAGGCACACCCATTATTGCCCCTGTGCCGTAACCTGCTAAAACATATTCACTTATCCATATGGGTATTTGTTTACCGTTAAATGGATTTACTGCATATGCGCCTGTAAAGCAACCTGTAATTTTTTTCTCTGCCATTCTATCTACATCGCTACGGCTTTTTACATAAGCAATATATTCATCTACCGCATTTGTTTGATCTGTAGTTTTTATTTGTTGCACCAACTCTAATTCTGGGGCTACCACCATAAAGTCAACACCAAAAATGGTATCGGGTCGGGTGGTGTATACTGTTATGGACAACTGACCACCAACCACCGACGATGAGTTTTGAACTTCAGTTGTCGATTGTCTATTGTCTATTGTCTTTATTACAAAGTCAATTTCAGCACCTTCGCTTTTCCCTATCCAATTGCGTTGCATTTCTTTCATGCTATCGCTAAACTCCACTGTTTCTAAACCTTCTAGTAATCTATCGGCATAAGCTGTAATACGCAAATACCATTGGCGCATTTTCTTTTTCACCACTGGGTGCCCACCACGTTCACTTACCCCATTTACTACTTCATCATTTGCCAATACGGTACCCAAAACTTCACACCAATTTACCTCGCCGTATTTACTAAAGGCAAGGCGGCGTTGCATTAAAATATCTTCTTGTTCTTTTTTGTTATATGCATTCCATTCTTCAGCAGTAAAGGAGTTGGCAGTTGGCAGTTGGCAGTTGGCACAGCCCTCAAGTTCAAAAGCTCTTACTAAATTTTCAATGGGCTTTGCTTTATTTTCTTTGCTATCAAAATAACTATTAAACAGCTGCAAAAATATCCATTGCGTCCATCGGTAATAATTAGGGTCGCTAGTTTGTACTTCTCTTTCCCAATCGTAACAAAAACCAATTTTATCTAACTGGGCTTTAAACGTTGCAATATTTTTTTTGGTGGTTTCTGCTGGGTGTTGCCCAGTTTCTAAAGCATATTGCTCAGCAGGTAAACCAAAACTATCAAAGCCCATTGGGTGCAAAACATTATAGCCTTTTAACCGCTTATACCGACTATAAATATCGCTAGCAATATAGCCTAGCGGATGCCCTACATGTAAACCTGCGCCACTTGGGTAAGGAAACATATCCAATACATAATATTTTGGCTTATCAACGTTGTTTTCAACCTTGTACACTTTATTGGCCTTCCATTTATCTTGCCATTTTTTTTCAATCTCGTTAAACTTGTATTCCATATACCCTAAATCCCTAAGGAACTTTAATTGTGTTTTGTTAATAATTTTGTCGTCAACATTTTTTCTTTATAAAAATTCATTGGCAACTTAGGCTTGTACTCTACTTCTTCATTGAATTTTTATTGTATGATGTTATTACTACAGATTTAATCAGAATTTTCTGTACAAACTCATTTAACCCTTTTCTTTATTATGAAAAGCAAATGCTAAATAAAAGTTATAATAGCACCAATGGGGTACTAATATATACACTAATAAAAATATCTTTGGCAAGCAATCGTTTACAATGTGGCGAAAGTACAAAAAAGCGGTTAAAAACCTTTAAATTTGCCCATCATAAATAACTAACCTACTAACTATTAATATATATGGCTCAATTTGGAAAAGCAAGCAGCAAACGAGGTAAACCAACCTATGCGTATGCAATTATTGGTGTATCGCTAGTGTTATTTTTATTTGGTATTGTAGGCTGGTTCTTTTTAAACCTTCGTAAAACGGGCGACTATTTTAAAGAAAACATACAGGTACAGTGTTTTTTAAACAGAGATGCATCTAAGAAAAGAATTGATAGTGTACAAAAATTTATTGCCACTTTATCCTCTACCAAATCGGTTGAATATGTTACCAAGGAAAAAGCCATTAAAAAATTTGAGGCCGATAATGATACCACATGGAGGCAGTTTATTCAAAACAATCCACTACCCGAAAGCATAGATTTTTATGTAAAAGCTAGCCATGTACAAAGTGATAGTTTACGCTCTATTTCCAATGCAATTGAAGCTAATTTTCCGGGGGTAATATCGGAGTATAAATATCCAGATGAAATTGTAGCAAAGGTTGGCAATTTTGCAAAATATTTATTTATTGGTTTTTTAGTAGCGGCTATAATTCTAACCATATTAGTAATTTTTTCTATTGATAATACTATAAGGCTAGCCATGTACAGTAATCGTTTTTTAATAAAGACCATGCAAATGGTTGGTGCTACCCGTTGGTTTATAGCAAAACCTATTAATATAAGAGCGGTTATTAATGGCTTAATATCGGCCTGTATTGCAATTGTGCTAATTTATGTTGCGGTAATTTTAATAGAGTCGTTTAGGCCAGAGTTTAAAGCTTTAAGAGATAATAAAAGCATGATTTTATTATTTTTACTTATTATATTTTTAGGCGTTAGTATTACACTTGTAAGCACCCACCGTGCTGTAATTAAATACTTACGTATGAAATTGGATGATTTATATTAATTTGCACAAATAATTTAATAGAATGAGCAACGAAAAAAAACAACCACAATCTAACAACACCCTTTTTGGTAAGCAAAATTACATTTGGATGTTAGCAGGTTTAGCCATAATGGCAATTGGCTTTATTTTAATGGCTGGCGGCAAAAGTGCCGACCCTAATGTGTTTGATGATAAAGATGTAAATGGTTTTAGACGAATTACACTTGCCCCAATTTTAATAGTAGCTGGTTTAATAGTGGAGATTTTTGCTATTATGAAAAAGTCGAAGTCAAATTAATAATTTATAATTAATAATTGATAATTTTTTGCGGAGCAATGTCTCCGCATTTTTTATGGCTCAATGATAATAACAATTTTCTTTCTTATTTTGCATAAAAGTATAAAAAATCCTCTGCGACTTTGCGTCTCTGCGGTTTAAATTTTTAATACAAAAAATCAAACATCGTAAATGACTACGTTACAATCCATACTAATTGCCATAGTAGAAGGCTTAACAGAATTTTTACCTATATCTTCTACCGCACATATGCGTATTGCCGAAAATTTATTAGGCATTAGTAACGAAGATAATTTTACTAAAGTATTTACTGTAGCTATTCAATTAGGAGCCATACTTTCGGTAGTGGTTTTATATTTTAAAAAGTTTGTTGATTTTAAAAACGTACAATTCTACCTTAAATTAATTATAGCGGTTATCCCTGCATTACTATTTGGAAAATTATTTAGCGAAAAAATAGATGAGTTATTAGAGAAACCAATATTTATTGCTTGTGTAATGTTAGCAGGTGGTATCTTTTTTTTATTTGCCGATAATTTATTTAGAGACCCTGAAATAAAAGACGAAAAAGATGTAAACTATTTAACCGCATTACGAATAGGTTTATTTCAATGCTTGGCTATTTTATTACCAGGCCTTAGCCGCAGTGCAGCTACTATTATTGGTGGTATGAGCTTAAAACTTACCCGTAATGCAGCAGCCGAATTTTCGTTTTTTTTGGCCGTGCCTACTATGTTTGCAGCAACTGTATACAAATTATATAAATACAATAGCGACAACGGTGGCTTTTCATCTAACGAAATAAAGCAATTAGCTATTGGCAATATGGTAGCTTTTGTAGTAGCCTTAATTGCTATTAAATTTTTTATAGGCTTTTTAAAAAAGCATGGCTTTAAAGTATGGGGTTGGTATAGAATTGTAGTTGGGTGTATATTATTGGTATTAATTTACATTGGCTACATTAAGTAAAATTGGTACATTTAAGTACTAAAACTTACTATTATGCTAAAGCCTATTTATTTTTTGCTATTATCACTTCTTATTTTTTGCTCATGTACAAATTATGGCAAAAAAACGTCCAAAGGGCACATAAGTACTTATTATAAAGAGGGTATTACAGAATCGCAAGCCATAAGAGCTAGTAATATCATGTTTTATGTTGATAGTGTTAGTAATAACCCTAAAACGGAAAAAAATTTTCAACTTATAAAACAACAAGATTCTATTTGTTTTAGAATGATAGTTGCACAAGAAAAAATGAAAGACATTACTGATGATGATTTTTTAGCTATTGGTAATATTATATCGGATAGTGTGTTTAATGGCTATCCTGTAAATTTGGACTTAACCGATAATCTATTTAAAACCATCAAACACTTATCCTATAAAAAAATAAATTATTTAGGTGAATAAATTTTAGCACTTTTAAATAAACTAAATGCAACAAGACTTATTAAATAAAGCAAATAATTTTGATGGTATACAGCAAACTGCTCCTAAAAAAGTTATACATAGTTGGGCTATGTTTGATTGGGCAAATAGCGTTTATAATTTGGTGATTACTTCAACTATTTTTCCGGCCTATTTTGAAAGTATGACCAAAGAAAGTAGCGAAAGCGGAATTACGTATGTTCGTTTTTTAGGAAGAAAATTTGTTAATACTTCTTTATACGACTATGCACTTGCAGTATCTTTATTAGTTGTTGCTATTGCTTTACCCATTTTAACATCCATTGCAGATAGCCGTGGCAGTAAGAAAAAGTTTATGACTTTTTTTCTTATCATGGGCAGTTTAGCATGTTCTGGCTTATGGTTTTTTAAAGGTCCCTCTTCCATTAATTTGGGTATTAGCTTTATGATGCTTGCCTGTATTGGTTTTTGGAGTAGCTATGTTTTTAGCAATAGTTATTTACCCGAAATTGCAGCACCAGCTGATAGAGATAGGGTTAGTGCAAAAGGGTTTGCTTATGGCTATGTTGGTAGTGTAATTTTACAAATTGTTTGTTTTGTATTTATTTTTAAACCAGAAATTTTAGGCGGCAATAAAGATACGGGCACTATTCAATATCAATTTTGTTTTATACTTGTTGGTCTTTGGTGGTTATGCTTTGGCTTGTATTCAATTGCAAAATTACCCACACCAATAAGTGCGTTAGGCATACAAACTAAAAAGAAAAATGTTTTTGTTGATGGGTATAAAGAACTAGCTATAGTTTGGAATCAACTTAAAACTATGCCCACTATAAAAAGCTATTTAGGCTCTTTCTTTTTTTATAATATGGGCGTACAAACGGTTATGCTTGCAGCTACACTTTATGGCAAAAGCGAATTGGGCATACCCACCGATAATTTAATTATTACCATTTTATTAATTCAGTTAATTGCCATACCAGGTGCATATTTAATTAGTAAATTATCAGCAAAAATTGGTAACATACCAGCTTTAATGTGGGTTGTAGGATTTTGGATTTTACTTTGCATAGCTGGTTATTTTGTACCTAAAGGGGGCATTTATCAATTTTACGCATTAGGTACTTGTGTAGGTTTTGTAATGGGTGGCATACAAAGTTTAAGCCGTAGTACCTACAGTAAATTAATGCCTAAAACAAAAGACACCGCCTCTTTCTTTAGTTTTTATGATGTTACCGAAAAAATTGCCATCGTATTAGGCTTGTTTACATTTGGTTTAATAAATGAATTAACTGGCTCTCAACGCAACAGTGTATTAGCCTTAATGCTATTTTTTATTTTCGGATTAATTGGATTGTATTTTACTAATAAAAAAATGAAGCAACTTATATAAGCAAAGAGTATGAAACTATATTCCATAAATACAGGATATTTTAAATTAGATGGTGGTGCAATGTTTGGTGTAGTACCAAAAAGTATGTGGAACAAACTAAACCCTGCAGATGAAAATAATATGTGTAGTTGGGCATTACGTTGTTTATTAATGGAAGATGAAGGCAAATTAATTTTGATAGATAATGGCATGGGTAATAAACAAGATGCCAAATTTTTTGGTCATTATTATTTACATGGAGATGATACGTTAGAAAAATCATTAGCACAACATGGTTTTACAAAAGATGATATTACTGATGTTTTTTTAACCCATTTACACTTTGACCATTGTGGTGGAAGTATTGAAAAAGATGGAGAAAAATTAGTGACAGCATTTAAAAATGCAACGTATTGGAGTAATGAAGCTCACTGGCAATGGGCTACTCAGCCAAATGCACGAGAAAAAGCAAGTTTTTTAAAGGAGAATATTTTACCAATACAAGAATGTGGACAATTGAAATTTATAGAGGTGAATAGTGAAAAAGCAGTAGTTAGTAGTGAGTCATTAGTGGTTAGTAAAAACATTCCTCCACTTTCAACTTTCAACTCTCCACTTTCAACTAAACTGCAAGTAATGATTGCCAACGGCCACACCAATGCCATGATGTTGCCTAAAATTACTTACAACGGCAAAACCATTGTTTTTATGGCAGACTTGTTACCCTCGGTTGCACATATTCCTTTACCTTATGTAATGGGTTACGACATGTTTCCGCTTACCACCTTAAATGAAAAAAATGCTTTTTTAACAGAGGCTGTAGAAAATAAGTACATTTTATTTTTTGAGCATGACCCTGTAAATGAATGTTGCACTTTGCAAATGACGGAAAAGGGTGTAAGAGTTAAGGAGGTATTTAAGTTAAGTGAGATTTAGTAATTTTTTTTATATAACATATTTTTACCTTACACTCACTAACGAAGTTAACGGATGGCGCAAATTTTTATACCCCATCATATCTACTTTAATACTGCCTACACTTATTGGGCTTTCTACACGTAGTAATAATTTATTGGCATCATCACTAAACCAAGCGTTCATTTTTTCGCCACCTTCAAAAATTGTACCTTTTAAAAGCAATGGCTTTATTTTAATAGCGTTAAATTTTCCGTAACGGGTTTTAATTTTTTCTTTGCCCATGTAACGTATGTATAAATGAAAAACCTCATCATCTAAAAACATATCAAAGGGTATTTTATCGTTCACTTTATATTTGCTGTAATCAATATTACGAGCATAATACACAGCACTAACCACATCTTGTATACATGGAGTAGTTTTGTAGGTTCCGTTTGTACTAATGGCTGTATTATTGGTTTGATTAAAGGTTACGTTATTATACTTTTTATAGCCACCTTCATCTACATTTCGGATAAACTTATACGGTAGTAAGTTGGTGGTATCGGCATAGCTTTCGTATCTATCCCTCACTTTAAAAAATTTATCAAAAAAAGAGTACGATTTTCCTTCGCCTACAAAATGATATACAGGTTTACCATTATAGCGTTCTACGTTAGCGCTAAACGTAGCTTCGCCTGCACCTATATACATGCCAAGGGTACTATAAAAAACTTTCATAGTAACTACTTCCCCATCTTTAAAAACAGTGTTTCGTATGGTACAAGGGTCGGCATAATTTAAGGTAAAACTAAGGCTAACTAAACCAACACATAAAATACCAATTTTTGTAAACTTAACTATCATTTTTCTTTAAAAATTTTCTTCCCTAAAATTAATGAACTACCTATTATTGCTGGAATAAATAAGTTGATAAACCATATACCAAAAGTAGTACCAATTATTCCTATAATGTTATTACTATATAAATTTAACAAGGCTGCAGCAAATTTTCCTCGTATACCTAATTCCGCTATAGCTATGGTTGGCACTACTGCCAATACCCAAAACAATACGGTAATTGCCCAAAAGCCCTGCCACAAATCTACTTGTACGTTTAATAGTTTAAACATTAAAACATATTGTAGGACGAAGATTATGTATCTAAGGAAAGATAAAAATAGTAATATTAACAAAATTTTTACATCAAAGTTTTCTAAGATATTAATGTACTTTTCAACTTTTTGTGCAAACGGCAATTTATCAATTAAACGAATTACCCAACTTAGTTTAAAAAAAAATAACCCTAAAAAAGCTGTTCCCAAAAACGAAAATAAGGTAAATGTTTGTAGCCAAAATTTGGATAGGCCCATCACCTGTTCACCATCAACCATTTGGATAATGATAACAGCTAAACCAAAGGTGCCCATTAGCATAGTTATTATTAATTGTGCAATGCCACCCACTATAGAAAGTGATACAGCTTTCAATCGTTTACCCTCTTGCACAAATAAAACCCTACCTCCATACTCACCAATACGGTTAGGTGTATTTAGCGAAAGAGCTACACCGCTTAAAACCGATTTTACCGCCGTAAAAAAATTCATGGGCTGAATTCTATTTATTAAAATTTGCCATTTTTTACTCTCTAACCCCCAATTACAAAATGCCAAAACTACTATAAACCAAAAAAGAGGCGCTTGTTTACCAAAGGGTGCTTGTTTTATTAATAAAATACTATCGTAAATGCCTTGTTGTTGTTTTACTTGATTATACAAAGAATAAAATAACCATGCCGCTAATAATGGCCCAATTACCCAATTGATTATTATTTTAATACTTTTGTTCAATACACAATGTTAGTATTTTTTTATGAGGTAAAATAGATAGCCATTGCAACAAAAAAAAACCATTATTTTAGGCGTAGACCCTGGTACAATTATTATGGGCTATGGATTGATAGAAATAAAAAATAATAAACCCTTTTTGCTTGAGCTAGGTGTACTTAAACCCGGAAAAGTAAGCGATACCTACAAAAAGCTTCAACTTATTTTTAACACCATTAGTGGATTAATTACAAAGTATCAGCCAACATCGTTTGCTATTGAGGCTCCCTTTTTTGGTAAAAATGTACAAAGTATGCTAAAACTGGGCAGAGCACAAGGAGTGGCAATTGCGGCTGCCATGCGCCATGGGTTAGATGTTACCGAATATTCACCCAAAAAAGTAAAACAAAGTGTAACAGGTAATGGCAATGCCGATAAAGAGCAAGTCATGAAAATGTTACAACATATTTTACAGTTTACCGAAGATCCCAAACATTTTGATGCTACAGATGCTTTGGCTGTTGCAGTTTGCCATCATTTTCAAAACGGACCAACTAGCACGGCTACTAAAACAAAAAAAGCAAAAGGGTGGGACGATTTTATAAAGAAGAATCCAGAAAAAGTGAAAAAAAAATAATTGATCCATCTAAAAGTAAACTTCATTAACCGCTAATTAACATTAGTATTATTTATAAAAACAACCTTTGTAATGTTTAACACTTAGTTAGACCAAGAAACTAAAATGACCATACGTTCAAAAACATTACGCCTTGCTTTATTACTTAGCACCATTTTGGTTGCTATTATTATTATTGTGCAGTTATTTTGGCTTCAAAAAATTTACAAATACGAAGAAAAGCAATTTAACATCAACGTATCTAAAAGCATAAAAAGTATTTATGCTAAAATGGAATTGGTAAACGATGTTAGCGATATTGTACAAAAAGTAATTGAAAACCCTAAGCCTGATTTATATTTAGTACGTATTGATTGTACGCCCTCTTTACAAAATTTATGGACAAACTTAAAAGAAGAATTAACCGATTTTGATGTTTTTACCGATTGCCAAGCTGCTGTATATAGTAAAGAAGAAAAAAGATTTATAGGTGAGCAGTATATAGACTTACCAGATAGTTACCAATCGCCAGATAGTAGAAACCCAACCCCTATTTTTACAAAAGAATATTCGTATATAGAATTATTTTTTCCGCACAGGGGGCAATATATTATTAAACAAATGGCTTTTTGGTTTGCAAGTAGTGGCTTGCTATTACTAGTGTTATTAGGCTTATCTGCAAGTATATTTTATTTATACCGGCAAAAGTTTTTAAACGAAACCCAAAAAGATTTTGTAAATAATTTTACTCATGAATTTAAAACGCCATTATCGGTTATAAAAATTGCTGCAGATGTATTGCAACAAAAAAACATTGCCGATCACCCAGAACGGTTAACTAATTATGCAAGTATTATTGCACAACAAACCACACATTTACAAGGCCAAGTTCAACGATTATTAGAAATAGCTTATAACGATAGAACTTCCTTATCGCTTGAAAAAGAAAATATAAATGTTGCAACTTTACTACAACAAGCTGTAAACAATATGCAGCCATTAATTACAGAAAAAAGTGCTACGCTAACTATTGCTACCTCACCAACTAATTTTATTATACATGCAGATAAAGCCTATTTATCGTTAGCCTTTATAAATTTAATTGAGAATGGTTTAAAATATAGCAGTAATCCTATTATTAATATCACATTTTTAGAGGAGGGAAATAATTATATGGTATTGATAAAGGATAATGGCATTGGCATTGACGAAAAATATCATAAAAAAATATTTGATCGTTTTTACCGTGTGCCCAATGGCGAAATACACCATACAAAAGGTTTTGGCCTAGGACTTAGTTTTGTAAAAAAAGTGCTAGATGCACATAACGCTAGTATTGCAGTGCAAAGTAAATTAGGCCAAGGCAGCACTTTTATTATATCTTTTCCAAAAAAATAATTATGTATGAGTAAAGCAACTGTTTTATTAGCAGAAGATGATGTTGCATTAGGCTTTGTAGTTAAAGACAATTTACTACAAGAAGGTTTTGATGTAACCCATTGTACTGATGGGGAACAAGCCTGGCAACAGTTTCAAAAAAAGGAGTTTGATATTTGTTTGTTAGATATTAATATGCCCTTAAGAGATGGCTTTTCGTTAGCAAAAAAAATACGCCAACAAAGCGATGTTATTCCTATTTTATTTTTAACTGCAAAAAGCTTAGAAGAAGATAAAATAAAAGGCTTTCAGCATGGGGCAGATGATTATATAACAAAGCCATTTAGCATTGCCGAGCTCCTGTTACGTATGGAAGTTTTTTTACGCCGTACAAAAAAGTTATTAGCAGATGATGTACAGGAATTTAAAATAGGAACATTAAAATTTGTATATAACGAATTAAAAATTTATACAGCCGACAGTGTACTATCCCTTACCCAACGGGAATGCGATTTGCTTCGATTTTTTTGCCAACATATAAATAAAGTTTTAAAAAGAGAAGAAGTATTACGCAATGTTTGGGGTAAAGAAGATTATTTTTTAGGCAGAAGTATGGATGTGTTTATAACCAAACTTCGTAAATATTTAAAGGCTGATCCTACGGTTGTTTTAGAAACCATACATGGTGTAGGGTTTAGGTTACTAGTAAATTAATTATCCTAAATTTGATACAATTAATTCTTGTATTTTATTTAATTCTTCAGGCGTAGTTTCTAATTTATTTCTAGTAAAATTTAAATCATTTGCACTGTTTATAGGTACTAAGTGCATATGTGCATGGGGCACTTCTATACCAATTACGCTTATGCCACAGCGTTTACAATCAAATACCTTTTCTATGGCTTTGGCAATGGGTTTTGCGAATACCAGCATTTCTGCTAAGTAATCATCAGGCACATCAAAAATTTTATTTATTTCTACTTTAGGTACAACTAATACATGGCCTGTAACAATAGGTTCAATATCTAAAAAAGCAATAAACTTATCGCTTTCTGCAATTTTATTACATGGTATTTCGCCAGTTATTATTTTAGAGAAGATGGTCATTTTTTTAAACACAAAGTAAGAAAATTAAACCAAAGATTTAAGGGATTTTATTATACGACTCCCCTTAATAGTTGCTGAATTAGTTTCTGTAAAAATCTACCTTCATTGATTGATAAAATAAAAAAGCCGTTCAAAAAATGAACGGCTTACAAAAATTATTTTAATCAACTATAATCCAATTCCTTCAACTTTAAACTTAAGCATTCCGGCTGGTACAATTACATCAACCTCATCGCCAATAACTTTACCCAATAAACTTTTACCAATTGGCGATGTTACCGATATTTTACTCAATTTTAAATCAGCTTCTTTTTCCGAAACAATTTGATAGGTTACTTTCTTTTTAGTATTCATATTTAATAAGGATACTTTAGTTAAAATGCTAACCTTGCTGGTATCAATATTTGTTTCGTCCAAAATTCTTGCAGTTGCAATTACGCCTTCTAAATATTTTATTTTGGCCTCTAGCATACCTTGTGCCTCTTTAGCTGCATCGTATTCTGCATTTTCTTTTAAATCGCCTTTTTCTCTGGCTTCGCCAATTGCTTTACTTGCAGCAGGTCTATCTACACTTTTCATTAGGTGTAGCTCTTCCCTCATTTTTTCGAACGTATCTTTTTTTACATAATTTGTTTCTGCCATAAAATTCCTTTTAGTAAATCAAAAAAAATACAACGCCCCGTATTTACCAAGGCGTTGTAGTTAGTACAAATGTACAAAAAATTTATATACCTAGCTTATCTAAAACTACTTTAGCCATTTTGTAAAAAGCCTCATGGCTATAGCCTGCAATATGTGGTGTAAGTAAAACCTTGGGGTGTTTAGCTAAATAAGTAAGTTGCTCATTTTCAATGGGAGTGTAGGTAGATATTTTTTCATTTTCTAAAACATCTAAAGCTGCTCCACTAATTTTATTTTGCTGTAGTGCAGTAATTAAAGCAGTTGTTTCTATTACTTCCCCTCTTGATGTGTTAATAATTAATGGCTTCGTTTGTAACTCATTAAAAAAACCATCATTTGCTACATGTTTTGTTTCGGTAGTTAGGGGCAAATGAAAACTGATAACATCGCAATATTTTTTTATTTGCTCTACGTTGGCTTCTTTAATATACCCCTCTGCAAACCCAAACTTATATTTATCGTAGGCTAAAACAGTTACATTAAAAGCCGATAATAATTTTGCAAAAGCACTACCTGTATGTCCGTAGCCAATAATGCCTACTGTTTTACCAAATAGTTCTGTGCCTCTATTTTCATCTCTTATCCATTCGCCATTGCTAACTTGTTTATTACTAACCGATAGATTGTTATATATGTTTAGCAACATTCCCAAAGCATGCTCTGCCACTGCATTGCAATTACCCTCGGGGCTGCTAACACAGGTTATACCTTTTGATTCTGCGTAAGCAACATCTATTAATTCCATACCGCTACCCAGCCGAGCAATCCATTGTAGTTTGTTGGCGTTATCAATTATTTCTTTATCTATAGTAAGCCTAGTAGTTACAATTAAACCTACGGCATTACTAATTAATACCTTTAACTCATCGTGGGGTATTGTCCAATTATACAAAACGGTATAACCACTTTGTTGTAATCTATCCAACAAGTATGGATGTACTTTGGCCGTAACAAGTACAAGTTTATCTGCATTCATTTATGCGCTTTTGAAATAAGACGGAATAAAAGGTTACTTAGCTGCAATCATGCTAATTTCTACATTTACGTTTTTGGGTAACCCTTTTACTGCTACTGTTTCTCTTGCAGGAAAATCGTCGCTTTCAAAATATTTACCATAAATTTCGTTTACCTGACCAAACAAATCCATATCACTCAAAAAAATGGTCGTTTTAACTACGTTACTAAAATCCATGCTAGCTTGTGCTAATATGGCTTTAAGGTTTTGCATTACTTGATGTGCTTCTTCAATTACATCTAAATTTGCTAACTCTCCAGTATCTGGTTTTAAGGCTATTTGGCCACTAATAAATAACATATTGCCTGCTAATACTGCTTGATTATACGGACCAATAGGTGCAGGAGCATTGGTTGTACTAATTATTTCTTTTGCCATTTTGTTGATTATTTTTCTAAATGCAAATATATCTTTTATCAACCACCTATTTTTGTAAAAAAGAAAGCTATGCAACTTGTTTTTTTAGGAGAAAATGAACAGTGGGAGGAATTATCGAAATCTATTACTGATAATGAGTGTATTAGGGTACATTCTATAACTGAGTTTTATGCCCAAGAAGCTGAAATTTATTTGTATACAAAAGAGGATTTTACGCAACTTGATTTTGCCAAAATAAATAAACCCTTACTTATACATAGTGTTACCCAAACATTAATGCAATTAAATACACCAAAAAATGTGTTGCGTATTAACGGTTGGCAAACTTTTTTACAACGCTCTGTTTGGGAAATAGTGGGTACTATTACCCCAAAGATTATTGAAACCTTATCTACCTTTTTACAAAAAAAAATAATTAGTGTGCCCGATGAGGTTGGTTTTGCAACGGCTAAAATAGTAAGTATGATCATTAATGAA
Source organism: Bacteroidota bacterium (assembly GCA_031377245.1). Lineage (GTDB taxonomy): Bacteria > Bacteroidota > Bacteroidia > Chitinophagales > Chitinophagaceae > Ferruginibacter. The sequence continues at coordinate 189,689 of JANMEU010000010.1, forward strand.
GCCTATTTTGCCTTGGAGGATGAAGTAAGCAGTAAAGTAGAAATTGATATTGCTATGAAGCTTGGCACTAATTATCCTTACGGACCATTTGAATGGGCTAAAAAAATAGGAGAAAAAAATATTTACAACTTACTACAAACATTAAGTGAAAAAGAAAAAAAATACACCCCAAGCAACTTACTAAAAAAGGAAGCTGAATAACTTATAATGGCATTTATTTTAACTATAGATACTGCAATTGATAAAGCTTTAGTTTGCTTTAGTAAAAACGGCAAAGTTTTATGTAGTGCTGTAAACGAAAATCAAAAAGAGCATGCAAGTTTTTTACAAGTAGCTATAAAAAATTTGTGTGTTGAATATGGTATTGAATTAAAAAACGTAGATGCTATTGCTGTAACAAGTGGACCCGGAAGTTATACGGGTTTACGAGTTGGTATGGCAAGTGCAAAGGGATTATGTTATGCTTTAAACAAACCGCTAATTACACTAAGTACGCTAGAGTTATTGGCAATAACCACTCTACAATCATCTGCTATTTATGCAAAAAATACAACAGCACTTATTTGCACTATGATTGATGCTAGGCGAATGGAAGTATTTACAGCTATTTACGATAAAAATTTAACTCCTATTTTACAGCCTACAGCGTTGGTTATTACAGACAGTTTTTTTACCCAAATGCTAGACAAACAGCCCATTTTATTTGTGGGTAATGGTGCTTTTAAAATAAATACCCTTTACAAGCATTTTAATATATTAGTAGATGAGCTAAACATTTCTACAACAGCTCTAGCAAGTTTATCGTACCAAGTTTTTGAAAATCAATTATTTGCAAACCTTGCATACGCTGTACCCAACTATTTAAAAGAGTTTGAAGATAATTTAAACAAAAAACACAAATAAATGTTATATATTAAACAGATTGAATATAATTTTATAAAATAGTTTTATATTTGCTGTTTAAACATTGTTCAAGCATCCTTTAAATTTTTATTATTATGATGGTAGCACCAATCGTAAAGGAACATTCTATGTCCTCAGAGAAACTTGTTTCGGAATCTTTATTAAACGTTGATTTTCAGTCGGTTAAAAAAGCCGCAATGGTATTAAGAGCTTTAAATCACAAACTTCGTCAACAATTATTAAAATTAATTGAAGATGAAAGTAAAATTACGGTTACAGAAATTTATGTAAAACTTAGAATTGAGCAATCTGTTGCTAGCCAACATTTAGCTATTTTACGTAAAGCAGAAATTGTGGTTACAAAAAGAGATGGTAAATTTATTTACTACACCGTAAATCACCAACGTATTGAAGAAATTAACAAATTTGTTAAAGAATTAGTAGGCTAATTTTCTTTTATACAAAATGTTTTAAAAGCGTTTAACACTTTAGTTAAACGCTTTTTTTTAACTTTGGTTTTTAACAGAATTATTATGATTATAAAACAAATTTATACCAACTGCTTAAGCGAAGCAGCTTATTATATTGAGAGTGAAGGTGAAGTAGCCATTATTGATCCGCTGAGAGATACGGATGAATATGTAAAACTTTCGAAAGATAATAATGCCTCTATTAAATATATTTTTGAAACTCATTTTCATGCCGATTTTGTAAGCGGACATATTGATTTATGTAAACAAACTGGTGCCCCAATAATTTTTGGCCCAAACGCTGTTACCAACTTTAAAGCACACTATGCAACAGATGGCGAAATTTTTAAACTAGGTAAACTTACCATAGAGGCTATACATACACCAGGGCATACGTTGGAAAGTACCTGTTATTTATTAAGAGATGAAAACAATAAACCCCATGCTATTTTTACTGGAGATACGTTATTTGTAGGTGATGTGGGCAGACCAGATTTAAGCAGTGGTAATATGACAAGCGAAGAGCTTGCCGGTATTATGTATGATACTATCCAAAATAAATTACTGCCCCTAGCCGATGATATTTTGGTATACCCTGCACATGGTGCTGGTAGTAGTTGTGGCAAAAATTTAGGCAGCAATACGTTTAGTACTATAGCCGAGCAAAAACAAACTAATTATGCACTGCAAGCTCAAACTAAAGAGCAATTTATAAAAGCTGTTACTACTGGGCTTGGGGCAGCACCAAAATATTTTGCAATAAATGCTGAAATAAATATGAAAGGTTATGAAAGCTTAGCTATTGTAAAAGAAAAAGGATTAACCCCACTAGGTGTAGACGCTTTTAAAAAATTAATAAGTGAAGATGTATTAGTATTAGATACAAGACACGCCAGCGTATTTACACAAGGCTATATACCTACCAGTATTTTTATTGGATTAGAGGGAAGATTTGCAGAATGGGCAGGCAGTATTTTGCCGTTTGATAAACCTATAATTTTAGTAACAGAAAAAGGTAAGGAAGAAGAAACCGTAATACGCCTTAGCCGTGTTGGTTTCGATAAAATGCAGGGCTATTTAAAAGGAGGTTTTGAAGCCTGGCAAACCGCTGGCGAAAAAGTAGATATGATTATTGATGTTGAAGCAGATGAGTTGGCAATGGACATACCACACGACCCCAATTTGGTTGTTGTAGATGTACGCCGGGAAACTGAATATGCAGATGGCCACCTAAAAGATGCACAAAATTTACCGCTGCATGAAATGACAGATGTTGCACACCTTTCCCAATTTGACGATACACAAAATTTATACATACACTGTGCAGGTGGATACCGAAGTGTAATTGCTGCTAGCATTTTAAAAAAAGAGGGCATCCATAATTTACGTAACGTATTAGGAGGATGGGCAAAAATTAAAGAAGAAAAAAAGCTTAAAATAGAGAAAGATGTGAGTGTGTTGAATTAGGGGGAACTGAACGCAGACCTGCCTGCCTGCAGGCAAGTCTGCGTTCTATTACAATTGCACTATCCCATTTTTAGTTGCATACATTGCCAAGCCTACTCTTGTTTTTATAGATAATTTTTCAAACAAAGCATCTCTATACCCATCAATGGTACGAGGGCTTACAAACATTTTTTCGGCAATTTCTTTATACGTTAGTTCGGTACAACTGTATTTTAAAAAATCTATCTCTCTTTCACTAAGGTTAGTAATGGTGTTAATATCGCTACCCTCATCATCAATTTTATTTATAGCATGTATTAATTTACCACTTACTAAATCGCTGTAATAATAGCCCTTGGTAAGTACGGCATCAATAGCAGCTTTAAGTATGGCAGGGTCGCTATCTTTTAAAATATATCCTTTAGCCCCACATTTAAGCATTTTTATGATTGAGTTTTCGTTATCGTACATACTAAGCGCCAATACGTTTACTTGTGGATGATTTTCTTTAAGCCACTGTGTAGTTTCATAGCCATCCATTTCGGGCATATTAATATCCATTAAAACTAAATCGGGTAAATTTTTAGCATCCAATTTGGTCATTAAATCTTTTCCGTTATCTGCTTCAAATAAAACAGTATGTCCTAGTTTTTTTACTAACTCTGCTAAGCCATTGCGTAATAAAATATGATCGTCTGTTAAAACAATAGTTGCCATTGAGTTGAAAGTTAATAGTTGAAAATTACTCTTTTTCTAAAGTTATTGTTATACTAGTTCCTTGTTGTGTTAGTGATTCTATGTTAAATGTTGCCCCAATTAACGCTGCCCTATTTTGCATGCTTTTTAAACCAATACCCGTTTTAGTTGCTGTTAAGGTATTTACATCAAAGCCTACACCATCATCCTTAATACATAATTTAAAAATGGCAATGCCATAATCTAATGTAACATGTATATTTTTAGCTTTTGCATGTTTTATACAATTATTTAGTGCCTCTTGTACAATTCTAAAGAGCACCATTTCTTTTTGTGGCTCTACTTTATATGCATGCCCTACAAGGCTTAAGTTGGTTTTGAACTGCCCTGTATTTTCTAAAATTTTTAATTCGTTTTCAATAGATGTTTGTAAGCCCAGCTCTGCAATTTTATCGCCATGCAAGCTTCTGCTTAAATCTCTTAAATCGTTAATGGCTTTACTTACCAGTTGTTTGGTATCGTTAATTTTTGTTTGGTTAAGGGTACTTTCTATATTTTCGAATGTGTTTAAATTTAATTTAGCTAGGCTAAGTACTTGGCCAATATTATCGTGTATCTCTTGGCTTATGGTTTTAAGGGTTTGCTCTTGAATTTCTATTTGGGTTTGAAGGAGTACTTTTTGATGCTCTACTTCTAATAATTGATTTTGCATAAGTAATTTATTTTTCTTTCGGGTAAATAATAAAATAAAAAAAAGAATAAATAACCCTAAGGCTATAAATAAAAAAGTAATAGATAATAGTATGCTATCTAAATCTTGATTCATTTTTACGAGTTAGTAGTAAGGCCACAATTATGCATGAATATAAAACATAAACAAGGTATTGGGTAATCATTTTAAAAAGTTTTGCATTTACATCTTTTCCGGTAGCTAAAATATAATCGAATGCTATATTATAAGCCATACCACCTAAATTATAGAAAAATAAACCAGTTGCTACCCAAAACATGGGTTCTTTAATTGGAGTAATTATTTTTTCATTTAAAAAAATATCTACAAAGTACATGATATTTAATACGAGTAAACAAATCGTAAAAATGATATTGGTATGTGTATTAAAATTAAAAAAACCTTGTCCGAAAAGTACATTACTCAATGAAACAATTGGAATGCTAATTATAAAATAAACACAACTTTTTTTTAACCATTTACTTGATGCATACTTATAAAATAAAAAAGAATAGATAAGTGCTTCTATAGGCATGTAAATATTGTAAAGCCATACATTGGGTTTATGTAATTCAGTTCGTATGTATCTACCAAAGGTTTCGGTTAGTACCATATATAATAAAAACGGAATTAACCAACGCATTGGTGTATGCTTAATTTTAGCATACACCAATACACTACAAATAAATGCAGCCCACTCAAAATAATGAAGTAAGGGTAATGGAAACATAATTTTGTTAATTACATACTTGTGGACAAAGTTCAGCTTTATTAAATGCACCAATAAATGGTTTCCCCTTTTCTTTAGTTTTTGTTTCTACATAATTAAAAAAACCTGTTATAATATTCCAATCTGATTCGTGATTCGCAGATCCCTTTATACTAGGAACCATTAAAATAGTGCTTTGTTTTGCTAAGGAAAAAGGAGGTCTTTGCTCTGTACTAATATCTCTATAAGCAGCTGTTAAAATATTTATACCATCTACTTTTTTAGGATTATTTTCTACTAATTTCCCTAAAAATTTTATTACTGTTGTATCAATCCAAAGTGATTTTGATAAAATTCTTTTTACACCATCTCCCATTCTATTATTGTTATGATAATAACTTTCAAACATATTAATTTCACCTTGAGCGGTACTTTTCCGACCAAAGTAGTTGGTTTGAGGGCAAGTTGTAGGTAAACTAATTCCATTATCGTTATCAATATGTTTACTTATTTTATCACTAGTAGGGTCTGGAACTCTTTTAGATGTAGCAAATATTTTTATTTTTGTTTTACGTTTAAATGCTCCAGTTTCCCCGGCATTATCTGTTAAATTAGCTGTAAAATAAATACGCATCCCATCATATTGTGTATTTGATGAAAAATAAGTAGCAAGCAATTTTAATGTGCATGCATCTATCCAATACATAGTGTCAAAAGCAGTAACTGTACCTTGTGGTAGATCTCGATAATTCATTTTAAAGGAATTCACCATAGCTTGTGCATCTTCTTTAGGTACATAAAATACATCTAACCCTTGAACTGCATTTGTAGAACTTCCAAAAAGAGTATCTGCAAAAGCAAAATTATAGGCACTATCTTTTAATGGATCAGGTGCATCAGGTTTTTTTTCGGTAGAATTACAAGAAATAAGTACAACTAGTAACGTTACGTAAATGGATAAAAGTAACTTAGACATATAGTTTAGTTTTAGGTTTACAATTTATTATAGTGCAAAGTGTAAAACAATTTGCATAAAAACAATAGTGTTAGCACTTTTATTTTAGGGTTTTTTCACCTTTTTAAATAACCTGTATTAAAAATTGTAAAAAACATACTTAATAGTACATTTGTTAAAACTAACCTATTTATGAAAAAGATTTTTCTTATTATTTTATTTACAACTGCTACTACCATTGCTATTGAAGCACAAACAACCGAACTAAAGGGAGTAACGTTTGGATTAGGTATGGGTTATAGTTATTTAACCAAAGCCCCTAACGATTTTTACCTTACAACCGATGCTGCACATAAATTGCAAGTGCAAGCTTTAAATAAGTCTAGCATTGTTATATCGTCAATGATTACCATAAAGTTAAGCAAGCTTGCTACTCAAGAACAGGAAGATGGATCAAGAGAAAAAAAAGTACTTGTAAGTGCTAACAGAACAAAAAAATCTGTGAGAAGTGAAGGTATTTTTAGAGCAAAAGAAGGAAAGGTAACTAACGAAAAACCATGCTTTAAAGAACGTCTAGCTATTAACATAAGCCTAAACCTTGCCGAAATAAATAGTAACGATATTTCTTTTAATAAATCTATTGATGGTGGTATTGGCTTAGGTTATTTTGTAAATGATTTTACACAAGTGGCTCTATTTTACGATATGATGAGGGTTAGGCAACTAAGAGATTATATTGTAGATAACTATAAAGACAAATCTATTCCTAATGGAACAGAGGTACTTAATGCACTAGATCAAACCAATAATAATCTTTTTTATAACAAATATTTTTCTGGTGTTTCTTTAAAAGTAATTTTTGCTTTAGGCAAATAAATACGTGTTTTAACCCTCATTAAAAACAGTTTTTTCAACATTGCTATGCTAGTACACATATTGCAGTTTTGTGTTATTAAATTAACCAAAACCAGCAATTATGAAAAAGTTAATCTCTTTACTAGCACTTTTAAGTCTTTACACTATTTCCTACAGTCAAACTATTTCATTTGCAGAGGAATCAAATGAAATAAAGGGTACAGATAAAAATAATAGGTTTAATAAAAACGAAAAAACAGTATTAATAAAAAAGAGAAATAGAAATGATAGTATTGCAGTAGATGAGGCAAGAAAAGAAATAGACAGCATTTTTTATCGCTTTGATACTAGCAGACTTTCAGTAATTAAAAACGTAAGCATAACCAAAAAAGATGCAACAATTGATACTTTAATAAAAAAAAGAGACTCTGTTCTTAGTATTCAAAAGCAAAAAATTAAGCTCATCAACTATTGGCAAAAATATGACCGCTATGAAGATTACGACAATAAGCATTTCAATTTTATTCCAGCCTACTATAGTTCACAGGCTATCCGATTTTTTGAAGATGATACCACTCATTTAAAGTTTTTTGCAAACAATAATATTAATTACAACCCTGTAAGTAGAAAAATGACATTATATACAGAAGCCATTAATGATTATTTTGGACCGTTTAGGCTGGGTATTGGCTTTCAAATACGTAGCGATGGCAAAGCTGACACTACAAAAGGAGCAGATACGGCTAAGCTAATTGAAAAAAAACAAGACCTACTAACTGCTTTACAAAATGGCGGCGGCGATATTTCTTTAAATGTAAAATATCCTTTCATTAAACAATTAAATGCTGGTAGTTTATTTCACTATAAAATTTATTTATATGCCAATACTGGTTTTTCATTGCCGGTACTAAATAAAGCGACTACCGATTTTTATTTAAACTACGATTTAGGAATGGAAGGTGTGTTATATGCCAAAGGCTTTAATAATAAAATTACTTTTTTCAACCAAACAAAGGCTGCCTACTTTTTTGGCAACAGAAACTACAGAAAAATTATTACCGATTTAAAGTCTGATGACCCCACCTCTTTTTTTATACTTCAATCTTCTTTTGGATTAGATTTTTTAGACGGCTATAGATTACGAGTAGATTTATTTGCAGGTAATAAGTTTGTTAGAAATAATTTTCCGGCTACCATTACTTTTACAATAAGGCCAGGCAAGGGTAAGTAATTGGTAAGGGTTAATTCAGGGTTGACATCTTTTGAAAGGTTGTCAACCCTTTATAATTTCTTTAAAGAAGTACAATTAATTATTAACTATCCAAATCATCTTTTGTTGAACTTAGCCATGGATACTTATCTAGAAAAGCTTTAGAAAACCCTATAGCAGTATCCATATCAATTTTTTGTTCCATTATTTCATTAAATTCATCAAGCATATCCTCAGGCAGGGTAGCTTCATATTTAGTTAACAAATCATAAAGCAAATAATACCCAACATAACCATTTTTTAACTCTCGTAAATAGGTACTACAATAGCTACAATTGTTTGTCATTTTACAATCGGTAGGTGGGCAGCAGCTTGAGTGGCCACAGGCACCACAATCACTACATTTTCCGTTAAAAAGACCATTTTCTGATTGATCCATTTTTTTGGTTAGATTTTTTTCAAACTATATTAACTCACAAGCTTTTGTGTTTACTTGTTACTTAAGTATTCATAGAGTACTGAGGTTAGAAATACTGTAATAAGTATTGTAATGCAGCTAAGTTGGTAGTTTATTGCAATTTAAGGAAAGTTTTTAGGTTGCCATCTACCAAAGCCAACACTTATTTAAAAAATACATATATAAATTTTATACCTTACTAGTTATCGCAATTCTCAAAAAATCCTGACTCCCACTTGACTCCCACATGACTCCCACTTGAAGCCTACTCAATACCTACTCAACCCTTAGTTGTAAAATAGTGTTTTAACCCCCTTCATTTTCCGTTTTTATACCCTTGCCCTGCTATAGTAGTTTGTACATTTTTGTTGTAGCAAAAAAAACATTACTCAAGCAAACAAAACGTTCAAACAAAATGAAAAAAATTATTACACTCTTAAGTACACTGGTATTATTTACCCATGTATTTTCTCAAACCACCGTAGGCATGGTAGCCTACTTTCCTTTAAATGGATCGGTTACCGATGCTGGGCCAAACAGTATTGTTGGTACCAACTTTGGAGCTACTGCAACAACTAACAGGGTAGGTACGGCTAATAGTGCTATGAACTTTGTAAACCCTAGCTCAGTGGTTAGCCAACATGCTACCCATGCTATAAATGCCAATACTAGCTTTGGTACAAACCAAAATTTTACCATAGCTTTTGCCTGTATTATTGCATCCTTTCCACGTCCTGGTGGCCTTTACGATAATAATTTAAATTATGGTGGACCAGGTTTGTTTGCATGGAACGCAAATGGTTTTCCGCAAATACAATTTAATTTTAAAAATAGCAGTGTAGGCACCACAAACGGAGCATTGCCATTAAACACCTGGAAGCATGTTGCTGCGGTACGCAACGGAACTGTAACACAAATCTACATAAATGGTGTGCTAAATGCAACGGGTACCTCAGGAACAACTACACCGGTATATAGTTTTCCTGCAAGGATAGGCACTATGTTTTTTAATGCCTTTTCGCCACCACCATATAATGGCTTAAATGGCAAAATGGATGAACTACGCATTTACAACAGAGCCTTATCCGCTGCAGAAATTTTGGTACTTAGCACCACTGCTTTACCCATTAAGCTTACTAGTTTTACTGCTACTACTCAACAAAGTAATGTGCACTTAAAATGGCAAACTGCTAGCGAAAGCAATACCCAACATTACCTAGTACAACGTAGTAGCAATGGTACAAATTTTTTAAACATCGCAACCGTAAAGGCAAAAGGCAATAGTGTAAACAATACTACCTATACCCATACCGATGGAAATGTTTTAACTACTGTAAACAGCTCTATTATTTATTATCGTTTACAAGCTGTTGATATAGATGGTAAAACCCAGTATAGCCCTGTGGTATCCGTAGGTACAATTAGTAAAAGTGATGATATTGTACTACTACAAAACCCAGTTAAAAATAATATTAACCTACAACTTAATGTACCACAAAAAGAAAATGTAGTTATTGCTATTGTAAATGCTAATGGACAGTTACTTCAAACCCAACCTTACCAGTTGCAAGCTGGCAAAACGGTACTTAGTTTACCCTGTACTAGCCTATCGAGTGGAATATATTACCTAACCGTACACTATAAAAACAGCAAGCAAACTATTACTGTTTTAAAGGAATAGAAAAGAAGGTATGTTTTCTTATGCTTGAACACAGGCCGAACTTTAAGGAGTTCGGCTTTTTTGTATAACTTATTTTTTGAAAAGATGTAGACAAAAAACTATTCTATTATTTCCCCATACTCCTCTTTATACTCGTACTTAAATCTGCGATGGCTCCATAAATAATTAGCTGGATCTTCTTTTATGGTTTCCTCTAATTTATTTTTATACAAAAGTGTAAGCTCTCCTTTTTTTGTATGCATGCCAGGCTCTGCTAATAAGCTACTTTCAAAATGATAGTAGCCACGTTTTACTTTTTTAAACGATACATATACACTAGCTAAATTATTCTTTGTAGCGCCTTTTTCTGGCCCAGCTAAAAAGGGTGTAGGTCGTCCAAAAAAATTCATCCAATACCCCAAGCTTGGGTTGGCCGGGTTTTGATCGGCAGCTAAACCTAATGCATATCTTCCTTTAAAAACCTCATGCATACGGCTTTTAAATTCGTTAGCACCAACCAATACAGTGCCGTAGCGTTTTCGTATGTTAAAAATAATTTTATTAAACACTTTATTAGTAATGGGCATATAAATACCTACAAAGGGTATGCTTAACTTGTACGAATAAAAATGGTTTACATACTCCCAATTAAATTGATGCCCTGCTAACAAATTAATATTATACCCTTTTGCAATTAACTCATTTATACTTTCGAAATTACCTGTTGTACGTTTTAAAAATTGTTTTTTTGAAAGAGAAATAAATTTAATGGTTTCAATAAACGTATCGGTAAAATAGCGGTAAAATTGTTTAGCAATTTTTATTCTTTCTGCCTCCGATTTTTCTGGAAAAGCTATTTTTAAATTATTAAAAACTACCGCTTTTCTATAATTAACTACATGGTACAAAAGAAAGGCAATAAAATTGCTAATACCATACAACATAAAAAAGGGCAGCAATGATAGTAAATACAATAAGGGGTAAATTACGTAGTACATTTTTAAAGTATGGTGTTTTGTGCTAGTGAATGGTGTTGTGGAAAGTCTGTTGTGTAATGCAAGCCTCTACTCTCGTGCCTAAACTGTGCACTTTTTACTATTAAGTAGGCTACCGTTATCATATTACGCAACTCACAAAGCTGTGGCGATACACTTGTTTTTTTGTACAACTCTTCTGTTTCTTCAAATAATAAATCTAGGCGTTTCATTGCTCGGTGCAACCTTTCGTTGTTTCGTACAATACCCACATAGTCGCTCATTAGCAATTTTAATTCTTTTAAACTCTGTGTAAGTATAATCATTTCTTTTGGGGAAGATGTGCCTTCTGCATTCCATTCCCCCAAACCCCCTAAAGGGGGCTTATTAGCATCTTTTATAACCGCTTTAGAATGCAAATATGCCCTATGTGCAAAAACCATTGCCTCTAACAAACTATTACTTGCTAGCCTATTTGCTCCATGCAAACCAGTGCTGGCACATTCGCCTGCGGCATATAAATTTTTGATAGATGTTTGCCCATGTTCGTTTGTTTTAATGCCACCACAACTATAATGTGCGGCTGGTGCAACTGGTATCAAGTGTTTGGTAATATCTATCCCAATACTCAAACATTTATCGTAAATATTAGGAAAGTGCTCTACAAATTTTTCTTTACCAAAATGTTTGCAATCTAAAAACACATTTTCGGTTCCTGCAATTTTCATTTCGTTATCAATGGCTCTTGCTACAATATCTCTTGGGGCTAAATCTTTACGTTCATCATACTTTTCCATAAAAGCTTCGCCATTATGGTTTAGCAATATTCCTCCATCGCCCCTAACCGCTTCGGTTATTAAAAAATTTTGGCCTCGTACACCTGCCTCATACAACGCTGTTGGATGAAATTGTATAAACTCCATATTTTCAATTCGGCCTTTTGCCCTGTAAACCATTGCCACCCCATCGCCTGTTGCTATGGCTGGGTTAGTAGTACTTCTATACACTTGCCCATTACCACCGGTTGCTAGCAACGTTACCGAAGAAATTATTTTTTCAATTTTGTTGGATAGTAAATTTAACGCAAACACTCCATAGCATTCCACATCAGGCGTAGCCTTGGTTACCAAAAAACCTAAATGATGCTGTGTAATAATATCTACAACAAAATAATGAGCAAGCAATTCAATATTTTTTTGGTTTGCTACAGCGGCTAGTAAAGCTCTTTCCATTTCTTTACCCGTTACATCTTTATGATGTAGAATTCTAAATGCACTATGCCCTCCTTCTTTTCCTAATTTATAGTCGCCTGTTGCATCTTTATCAAACTGTGCACCCCATTCAATTAGTTCATTAATTCGTTCTACTCCTTCTTTTACTACAATTTCTACAATTTGTTTATTGCATAATCCATCGCCAGCAATAAGAGTATCTTCTATATGTTTGGTAAAACTATCTTTATCAAAATTCATTACGCCAGCAATACCACCTTGTGCATATTTAGTATTGGTTTCATCGCTTTGTGTTTTGGTTAACACCATTACTTTTTTTGTAGGAAATTGTTGTGCTACTTTTAATGCATACGTTAACCCTGCAATACCACTACCTATTACTAAAAAATTTGTTTGCATAATTCGTTTGCCATTGGCAAAATTATTTTTCGTTTGGTAATTTAGGAATTCTCAATCCACACGTCATTCTCTTTTAGTAAATTTATCAACTCGTCAACCGCTACTTCGCTAGGTATATTTTTCTTTACTACTTCTTTGCCTTTATATAAGGTGATTTTTCCTACACCACTACCTACATAACCAAAATCGGCATCGGCCATTTCGCCAGGGCCATTTACAATACAACCCATAATGGCAATTTTTAAGCCTTTTAAATGATTGGTAACGGCTCTTATTTTTGCTGTGGTTTCTTGTAAATCAAATAAAGTACGGCCACAACTTGGGCAGCTAATGTATTCGGTTTTACTAATACGTTTACGTGTTGCTTGTAAAATACTAAAACTGGTATTGTTTAAAAACTGATGGTTGTTTTGTACAGGCAAATAGGTTCTACCACTTGCTTGTGTATTTTTAAGTTTACTTGGATCATTCATTAACCAAATGCCATTACCTATATTATCTAAAAATAAGGCCCCAGCTTTTTGGCTAAAATGTATTAATTGTTCATCAACAGTAGTGTGGTGGCTTTCAACAGAAATTATGATTGGTTGGTTTGTTTGTTTTGCAAAACCTCTACACTCCTTTAAACTGTGTTGGCTATTGCTATAAATGCAATACACTACTGTATTATCTTGGTTAGTTACAGCTAACAATTCATCATAATTTTGTGCAACATCAACGGCAATAAAATTTAGTGTATTACTTTTTTCTTTTGCGTCAATAAATTCTTTGCCTTGAAATAAAGGAATATATTTTTGTTTGTCATTAATAGTTGCCCAAACATTAGCATCAACTAAAACGTTTAATGTGCCTGGTAATGCAAAGTCAATATGCTTATTTCCTGTATAAATAAAATCTGCGGCAGCATCACTAATGTTCCACTTATCTGTATCCTCATTGTACGTATATCCAATACTTTGTAAATCTTTATGCGTAATACTTTCAGCCATCATAAAATCGGCAATTACAATAGGTACATGGCCTTTACCAATATTAGCAACAACAGTATCAATTGCTTTAGCAGGTTGTTGAATTACTATCTCATTTTTTAATTCTTTACTTTCGTCATTCAACGCTACTAAATCTTTACAAACGGGTATTTCAAACTCTGGGTCTTCTGTTAGACTAACTCTTATGGTATCACCAATTCCTTCTTGCAATAAAGTGCCAATACCAATGGCACTTTTTATTCTTCCATCTTCGCCATCGCCAGCTTCGGTTACACCAAGGTGCAAGGGATAACATTCGCCAAACTCATCTTGCATATGTTTAACTAAAAGCCTGTATGCCTCTACCATTACTATGGGGTTGCTGCTTTTCATACTCAACACAATGTTGTGGTAATCTTCGTTTCTTGCAATACGCAAAAATTCCATAGCACTTTCTACCATTCCAATTGCAGTATCTCCATAGCGACTCATAATTCTATCGCTAAGGCTGCCGTGGTTTGTACCAATACGCATGGCAGTGCCATATTCTTTACAAATTAAAACTAGTGGAGTAAATCGTTCTTTTATTCGTTCAATTTCTTCTGCATATTCAGCATCGGTATAGTCAATTTGTTCAAACTTTTTTTTATCTACATAATTACCTGGATTTACCCTTACTTTTTCTATAATTTTTGCTGCAATTTCTGCTGCATTTGGTGTAAAATGTATATCGGCAACTAAGGGTGTGGTATATCCCCTTTTATGCAATTCTTCTTTTATGATTTGTAAATTTTCTGCTTCGTTTTTACTTGGTGCAGTAATACGTACCAACTCTGCACCAGCCTGTATACAACGAATACTTTGCTCAACCGTAGCCTGGGTATCCATGGTATCGGTAGTAGTCATTGTTTGTATACGAATAGGATGGCCATTACCTAAAAGCAGCTTCCCTATTTTAACTTCCCTTGTTTTTAATCTAACACTCATAGTACAAAATTAACATAAAAAAAGCCCCAAAGGTTGGGGCAACTATTCTATTAAAATTAATATTCTATTTTGTAGCCTAGTTTCTCTGGGTACTCTAGCATTTCATTAAATGAGCTTGTAAAAGTGACTGTTTTTTTGTTTGGTGATAATATTGCCCCATTTCCAGTATACTTTTTAATTTCCTTAGCTGTTGTTATAGTTACTTTATAACTTGGCTCCCCAATCATACTCATCATTTGTTGCATTGTTTGTAGGCTTGAGTCGGCTTGCATTTCTTTTTTATATCCCTCTGCATCTGTGATACTATTTTCAATTAAACCAGGTTTAGCAGAAAAGTTATAATGACTATCAGCACTTGGCATCAATACATTATTTGGCATTTCCTCTGTCATTTTATTTTCTTCGTCGTTTGAAGATTTATTAGAAATTTTATCAAAAGCTTTTACTTTTTCAATAAGTTTAAAAAAATTCTTTTTTATTTCTGGCAATTGATTAATGGAAGCAAATGGGCAGCTCATCTCAATTTTCATTTCTGCATTTTCTTCATCTAATTTAATGTACATAGTTGCGGCATTGTAAAGTTCTTTTTCTGCTGCGGAAATATTTGCCATAGTAGCCATTAAATCTTTAATATTTATAAGGGTATCTTTTTTTTCTTTAGCCTTTTTTGAGGTACTTTTTTCTCCACCCATTTGGCTTGCAAGTTCTATCATCTTACTCATATCCATTTTCATAGTGTATACGCCACTATTATCATCATTAATTGTTATTTCCTCAACTGTATCTAAACAAGAGGACAAGAATGTAAGGGTAAAAATGCTAAATAGAAGTGTAATTTTTTTCATTTTTTATATAAAGATATTGAATTGATTTATAAATAAATAGAATCATCATATTAACTACTACCAATCTTTTTCGGGCTTTTTTGGAAAGGCTACATTAATTTTCTTCAACTTATCTTGTAAGTTTTTTTCTTGTTGTTGTAAAGCTTTTAGTTTTTCTTCAGCATCTTGCTTACTTATTTTGGAGGGCTGTGGCTTGGGCTGATTATTTTTTTCTTCTTCGTCTTTCGGCTTTTCTTTTTCCTTTTTATTTTGATCATCCTTTGGTTTATTCTTCTTTTTATTTTCTTTTTCTTGCTTTTGCTTTTCCTTTAGTTGTTGTAACGCTTTTTGTAAATTTTGTCTTGCATCTTCGTCATTTGGATTTAGTTTTAAAGCATTTTTATACGCATCTACACAGCCTTGTAAATTTTTAGCATTTTGTAATACTACTCCTTTATTATAAAAAGATTTGCTTTTTAAGTTTTTATCAGTAGTGTTTGCAAGGGCATTATCATAGGCTGTAACAGCTTCATCAACGTTAGTTTTTTTATATAATGCATTACCTAAGTTATATTGTGCAGTACTATTTTTAGGTTTATTTTCTGCTGCTTTTTTGTAAAAGTTTGCTGCAGCTTCGTACTCCCCCTTTTTATACGCTTCGGCAGCTTTTTTATTTAATTCATTTTCTGTTTGTGCAAGGGTGGCAAGAGGCAATAAGCAATAAGCAATGGGCAATAAGCCATAAGCAATAGAAGGATTAAAGCTTTTATTTTTTTTGATATGTTTTTTTTGTGTAGATGACTTTTTTTCAGTGATAAATAATTCAATAATTAATAAAATAAAAGCTAACCCTAAAAACCATTGAAAATAAGTTTTGTAATTAACCAACGAATCTTCTGTTACCGTTCGTTTATCCATTGTGCTTAGTTGTTGCTCTAACCTATTTACCACCACATCGGTACTTGTAAATAATTGGTATACCCCATTTCCGTTTTGTGCAATTTCTTTTAATACCTCTTCATTTAATTTTGAAATTACGGTGTTACCTTGATTATCTTTTTTTGTTTCGTTTGTTATTGGATCAACAAGCGTAGCACCGACTGTATTACCTATTCCTATTGTATTTATCATAACCCCCTCAGTGGCCATTTGAGCGGCTATTTTAGCGGCTTCTTCATCATGATCTTCGCCATCGCTTATTAATACAACCGATTTGTATTTTTTTTCTTTTGTGTTAAAAGAGGAGTAACACATTTTTAATGCTTCGCTAATTACTGTGCCTTGTGTGGGAACAACATCTGTATTTGCGGTAGATAAAAACATTTTTGCTGCACTATGATCGGCTGTTAAGGGCATTTGCAAATATGCTTTACCTGCAAAAACTACAATACCAATTCTATCATTACTTAATTTATCGATTAATTTATTAAGTATTTGTTTGGCTCTATCTAATCTATTCGGTTGCACATCTTGCGCTAGCATACTCTTACTAACATCCAATGCAATCATTACATCTATCCCGTTTCTATTTACTTTTTGTGTACCCTTATTACTGCGTAAATTAGCAAAAGCAACTACACACAATGCAAATGCAGCAATAGTTATAGTAAATTTTAAAGCAAACTTTTGTGGAGAATAATTTTTAATCAATTCTTTAACTAATCGTTCGTCTCCTATTTTTTTTATGGTTTTCTTTTTCCAGTTTAGTACATAAAAGTAAAGGGCAATAAAAAAAGGTATTGCAAGTAATATAAAAAGGTATGATATGTATTGGAATGAAAACATTGTATGTTGATTTGCCCACAAAGGCAAAAAAGACAAAAAAATTAATCAATAATCGAAAATATCACTTACATCTAACCAACTTCCATCAGTGTACGGAGGTTTTTCTTTACCTTTTTTAACTCTTACCAAATAAATAATTATCCCTATAATTGGCAGAATAAAAAAGAATAAAAATGCTAGCCATTGCAAAATCATACTTAAACTATTTATGCAACTTAAAAAAACATTTCTAAACTAAAATGTTAAACTGCATGTATAAGCGGCTCAATAGTACATTAGCCAATTATTTCTTTCCTTCTAAAAAACCCAATTGTTTTAAAATTCCTTTTGTAATATTCATTCGTATTGTTTTCATATCTACTTCTTTTTGTGGTGCTTTTATAAACGTTACAAAAAAGTAAACATGCCTATTTTCTTCAATCCAACCAGTCATCCAACCTATTGCATTTCCATTTTCCTCATAACCCATACCTGTTTTATAACTTAATTTATACGCCGTATTTTGCTCTTGCAGCATTACATTACGTACCATTTCGTGTACACTTTTTCTAAATGGTAACTTATCAAAATACAAGCGCTTCATTAAACCCAGCTGTTCATCTGGCGAAATTTTAAGTTGATTGTTCAACCAAAAAGAGTCAATAGGCCCTGCTATTATTTTATTACCATAGCCTACACTATCTATCCAACGTTGCATGGTATCTTTTCCTATACGCCTTGCTACTTCTTGATAATAGGGTACACTACTTACTTTAAAAGCTTCTTTCATATCCATATCTTTATTCCACTCTTCATTCCATCTTTTTACACCATCCCATTTTATTAGCATAGTATCGTTTTCAATTGCACCGGTTTGCAAACCAATTAAGCTGTTTACAATTTTAAATGTACTTGCTGGCGAAAACCTTGTGGTATCTAATCCCAAATTGTATACCATCACATCGCCTGTGGCATTATCGTACATGGTAAAGCACCCATCTACTTTATTTTCGTCAAAATATTTTTTTAGGCTGTTATCTATTTTAGCTGTGTTAACTGAACAAGAGCTTAGAAAAATTAAAACTGAAAAATTAAAAATTAAAAATCTTCTTTTTGAAAAGTACTTCATAATAATATATACTGTTTAAGCCCCTTTAGGGGTTTGTTGTTTTATTTGTAAGATGATTAGCTGTGGCATCAAGGGCCTCGTAAAACTCTTTGCCGAATTTGCGTATTAAGGGTTCTTTTAAAAATTGATAAACGGGTACTTTTAATTTTTTGCCTAATGCACATGCTGCTTTACAGTTATCTTCCCTAGGCTCGTAATTAACATACTCGGTTGTTGTACGTTTGCTTTTTTTTGTAATGATGGGAAACAAATGGCAGCTTATTGGTTTTTTCCAAGTTACTTTTCCATCTAAATAGGCTTGCTCTATTCCGCATTTTACAATGCCTTGTTTATCTACAATACCATACACACAAATTTTGCTATCAATAGTTGGTGTTACCCAACCATATTCTTTATCATACACGTACCTGCCTTGCCTATCAATTTCTTTTTTACTCTCCTCATTTAAATAAGGAAGCACAGCTTCAAAAACATCATTAATGTGTTGTAGTTCTTCTTTTTCTAGTGGTGCGCCAGCATCCCCATCTACGCAACAGGCTCCCTTACATTTGCCCAAATCGCAAACAAATTGTTCTTTAACAACTTCATCGCTAATTAAAATATTGTTGATTGCAATCATGGGTGTAAAGGTACTAAGGATAGAGAATTAAATTAAGTAAAACATTATTTATTGGTCCACCTAAACGTATTTATTAAATGTTCAATATCTTTTTGTAAAAAATCTTGCACTGGGCGTAGGCTATCGGCGTTTGGTGTAGCATCAAAATATAAAGCACCACGTAAAAAATTAGTGGTGGTATCGGTTAAAAAAAATTGTTTGGCTGTGGCAGCATTGCCCCCTACTTTAAAAAAAATACCTGTAATGCCATTTTTAGTACGCATTAAACTATCTTTTATAGATGACGCTATACTTTCGTTTTTATTAGTAAGTTTAAAGGCATCGGCAACCATTTTGTCAAAATAATTTATGCCAGAACTATCTTTATATTGACCATTGGCTTGCTTTATTTTATATAACGCTTTACCACCTATTTTTTTGTAGCTCAAAAATATTCTTCCATTAAAATTTGGAAAGTCAATATTGTACCAAAATGGACTTTCGGGATCGTTATCAAAATAGGTACTATCTTTTACAATGCTTGCATAGCTTGGGTATTCAAAAGTATAAGGCACCCCTTCTTTACTAAATATTTGGTAGCTTCTTTCAGGAAAATCTATTTTGTAATAGCCTCTTTTTTTGGAGGTATAAGTTGAATTGCAAGCTGCCATAATTAATAATGAAGAATTAATAATTAAAAATGTAAACAGCTTAAAAGCTTTATTATTAAAATATAATTTACCTGTAAAAAAATTATTCATTTTTAATTATTAATTATCAATTTTCTTCACCACCACTTTTACTTTATCAATTCTATTTTTATTTATATCAAGTGGCACAAAAGTAAAATCACCACTTATCACCTCTTCATTTACTTGCGGAAATTTGCCTGCAATTTCTAACACCAATCCAGCTAAAGAATCACTATCGCCTCGGATAGTATCAAAAACATCATTTTGTAACCCCATTACTTTTACAACATCATTTATCATGGTTTTCCCCTCAAAAATAAACGTATAATCATCTATTTTTTTATTTGCACTTTCCTCATCATCAAATTCATCTTTTATCTCGCCTATAATTTCTTCCATAATATCCTCCAATGTAACAATACCACTTGTGCCCCCAAACTCATCAACCACTACTGCAAAATGGTTGCGCTTGTTTCTAAACTCTTGCAACAAATCTTCAATTAATTTTTGCTCATGTACAAAGTGTGGTTGGCGCATTAAGGTATGCCAATCAAAATCTTCGTTTTCGTTTAAATAAGGTAATAAATCTTTGGTGTGTAACATGCCTGTTACTTCATCTAAATTGTTTTTATATACAGGTAAGCGACTGTATTGCAACGATTCAATTTTTTTTATTGTATTACTAAAACTAGCTCCGTACTCTATTCCATTAACATCTAAACGGGTACGCATTACTTGCTTTACAGTGGTATCGCTAAATTTTCGTATGCCTTTTAAAATTTGTTTTTCTTCTATGGTAGCTTCATGCTCTGGCAATAAATCAATAGCATAATCTAAATGGCTATTATCTAACCTAGAGGATTTGTCGGAAGTAAATTTTTGCTCAACCCCATCGCTAAATTTTACTAACCGCTTGCTAAACTTATAAAAAATGCTATTAAATATTTCAATAATTAAGGATGCGTTTGATGCAAATAAAATTTTGTGATGGGTGGCCCAAACTTTTGGCAAAATTTCGCCAAACAGAACCAATAAAAAAGTTACGGCTAAAACTTTTATAGAAAAATTTATCCAAAAATTTAAATGCAATTCGCCTAAAACGCCATCAATTAAAACATTTGAAATTAAAATGATACCAATGTTTACTAAACAATTGGCAATAAGCATGGCTGCCAATAATGTTTTGGGTTGCTCTAACAACGTTACAATACGCCTATACGATGGCAGCTGCTTTGTTTTAAGCATATTAATATCTTTTTGTGTTAGCGAAAAAAAAGCTACTTCGCTACCAGCTACAAAAAAGGAAAGTACAAATAATACAAGTAAAGCAATGGCTAAAACAGCAGTAGCCGCAGGGTTAATAGATAGAAAAAAAATAGAAAAATTAATATTCAATACCGAATGATACTCCAAAGCAAGTTGTTTTAATTAAAAAATAGTTTGTCTTTTAAAAAGGCAAACGTTCGGTTCCTTCATCCATAGTAGGTATGTCTGTATTGCCTAAACTATCCATACCATCACCACCTACTGTAGCTCCATCGCTACGTTT
The DNA here is from genome assembly GCA_031377245.1 of Bacteroidota bacterium. Lineage (GTDB taxonomy): Bacteria > Bacteroidota > Bacteroidia > Chitinophagales > Chitinophagaceae > Ferruginibacter. The sequence continues at coordinate 210,896 of JANMEU010000010.1, forward strand.
ATCTAACATTATTAAATTATCGCCAACAATTTCTGTTGCAAATTTTTTGTTCCCTTCTTTATCTTCCCAACTACGAGTTTTTAAGCGCCCTTCAATATATACAAGGCTGCCTTTGTGTAAATACTTTTGTGCTAACTCTGCTAAACCACGCCATAACACTACAGTATGCCACTCTGTTTGTGATATAAGTTTACCACTTTTATCTTTATAGGTTTCTGTTGTGGCCAACGAAAATTTTGCCACACCAATATTGCCTTCCAAAAATTGCATATCGGGGTCTTTACCCAAATTGCCAATTAGCATTACTCTATTTACGCCTCTCATATGTTTATTTATTGAGTATGTTATGTAAGTGTTTTACAATCAAATTTAAAGATACTTTTTATCTTGTAAATATGTATTAATAAATTTTGGAAAACTTAATTGAAGTAGTTGCTTTTTTGGTACCCATACATAGTTTTCAATTTTTACTTTTTTAGATACCTGTAAAATACAAAATTTACCAGTAATTAATTGATGGCTAAGTATTTGCGAATATTCATTTGAAACACTATCTAATAAATAGGGTATATTATGTAATAAGCTTTTAAACTGTTTTGTATTTTTAATTTGTTGGTACGATGATTTTTTGGTCATTTCTATCAGCATAAACTCATGCAAATTTTGCCAAATATCTTTGTCGGTTCTTTCTTTTATATAAACGCCTTCTTTATACTCAATTATAAAATAATAAAACCACCTTGTTTTTTTAGCAATCGATTTTTCTTTAATGGGCAGTTTATCTACCAATGCTAACTCAAAGGCTTGGCATTTTTTTTGTAATGGGCAGCTACTACACAGGGGTAGCTTAGGTTTACAAATAGTAGCCCCAAAATCCATTATGGCTTGGTTATAATTTGCTGCATTTTTACCATCTAATAATTGTTGTGCTAACGTAGCTAATAATTTTTTGCCTTGTGTGCTATCAATGGGTAAATCAATATTAAAAAATCGAGTAAGCACTCTAGTTACATTACCATCTACTACTGCATAGGGTAAATTGTATGCAAACGATGCTATAGCGGCGGCGGTGTAAGGCCCTATTCCTTTTAGTTTTAAAATATCTTCGTACGTAGTAGGAAATTTTGATTTGTACGTAGTTACAATTTCCTTTGCTGTGGCTATTAAATTTCTACACCTATTATAATAGCCCAAGCCTTCCCAAAGTTTAAATACTTTTTTTTCCTCTGCATTAGCTAAATCATTTATCGTAGGAAAATGTTGTACAAATGCATTGTAATACTCCAACCCTTGCTCTACTCTAGTTTGTTGCAAAATTATTTCGCTAAGCCAAATTTTATAGGGGTCTTTTTCGCCTTTCCAGGGCATTTTTCTGTTATTTGTATTTAAATGCCAAAATAATAGGCTTTTTGTGAAGTATTTTTCGGTTAATTTATCCATTTGCTAAAACAAAATTATTAGTGTAACTTTTTTAGTACCATTGATTTTACTTGTATTTAATTGATATTCAATTGTTTGAAAGTAAAAAATGAGCATATTATTATTTTGCAAAGATGCTGATAATCATAGGGTTATTTTGGTATTTTCAAAAAAAGTTGTACTTTACTTTTATAAACCTTAATCTTTAATAAATAGCTATCATGAGAAAAGCAGACTTAATTAATAGAATTTCTGAAAAAACAGGTATCCCAAAGATAGATGTACTTGTTAGTTTAGAAACAATGTTTAAGGAAATTAAACATTCTTTAACCAATGGCGAAAATATTTATATACGTGGGTTTGGTAGTTTTATTACCAAAAAAAGAGCCGCAAAAATTGGTAGAAATATTAAAAAGAATACTGCAGTTGATATTCCTGCACATTTTATACCTGCATTTAAACCTGCAAAAGAGTTTATGTTAGATGTTAAAGCTTCTAAAAACATAAAAGAAAGCAGCAATAAACATGATGATACTGAGGATTAGTAGTTGTACCTTTGCACTCTTAAAATTTTAAGGTGAAAAAACAACTAATTTTTACAGGTATTGGTATTTTATTGGTAATCAGTTTATTTTTTGGAGGTAAAATAGTACTAAAAAAAATAGATCAGCCCACAGCTTCAAAAAAGGAAGCTAAACTATTCAACATCAATGGTTTTATTAAAGAGGCTAAACAAAAATTAACTCCTGCTCAGCTTACTTATTTAGCAAACCTAGAAAATACTGTTACAAGAGGGGATGTAACTACCCAACAAATACAAGCAAATACAGCCCTAGCAAATTTTTGGAAAGACACTGCAAAAGCCTTTGAACCTTATATATTTTATCTTTCCGAGGCAAGTAAATTGGATAATTCAGAAAAAAACCTCACCTTTGCAGCCCAATTAATTTTAGCGAACTTAAGAAGTGAGCAAGATGAAGCTAAATTAAATTGGGAAACTGAGCAAGCCATTGGCTTATTTGAACAAGCTTTAAAACTAAACCCTACCAATGCCGATTTAAAAATTGGATTAGGTAGTTGTTACATTTTTGGCAAAGGAAGATTTGGAGGTGCCGCAGAAACTATGCAAGGCGTTCAAAAAGTATTAGAAGTTGTACGAACAGATAGTATGAATATGAAGGCTCAATTAGTTTTAGGTATTGGTGGTTACATAAGTGGGCAATACGATAAAGCTATTGACCGTTTAACAAAAGTGATAACTACAGAACCTCAAAATTTAGAAGCTATTGCTTTTTTAGCCGATACCTATGCTGCAAAAGGCGATAAGCAGGAAGCTATAAAGTGGTACCAACTTAGTAAACGTATGGCTAACGATCCACACTATACCGAGGAGGTTGACCAACGAATAAAAGAATTGAAATAAAACGAATTAATATTATTATTAAAAACAAAAAAGACTAGTTATGCCTTGTGGTAAAAAGAGAAAACGTCATAAAATCGCAACTCATAAGCGTAAAAAACGTTTAAGAAAGAATCGTCATAAGAAGAAGTAATCCTTTTTTTTATTCGGTCTCGAAGTACTTCGGGACACATGCACTTGCATTCAAATACAATATATCGTATATTGTATTTGAATGCCATTTATGTTTTCCATCCAACAAGTTTAATGGTCTTACAAACTTTATAAGTTGACCAAAGAATTAATTATTAATGCTACACCACAAGGAGTTGAAATTGCCCTTATGGAAGATAAAAAACTGGTAGAATTGCACAGTGAAAAAACTGATGCAAACTTCGGTGTTGGAGACCTATACTTAGGAAAAGTAAAAAAACTTATACCTGGTTTAAATGCTGCCTTTGTTGATGTAGGTTTTGAAAAAGACGCCTTTTTACATTATACCGATCTTAGCCCCTACCTACGTTCTATTCTAAAGTTTACAGGAGATGCCATAAATGATAAAAGCGAAAGTTCTTTTGATTTTACAAAATTTAAAGTAGAGCCAGAAATTTTAAAAACAGGTAAAATAACAGAAGTACTTAGTGGCAAGCCGAATGTTTTAGTACAAATTTTAAAAGAACCTATAGCAGCAAAAGGTCCACGCTTAAGTTGTGAGCTTAGCCTACCTGGCAGATTTGTTGTGGTAACCCCATTTAATGATATTATTGCCGTAAGCCGTAAAATACATAGTGGTGAAGAAAGAAAACGTCTACAAAAAATTATAGAAGCTATAAAGCCAAAAAACATTGGTGTAATAATACGTACCGCTGCAGAAGGTAAACAAACAGCCGAATTACACGAAGATTTATTAGCACTTACTTCTACTTGGAATACCATTCAACAAAATTTAAAAGGTGCTACACCTCCTACAAAAATTTTAAGTGAGCAAGGTAAAACCACTAGTATTTTAAGAGATTTATTAAACGAAGATTTTAATAAAGTAGTTATAAATGATAAAAACATTTATGCCGATGCTAAAGCGTACATACAACGTATAGCAGCAGATAAGGCAGATATTGTAAGCTATTACAACAATGACTCTCCAATTTTTGATAGCTATGGTGTAACAAAACAAGTAAAAGCAGCTTTTGGCAAAACTGTAAACTTGCCAAGTGGTGCCTATTTAATTGTAGAGCATACCGAAGCTTTGCATGTAATTGATGTAAATAGTGGGTATAAAAGTGTAAGTAATAACCAAGAGCAAAATGCATTGGAAACAAATTTGGAGGCTGCTGCCGAAATAGCTTGCCAGCTTAGGTTAAGAGACCTAGGTGGAATTATTGTGGTAGATTTTATTGATATGAAATTGCCCGACAATAAAAAGAAATTGGCCGATGCAATGGAAGAATACATGAGGCCCGATAGAGCAAAACATGCTGTATTAGGTATTAGCAAATTTGGTTTAATGCAAATTACTAGGCAGCGGATGAAGCCAGAAATGAACATTAACACCACCGAAGTTTGCCCAAGCTGCGATGGTACTGGTAAAATTAGTAGTACCCTTATTTTAGAAGATGAAATTGAAAAGAATTTAAGCTATCTTATTATGCAAAAGCATAAAGGCTTAACTATATATGTACACCCAATTGTATTAGCTTATTTAACTAAAGGTTGGTTACTTAGTAAAGTAAGCAAATGGAGGCGTAAGTACAAGCAACGTATTAAAGTAGCTGCCAACAATAACTATCACCTAACTGAGTTTAAGTTTTTTGATGATAGTGAGGAGGAAATAAAATTATAGGTTAAAAAAAAGCCACTCTTTTTAAAGAATGGCTTACGTTTTCATTGGTTGTTATTTTAATGTATAATTACTTTGTCGCTTTTAACTCCATTACTAGTAATTAATTGTAGTTGATAAACTCCTATGGGTATTGTTGATAATAACTTTATGCTATACCTAATGTTTGCATTAATATTTTGCTCTTGTGCAATAATTTGCCCTAAAGTATTTACTAATCTCCAACCTAATAACTTGGTATTGGTTAAGTTTACTTGTATGGAATTGCCTTTTGAAACTGGGTTTGGATAAATAGAAACAGCTATGTCTTTTAACCCAATACTTATTGCTACAATATTGCTATAACTAATTTTTCCATCTACATCTATTATTTTTAGGCGATAATAATATTTTCCATCGGCTAAATTATTATCTGTATAGTTAAATTGCTTATTGGTAGTATTACCTGTTTGATTATTTACGGCAGTAAAATTTACCCCATTGGTACTTCTTTCTAAACTATATTTTGCACCACTTTCTGGTTGGGCAATTCCCCATTTTACTAAGGCACTATTATTTAGTGATTGAGCTGTAAATGAAATTAATTTTATGGGTAAAACAAACCCTATTGTTTTTACAAAAAAGCCACTAAAACCTGTTACATCAAAACTAATTTCCCAACGGCTGAGGGTATTATTCCATACTATATCAGCATCAGCGGGGTTAATAGTTGTAATGGTTCCTATATAAGTATTAGGCAAACCTGAACCATTATTACTTACACCACCTCTTTTTTCAATAAGTAAATTTGCTTTGCCAGCGGCATCTCCACTATTAGTTGGCAAGTCGGTTACATTTGCTGCATTAAAATCATCAAACTCAGCTTGGGTAAAATATAAGGTTACATTACCTATTGCCGTAGAGGCTCCTGTAGCAGGTGTAATTTCGTAATGGCGTTTTACAAATTGAGCAGGTTGGGTACTTTCTATCCAAACTCTGGCGTTAGTATTACCCGTTATTGGGCTTGCACCATTAGGTATTATTGATGTAATAATTCTGCAACTGCTATTTACTATTGGAATAGAGGAGCCAGTGCCTACAATGTTTTGCGTAACATTATCTAAATGATTACTGATGGTTGCAGGATTAAGCGTAAAACTTACCGCCACTCGGTTTGAAGTTTCGGCTTCTGTTATGCGTTTGATTATATTAGTAGAATTATTAGAAAATATAATTTTACCATCGCTTTGCACTGCAACTCCAAAAGGATTAACACTACTTGCAAGTGTTACAATGCCCGATCCATCCGCATTCATTCGTTTGATAGCATTGTTATTATAATCAATGAATACAATTTTACCATCGCTCTGCACTGCAACTCCAAAACAATTAACACTACTTGCAAGTGTTACAATACCCGATCCATCAGCATTCATTCTTTTTATAGTATTACTCACAACATCTGCAATTAAAATTTTACCATCACTTTCAACGGCAACTCCCCAAGGGTTACTAAAACCACTACCTAATATTACAATGCCCGACCCATCGGCATTCATTCTTTTAATGACCCCATTTCCAAAATCAGCTACTATAATTTTACCATCGCTTTGCTCGGTAACCCCCGATGGAGCACTAAAACCACTACCTAAAGTTACAATGCCGGACCCATCAGCATTCATCCGCTTTATGGATGAATTTGAATAATCAGCTACTAAAATTTTACCATCGCTTTGTACGGCAACTCCATAAGGGTTGTTAAAACCACTAGCTAAAGTTATAAAGCCAGTTCCGTCGGCATTTATTCTTTTTACAGTATTGCTTGCTCTATCAGCCACTACAATTTTACCATCGCTTTGTATGGCAACTCCTGTAGGAGAGTTAAAACCACTAGCTATAGTACTTTCAGATAAGGGCACTGTTTGTTCTACATAATAGGAGCCTGTACTTAATGCTGTAGTATTTGATAAAGCAGTACCGCCTGTAGGTACAGCAAACCAGTTGGCTGTAGCACCTGCACTTGGTGTGCTTACTAAATTAGCTATCGTACTACCGGTACATAAATTTTGGCTGGTTGCACTAATTTGCCTTACAGTTACTGCTAATCTTGTAATAGACTCACAACCACTAACTGTTTGGCTAGCATGATACGTAGTACCATTTACCAAAGTTGTAGAATTGGGTAAAGCACTGCCACCACTTGCTGCGGCATACCATTGTATAGCTGTACCCGTAGCACTTAATGCTGTAAGGTTAGCTGTTGTACCTGCATATACTTGTGTGGTTATGCCTGTTGGGGTAGGCGTTGATGCTGGTTGTGTAATCGTGAAATTTCTTGTTATTACACAACCACCAGAAGTTATAGTGCAAGTATAATTACCAGCGGATAATCCTGACGCAGTTGCTGCAGTACCACCAGATGGCGACCAAGAATATGTATAACCACCAAAACCACCAATTGGTACTACAGTTGCAGAACCATTATTACCAGCAAAACAGGTTACGTTTAATTGAGAACTTGTTGCTGATAATGGTACAAAGGCTGTGCAAGTTGTACCCGTTACAACGCCACCAGGGTTTACCCAATTTGAAGTTGTTCCTGTTAATCCAAAATTAGTTAAGGTACCTGTTCTGCTATTACCACTTGCATCCGTTAATGATGTTATACCTGAATTATTTTGACCGTTTAACCCTTGGTTAAATTGGTAATAAGCCATTAGATTAGTTTGCCCTGCAGCTAATTCGCAATTCATATTATTAAGTATTTCACATTGCGGCAAAGCTCTGTTCCATAAACGAACTTCATCCATACTGCCACTAAATGGTTCAACATATGACTCTGCTGAATTTCCTATAAGATTTACTGCTGTTGGTGAATAAAAAAGATTTCCAGTAAAATTATTTTGCCCAAGTAAAACACCATCTCTATATATTTTTTTAGTAGCACCATCATATACTGCAGCTATGTGATGCCAATTACCATCTACATAATTTGCAGCAGAAATAGATATATCTAATTCATTATACCCTGTGGCTGTTCTTGTGCCAAACGATAATATAGTACCATTAGATTGAAAAGACAATAACCAATCTGGAGGATTTAGAGCTACTATTTGTTGTCTTGATATTTCATAAAAAGTATTTGTTGTAATGTTTGTTGGTTTTATCCAAGCTTCAATAGTCATTACATTGCTGGCAGAAAAATCTAATCTTGGTATCACAACATAATCGTTTACGCCATCAAAATTTAATGCAGATGCTGTTCCTACTTGTGCTTTTGTTGTAAAAAGACTGATGCTTAATAAAAGCACCAATGTTACTTGTTTTTTTAAAAATAAAATCATGTTTGTGTTCGTTAATTAGGTTAAAATTTGACAAAGAGAAAAAAGGAAAGGTTTAATGGTTAAAGATTCTCTAATCTTATTTTAAAGTTTTGTACACTAAAAGTATAGTGCAATTTTTGTGTAGCAAGATGGTTTGTTGAGAACGACAGCAATTTGTAGGTGAATGACATTATTGGATGACAGAGGAAAGAAATTTGAATTAAAATAAATTAAAACTGTTTAATGAAATGCAAAAATAAATTAAACTGGCAGAGACATTTTAAAGATAGAAGCCGAAGAAGTTTTTTGATATTTAATTGTTGCATTTAATTGCTGGGTAAGAATATTTAACACCTTAAAACCAAAGCCTCCACTATTTAAATCAAACGGTTTGGATAGGCCAATACCATTATCGGAATAAACAATGGTTAAATTATTTTCAAGTTGATTTATTGCTACTTTAATAGTGCCATCAAGATTATTTGCAAAAGCATATTTAAAGGAATTGGTAGCAAGTTCGTTCATAATTAATGCCAAAGGAATAGCTGTTTCAATATCCAACTCTTTACAACTGCCTTGTACTTCAAAATTTATTTTTTTTGTTTTATCAAAATAAGATTGTGATAATTCTGCAAATAAATCTTGAATAAAAGAGGAGAAATTTAATTTAGCCGTTTGGTTACCTTCGTATAAATTTTGATGTACCAATGCCATGCTTTGCACCCTAGCCTGCACTTCGGTTAATATGCTTTTTGTTTCGGATTGGGTTGATGCTCGTGCTTGCAAGTACAACAAGCTTTTTAGCATAGTTAAATTATTTTTTACCCGATGGTGTATTTCGTTTATTAAAACTACTTTTTCATTGGCTTGTTGTTCTACTATTTGCTTTTCGTTAGCTAATTGGTTGTTTGCTTCCTGCTTTTTTTGGTACTGATGATATAATAATATTATTAAGCCTAATAAAAGTACACAAGCTGCTATTGCAATCCACTTTTGTATTTTTAGCGTTGCGTTTTCACTTACTTTTTGAGCCGTAAAAAACTTAGTTTCAAATTCTTTTTCAGCCAGTAAGGATTTAAGTTCCACGTTGGCTATTGTTTGCTCTTTTGTGGCAGAAAAAATACTATCATTCCATCGTACATACCACTGATAATAACTGAACGCTTTTTTATAATCATTATTTATAACGGCTAAATCAGCTAAGGTTTTATAAGCATCTCTTATATATAATTTTCCACCTTGTTGTTTGGAAAGTAATAATAGTTCTTGTGCTGTTTTTTCTGCAAGGGGATAGTTATGCAAGTCAAAATAGGCTTTCATTAATAACCCAAGGGGTTGTAAAGAATTATCAATTCGGTTAAGGCTATCCATAACCTTTTTTGCTGTAACTGCATAGGGGATAGCTTTAGCAGGCTGCTTAAGTAGTAAATAAATTAAGGCTAGCTCATTACAAACAGATGCCCTATAGTATGGTTTTTTATCGGGTAGGGTAAATATTTTTGCCGCAAAACTCATGTATTTGTTCATAGAGTCTATTTGGTTATTAGTAGCATATTCTCTTGCCAGGTTTCCAGCACTTAAACAAGCGGCATGCTCCTCTTTGTCGGCCAAAGAAAATTGAATTGAAAGCTTAAAGTTTTCTTGCACCAATAGTGTGTTACGTTTATTAACCTGATAAGCATCAGCAAGGTTATTACTTAGTATAGACTGTATATAATTGTTACCAGATTTTTTTGCAACCTCTAGGCCTGTTGTATATAATTCAATTGCTTTGTCAAAATCACCTCTATCCCCATACATTCCTGCCATTAAACTATAGGCATGAGCTTTGTAGTATTTATCATTTGCTTTGTCGGCATAAATAATACATGAATCGTAGCAGCTTAACGCTTCTGGTATCTTTTTTAGTGAAACCCAAATGGTTCCTTTGGTCCTATAGGCATCAGCCATTTTTAAAAAATCATTATTTTTTAAGCCATAGCTCATTTCTTTATTGACATACTCAATGGCTTCATTGGTTTTTACAAAACGTAACTCCCAGGCTAGTTTTCCATATAGGGTGGCTTTTGCACTATCGCTAGTTGATTTTTGTAGCTCATTTTTTAAGTCTGCTTCAGTACCGTTTTTTTGTTGTGCTTGTAGAGTACTACAAAGCAGTATAGCAAGTAAAATAAGGATTTGCCTAATTTTATTTAGGGATAGTATGAAAAGAGAAACTGTCAATATTTAACGTAAAGCAATATAAATATATATTTATTCTAGAATAAATGTTGAGAACGACATTTATTTGTAGGCGTTCAACATTTATTATTGAAAATTTGATAAAATTTGCTCTCTAAATTTCCTTGATAATGGAATTTTTTCGTTTGCAACTAGTAAATGCTGCCCAGTAACTGCATTTACATTATTTATATTTACTGCAAACGTACGGTGTACTCTTTTAAAGCAAGGCACATTTATTTCTTCTAAAAATTGAACAAGGCTATTGCGTACTAAATGGGTTTTTGTTGTTGTTTTTATTTCTATGTAAATATTTTCCGATTTTAGCCATAAAATTTCATCAATTGCTAGTTTTATGGTTTTAGCTCCGTCTTTTATTACAATGGTTTCTTGTGCTTTTTGTTGGGGTAATATACTGGTTCTTGTTTTAAATAATTCTATTGTAGTAAATAAATCAATTTCCGAAAATGGTTTTATTAGGTAGGCTTGCGGCTTGTATGCCAAGGCAATTTCTATAGTGCTTTTATCGGAGTATGAGGTAAGAAAAACAAAAGGTATTTTGTACTTGGCATTGATTAAATTAGCTACATCATAACCAGATTTTGAGCTGTGTAAATTGATATCCAAAAAACAAAAATCGATTGCTTCATTATTTTCAAGTAACATTTCTGCGACATCAAAATTTTTAGCAATGCCAAGTATTGTATGCTTTAAATCTAAAAGCATTTCCTTTAGCATTTCTGCTATTAATAATTCATCTTCTACAATTAGGATATTCATTTTATATTATATGGCAAGTATAACCCTTAATTAAAATAGTGAAGATAATTTTTTTAACCCCAACTATCAATAAAAAAGCTGCCCAATATTTTGAGCAGCCCTATAAAATTATTTTTATTTTTTAATGCTGATGATTATGCATCATACCTGTTAATTCCTCAGCAGTAACTTCTTTTTCTTTTGGTTTTACCTGAGTTTCCATCCAGGCAAATAATTTTTCGGTAATTAAACGGCGGTAGCTAGCATCTACTTGTTTTTCATCTTTCATCATTCTATCAATATAGCTTTCTAACCAACTTGTATCATCGCCCAATTGCATGGTACCAAAATAACGCATTACCTCTTCTTTCATGTACTCTCTTAACGCCTCGTTGCTTACTTCTAACTTATTATCGGTAATTATTTTGTCGCTAATCAACGTCCATTTTAATTGATTACTAAAACCTGGGAATTCTGCTTCGGCTTCCTCTGCAGTTTTTGGTTTTTCGCCTCCATTTTGTAACCAGCGTTTTAAAAACTCTGCCGGAAACTCCATTTTAGTTTCATCTAATAAGTAATGATACAATTGATCTTGCAATTGATTACGACTTTGACTAGCCCAATAATTTTGTATTTCCTCTTGCAAATTTTCTCTAAGCTCAACTTCAGTTTTTATATCTTTTGCAGGGTAAATTTCTTTAAAAAACTCTTCGTTTAATTCTCTTTTTTCTACCAGTCCAATTTTTGCAATGCTTAAATTAAAATATTTATCGGCAGCAGTTTCTGCATCTAAACCTAAGTCGGCAACAAAAGCCGCTAACTTATCTTTTTCAAAAGCTTTACCCAATTGTACTACAACAGCATCACCCAATTTTTTACCCATAAATTTCTTTTGAGTAGCAGGTGTTAAGTATTTTACAATTACCGAATTTTCTTTGCTTACGCCGCCTTCTACTGCATCACCTTCTTTATTACTTTCTGTAAATAAAATATTCAGCACATTTTCTTCGTTATCGATAGTTTCTGGTTCTGTCATTTTGCCCCCTTTAATTTGCATACGGCCAATTTCTTCATCCACCATTGCATCGGTAGCTTTTACGTTGTTTAGGGTTAATTTTGCTTTACTAAAATCTGGTAAGGTGTAGGTAGGTTTTAAACCAATTTCAAAACCAAATTCGTAATCGGTTGGGTTATTCATATCCAACCCTTTAACATCATTATCTAAGGGTAAGGGTTGAGCAAAAATATCTGGCTTTTCAGTATTTAAATAATTGTATAATTCTTTTTCAATTGTTTTTAAAACCTCATCCGTAAAAATAGAAGCTCCATACATTTTTTTTACCATCCCAACAGGTACCATTCCTTTTCTAAACCCTGGTATATTGGCTGTTTTAGCGTATTCTTTTATTTTTTTATCAAACGTAGGAAAGTAGTCGTCTTTACTAATTTTTACGGTTAATTTGTCGGTTAAAAGTCCTACATTTTCTCTTACAACTGTTGCCATTTTGCTATTTATTAATTAGTTAATACGTTAATTGGTTAACACATTTAATAGTTTTACTATTAAACGAATTAACCAATTAACAGTTATTTTAGTCCGGATGATAGGGGTCGAACCTACATGGATCACTCCGCTAGATCCTAAGTCTAGTGCGTCTGCCAATTTCGCCACATCCGGAATTTTGGACGGCAAAGGTAAGCATTTTGTTGAAAATATGGAACGGTTTTAAGATTATTTAAAACGACAATTTTAACACCCAAACGGCCCATAAATTTTGGTGAATAGACTTGCACTTTACTTTTTAGAGTAGTAGGTATGCTAATTGGGTTAAAAAGAACATTGCTACATCAAAAAAAACTACACCATATTTTATTTAGATATACATTTGTACCCATAAAACATAACGTGTACAACCTTATGCTTTAAAACTCCATCTTTTAGTAAATTTTATTTTGTGAGTAAACATGTAAATAAAGTAACCGGTGCAGGTTTACTTATAGCCCTAGGAATTATTTATGGCGATATTGGTACTTCTCCACTTTATGTATTTAACTCTATTATTAATGGAAGATTAGTAGATGAGAGTTTGATTATAGGAAGCTTGTCCTGTATTATTTGGACACTTACTCTAATTACCACAGTAAAATATGTAATACTTATTTTAAGGGCAGATAACAATGGTGAAGGAGGTACTTTTTCGCTTTTTGCTTTGGTAAGGCGACGAAAAAAATGGCTAGTTATACCTGCCATGATTGGTGGTGCGGCGCTTTTGTCGGATGGCATTATTACACCCCCCATTTCTATAACTGCTGCAATTGAGGGCTTAAAAAATATTCCAAGCCTACACGACATTTCGGTAAACACAATTATGTACATCGTTATTGGTATTTTAATTGTGTTCTTCTTAATGCAACAATTTGGCACAGGGTCAATTGGTAAACTATTTGGTCCTGTTATGTTTATTTGGTTTACGATGATTGCTATATTAGGGATATCCCATTTAGCAGATGACTTAAGTATTATCCGAGCCTTTAACCCTTATTATGCTGTAAAATTTTTAACCCTTCATCCTGGTGCATTTGGCTTGTTAGGAGCTGTGTTTTTATGCACTACGGGTGCTGAGGCATTGTATAGCGATTTAGGACATTGTGGTAAAAGCAATATTCGTATTACTTGGGTGTATGTAAAAATATGTTTGGTTTTAAACTATTTAGGTCAAGGCGCATATATTTTACATAAATACAAAGGAGTAGAAATTACAAAAGCTTTCAAAGAATCTACCAATCTTAATACGTTTTACGATATAATGCCGCCATGGTTTGTACTGATTGGTGTAATTGTAGCTGCTAGTGCTGCTATTATTGCTAGCCAAGCAATGATTGCAGGTTCGTTTACTTTAATAGGAGAGGCACTACGATTAAATATTTGGCCAAAAATGAAAATTAATTATCCTAGTGAAGCAAAAGGGCAATTATTTATACCTGGACTTAATACCTTAATGTTTGTTGGCTGCTTAGGTGTTGTTTTATATTTTAAAGAAAGTAGTAAAATGGAAGCAGCCTATGGCTTAGCTATTATTGTTACTATGATTGCCACAACAATTTTATTTGCCAATTATTTGGTATTACATAGGGTTAAACCTGTACTTATTTATTTATTTTTAATAGTTTATTTAACCATTGAAATTGCTTTTATAACTGCCTTATCTCATAAATTTTTAGAAGGAGGATACATTACACTACTTTTAGCTTTTATTATGTTTTCGGTTATGTATGTATGGTATAGAAGCAGAAAAATTAAAAATAGATATGTAGAGTTTGTTAGGTTGGAAGACTATATTAGCAAGTTAGAGGAATTAAGTAACGATAATACTGTGCCAAAATATGCCACACACTTGGTGTACATGAGTAGTGCTAATAACCCAATGGAAATTGAGCATAAAATAATTTATAGTATCCTTAGTGGAAAACCAAAGAGAGCTGATATCTATTGGTTTGCTCATGTAGATACGGTAGATGACCCCTATACTTGCGAATATGAGGTAACGCATATAATACCTAATGATATAATTAGGGTAGAGTTTAGACTAGGTTTTAGAGTAGCACCAAGGGTAAATTTAATGTTTAAAAAAGTTGTAGAAGATTTGGTTTTGAATAGAGAGGTGAATGTTACTAGTCGATACGAAAGCCAGCAAAAAAACAATGTGGTAGGCGATTTTAAATTTATTGTAATGGAAAAGTTTTTAAGCCAAGATAATGAATTGCCTTTGTTTGAGCGTATTGTAATGCGATTACATTTTTGGTTAAAAGAACTATCACTTAGCGAGGAAAGAGGTTTTGGATTGGAACAAAGCAATGTAGTGGTAGAAAAATTTCCACTAATTGTAGCACCAAATACAAAGTTAAAATTAAAAAGAGTTTTTTCTAACGAAGAAGAAGCGGTTTAGTATTTGTAACTTAAATTTAAAAGTTTGCTACACTTATTTCTTTATATTTTTATTGGTATTGTAGCACTATCTATTATAGCCTATTTTGTACAAGAAAAATTTATTTTTAAGCCCGAAAAGTTAAAGCAAGATTTTATATACAAATACGATGCCCCTTTTGAGGAATTATTTTTTGATGTAGAACCTGGTGTACGAATAAATGGGTTACATTTTAAAGTTGATAAACCACTAGGATTAGTTTTGTATTTCCATGGCAACAGCCGAAGTATAAAAGGCTGGGCAAAATACGCTAGAGATTTTTATAGGTATGAATATGATGTTGTATTGATTGATTACCGTGGATTTGGAAAAAGTACAGGTAAGCGTAACGAAAAAGATATGCTTAGCGATACACAGTTTGTGTACGACACACTTACAAAAGTGTACCATCAAAACCATATAATAGTTTATGGAAGAAGCCTTGGTAGTGGCTTTGCCGCAAAATTAGCAGCAGATAATACACCCCGGTATTTAATTTTAGACGCCCCATATTTTAGTTTTAAAAAAACTATAGAACGTTTTTTACCTATACTCCCCGTTAAATATGTATTGCGTTATCACTTACGTACAGATAAATGGATACCTAAAGTAAATTGCCATACCTATATTTTACATGGTAATAAAGATTGGTTAATACCTATAAGCCAAAGCAAAAAATTGCAAGCACTAAATCCGAGGAAAATTACGTTGATAACTATACATGGCGGTGGCCATAATAATCTTCCAAATTTTCCGGAGTACCATAATTTTATTAGAGATATTTTAAAATACTAACCCCTTAAGGGGGAAACAGGGTGCTACTCTACAACCATACTTATGTTATGAAAAAGAAAATAGTTAGATGGATTAAAATTACTATAATACTGTATTGCAGTATTGGCATTGCATTATATTACCTGCAAGAGAAATTTTTATTTCATCCAACAACATTAGCGCCAGATTACATCTTTAGTTTTAGTGCTCCCTTTGAAGAAGTAAATATGCCCATAAATGCAACCACCAATATTAGTATGGTAAAATTTTTTAGTACAGATACGATAACTAAAGGAGTTGTACTCTATTTCCATGGCAATAAACAAAACATAAATAGATACGCAAAATTTGTAAACAGCTTTACAAAAAATGGCTACGAAGTTTGGATGCCCGATTACCCTAGTTATGGGAAAAGTACTGGTAAAATAACAGAAAATAATTTATACAAAGTAGGTGAGCAAGTATACAAAATGGCTAATGCTAAATTTAAAAGCGATAGTATAATCATTTATGGAAAAAGCTTGGGTACTGGTATTGCAGCCTATGTAGCCTCTTTTTACTCATCTAAAAACTTAATTTTAGAAACTCCCTATTATAGCATCCCAAGTTTATTTAGTAGTTGGATACCTATTTACCCTCATCAACGTTCATCTACTTATAAATTACCAACTGGCGAATATTTGCAAAAAGTAACTGCACCAATAACTATTTTTCATGGCACTAACGATTGGATTATTCCTTACAGAAATGCAGCTAAGCTAAAACCTATTTTAAAAAAAGAAGATGAGTTTATTACTATTGAAGGAGGTAACCATCAAAATTTATATACCTACGATTTGTACCAAAAGAAATTGGATAGTTTGTTAAAGCTCTGACAGAGAAACTGACTTATTTCCAATTTTTAATGCATAATCTATTCCCACTTTTAACGAAACATTTTCTTTATTGTGGCTTACCGGAAAATTAAAACAAACAGGGTAATTGTACTCAGCCACAATATCGTTAATAGCCTCATAAACTGTTTTGCCAAATGGCCTATCCGTATCTTTCATATCGGTAAAGCCGCCAATAACTAAGCCAGCTAGGTGTTGTAGCTTACCACTGCGTTTTAATTGATACAGCATTCTATCAACTGCATAAATTTGCTCTCCAATATCTTCAATAAATAAAATTTTTCCTTTGGTATTTATATCGCTTGGTGTGCCAATACAATTAACTAGTAAAGTTAAATTGCCCCCCACTAATTGTCCACTTGCATTTCCCTTTTTGTTAAAGGAATGTGCAACAATTTTATACTTCGCTTTTTTGCCCATCAATGCATTTTTAAGGGATCGTATAAATTCGTTTTCGCCTTCGTTAAATGCAGCAGCCATAGGGGCATGTAAACTTGCAATTTTTAATTTGGTGTTTAAGTGGTTGTGTAAAACGGTAATATCGCTAAAGCCAATTAACCACTTTGGATTTTTTGTAAATTTTGTAAAATCAAGTTGATCAATAAGTCGCCCTACACCATATCCACCTCTACCAAATAAAATGGCATTAATAGTTGCATCATCTAGCATTGCTTGTACTTCATCTCTTCTATCATCATCTGTACCACTAAAATAATTGGTACTATTACTGCCCAATGTTTTGCCAACCATTACATGGTAACCCCATTTTTGTAGGGTGGTAATACAAGTTTGTGCTTTATCGGCAGCCATATATCCAGCAGGGCAAGTAATGCCAATGGTATCGCCTTTTTTTAAGTATGGGGGTGTCTTCATTAAAATAGAACCTTTTAAATTTAACTATAAGCAAAAATATAGTTAAATTTACTGCCATTAAACTAATGCTTATGCGTTTTTTGGTCTTTTTTATATTACTTCTCCCTTTTGTTGGTACTGCACAAAAAACAAGGCCTAAGGTTAGCACAGGATCCCTAGCTCCATGTAATGGTCCAGGAAGTGCTCCAACCGTGGCAACAGCTGTATGTGGTAATGTACGATTTACTGAAAACAATACTCAAATATGTACAGGTGTAGGTAATTTGCCAAACCCTACAGCAGGTTGTGGAGATATTGTAACAACCGATAATTCGTTGTGGTATAGGTTTCATTGTTATGGTGCAGGGCAATTAGGATTTTTATTAACTCCTTTTGGAGGTAGTGATGATTTTGATTGGGAAATACTTGATGTTACAGGAAGAAATTTAAGTGAAGTATATACGACTGAGTTAAGGGTTTCTTTAAATTTAAGTGGTATAACAGGCCCAACAGGATGTACCGCTGCCGGTGCTTCAAATGTTGCATGTGGTGGAGGTGCTCCAGGATCACAATTTAATAGGATGGTAGGTTTGGTAGCTGGGAATGATTACTTATTAATGGTTAACAATTGGTCAAGCTCTGGGCTTGGATATACATTAGATTTTTTTGGTACCGCAGTATTAACAAATGCAGCAGACCCTATTATAAGTAATGTTGAGATAGTTGGTTGCGATGCCTCAAAATTAAAGGTTGAATTTAGTGATGATATGCTATGTAATACCGTTACCCCTTTAGGTACCGAGTTTTCAATTGTTGGAGGAGCTACTACAATTACAGGAGTTGTTTCAAATTGCACTACAGGTGCTAATGCTATAACAACTTTAACCATTGATTTGCCGGTTGCCTTACCTCCAAATAATTACACGTTACGAGTTGCAGATGGCACTGATGGTAATACATTTGAAAACGTTTGTGGAAGATTACTCCTGCCTGCAGATATTCCTTTTACTGTACCTGCACAAACCCCTTTAGACTTTACCACCACAACCTTCACAGGCTGTGCTCCTAGTTTTATTGATGTAACGTTTAACAAACCATTTTTATGCACTAGTGTAACGCCAACAGGTACCGAGTTTTCTATTACACCAACAAACCCTGCAATTACATCGGCAACATATACTTGTGTAAATGGAATAGCAACAGGGTTGCGGTTAAATTTAACTAACCCTTTACCCTACGGTAATTACAATTTAGTAGTAAATAACGGAAGCGACGGTAATACTATAACAGATACTTGTGGTATAGATATGTTGATAGGGAAAAGCATTGCACTAAGTATTCCTTTACCTCCTACTGTTCCAAAATTTGATTCGGTACAATTTTTAAAATGTAGCCCTTCAACAGTAAGAGCATTTTACTCAAAATCAATTTTATGTAGCAGTGTTAGTGCCAATGGTAGTGAGTTTGCTATTACTGGCCCATCGGGTGTTACGGTAATTGGGGCTACTACCGATGTTACTTGCGCTAGTAGCGGTTTTACAAATTGGATAGATGTACAATTATCTGCACCTATAGATGCACAAGGTTTATATACATTACGTAATAAAGTAGGTACAGATGGAAATGGCATTTTAGATATTTGCTATGCTCCTCAAAATGTTAGTGAAACATTTTCATTAGATATTTTAGGTAAATTAAATGCAGCATTTTCAAGTACAGTACAATGGGATTGCGTTACCGATACCATTATTTTAAGCCATCCCGGTGGCAATGGTATTAATAGTTGGGAGTGGACGTTTAGCGATGGCACCACACAAGTTGGACAAACCGTAACTTACTTAGCTGCTACTACCACACCTAATGTAAGTATTACGTTAAAAGTAGATAATGGTTTTTGTAACGAAACAGTTACACAAAATGTAACCTTAGGTAATTATTTTAAGCCGGGTATTTCGTTAGTACAAAACGATACTATTTGCTTTGGCACACCAGTTAGTTTAATTAATGAAACTATTGGTGGTATTGGCTTACAGTACCTTTGGGAATTAGGCGATGCTACTATTTATACCGGAATAACCCCGCCGCCTCATTTATATACACTTCCTAGAGCATACAACATTCTTTTAATAGTTAACGATGTATATGGTTGTATAGATACGGCTAAACAAAATATTGTAATTGCACCTACAGCCTATATAGATATTAATGGGGTAAAACCACAATATTGTGCAGGCCAAACTTTATTGCTTACCAAAAATTCAACACTTTTTGTAGATACCTATACTTGGGATAATGGCAATGGAAAAACTTGGAACAATGTAAAAAGCATTTTATTTAAGTACGATGCTGAAAGCCCATACACTATTACATTAACAGGTATGGATAGATTTTGTGGGCAAGTAACTACAACAAAAAACACACAAGTGTATGCCATACCCAGGTTAGATTTAGGAAGAGATACCGTACTTTGTAGTGATGACGTTTTGCAAATTGGTACAGCATTTAATCCTGCTTATACCTACACCTGGAATACAGGTGAAACAACTGCACAAATAAATACAAGTTTTACTACAAAAAAATATAGTTTGTTGGTAGATAATAATGGATGTAGTGCCAAAGACGAAATAAATGTAAAAGTATTGCCTATATGTTTAATTAAAGTACCCAATGCCTTTACTCCAAATGGTGATGGTAAAAACGATAAACTTTTAGCACTAAATGCAGACTTAGCTAAGCAATTTAAATTTACAGTTTTTAATAGGCTAGGCGAAATAGTGTTTACTACCCAAAATCCTTTACTAGGTTGGGATGGAAATAGTAAAGGGCAACCAGCCGACCCTGGCACTTATGTGTGGGAGTTAAGTTACATTAATGGGTGGACAAAGAAGGCGGTTTATGAAAGAGGCACTTCAATATTAATTAAATAATATTTTAGTATTGAAAAAGGTGTGAAAAAGTTGGATTACCCATCCAGCCCATCATCATTATTTACAATAGTTGCGCCTAGCATATTATCTACTGCACCACCAAGCATTGGAAATTTTTCTTTTACAAAATTCTTTATTACTTCTACGCTTTTTTGTGCTTGCTCAGTTGTAACACCTGCCTCTGCAACTAGTTTTTCAATTAACTCTATCATTATACTATTATGTTTATTATTTTTTATTTACTTACAACTTCTTTGTTAAATATTAGTTCCCCCTTCATGGGGTGGAGGGGGTTTTATTCGGTATCGTATCTATCCACTCGTTCAATACCAGGCAAAGCTTTTAACTTAACTAATAGCTCTTCTAACTCTTCTCTATCATGTACAAATATTTTTACATTGCCCTCAAAAATTCCCTCTTTAGCTTCAATAGTCATAGCACTAATATTAAATTTCATTTCGCCACTAATAAGGTTAGTTATTTTATGTATTACGCCTACATCATCTAGCCCAATTATTTTTAAACCCGTTAAAAAAGAAATTTCTTTATTTTTTGCCCACTTCGTTTTTACTACTCTGTGCCCATAATTGGCCAACAACCTTGCAGCATTAGTACAATTCGTACGGTGTATTTTTAGTCCTTCGCCGGTGGTAACAAACCCAAAAACATCATCGCCAGGTATAGGTTTACAGCAGTTAGCTAAACTATACATTATTTGATCGCTGCTTTCGCCAAAAATAATAAGTTCGGCATCTTTTTTATTAATTTGTTTAGATGGCTCTATTATTTTTTCTACAGCTATTATCTTTATGGGCTTGGGTGAAACTAATTTGTCTCCAGCTAGGGTAAATTCTTTGAGCTCTTTTAAATCAATTTTTTTTATTGAAATATCATATAATAAATCAAGCGATGAGCCTGTTTTATAATAATTAGAAAGCTCTTCTAAATTACTGTGATTCATTGCTGCGCCCATCCCCTCTAACTTACGCTGTAAAATATATTTTCCTTCGTCTGCAATTTTTCTTTTCTCTTCTTTTAAGGTATCCTTTATTTTATTTTTTGCTTTACTCGTTACAACAAAATTTAACCATTCTAAATTTGGTTTTTGTTTAGCACTTGTAATAATTTCTATTTGATCGCCACTTTTTAATTTATGTGCAATAGGCACTAACTTATGATTAACTTTTGCCCCAATTGTTTTACTACCTACTGCGGTATGTACACTAAACGCAAAGTCTAATGCTGTAGCTCCAACAGGCAACATACGCACATCTCCTTTTGGAGTGTATACATAAATTTCTTCTGCTAAAAAGGAGGTTTTAAAATCTTGTAAAAAATCTATCGAGTTGTTATCTTGATTGCTTAGTGCTTCTCTAATTTGCCCAAACCATTTATCAAATCTGCTTTCGTCCGTTGCATCTTCTTTATATTTCCAATGGGCTGCAAGTCCCTTTTCAGCAATTTCATTCATTCGTTTAGTACGCACTTGCACTTCTACCCACTTACCTTGTGGGCCCATAACGGTGGTGTGCAAAGCCTCGTAGCCATTGCTTTTAGGATTACTTAACCAATCTCTTAATCGTTCTATGCTTGGTGTGTACTCATCTGTAATTATACTATATACTTTCCAGCACTCTTCTTTTTCTTTTTCAAGTGCCGCATTTACAATAATTCTAATCGCAAATAAATCATACACTTCTTCAAAAGCTACACCCTTTTTTTTCATTTTAGTACTAATGGAATGTATGCTTTTTGGCCTACCATATATTTCAAAATCAAAATTGGCTTTTTCTAATTTTTCCTTTATTGGCCTAATAAAATCATTGATATATTTTGTACGTTCTCTTTTAGTATCGTTAAGTTTTTGTGCAATGTACTTGTAGGTGTCAGGCTCCATGTATTTCATGGATAAATCTTCCATTTCGGTTTTAATAGTGTACAACCCCATACGATGGGCAAGTGGGGCATACACATAAACCGTTTCGCTACTAATTTTAAGTTGCTTTTCTCTTTTCATACTATCCATAGTTCGCATGTTATGCAACCTATCGGCTAGTTTTATTAAAATTACCCTGGGATCATCGGTAAGGGTAACTAATATTTTTTTAAAATTTTCGGCTTGTTGAGAGGTGTTCGTGTCCATTACCGAACTAATTTTGGTAAGGCCATCTACAATTTTTGCAATCTCTGTACCAAATTCTCGTTGTACATCTTCTAAGGAAATATCAGTATCTTCTACTGTGTCGTGCAATAAAGCACATATTGTACTACGTACACCCAAACCAATTTCATCTACACAAATTTGTGCCACAGCTAAAGGGTGTAATATATAAGGCTCCCCACTTTTACGACGCATTGTTTTGTGCGCCTCTACGGCCATTTCAAACGCTAATCGTAATAGTTCTTTATCGCCAGGTTTTAAATTACCTTTTAGGCTTCGTAAAAGCCCACGGTAGTGCTTAAGAATTTCTTTTTTTTCTTCTTCCTCTGATAAATTATATTTTGGTATAGGCTCAATTACTTCCATTATCAACGTTGTGTAAACGAATTTAACTTAAAATGTTGATTTTTAAAAAGATAAATTTCGTTACGAAAGTTAGCAGTAACGTTTTTTTTAAGCTTTATTGCATTTGCTCAAATACCTTGATAAAAAAAATTGATAAGATTATAAATCGAGGGTAGCATCAATCTTCCTGCAATTAAAAAACCGCTTCAAAAAATTAAAGCGGTTTCTTATTATGTTATTGAAAATTTATTGCCTAGCCTTGTTAGGGGCTTCAGGAGCTGGAGTTTTTTTAGGGGTATTCTTTTTTAATTCGGCTAATGCAATTTGAATTGCTTTTTCTAATTGAGGGTCTTTACCGTTTATAACATCTACTGGCCATTGTTCTACTTCAATATCTGGCGGTGTGCCTACGTTTTCAATTCCAAATCCATTTTCATCAAAAAAAGCAAGGTTAGGCGCTGTTACAACTCCCCCATCTATAAACTCTGGATAACCAAGTACACCTACAAGACCTCCCCAAGTAGTTTTACCAACAATGGTTCCCAGTTTTGCTTGACGAAAAAGATAAGGCAAATAATCTCCTCCAGACCCTGCTGTTTCATCTATCAACATTACTTTTGGCCCTTGTATAGAAGCGTTTGGAGCTTTTTGATCTTTCCCATATCGATAACGCCAGTAAGATTGCAAAGGACGCTTTAGCAAATCAATATAATAATCTGCCAATTGTCCACCGCCATTAAAACGTTCATCAATAATAATTCCTGCTTTGTTTACTTGAGGGAAAAAATAACGCTTAAAATATTCATGCCCACCACCA
The DNA here is from genome assembly GCA_031377245.1 of Bacteroidota bacterium. Lineage (GTDB taxonomy): Bacteria > Bacteroidota > Bacteroidia > Chitinophagales > Chitinophagaceae > Ferruginibacter. The sequence goes on from JANMEU010000010.1 coordinate 234,566, forward strand.
CCTGTGTTGGGTACATACACATAAGCTATTTGCCCATTAGTAGCCTCGTTTACTTTCTTCATGTTTCCTTCTACCCAATCTCTATTACGTAAAGCAACTTCGGAGGCTACAGGTAAAACTTTAACAACTCTTGTATTAGCTCCATCTGCAGATGATGCTATTGTAAGTGCTTGAATTTTTTCTGCCGTATTTTCAAAGTAGCTGTAAAAGTTTTTGTCTGCCGTAACATCTACCCCATTTACTTTTAAAATATAATCCCCCACTTGCACATTAACGCCAGGTTCAGTTAATGGAGAACGTAGGTCTGGTGTCCAATTTAATCCGCCATAAATTTTTGTAATACGGTAGCGGTTGTTCTTAATTTCATAGTCTGCACCTAATAAGCCACCAGGTACAAAATCGGGGTTAGCTCTTCTATCACCGGCTACATCAAAACGGTGATGCCCTACAGATAGTTCACTACACATCCATTGCATTACCCTATACAAATCGTTGGTGCTGGCTACATCAGGCAACAATGCTTCGTATTTTTTCTTCATGGCTAACCAATCAACGCCATGCATTTTTGGGTCATAAAAAAAATCTCTGTTTACTCTCCAAGCTTCATTAAAAATATTGTTCCACTCTTGTTTTGGTGATATTTTAACTTGGATAGCACTGGTGTTTATCATGGCTTCTGGAGTTGGCTTTTGCCCGGTAGCGGCAACTCCCCACTTTCCTTTGCTAATAAACAATGTTTTTTCGCCTTTAGCAGAAATAATGTATTCATCTGCTGGCATAATAACTTCTTCTTTTCGCTTTTTTAAAGAATATAGTTGAAGGGTTGTTGGCCCTACGTTATTTGGAGTGGCAGCCAAGTAAAAAAGTTCTCCTTCTTTAACAACAGATAAAGAACGGTATTGCCCTTTGGTAAGTGGAAAAGAAACGATTCTGTTTTGAATACCCTCCCAATCTATTTTTAATTTGGTACCAGCAGAGTCTGCTTTAGAGGAAACTTTAGTTGATGTATCTGCTACCTGCTCTATTTCATTTTCTTTTGTAAATGGAGAAATTACTTTCTTTTGTAAGGTAACAAGGTATATAGAATTGGTAGCTTCCATATCGTTGCTAGATTGATCGAACCAGTTTACAACAGGCCCAGCATCGGTACTAGCAAGTAAGTAAATATATTTTCCCGATGGGTCAAACGTTGGTTCGGTTACATTTGATAATCCGTCTGTAAGGGCATACGATTTATTTTCTGTTATTGAATAAACCCAAGCCTTTTTAAAATTTGTTTCCTCAACTGTAGTGTAAGCAATATAATTAGCATCATTAGACCAACTGCCAAAAAGTTCTCTAAATGCTCCAGGAATAAAGTGAGCATCCTCTGCAATTTTTATTGTATTGCCTATGGAAATATCTGTAACGTATAGGCTTCGACCATTGTCAACAAAAGCAATTTTTTTACTATCGGGCGACCAATGAATATTTGCATAAAAACCAGAACCTTTTAGTTTGATAGTTTGAGCATCGCCACTACCATCTTGGTTTTTTATGTGTAATTCATACTCACTACTAGCATCGCTAAAGTAAGCAATTAATTTTCCGTTGGGTGACCATGAGGGTTCTTTTTCGTGTACACCTTTTGTATTTGTTAGGTTTAAAACATCTCCTTTACCAGCAGGAACTGTAATGATATCGCCACGATAATCTAAAACAACCCTAGCACCTGTGGGAGAAATATCACCCCCACGTATATATTGATCTCCCTTTACATATCTTTCTCTATGATCTAACAAATCGGCAGCAATGCCTATTTTAATTTTAGATGTATTGTTGTTAACTGGATTATATAAATGCAAGTAACCAGCTTGTGCAAAAATAATTGCATCAGATGTTCCTTCAAGACTTGAAACAGGGAAGTCGTTGTTTTTTGTAAGCTGGGTTACAGCTTTAGCAGCCACATCATAACTGTATAAATTAAACTCTCCCCCTCTATCACTCCTAAAATAAACTTTGTTGCCTTTCCAAACTGGTTTGGTATCGTTGCTACCAGTTTTAGGTTTGGGTATTTCTGTAACGCCGTGTGATTTAGTATCGTAAAGCCATATACGGCTCATAGTACCGCCTCTGTAATTCTTCCATTGCTCAAATCTATCGGGGATAGTTGTATAAGCAATACTACTCCCATCAGGACTGTAGGATGCCCAAAATGCATTGGGAATAGGTAATTGTTGCTCGGCTCCAGAAACTATATCTACTGTAAACAACTGTAAATAGCGATTGGTAAAACTGTTGCGTTGTGAAGCAAATAATATTTTTTTGCCATCAGGAGAAAAGTCACGTACAAGATCGTTGCCGGGATGCCAGGTAAGCCTTTTAGGAACACCGCCTGTGGCAGATACTACAAATACATCTGTGTTACCGTCGTACTGCCCAGTAAAAGCAATCATACTTCCATCGGGAGAAAATACAGGGTTGGATTCCGACCCATCACCTACAGTAATCCTTCTTGGATAAGAACCATCTCTATTGGCTACCCACAAATCCTCTGCATAAATAAATGCAATAGCATTTTTGCTAATGGTGGGTTGCCAAAGCAATCTTGTATCGGTTATGTTTTGGGCAAACAACACAGAACTGAGTAAACATGTTGCTGTAAGAGTTAGTAATAAGCGGAATAGTTTCATATTGATAATTTACAAGTTATATTATGGAGTTAAATTTAGTCTTTAATTTGGAAATTCGAAATATGAATTTAAACGATGCCATTGCAAAATATATTCAAAAACAAAAAACCGCTACAAAAATTTATAGCGGTTTTTTAATAATTTTATCTTCCAACTTATCTTAATTTATGAACGTAATCGTTATTCATAAATTGCTTTTTAATATCTTTTAAATCTCTTAAAATACTAGCATCTACTAAGGTGTTTTCTGTTTCTAAAACAAAGCCACCAATTAGTTCATCGTTTACCAAGGTTTCCATTTCTATTTTAGCCGCTGTGCCCTCGGCTTGTACTTTAGCTAAAATGCTATTGCGTAATTCTTCACTCATTGGTGTTGCAGTAGTAACTTTTACTCTACGAATATTATTGATGGTATTGTATTGTGTAATAAAGGCTTCGGCAATTTCGGGTAAGTTACTTTCTCTTCCTTTACGAACCAATAGGCTAATAAACATGTCCGATAGGTTGCTTACTTTTCCATTGGTTACGGCATTAATAATCTTACTTTTTACATCACCTTTTATTATCGGGCTTACTAATACCGCTGTAAAATCTGGATTAGATTTACAAATGCTTTTTATCAATTGCATATCGGCCTGTACAGCATTTAATTGACTTTGCTCTGTGGCAATATCAACTAAGCTTTTGGCGTATCGTGTTGCTAAACGTGGATTGTTCATACCCCTGATCCGCCGTGGCGGAGAACTTGATTTTAATCAGTACTAGAAATTGCCTAGATACTGATGGTTAAAAGATAATGAGTCCTAAAGCCCCCTTTAGGGGGTTTGGGGGTTCTAATTTAATTTTACTTCCCCTGCTAATTGCTTTATAAAATTCTCTTGCTCTGCTTTATTACTTAACTCTTTACGTAAAACTTTTTCGCTTACTTCTATTACTAAATTACCTACTTGGTTTTTAATATCGGTTAATGCAGCCATTTTTTGATGGTTGATAGCTGCTTGTGCATCCACAATAATTTTATTGGCTTCTGCTTTTGCCAAATCTTTAGCATCGGTAATCATTTTATCTTTTATATCCTTAGCTTCTTTAAGCATGGTTGCTCTTTCTTCTCTGGCTTTTGTTAACAAGGCTTCGTTATCGTTTTTAAGTTGAGCCATTTCTGCCTGTACTTTTGCTGCTTGAGAGATAGCATTTTCAATATTATCTTCTCTAGTTTTTACGGCTTTTAATATCGGCTTCCAAGCATATTTAGCCAACACAAACATCACAATAAAAAACGTTAACGTCATCCAAATAACTAACCCTAAATCGGGTTTTACCAGTGGATTTAATTCTAAAAACATATAATTTAAATTTAATCTTTTTTAAGTAAATGCAAGTCCGCCGCCCTGTGCTTTAAACTTGCATTAGTTTTTTGTACTTGATAAATTAGCCAACATTTGCTAAACCTAAGAATGCAATTACACAAGCAAATAACGCAACGGCCTCTACGAACGCTGCTGCAATAAGCATTGTGCTTCTAATATCATTCGCAGCTTCTGGCTGACGAGCAATACCTTCTGTTGCACCTTTACCAATTTGGCCAATACCAATTCCAGCTCCTACCGCTGCTAAACCAGCACCGATTGCTGCAATACTTCCTACCATAGTTTTACAATTTTTGTTAAAAGTTTCCTTTCAACGGGTTTACAAAAAATATACCTCACCCCAGTTCCCTCTCCTAAAGGTGAGAGAACTGGAAGATGATTTCTACACTATGATAAACATAGCTTGTCATTAATTTAAGAACTTGCCCAAAGTCCCCTTTTGGAACATCCCGATTTTTCGGGAAGGGGAACAAGGGGTTAATGTGCTTCTTCGTGGTGATGCTCTTCTGTAGCCATACCAATATACAATGCTGTTAGCATAGTAAATATAAAGGCTTGTAAAAACGCCACCAACAATTCAATACAATATATAAATGCTGCAAACGGCACAGCTACTGCTGCTGCTGCTACTGCTTTAAAAACAAAAATTAAACATATTAAAGCCAATACTAAAATATGCCCTGCAGTAATGTTGGCAAACAAACGTATCATTAACGAAATGGGCTTTATAAACACCCCCAATAATTCAATAGGTGCTAAAAATATTTTCATTGGCACTGGTACACCGGGCATCCAAAAAACATGTTTCCAAAAGGCCTTATTTGAGTTAACATTTACTACTACAAATACAATTAATGCCAAAACCATAGTAAAGGCAATATTTCCGCTAAGGTTTGCACCACCTGGGAAAAAAGGTATTAACCCTAACAAATTATTTAACCAAATAAAAAAGAAAATAGATAATAAAAAAGGCATGTATTTAGCATACTTAGGCCCAATATTTGGCTTAGCAATATCGTCTCTTACAAATAAAATAATAGGCTCTAAAAAACTTTGTAACCCTTTAGGTGCAGATGTTATACCACGTTTTGTATATGCCCTTGCTACACTTAAAAAAACCACACAAACTAATAACATAGATAGTATAAGCGTTGCTACGTTTTTAGTAATAGATATATCAAACAATTTAGCCTCATGGTTTGCAGTGCCATCGGCATTTAAAATTTGTACTTTGCCGCTTTCCTTATTTACTTTATAGGTATTTTTTCCAGCATAGGCTACTGGCTCATGATGCTCATTTATTAATTTTGAAGAGCTAAAAACTTCTAACCCTTTATCTGTATACAAAATAACAGGTAAACTTACCGATGTATGCCCCCATAAATGCCAGCCGTAGCTATCTTTTACATGGTCCATTATGGTTTCGGTAATATTAAACTCTTCAACGTTGTGTGCTTTGGTTGTGTCTGTTGGTGTTTCCCCGCCATGTTGCGCCTTTACTGCACTAGAATTTAGCAATAAAAAACCTGCTAAAACCGCTACCAGTAAAGATTTGATGCCTTTAAATGCCATAACTATTCCTGAATTTGCCGCAAAGATACAGCGTAGAGGGCAAAATTAAAAATTGAGAGGGTCAAAAAGTACAATTTTTGAGCAATTATTTGTGTTTTAAGCTAATTCCTTTTCAAACTGCATTTTATGCAATTGATAGTACGCTCCTTGCTTGGCCAAAAGCTCCTGATGGGTTCCTATTTCCTTAATTTCTCCCTTATCTAACACTATTATTTTTGTGGCTTTACGAATGGTGCTTAAACGGTGGGCTATTATAATGGAGGTACGGCCAGTTATCAATTTATCAATGGCTTGTTGTATCAACAATTCGCTTTCTGTATCAACCGATGAGGTGGCTTCGTCTAAAATTAAAATTGCTGGGTTATACAATAATGCTCGTACAAACGATAACAGTTGGCGCTGCCCTAATGACAACGTTGCTCCTCTTTCCATTACATTATAATTATAACCTTGTGGCATTTGAGTTATAAATTGATGAATACCTAAAAGTTTGGCAGCTTCTTCTACTTGTTGTTGTGTAATGGTTGAATTACGAAGCGTTACATTATCTAAAATTGATCCGCTAAATAAAAATACATCTTGCAAAACAACAGCAATTTTACTTCGCAATTCTGCTAACTCGTACTCCTCAATATTTATATCATCAACTTTAATAACACCTTTTTTTATTTGATATAAACGATTTATTAAACTTATTATAGATGTTTTGCCACTGCCTGTATGCCCAACAATGGCAAGTGTTTCGCCTTTATTTATTTGAAATGAAATATTTTTGAGTACATCATTATCTTCGTTATATCCAAACCATACATTTTCAAAACTAAGGTTACCCTGTAAGTTTTGTGCTCCTATTTTTCCGTTATTTGGTGTTGTATCTTTTTCATCTACTATTTTAAACACTCTTTCGCCTGCAATCATACCCATTTGTAGTATGTTAAACTTATCGGCAATTACCCGTAGTGGCCTATACAGTAAATTTAAACAAAGAATAAAAGAAGTAATTTTTGCTGCTATAGCATTATTATTTTGTGTGCCAAAAGCATTTGTATGATTTGCTGCCCACCAAACTAACAAACCAATGGAGAGTGCCATTATTAGCTCGACTATGGGGAAAAAAACAGAGTATGCAAAAATGGCTTTTATGTTAGCTTGCTTGTGTTGTTTATTAATTTGATCAAATTTTTTATACTCTCTTCTTTCGGCTGCAAATGCTTGTACCACACTCATACCGGTCAAATGCTCCTGCACAAAAGCATTTAAGCTGGCTATTGCATTACGTACTTGTATAAAAGATTTATTTACGGTTTCTTTAAAAAAATAAGTTGCTATTAATAAAATAGGAAAAGGTGCAAGGCAAACGAATGTAAGCAATGGATCTACCCAAAACATATAAATTAATACCGAAATAATAGTTAATAAATCGGCAATAATAGGAATTAACCCATCGCTAAAAATTTCGTTTATGCTTTCAATATCATTTATGGTACGAGTAGTAAGTGTGCCTATAGGAGTTTTATCAAATTGCCTAAGATTATAATGTACAACTTTTTGGTAGGTAGTGTTTCTTAAATCTTTTACAACATACTGACCAAGTGATGCGGTTAAAAAGGTGAAAAAAAATCGAAGACCAGTTTCTAACAACAATAAAACGATTTGAAAAATAGTTATTTCTATAATAAAGCCTCCAATACCTTTTATAAAAAAAGCTTCGGTATTATTTTTTATACCATTGTTAATAGTAAGCTGTATGAGTAATGGCCGTATAGGAGCTATTAATGCAAGAACAACAGCTAAAATTAACGAACCATAAAATTTATTTTTATAAGGCTTTGCAAATTGCAGCACTCTTTTGAGTACAGATAAATTAATTATTTTTTTGGGTATTGTTGATGACATTTATACAAAGATAAATGTTTGGTGGAGGGTTTCCAATGTTTGTACAAATTGCATTTGATGTAATTGCTGGGTTTACTCACCCATTTTTTTATTATAGGCTTTTATAAATATTGCCCCTAAATTTTTATAAGGAGGTATATAATTTTCCCAACTTTCTCTAACGGCTTTGCTTTTGTCTTTACTAAAGGTTTTGTTTAATGTAGCCCACATGGTACGCCAGTCGAGCACTTTACCGCTTTGGAACGTTTGATTTAAATAATTAATAATGGGTCTATTGATATCTCCAACACCAATTTCTTTAGTGGAAATAATATGTGCATTAGCACTGTTTTTTAAAATTGTGCTTAAATTTTTATACCCACCACAACTGCCTAACACAATAATTTTTACATCGTCGGGCATACGGTTTAGTGTTCTTTGTAACCAATAACTATGGCCCCTATGAACAACTACCGAAGGTGTTAACCCTTGCTCTGCTAAATAACTATTTAAATGATATTGGGCGGTGTCATCTAAATTTTTATCATTGTCTAATGGTCTGTTTACATAAATCCATACTTTTTGTCCTTTAAGCGATTTTATTTCTACCCATTCTTTTTTTATAGTGGTTTGCCATAGTAATTTATCGCTAAACGAATTTACAAATGCAGGAAAGAATTTTTTTCCATCCTCATCGCCATAAAAAAATACTTGTTGTATTATTCTTCCACTATCGTCTGCTATTTGTTTATTTGCTACGGTATAAATATTAGGTATACCATATTCAGTTGTAAGGTTTATTTTACTTGTACTATCGGCACTTAAAAAAATTGTTTTAAGTAAACTATAAATTATTTTACCTCTTCCATTATCACTATTTATCGCATCTGCTTCGTTTTCTTTTACATACTTTAAAATGGTATTTTGCAATTTTTTATTGTTAATACTACTGTAACTATCTGCCACATCTACAGCATCTTCCAAATCGTTGGTTTTATCTAAATTATCTACAAAACGATGCATAATTTGCTCCGATTTTTCTGTTGGCATTAATTTTAAAAACGTATCTAATTTATTAAAATTAGCAGCCATTTTTATAAAGCGTTTAAAAAAATCGTAGTTTACTACTTGTAATAAAGAGTCTGTTTTTGAATTTTTTCCTAACCGCTGTAACATTCTGGTAAAACTATGCTTGTAACTGCTCGTATAAATTTCTTCTTCGCCAAAAACGAGCATATAATATAAATCTACCGAGCTTAAAGGGTCTGTAGCCCTCATTCGTATAGCTTCAGGTTTTTCGTGTAAGTCATTAATTATTTTTACAAAATGCTGATTTGCTTTTTTCTTCAACGTTTCTCTTAACCCATTTGCACCAAACATAGCAATGGGGGTATCGGCATTTTGTAAACGGGTAAAATAATTAATTTCAGTTTTTACTAACGTTTTAAAATAAGCAACACTATCATAACCTATTTCGCCATTGCCAATTATTTTTTTGAGGGAATCTATAGATTGTTTGCCTTTAAAAATATCATCCAAAAAAGGAAAATAAAAAAGTGCATTTGGTGTTTTACTTAACTCTGCTACTTTTTTTACGAGTACATTATTGCTTTGGTGTATTAGCTTTCCTATAACTGTGTTACTAGCCTGTGCAAAGCTATAAACACCCGTTGGGTTTGCTTTACAACCAATTACTAATAAACTATCTGCAAAGGGTTGGTTTGCATAAGGCTCTAACGTATTAATTATTTTATCGGGGTAAAGTGTTGCAAATTTTAAATACACTTCATTTTTACTTTCTGCAATCCCAATATTTTCAGGAATAAGCTGTGTTAGTATTTTACCCACTTCATAAGGAGCTTCTTTTATTATACTAAGCATACTTACAGTATCTACAGTGGCTTGCATTGCCTTACCAAATGCAGCCACTAGCATTGGTGAGTAAACAGCGCTAATTGTTTTTTGCTTTATACCTAGCCTAAGCGCTTTTACCAATTGCTCCACATAATCTAAATAAAGAACCTTTTGCTGTTGCCCTTTTATTTTTTTATTCGTTTCAATGGAGTCTTGTAGTTCATCAATTTGCCTAAACACAGCATCTGTAATTACTAAATTAACATCATCTTGCTGGGTGGCTTTTATAATACCATCTAATCGTCCATCTGCTTTATCTAGTAATTTTTGCTCTTGATTAATTTTATCATGTTTCATTTGCCGCTCTATGGGTACTTTTACAGAGTCGGCCATTGCAACTATATTTACACACCAAAATGTAAATAAACTTAGTAGTATACTCTTTTTATTACTTAACATTATAGTACAAAGATGATGAAATTATACTTGTCGTTGTATTGTACCTAAAAATATCTTGTTAAAAAACTATTATTGCTTAACAATTTGATAATACAATTTACCCAATAATATTAAACGATTAAGGTTGTTAAAAGCTAATTTTGTGCCAATGAATAATGTTAAGAAAATATTAATTGCAGATGACGAGCCAGATATTTTAGAAATTTTACAATTTAATTTAGAAACAGAGGGTTTTGAAGTATTTATAGCTAAAAATGGTAATGAGGCAATTGAAGCTGCAAAAAAACATTTACCGGATTTAATTATTTTGGATGTAATGATGCCTTATAAAAACGGCATTGAAGTATGCAATATATTAAGATTACAACCAGCTTTTAAAGAAACACTTATTGTATTTTTAAGTGCCTTGAGTGATGAAATTACAGAAGTTAAAGGTTTAGAAACAGGGGCTGATGATTATTTAACTAAGCCTATTAGCCCCAAAATTTTAATTACTAAAATAAATGCTTTATTTAGACGATTAAATAAAGAAGTTAGTACAATTATACAATTAGGCGATTTAGAAATTGATAGAGAAAAATATATTATTCGCTATAAAGGCGATGAAATAGTGTTGGCACGAAAAGAGTTTGAACTATTAGCCCTTTTAGCTAGTAAACCTGGGAAGGTGTTTTTACGCCAAGAAATTTTAAGTCAAATTTGGGGTACCGAAGTTATTGTAGGCGATCGTACTATTGATGTTCATATTAGAAAAATTAGACAAAAATTAAATTTAGATTGCATAAGTACAGTAAAAGGCGTAGGCTATAAGTTTGAAATGTAACAATCCAAGTGTTGATTGATGCCTAAATTTGTCCTAATTTTATTTAAAATTTAGGATACACATCATTCACGTCGAACCACAATGCTTCCACAAAAAAATTTTTCTCCTCTACAATTATCTGCCCTTAATGCTATAGTGCTTTCATTTGTACTTGGGTTTATTGTTTTTTTAGTTAAACCGGTTTGGTGGATAGCGCTACTTTGCTCAGCTGTTTTTTTTATTTTTTGTTTTGCCTTAATTAATTACACCCTTCAACAATTTGTATATCGAAAAATAAAATTAATTTACAAATTAATTTACCAAACAAAGGCTAGTAAAAAAGAGGAGTTTTATAACAAAACATTTTTACCACAAAAAGATATTGATGAAGTAAGTGAGGATGTAGAAAAATGGGCAACCCAACATAAAGATGAGATTGAGTTACTGCAACAGAATGAAAAGTACAGGAAAGAATTTTTACAAAACCTAAGCCACGAATTAAAAACACCCATTTTTGCCATACAAGGTTATGTAGAAACCTTACTAAATGGAGCTTTAAATAACACTGCCGTTAATCAAAAATTTTTAATAAATACTTCTCGTAATATTGATAGGTTAGTAAACTTAGTTGATGATTTAGATGAAATTAGTAAGTTAGAAAGTGGTCAACAACAATTAAATAAATCCACTTTTATAATACAAGATTTAACAGAGGATGCGTTTAATTCTTTATCCTTAAAAGCAGAAGAAAAAGGGATACATTTTTTTGTAAAAAAGGGATGTGAGTTTCCATTAGAAGTATATGCTGATAAAGAAAAAATACGCCAAGTACTCACTAACTTAATTGATAATGCGTTAAAATATGGTAAACAAAATGGAAATATTGAAGCCAGTTTTTACAAATTAGATGGCAAAAGAGTTTTAGTAGAAATTAGTGATGATGGAAGTGGAATTGCTGAAGAACACTTAAATAGAATTTTTGAGCGTTTTTACCGTACCGATTTAGCCCGTAGCCGAAAAGTTGGCGGCAGCGGCTTAGGCTTATCTATTTGTAAACATATTATTGAAGCCCACAACCAAACTATACATGTACGCAGCACAATTGATGTAGGTACTACGTTTGGATTTACGCTGGCAAAAAGAAAGCCTTAACTAAGTTTATTATTTGATAACATTTAATTTACGTTAAAGCAAAGTGTAGTATCCATTTTTGTAAAAACTAAATTGGAAAAACGTAAACTTGATATTGTTGTAATCTCCGACGTACACCTTGGCACTTATGGTTGCAGAGCTAAAGAACTTTGCAGATACCTTTCCACCATAGACCCCAATATACTAATTTTAAACGGCGATATTATTGATGTATGGCAGTTTAGCAAAAAATTTTGGCCAAAAAGCCATATGCAAGTGCTAAAACAAATTACAAGTATGCTTAGCCGTGGTGTAAAAGTTTATTATGTTACCGGTAACCATGATGAAATATTAAGGCGTTTTGAAAATTTTTCTTTAGGCGATTTTCACATTGTAAATAAATTAGTAATACACCATGATGATGGTTTAAAAAGCTGGATTTTTCATGGTGATGTTTTTGATGTAACTATGAAACATAGTAAATGGTTAGCAAAACTTGGCGCTGCAGGATACGATACCTTAATACTGATTAATGCAGTAATAAATTGGTTCTCTGAAAAGTTGGGCAAAGGAAAAGTTTCACTATCTAAAAAGATTAAAAATTCAGTAAAATCAGCTGTAAAGTTTATTAATAATTTTGAAGTTACCGCTGCTGAAATAGCTATTCAAAAAGGATACAATTATGTTGTTTGTGGGCACATTCACCAACCCAATAAAAAAATTATAAAAAATAATACTGGTCAAGTTGTTTACCTAAACAGTGGAGACTTGGTTGAACATTTGACGGCTCTAGAATATGCTCAAAACGAGTGGAGCATTTATACCTACACTCAAGATGTATTAGTGAACGAATATAACGATACCTATTATTTAGATGAGGGTGCATATTTACGTACAACAGAATTATTTAAACGTATGATGGAGGATTTTGAATCGGCACATTAAATTAACTATCATGAAAATTTTATACGCATTACAAGCAACAGGTAACGGACATATAAGTAGAGCAAACGAAATTTTACCTTACTTAAAAAAACTTGGGGAAATAGATATTTTGTTAAGTGGTACTCAGGCTAATATTGACTTAAACTTTCATATAAAATTTAGACGAATTGGGTTAAGTTTTGTGTTTGGTAAAAATGGCGGGGTAGATTATTTACAAACTATTAAAAAAATAAATTCGAAACAATTCATCAAGGAAATAAAAACTATTCCAGTTGAAAAGTATGACTTAATTATTAATGATTTTGAACCATTAAGTGCATGGGCTTGTAAAATAAAAAATATTCCCTGTATTTCTGTAAGCCATCAATATGCAGTTTTAGATAAGGCTGCACCAAAGCCTCTTCGCTTTGACCCTTTTGCTTGGGTTGTGTTAAAATACTATGCTCCGTGCAAATCTGGCCTTGGTTTTCATTTTAAGAAATATAGTAAAAGTATTACCACACCAGTTATTAGAGAGGAAATCAGAAATGCATATAGTAGAAATTTAGGACATTACACCGTTTACTTACCTGCCTATAGTGGTGAAAAAATAATATCCGTATTGAGCCAATTTAAAAATATACAATGGCATATTTTTACAAAAGATTGCAAAAAATCGTATGGCGAAAAAAATTGTTGGATACGCCCAATTAATACGTTTGATTTTACTAGTAGTTTTATTGATTGCGAAGGAATACTAACAGGTGGGGGTTTTGAAACACCTGCAGAAGCTTTATTTATGAAAAAGAAGTTGCTGGTAATACCTATGAAAAAACAATATGAGCAACAATGTAATGGTGAGGCTTTAAAAGAAATGGGTATTCCTGTACTAAATAGTTTAAAAAAGAAACACTATGATAAAATTGATACGTGGCTAAATTCTAAACAAAAAATAACTATTAACTATGATGATAATATTGAAGAAATAGTACACTTCATTGAAAATGAATTTGAAAAATATAGTGTAAAATCAACTTTGCATAACATAGATTTTTATACACCAAAAAAGCCAACTATTCAACTAACTAGTAGCTAACGTTTTCTATATAGTTTTTTAATCGCCATAAATAAAACTCTCTACACAGTACATTATTTCTTTGTTGAATTATGGTATCAGGTTTTTGTACTATTTCAAATTTATTTTTCATTAATTCAACTACCAAACAATTCGTATTTGAGGGTACTATAAAATAGGCATCATCTCCTTGTTTTAATTTTAAACGGGTATTATTTATCCAGGCGTATTGATGGATTTCACTAGTATCACCAATGGCTATAAGTTCTTTTTTTAAAGGCATTGCAATATAAAAGTCAATATGCGATGCAGGAAACCATTTGTTAGAAATTATTTTAGCATCCCTCTTCATCAAACCTTTTGCTATATCGTTCTCCATAATTAAATTAACGTCGGTTTTAATTTTATTCCATCCATACATGTCCAAAGTAAAATCGCCATCGCCAATGTTATTTTTACTTTTACTTCCTAAAGTGCCAGGATAAAAATTAATAAGTACAATGCCTGCCAAGCTAATAAACATAATCAAAAATAAACTTAGTGCTATTGGAGTGGGCAAACCAAACTTTATTTTTGTCCGTTTAGTATTTTTAGTAAAGAGGCAAGCAGTTAAAAGAATAAGCCCACTATATGCAGGCCCAATCCAATGAGGAAGTACCTGTTTAAAAAAAGAAATACAAATTGCAGTAAAAATTAATGGTAGACTGCTTAATAAAAGCATCTTACTATGGCTAGATAAAATAGGTAAATTATTTTTAAAGGCATTGACTGCTCCTTTTGAAATAAAGAAAATAATAATAGGATTGCAATACAATAATTGTGCAGCTATAAAAGTAAAAAAGTTAGCAATGTTAATGCCGCCTGTTGTAACGTTCACCCGTTTACTATGATATAAATAGGTAACAAAATCATTGTCTATATTCCAACATACAACTGGTAAAAAAAATAACCCTGTTGTAAGCATAGCTATATAAAAAACAGGTTGTTTAAACCATCTTTTACAGTATAAGAAAACATAAAGCAAAAGTGCTACCCAAAGAAAAATGGTATGTACTTTACACAACATACCTAACCCTACTACTACACCAAAACAAAGCATTGCCCTTTTTTTGGTTTTATTAATTTGATTATAATGAGCAATGTATAAAAGTAAGTATAAACTCAAAATCCAACATAGCATTTGTGGCGAATCGGGCAAAATAAATGTACCAGCAATTATACTTCCATAAACAGTTGCTGTATAAATAGATGCAGCATAAAACCCAGTTTGTTCGTTACTAATTTTTTTACCGCACAAATAAAATAGCCAAGTTACTATAGTAGAACAAAGTATTGCACCAAGCCTAATAAAAAAGGTTGTATCAATAGTAAGATTAAATGTTGTAAAACGTATTAACCAACCCACCATTGGTGGATGATCAAAATAATTCCATTGCAATTCTTGTGCATACATTCTATAATACACTTCATCATTGCCTAAATTAATACTACTAGCCACCAACATTTTTAGTAGCGTAGCTATAACTATTAATAATAGTGTCTTTTGCTTGTAACTCAATACTAATTAATTAAAACGTAATAAAATTTTGGAATAATTTTACATAAGTGTTTGCCAATTTCAGATATTGAAAAAGCAATCAATTAAATTTTATTGGTTGATAATGATTAAAAATAACGGTAAATTTTTGCACTAACTTACTAGCATTTGTTCTTTAATTACCTATTTGTAAAAACTAGTTACGCTGTCTGTACCGAACTTGGGGTAGTTGAAACTTTTGAATTAATACGGTGTAGTTTTTTAAACTTGTAGCCTAACCCTTTCCAATTTTTTGCAAAATAAACAGATAGTACACCAGTTGCACATCCTATAAAAGCACCTAAAATAACATCTATTAAAAAATGTTGAGCCAAATAAATTCTTGAATAGCCTACCAATATAGCAGCAAACAAAATAGGTATTTGCCAATTTTTATTTTTCATTAGTACTACCAATACAGTAGCAATAGCAAATGCAGTAGCTGTATGGCCAGATGGAAAACTGTTATTACCTGAATGCGAAACCCCATCTATAAAAAATAAATATTGCCCTGATTCAAAAAAAAGTTTTGGCCTAGGGGAGTGAATAAGATTTTTTATTATTTGTACTACTAAACCAGATGATATAAAAGCGTAAATAAGACTGATGGCAATTTTTTTTTGTTTATAATAAAAATAGAGTACGGCTATTAAACATAAAGCAAAAATACCATCCCCAATAAACGTATAATTTATAAAAAACACATTTAACCAAAAAGGATGATAGGAATTTAGTGAGATGAATGCAACCGTCTTTCCAAAAGCTATTAAGAAAAGTATACTTACTACTAAAAACAATAGTATACCTAAAAAATATGCTCTAGTTTCTTTATTTCTCACTACATTTTTTAAGCTTTGCATTTGTATTAATTTTAGTGCAAACTAAAATGTGTAGTTATTGTAATCATTAAGTTAATGTTATGCCAATGTTATTTTTTTATTTCAATAAAGGCATTATGTAAAATAGGTTCAATTGGCTGTGGTGCTGTAAAATTGGTATTCATTAAATAGGCAATAGTTTGTGCCAATTGACTGGTGTACATTTCCTCGTTATTGCTAATTTCTCCTTTATTAGCCACTTTTGGGCCTAATAACATTAGCCACGAATTTTCGCTACCCGCTGTAAACATATCATGCCTTACCCAGGTAGTTGATTTTTTGCCTCTACCATGGTCGGTAGTAATAATAATATGCGTATTATTTTTGTAAAAAGGATCGCTATTAATTAAATACCATAGCTGAGCAATATAGCTATCAAAGGCATTTGCACTTTGCAAATAACCATCATACTTACCGCTATGTGCATAGTCATCTGTTTCACCAAAGCCAAGGTAAACTACTTTTGGATGATGCTTTTGTACATACTCTTTAGCAGTTAAAAAAGTAAGCATATCGTTTCGTGTTGGGGTTAGTGTATCTACAACATACTGCTGTGTTCCATTTATTAAAAACTGATTTGCCGAAGAAGATTCTGTAATAAGCGTATTGTTACCGCTATTAATATGAAAAGTATTTTTCTTTTTATTTAAAATATAATTAAATAAGTGCCAACTCGTAAATGCTGCAACTTTATTCTTGTATTCATTTGTATTATTTAAGAACTCTAAAACATTGGTATTGGTATTCCATTTTTTTTTATTGGCAATAATTGAAGGGTCGGCAAAGCCGGTAAATAGTTCATTATAGCCTGCATATGAAAATTTATATGGATTTGAAACAGAAACTTTACTAGCTATTTGACGGTTACCGTAAATAGCTCCGTGTTTTGCAAATGTTTTCCAAACAAAAGGAAATAAAAGAGTTCGCCTAGTTTCCTTAGAATCGTCCCAAAAAAGCTGTTTAATTGCCCCAGTATCCCCAACGTATTTGGGATTATTAAGCAATATTGAATCGGCTCCATTAAATACCTCCTGCCATCGAAAACCATCTGTTGTAATAATAAATATATTGGGGGCGGTGTTTTGTTGGGCCGTTGTTGAAAAAATAAGGATACTAAACAGTAAAGAAAATAAAATTTTCATAACTAGATGTTTTACAAAAGAACAACTAGTACTTAAAATAATTATTAACCCATTGTTATCTCTTCATTACTTAATAACCAACGTATTTGGTTGAAAAGCATACCAGCAAAGCACCAACAATAAACTAGGCAGTTTACTATCTAAAAAAGAAGATGATTTTAAGGTAGATTGAGTTTGTGTAGGTAACGGAAATGAACATGTCAATATGGTTGAATTTTTAATTTCATCATATACATTTAATTCGCCACTATTATTTTCATTAAAAATATATTGATACTTTTTTCCATCTAATTCTAAAAAGCCATTTTGAGCTTGTGGCTTACTAAGTTTTAGTTTACCCATTGTAATTCCATACTCATTTTTAATAATTGCTTTTGGATAGAGCAATCCTTTTTTTTCAAAAAAGAAAATTCTTCTGCTGATACTACTTACAAAACGAGCAATACGGGTTCCTTTTGTAAAGGAGATTTCTGCTAATTTTTTTCCATCATCCCATAACTCGAAGCTTTCATTTAATGATCCTGTGTTTACACTAACCCATTTCATAAACGTTAATTTTAAGTTTTTTGAGAATGTGAATATAATTTTAAAAAATGTAGAAACCAATATGTGAAAAACTTTGTTACTTAAATGTGCATAGTAACAATTTGGTAACATTAATTTAATATAAAAAGGCCACCAATAGGACTAAAGGTGGCGATAGCTTGAGAAAACTTGCTAATTGCTTAAGAAAAACAATTTAATCAAAACATTGCTAAGAAGCTACAATTTACTCCACCCTTGTTACCAAATTAAATACATAATGTTACGATATTGTGGCCTTATTAATCTTAGTTATTATTGACAAAATTAATTTTTAGAGCTTCTGCTTTTATGTAAATAATTACCAATGTAAATTAGTTTAAAGCAAAAAAAACATCGCACTAAAAAATGCGATGTTTTGAATTATTTTATGAATTGGTTAATAGTTAAATTTTGTCCACCCTTTCCACCAAGTTGCTAAAGGGCCTGCAGGTGCAATACCTCCAATAAATGTGGTAGGAGTAAAAAATGAACTACTTACTTTAGGATGCGTAAAGCTAGCTCTTGAAACAGGAGGAGTAGCGTTAGGCGTACCAACTATTGCAGCAGCATTACCAAATGGTGTTGGATCTGGTGTTGTATAGTTAAAGGGCTGTGCAAACAAATTAACTGGTATCGTTTCATTTTGTATTGTGTTAGCCTGTGCAGGATTTTTAAAGTAGGTAACTAAATCTGCAGTTGTGTAAACTGAACCACCTGGTGCAGAGTACTTAACACTATCGGTATTTCCACCTAAGTAATTATTTGCAAGTACAACTCCAGTGCCCACATTGTTTCCTGTTGGGGTACCTGTAGTACCATCTACGTCTATAGCCAAGGGCCAGCCAATAATAACAGAGTTAAATAAACTCATTTCTGAATTACGACGAATGTGTGCACCTGCTCTATATAACGAACTTCCTCTGTTATTAGATGTTGCCATTGGACCTATTGCTGTAATATTACTAAATACTACAGTTGTTTTAGGGCTTGCCGTGGAACCCGTTGGGTTATTATCACTTTCAAATGCCTCAGAACGAGATACATCGGCAATAGAAGAATCTCTTATCACCAAGCCAAATTGCACTCTTCCACTATATCCATTATCGGTATCAAAATCATCATCTTGTGTTCTGTAAGCCACCAAATATTTACAATCAACGGTACCACCAAACCACTCAAAAGCATCATCTTTTGCTAATGCTACTTGTACATTTTCAATAATAGTTCCACTACCTACACCGGCCATAGTTAAACTATTAATTTCTTTATCTGGTTGAAATGCATAACCTGCATATTCAATACGTACAAATTTTAAAGAACCAGAGTTATCGTTAGCAATAGCTGTTGGCACTTTGGTATCACCACTTCCTGCTAAACCATCTCCAT
Source organism: Bacteroidota bacterium (assembly GCA_031377245.1). GTDB lineage: Bacteria > Bacteroidota > Bacteroidia > Chitinophagales > Chitinophagaceae > Ferruginibacter. The sequence continues at coordinate 253,843 of JANMEU010000010.1, forward strand.
TTGCATTATTGATGCCACCCTCTACCTCCAGTAAACCTTGTGTACCGTTAAAAGCAGAATTAATAGGTGCTTTACCTAAGATAACTATACCGCCCCAGTCGCCACTTTGTGGGTTTGGAGAGAGAGAAGTAAATATAATAGGCTCTGTAGCAGATCCCTCTGCAACTAATTTACTACCTCTTGTAATTACTAGAGCAGCCACATCTGCACCGCTAAATGCTCCTTTAATTACAGTGCCAGCTTCTACTGTCATTGTTTTATCATTTACAATATAAACTATTCCTTTTAGGACATAGCTATTAATCTTTTTCAAAACAATATTGGTATCAATTCTTCCTTGCAGGGTAATAGTTTGACCGGTTGTACCGCCGCCACCGCCGCCATTTATAACCACTACTTCAATTTGACCATCAGTTTCAATTTTTCTACATGCTGTAATGCTAACTAAAGCGATTGCAACTAAAGCTAAAATGTACTTTTTCATTTTTATTATTGTTTTTTATTAATTTAATTTTTATAAAGAATAGTTAAACGTTAAGCTAAATGTGGTTCCAAAACGACGTGTAAATCTATACGCATCTTTATCTTTTTCTAACTTGCTTTTTCCGCCCACAGTATTCTGATAAAAGTATTGTGTTTGGTTAAGCATATCACTTATTGATAATCTTACTTCGCCTTTAGTTTTTAATAATTTTTTTGAAATCTGGAAATCTAATAACGAACGTGGAGCTTCGTAAATATCAGGAAAACCTGCACCTGCTAAAGCATCACCTACTAAAAAAATACGTTCCCCAATTCTATTGTATAAAAGAGTCATATTCAACCCGTATTTCTCAATATCATACAGCAATCCTGCATTTATTAAGTAAGGAGATTGACCTTGTAGAGGTCTGTTAATGTTGAGGGTTGCATCTTCAACATTACTTTTTATTAATGCACCGTTAGCTTGTATTGTAAAGTTTTTTAATGCTTTTATAGCATCTAGTTTTTTTCTAATTTCTACCTCAATACCCATGGAATAGGCTTTAGAAGGATTTTGATAATTAAATGTAGATGAACCACCAACGCCAGCATTAAAAATTTGTTCTATTGGGTTATTAAAATTTTTGTAAAACACACCAGCGGTTAATACTTCTCCAGGGCGGCTATATACCTCATAACGTAAATCTAAATTGGTAACTTTTGTTCTTTTTAAATTTGGATTACCTTGTATAGATGCATTTAATTCAAAATCATAAAGGTTTAATGCAGCTAACTCTCTAAGCTCTGGGCGTATTACAGTTTGAGATCCGCTAAGCCTTATGTTCGTTTTTGTGTTTAACTTGTATGTAGCATTAATACCGGGTAAAAAGTCAATTACTTTACTGTAGGTATGCCTTGGATCCCATTTTTTTACACTTCCTACTAATTGATCAAAATGCTCCACTCTTAACCCATAAACAATTCTTAATTTATTAAAAAACTCATCGTCCATTTGAATGAAACCTGCATTTAAAATGGTGTTAGCCATATACCTGAAAGTATTTCCCTTTATAGCTCCAAATCGAAATTGATTATCGGCATCTGCAAAATTTTGGGGCTCAAATATTTGATTGGCAGGCAAAGAAATTAAAGCCGTATTGGATGTATTGATAAGATAGTTTGCAAATAATTTAGCATCATATAATCTATCTCTAATTTGCAACATATACCCTGCCTTAATATTGTGTTTATTTTTAATTGTGTAGCTAATATCGCCACCGCCAGTATAAATATAATCGCTAAGGCTTTGATAAATTCTGCTACCTGTATTTTGAGCTAAAGTGCCAGATATAAGCAAGGTGTAGGGATCGTTGGTGTTAGCCGTTCTTTTGTATAAAACTCTTCGTTGGTCTGGTATGTATCCATCTAGTATATTAAACGCACCATACCATTTTAATTTTATTTTGCTTTTTATGCTATGTTCCCCTGCTAACTGGGTAGTAAAAAATATATTTTGTTTAAACGTAAATTCGTCCCCTCTTAAATCTTCGTTTCTAGTATTATCAAATCCATTTCTTATGGTAGTAGAGTTACTACTGTTAATATTTACGATTGATTTAATTGATATTTTATTTAAACTGTTTAGTTGTAAACTAACACTACCTAAAGCACCTACCTGCACATCTTGTTGATATTTTTGGTCGTTATAATTATAATCTACTTTAAAGGTATCCACTGCTTCTTCTAAAATATTAAACCTATTTACTAACGCTAAATTTCTATTACTTTTTGTGTAATTTAAACCAAAAATTCCTCCAACTTTTTTGCCAAACACTTTTCCAATAAAACCTCCGTTGGCCTGAAAAGAGGCGTTTAACGGAGCACTTGTAGACTGAGGAGACCAAGCATTTCTCATACTTTTCCCAATTGCAGTTTGCGATGCTCTTGACATGGTGTCAAACCTAGCTTTAGTGGTGTAGGCACTTGGCAAAGCTCTAGTTCCATCATCTAAACCCAACCAATCCGTTTTTCCACCTTTATCTTTGAAAAACTCATTACCTATTACCTGTGTGTTAAAACCAGTACCTATTTGTATAGTAAAAAAGTTTTTACTTGGTATATCTTTAGTATTTACTTGCACCAACCCTCCTGCCCACTCTCCTGGATATTCTGGTACAAATGCCTTGTTGATAACAATATTGTCTATCATAGCACTTGGTATCAAATCAAACGAAAACGTTTTTCGGTCTGGTTCTGTGCTAGTTAATAAAATTCCATTTAACATAGCTTGATTGTATCTGTCGGCTAATCCTCTAATTACTAAAAACTTACCTTCTTGAATACTAGCTCCAGGTGTACGTTTTAAAACTTCCCCTGTATTTCTATCCGGACTACGACGAATTGCCTCTGCACTTATAACCGAAGCAACAGTGTTAGTAGTTTTTTGAAATGTAATTAATGAAGCTGCCGTTTCTTTACGGGCATTTGTAGATGATCGAACTATAACCGCATCTCCAGTTTTTGCTTTTACTTCTAAAGAAACATCTTGTGTGGTAACTTTTGCTTCACTTACTTCTATATCTTCTACATCTTTTACCGAACCACCGTAAGAAAAAACCAAGGTAATTTTTCCCGTTAGTCCTGTTACATTAAGTATATATCTTCCCTCTAAATCGCTTGAGGTTCCTTTTGTAGAATTTTTTATACTAATAGAAACGCCGGTTAAGGGCAAACCCGTTTTAGCATCGGTAATTTTTCCTTCAATTTTTCCGTTCTGTGCAGTAGCTACTAGTGAAGTAACTAAAAATGAAAGTGATAATATTAGACTTCTCATATTTCTTTTTTCTTGCCGCAAAGAGATGCTATGCATATTACCTCATTGTTACGCTAATGTTATGCAATTGTTACCTTGTTACAAGACGAGTTTAGTATGTTAAGAAATTATTACCAATTATATTCCTTTTGATGGCTAGGTTGATAATGATACATTTGCCTAAAATAAATAACTATGGCAGGAATTAACTCGATTTTAAAAATCTTTTTACCAAGGGATAGAGTATTTTATCAATTGTTCGAAAGCGTTTCTTCTTCATTAGTAATAATGGGTGAAAAATTAAAGGACGTGGTAAACGAGCCCGATTTTGAGAAGAGAGGGCAATTGATTAAGGATTTGGAAGATATGGAGCATACCTGTGATGATTTTACCCATGAAATTTTTACGCAATTAAGTAAAAATTTTATTACCCCATTTGATAGAGAAGATATCCATTATTTAGCTAGCGCTTTAGATGATATTGCTGACTATATATATGCAAGTGCAAAAAAAATTAATTTTTATAAGGTTAATCCTAGCGACAGTGGAATCCAAAAAATGGCCGACATTATTGCACAAGGTTGTGTAGCCGTAAACGGAGCAATTGTTGAATTACGCAATATGAAAAACATGCGTAAAATAACGGATGCCTTAGTATTAATAAATAGTATTGAAAACCAAGGTGATGATATTTTTGATTTGAGTATAGAACGCTTATTTGATACAGAACACGATGCAAAAGAGCTAATTAAAAAAAGAGAAATTTATCAGGTAATGGAAATTGTGACTGATAAGTGTGAAGATGCTGCTAACGTAATTGAGAGCATTATTGTGAAGTATGCATAGGCAAATAAAAATGAAGAAATGAAAGAATTAAAAGACCATTTTTTAATTCCTTAATTCTTTAACTCCTTAATTTCTACAAATGAGTCTAGTAATAATAATAATAGCCCTTGCTTTAATTTTTGATTATATCAATGGTTTTCATGATGCTGCAAACTCTATAGCCACAGTAGTATCCACCAAAGTACTTACCCCTTTTCAAGCAGTAATTTGGGCTTCGATTTTTAATGTAGTAGCCTATTTTATTTTTAAAGATCATGCCGTAGCCAATACCATTAGCAAAACAGTAAATAAAGAATTTATAACACTTCCTGTAATATTTGCTGGCTTAATTGCAGCCATTTTTTGGAATTTATTAACCTGGTGGTATGGTATTCCATCTTCTTCTTCTCATACGTTGATCGGCGGATTTGCAGGTGCTGCTATTGCACATGCTATGTCGTTAAAAGGAATGGGTTATAGTTGGAGTAAAATTGTAGAAGGCAGTATTATTTTAAATACAATTTTGTTTATATTTTTAGCTCCTTTAATTGGAATGGCCATATCCATTTTTATTACCATAGTTACTATTATGCGTAATATTTGGGCAAGGATAGCCATAATAGCGGCCGTTACTTTTTTAACTACGTTACTTTTTGATAAATTCGAAACCAATAAAATGGATGAGGGCGTACAAAAATTATTAAAAATAGATAAGTACAAACAAGAAGTAAATGATTACGAAACAACGTTAGCTTTAACCCCAACCGATGAAAAATTAAAAACAGCTTTAGCCTCTTCAAAAGATAAGTTAGAAAAAGCAATGCCTAACTATATCAATATTTTAGGATTAGTTAAAAACTTTGATAAATTGGGTGCGGAAGAAATTGCCAAACAAGCTACTGCAAATGGATGGTTAAAAGATATTGAAGCCAGCCGATTAAAAGATGATATACGTAATGCAAATGATTATTTAATTTTAGAAGCCGCCGCAAATACCGATTCGACTGCAAAGGCCCAATTTACAATTGCTAAAGATGCTACCGAAAAATATAAAGACCCTATAAAAAAGTATTTTAATAAAGAGTTGAGTATAGATAGTACACTGGTTGCCTTACATGCTATTTACCCAATTAAAGAAGTTAACGCTAAAAAAGTTAAAGCCAAAATTGAAAAATTTAGTATTGAAAAAACCCTAGCAAAAGATATTGATAAAGCAGATAATGGAATGATAGTTTGGGGTATTATTTTTACGTCTATCTTCTTTTGTTTAATTTATTTATATGTTGAAAAAATAAAAACACCTACCGCTTTTACGGTTGCTAAAATGTTTAAAAAGCTACAGCTATTTAGCTCTGCTGCATTTAGTATTGGCCATGGAGGTAACGATGCTCAAAAAGTAATGGGTATTATTGGCGCTGCCCTAATTGCAAATGGCAATATTCAAAATTTCAGTGATTTACCTGTATGGGTACCCATTGCATGCTATATAGCTATAGGCTTAGGTACGTTAAGTGGTGGGTGGAAGATTGTAAAAACAATGGGTACAAAAATTACTAAAGTTACTCCGCTAGAAGGTGTAGCTGCAGAAACCGCTGGTGCATTTACTTTATTTTTTACTGGCCAAATGGGTATACCCGTTAGTACCACACATACCATTACAGGTAGCATAATTGGTGTGGGTGCTACTAAGCGTTTAAGTGCTGTACGCTGGGGTGTTACCATAAATTTACTTTGGGCCTGGATTTTAACTATACCCGTAAGTGGTTTATTAGCCGCACTAACCTATTGGATTATTAGCTTTTTTATAAAATAATTCCTTATGAAGAAAAAATAAAAACATCCGCAATTGTGGATGTTTTTTATTTACAGGAAAGTAATAGTATTTTTGGGTATACGTATACACTAAAAATAATGAGCAAAATATTAGTTACAGGCGGTTGTGGATTTATTGGCAGCCATACCATTGTAGATTTAGTTGAAAATGGTTACGATGTTATTAGTATTGATAACTATAGCCGTAGTAATGCTCTTATGTTAGATGGTGTAGAAAAAATCATCAACAAAAAAATTAAAAACTACCCCATAGATTTATGTAATTATGCAGACACCTTAAATGTATTTGAACAAAATAAAGACATTGTTGGTATTATACATTTTGCCGCTTACAAAGCCGTTGGCGAATCGGTTGAACACCCTATGATGTATTACGAAAACAACCTTATCTCTTTACTAAATATTTTAAAATGTGCAAAAGCATTTAACATAAACAATGTTGTTTTTTCTTCGTCATGTACGGTTTATGGTAGTCCAGAAGTAATTCCTGTAACTGAATTAACGCCGTTAAAACAAGCCGAAAGCCCTTATGGCGCTACAAAGCAAATGGGTGAACAAATTGTAAATGATAATAGTACCCAAAATTTTAAAAGTATTTTGTTACGTTATTTTAACCCAGTGGGTGCACATCCAAGCAATCATATTGGTGAATTACCTATTGGCAAACCTCAAAATTTAATACCAGCCATTACACAAACAGCCATAGGCAAATTACCTCAAATGACGGTATGGGGAAATGATTATGCTACCAAAGACGGAAGTTGTTTAAGAGATTATATACATGTTAGCGATATTGCACATGCACATACGTTAGCCTTAAATTATCTTATTCAAAATAAAAATAACGCAACATGTACCATACTTAATTTAGGTAGTGGAATTGGATACACTGTTTTAGAAGTTATTACTATGTTTGAAAAAGTAAGTGGGCAAAAATTAAATTATACCATAGGGCCACGCCGAAATGGGGATGTTGAAGCCATTTATGCTAATAACCAAAAAGCAATAACCGAATTAGGCTGGCAATGTAAATACACCTTAGAAGATATGATGAAAACGGCTTGGGATTGGGAGAAGCAAATTAGCTAATTCCCTAATTTGCTAATTGTTTTGTAGCTCTGTATCTTCGCTGCTCATAAACCAAAACACCTCAGCGTCTTTGAGCCTCTGCGGTAAAAATCAATCATCAAAAAATCACAGATTTCATCATGTTAAATGCAATAGAAGTTACTGGCAATAAAGATACCCGTAGTGGTTTTGGCGATGGCATTTTAGCCGCAGCTCGTAAAAATCCAAATATTATGGCACTTACAGCCGATTTGGCTGGCTCGTTAAAACTACAAGGTTTTATGAAGGAGTTTCCAGAACGTTTTGTACAATGCGGTATTGCAGAAGCTAACATGATTGGTATTGCTGCTGGTTTAACGATTGGTGGAAAAATTCCCTACACAACAACCTTTGCAAATTTTAGTACAGGTAGAGTGTACGATCAAATACGCCAAAGTGTTGCCTATAGTGGAAAAAATGTAAAAATTTGTGCTAGTCATGCCGGCCTAACATTGGGTGAAGATGGTGCAACACATCAAATTTTAGAAGATATTGGCCTAATGAAAATGCTACCGGGTATGACGGTTATTGTACCTGCAGATTATAACCAAACCAAAGCAGCAACTGAAGCCATTGCCGATTATAAAGGTCCAGTTTATCTTCGTTTTGGCCGCCCTGTTTGGCCAATATTTACAAAGGAAGAAGATTTTGTAATAGGTAAAGCCCAGCAACTTTCCGAAGGTACAGATGTTACCATTTTTGCATGCGGCCACTTAGTTTGGAAAGCTATAGAAGCAGGACGAATTTTAGAAGAAAAAGGCATTAGTGTAGAAGTAATAAATATTCATACCATTAAGCCGTTAGATGAAGAAGCTATTATAAAATCTATTCAAAAAACAAAATGTGCCGTTACTTGTGAGGAGCATAATGTATTGGGCGGATTAGGCGATAGTATTGCACAAGTAGCTGCAAGAAACTGCCCTATTCCCATTGAGTATATTGGTACAAACGATACATTTGGCGAAAGCGGAAAACCAGCTGAACTTTTAGTTAAATATGGCTTGGATACGCCAAATATTGTGGCTGCAGCCGAAAAGGTGATGGGAAGAAAATAGTTAATTTTAAATATTTAATTCAATTTTTATTATACTTATAGGGTAGTTATAGGGTGCTTATACTGTAGTTATAGGGTAGTTATAGGGTTTTGAGCTCATGCTAACTACTAGATAACTTTAATATTAATTATAGGAAAATACTTCTTAAGGCTTTTAAACCTTTACAATAAAATCCAATCAAATCGATTGGATTTTTTATTTTTACTGCTGCAATCACTTATATGAATGAACATTTAGACGATAAAGAGCTATTAGCTCAGTTTAAAGACCCCTCCTCAAAGGAGAAGGGTTACACTCGTATTATAAAAAAATACCAGGAAAAGCTATACTGGCATATACGCCGTATGGTAGTGCAGCATGAAGATGCTAATGATGTACTGCAAAATATGTTTATTAAAGTGTGGAACGGTTTGGACAATTTTAGAGAAGATAGTCAGCTTTATACTTGGATGTACCGCATTGCCACCAACGAAAGCCTTACTTTTTTAGAGCAACAAAAAAGAAAAAGCACATTATCGTTGAGTGATGAGGAGAGTGGTTTAAGTAACAAAGTAAAAGCAAGTGAGCATTTTGATGCTAATAAATTAGAATGGAAACTACAAGTGGCCATACAGCAATTACCTGAAAAACAACGAGTTGTATTTAATTTACGGTACTACGATGAAATGCCTTACCAAAAAATGAGTGAGGTGTTAGAAACCAGTGAAGGGGCATTAAAAGCCAGTTATCATCACGCTGTAAAAAAAATTGAAGATTTTATATTAAATAATTAAACTTTTGGGTTGTAAAACAGTCTTAAACTTGAAATGGAAAATAGAACAGAAATATTAAACGAATTACAAAGCCTTAGCCCCACACTTGCTGGGTTGCATGGTGTAAACGTATATACTGTTCCCAATGGTTATTTTGATGTATTGAGTGAGGATATTTTACTTACTATACAACTAGCTCAATATGGTATAATTAATTCAGCGCAAAAACAAGATACTACAGATGTACCCCAAGGTTATTTTGAAAATTTGGCAGATACTATTTTGGCTAAAATAAAACAAGAGGATAATGTTAGTGAGGAGTTGCGACGCTTATCGCCCATGTTATATAGTGTACAAAACGAAAATGTATACACTGTACCTAAAAATTACTTTGAGCAATTGCATACTGGGTTAGTAGAAAAAATACAACCACAACAAGCAATAGTTACCACCATGCGTAAAAGAAATTTTACCTTTATTAAATATGCGGTGGCTGCTGTATTTACTGGTATTATTACGTTTGGCGCCTTTAAGTTTACCACTATTAATAAGATAGATGATACAACTAAACAAGGCTTGGCCATAGCAAAAAATAATTCTTTTGATACTGAGCTTGATAAACTTACCGATGAGGACATTGTAAAGTATTTATCTAACAGCTCAACCGATGCAGATGTAGCCTTAATTGTTAATGTAGTAGATGAAAATGAATTGCCTACACAAGAAGATTATTTAACAGATGAAAAAGCATTAGATAATTTTTTAGATAATGTTAATTTAGAAGACCTTAAAAATTAAAAAAATGAAAAAAATTTTATTAGTACTTACAGTAATGGCTAGTAGCTTTTTTACTGCAACTGCCCAAGATACTCAATTGGAAGATGGGGATGCTAAAAAGAATGAAAAAATACAAGCCCTATATGTTGCTTACGTAACAAAAGAATTAAACCTTACCTCGGAGGAGGCTCAGAAATTTTGGCCAGTACATAACCAATTTGAAAATGACTTAAAGGGTATAAAAAAAGATTTACCCGAGTTAGATAGAGAGCAGGCTGTACTTAACATAAAGAAAAAATATCAAGGTAATTTTAATACCCTATTAGGCACAGCCCGTTGTGAACGTTTATTTAGAATGCGATCAGTTTTTCAAAAAAGATTAATGGAGCGTTTAAAAAACAGAAGACAAGCAGGTGGAGTAAGGCAAGGCGGAGTAAGGCAACAAAACGGTGGTATTAAAAGAGGGCAGTAATTTAAAAAATTGCATCTTTATAACTAAATAATAAAAATCCTAATCATTGTTGATTGGGATTTTTATTAAAAAGAAAATACAGGTGTTTTAATATCATGATAAAATAAAAAAGTCCATTTTTCAAGTTCACCTTGTTGCCACCATTTTTGGCGTAACTCCATACACAACTTTCCATCGTAATCATATTTGGCAATAAATTTATTTTTCATTTGTTGGTATTGTGGGGCTACATCACCTCCAAAAAATATTTTTTGTCCATCTTCTTCAATAAAAAAGGTTTGATGATAAGGGCTATGTGCCCCACAAACTTCATACCTTATATAGTTATCTATCTTTCCATCTCCTTCAGTAAATACTACATTATCGGCTGTACTTAAAATTTTAAATTCTTCTGGCGTAAAAGAGGGTTTACCTTTTGCCATAGCAAAATCAAACTCATGCTTGTTTACATAATATTTTGCGTTAGGAAAGCTTATAAACGTTTGCCCTAATACCTTGTCTTCTTTACTTACGCCTCCACTATGGTCTTTGTGTAAATGGCTTAGTAATACTTTTGTAACATCCAAGGGATTAATATTATTATCTAATAAATTTTGGTGTATTTGTAAAGTGCCATCTGTATTACTAAAGCCTAAGCCAGCATCAATTAATAAAATATCGTTTTTTGTAACAATACAAAAGGGTTGAACTTCAACCAACAAACTACCAATAGGACGTTGTTGTAAATCGTCTTTTTCTAGATTAAATGGAATGAATTGTTTAGTACTATCTATTGTAAAAGAACCTTCGCTAAGTGGAATTATTTGCATGTTGCCCTTAATCCGCCAGCGGCGGAGAATTTGATCTCTAGTTTTTAGAGTTTGTTAAAAATATTAAGTGTAAAAATAAATGAAAATAACTTAAAAAATTTATAGGGTTGAAAAAGCCCCTTTAGGGGTTTGGGGCTTCTTATCTTAAAATCATTTGCCTATCGCTATCCAATTTTATAGCAATAAACAGCAAAACAGTAAACGTAATTAATGAGGAGCCTCCATAACTTATTAAAGGTAAAGTAATACCTGGCGAAGGTGCTAAACCAAGTGTCATACAAACATTTAGGGCTACGTGAAAAAATAAAATTCCAACAACACAATACATATATACTCTACTAAATACGCTGCGTTGCCTTTCGGCTAAAAATACTAGCCTAAACATTAGCCCAAAATAAATGATTAATAAAATAAGGCAACCAAAAAATCCAAAATTTTCTCCTACACTACTAAAAATAAAATCGGTGTTTTGTGCTGGTACAAAATCGCCTCTGGTTTGTGTGCCTTGTAAAAAACCTTTGCCCCAAAAGCCTCCACTACCAATGGCTATTTTACTTTGCTTTACATTATAGCTTTCAATTTTTTCACCCGGTTTCTTTTTTGTAGTACCTAATTTAGCAAACTCTTTATTAATTTCTGCCGTACGTTCTTCGCTGCTAAATTTATAATCATCTTTACCAAAAGTGGATAATATGCGTACAATTTGGTGTGGCTTTAAAACTTTATTGAATATAAATGGAACGCCAATTTTTTGAACCCCCACACATAAAAGCCAAACGCCCAAAACCATTATCAATATACTTTTATCTCGTTTTATTTTTCTTTTATTTAAATAGATAAGTATTGCTGCAATAACGGTAAAAATAATAAATAAGGTATTGGGGCTAATTAAAATACTTGCAATAATTAATATGCCTAGCGAAAACACAATAATTAAATATAAGGTGGGCAACCCCTCTCTATAAAATGCTAATGCAAAAGAAAAATAAACAATTGCTGCACCAGGCTCACTTTGTAATACAGATAATATTGCTGGCGAAAATGCAATAGCTGCCGCTATCAAGTGCGACTTTGTTAATTTAAAATTAGTTTCGGGGAGCGATAAATATTTTGCTAGTGCTAAAGAAGTAAATATTTTACAAATTTCTACTGGTTGTACATTCATAAAACCTAAGGGTATCCAGCTTTTGCTACCACCTACTTCTTTGCCTACAACAAATGTGGCTAAAATTAAAACTATGCCAAACAAATAACCCAAATTAGCCATAGCTGTAAAAAACTTACTATCTGTAAGCAAAATAAAAATACCTATGACTAAGCTAATGCCAAAAAAATAAAATTGTTTACTATACTCTTTTTTAAAGCCTAAAAAACTTTGCACTACATTATCCTTACTATTATACTCAACCGAAAAAATACACAACAACCCTATAGCCACCAAAGTAGCATATAACCAAATGGTAAACCAATCTACCCCTTTTACCATTTTTGGATTTTGTTGATACATTATTTGTTATAATTAATTGATTAGTGTGTCTGTTAAAAGATTTTTCTTTTTCTCGTTGGGTAAAATAGCTGCTGGCTTTATATTTTGTTTTGAGTTGTTACTGTCTTTTACTGGTGTTCCATTATTTACTGTTTCTTTATCTTTCTTTAATTTTTCTAATGCAGCTTCTTCATCGTCTTCATCTAGTTCCATCGTATCTCTAATAATTCGTATAAAACCTTTAGCAATTAAATAGGCCGAGTCTCCGGCATGTGCAACGGAATCTTGTCGGCGTATTTCAGTATAAATTCTTTTAGGCATTAGGTTAAGCTTTGATAAGCTTTCGATTTTTGCTATTCGCCCTTTATCGGTTATGGAATCGTTTAAATATTTTTCTATCATTAACCCTACAATTGGTGCAGCATAGGTTCCTCCAAAGCGTCCACTATTTTCCACTACACACATAATAGCAATTTTAGGATTTTCTCGTGGTGCAAAACCGCAAAAGAAAGCATGGTTAGGTTGTTTAACACCTCTAAAATAGTTTTCTACTGTTCCTGTTTTTCCACAAATATTTATTCCTTTTACTTTTGCGTTTGTACCTGTACCTCTTTCTACTACACCCTGCATCCCATCATGTACCGCTTCGTAAATACTATCAGCAATATCAATAGCATTATGTTTTTCTTTAAACTTACCTAGCATTTCATAGGTATCTCCACCCTCTATACTATCTACCAAATGAGGTATTTTATACCAGCCTTTGTTGGCAATAAACGCCATTTCGTTTGCAGTTTGTATTGGTGTTGTAGTTACTTCTCCTTGCCCTATGCTCACGGATCGAAAGCTGCAATAGTTCCACTTTCCTGGCCCATACCCATTTGGGGGTAATTTGTTAAAGTCTGCTGGTGTGGGTATATTCCCTTTTTTTTCAGAAGGAACATCTACACCTAACCGTTTGCCAAGTCCAAAAGCATACATATAATTATTCCATGCAGAAAGGCTGCTATCAATATTTGGATATTTAGGATTATTAATAACTCGTTGCATTACTGTGGCAAAGTAAGTATTATCGCTAAAGGTTATTGCACTTCGTAAATTATAGGTGCCATAATCAAGGCATTTCATTGGTCTACCACTACCACAGCCATAAAAGGCACCACTGCAGTTTACAGTGGTTTGTGTATTAATAACGCCTTCGTGCATGCCTACTAATGCTTGTAATGTTTTAAAGGTAGAGCCTGGAGCATAGGTTGCACTAACCGATCTATTTAGTAACGGTAAAGCTGGATTTAATAATAATTCGCTAATATGTTTTTTACGTTCGGCCCCTGTTAGTAATTTAGGTTTAAAGCTAGGTGCACTTACCATACATAATATACCACCCGTTTTTGGGTCAACTGCCACAATAGAACCCAATTTATTTTCCATTAACTTTTCGCCCAACTCTTGCAATTCAATATCTAAACTAGTGTACATATTTTGCCCCGCAATTGACATTGTATCGTATTTACCTGCTTCCCATTTATCTGTTAATCTATTTTTGTTATCTTTTTTCCAAAACTCTATACCACGTTGGCCCATCAATACTTTTTCGTATGTTCTTTCTAACCCTACTTTACCAATATAATCTCCCATATTGTAGCCAACATATTTTGGATTTTTTAACGTGGTAGAATCTACCTCACTTAAATAACCCAATACATTTCCGCCAGCATCAAATGGATAATCTCTTACACTTCGTTGTTGTAAAAAAAAGCCAGGCTCAAACTTGTACATACTCTCATTAAATAATGCCATTTTTTCGTTACTTAACAATGCTTCAAAAACTGATGCCCTAAAACTTTTATTTTTTAAAATACTATTTAATACTCTTTTTTTAAACTCGGCAGTATCTATTTTTAAAATGTTGCACAAGGTAAACGTATCTATCCCTTTTAATTTGCCTGGTATTACCATCAAATCGTAAATGGTGGTATTTTGCAACAACACTTTTCCGTTTCTATCATATACAATACCTCTATCCGGGTAAATTACTTTTTTAAAAATTCCTTGATCATCGGCGGCTAATTTATATTTTGATGAAAATAATTGAAGGTTAGCTAATTGAAAAATGATTAAGAAGAATAAGCCTATAAAAATAAGCAGTACTACGTTTTTACGGGAAGTATTAAATGCGGCCACTTTTTTATGAAATAATTGATAATGAAAAATTGATAAAACCTATCATAAAATTAATTGCTTAAATAGTATTTGTTTTAAATTTTTGTTTACGATTAAACAATAACTCCGTTATTATAATTAGCAATAAACTAATAGCAGTGGATAATAATGTTTTGGCTAAAAAATACCAGCTATTGCCTACTTGCCAAGCCTCTAATAAAAACAACCACGCATGATGAATGATCGTAAGTGCTGCAATAAAAATAAAATATGGCGTAAAGCCTCCCATGCTTTTTATAGAAGGCTCCTCATAATTAGAATCTGCTCCTTCTTGAGGTATTAATAAATTGATGAAGTAAGGGCGAATGTAGGCGATGAGTACACAAGCCGCTGCATGAAAACCAAAGCTATGCCTAAACGCATCTAGGGTAAAGCCAAAAATAAACGCAATAAGTAACTGCCAACTCCTGTTCATTCTAAAAGGTAGCCAAATAATAAATAATAAATAAAGGTATGGGGTAGCTAATTTGTGTAAGTGTATATTATCCAACACAAATACTTGTATTAGTATAAACAAAATAAACCGAATACTATTTTTTACTAGTGTGCTCATTACTTATTTTACTGCGACTTTTTTTCTGCCTTATTTAATAAATCGTTGATAGCAGCTTGTTGCAAATTATCTATTACATATACATATTGTAAATTATAAAAGTCTGCGGTTGATTTTATATTGATTGCAAAGTTGTTGGTACTTTTTTCTGGGGTTACTTCTGTAACAATACCCACCATCATACCTTTAGGAAAATAGGTACTGTAGCCACTTGTAACCACACTATCTCCTTTTGCTACTTTTGCACTTTTAGGAATGCCTGTAAGTTGTAAAATATTAGGTTGGTTTCCATTCCAAGTTACTGTACCAATTTCGCCTCCTTTAAAAAGTTTACTACTTATTCTACTATCTTTTTTATGCAACAAACTAATGAGTACCGAAAAATCATCACTAACCTCGGATACAATACCTACAACCCCATTGCTAGCATCTATAACACCCATACCAACTTTTAATTGTTGACTTTTTCCTCGGCCAATTACTATGTAATTATTTTGGTTAGATACAGAATTAGCAACAACCGTTGCATGTAAATAATTATATCGTCTATATTTTAAAAGGGAATCTACTCTAATGGAATCCACTACAATTTTAGAAGCAGTATCGGGTAATTGAAAATCTTGCTTTAACGTATTGTACAATCGTTCGTTAACCTTAACCAACGAGTCGTTTGTTTTTTTAAGATTGAAATAATTTTCAATTTTATTGTACTGGGTATTAATTTTTCCGGTATACTGATTAGCGGTATTACTAAAAACAGCCTGATGATATTTATTGTACGTAACAATTAAATAAATGCTAAATAGCTGTAAAAGTATAAACAGTAAAAAAGTACTGTACCGCCTGATAAAAAGAAAGATGTTACGCATAAAACGTCCCTTTTGGGGATATGGGGCTTTATCTCATTACAAATGGATATCTATCGTAATTTTTTAGAGCTATACCTGTTCCTCTTACCACACTTTTTAATGGATCATCTGCAATATGCACAGGTAATTTAATTTTGGCAGTAAGGCGTTTATCAAGCCCTCTTAGCAAAGCACCTCCTCCCGTAATATATAACCCACGACGATAAATGTCCGATGCTAATTCTGGTGGAGTAGTTTCTAAAGCTTTTAAAATAGCTTCTTCAATTTTAAAAATGCTTTTATCTAAAGCTTCAGCAACTTCTTGATAGCTTACAAAAACTTGTTTGGGAATTCCGGTAACTAAATCTCTACCATTTACGGGTATATCATCTGGCGGGTTTTCTAAATCCTTCATAGCTGCACCTACCTGAATTTTAATTTGCTCGGCAGTACGTTCGCCAATTAAAAGGCTATGATAGCGGCGTAGGGCTTCCATAATATCAGCTGTAAACTCATCTCCAGCAATACGAATGCTTTGATCGCAAACAATACCTGCTAAGGCAATTACAGTAATACCTGTGGTTCCACCGCCTATGTCAATAATCATATTACCAACTGGCTCTTCAACATCTATACCAATACCCAAAGCAGCAGCCATAGGCTCATGTATCAAATACACTTCTTTTGCACCAGCTTGTTCAGCACTATCTCGTACGGCACGTTTTTCAACCTCGGTAATAGAAGATGGAATGCAAATCATCATTCGCCAACTTGGAGCAAAAAATGGCTTTTTGGGATAAACTAGTTTAATTAGCTCCCTTATCATTAACTCGGCAGCATTAAAATCTGCTATTACTCCATCTTTCAATGGCCTAACAGTGCGAATACTTTCATGGGTTTTTTCATGCATCATCAATGCTTTTTTGCCCACAGCCAATATATTTTTCGGATTATTTCTGTCCAATGCAACAATAGATGGTTCGTTTACCACTACTTCGTCGTTATGAATTATAAGGGTATTTGCGGTACCCAAGTCTATAGCAATTTCTTGTGTAAAAAAGTTAAAAAGTCCCATTTGTTATGTAGAGAAAATAAATTTGTAATTGATATTAGCAAAGTTGAGTGAAAAAAATGGATTTAACAACGGCAAATCCTTTATTTTTCAACATTTTACACTTTTTTTTGTTTTGGCTGTTTTTTAAACCAAAAGTCTGAATAAGGCTGCTACTAAGGATTTTAGCAAAGCGATACGGGTAATTATTGAGGTAAAATTAATAATTTATAGAAGTAATTACGTTTATATATGGCTGATAGTTAACTAAAATTTAACTATTCGAATTCGTACCCTATATCTGTTCTATAATACTTTCCTTCGTAACTAATTTGTTGTAAAGTATTAATAGAACGTTCAACAGCTTCTTTAATTGTATTACCATAAGATGTTGCTGCAATTACCCTACCACCATTGGTAACCGTTAGTTCATTTTTTTGCAGCGTTCCACAATGAAAAAGCATACCGTCTGTTATAGTTAAATTGTTCAGCCCTTTTATTTCTTTCCCTTTTTCATAATCCTCTGGGTAACCACCACTAACAGCAATTACAGTTGCTACGCATTTAGGATTAATACTAATATTTTTTTCGTGTAGTCGTTGCTGTGCGGTAGCTAAAAATAATTCCACTAAATCGCTTTCAATTCTTGGTATTACCGTTTCTGTTTCGGGGTCGCCCATTCTACAATTATATTCAATCACTTTAGGCTCACCATCAACATTTATTAATCCAAAAAATACAAATCCTTTATACTCAAATTTATCTTTTTTAAACCCTTCAATAGTTGGAATTACAATTTGAGTTTTTATTTTTTGCAAGAATGCTTCCGTTACAAATGGCACGGGGCTTACCGCCCCCATGCCGCCAGTATTAAGCCCTGTATCTCCCTCTCCTATTCGTTTGTAGTCCTTAGCTTCTGGTAGTAATAAATAATTTTCGCCATCGGTTAATGCAAAAATACTTAACTCTATACCTGTTAAAAATTCTTCTATCACCACTCTTTTTCCGGCTTCGCCAAATTTACTTTTGTGCAACATTAATTCGTATTCCGATAATGCCTCCATGGTATTGGTACAAATTAAAACACCTTTTCCTGCGGCTAACCCATCTGCTTTAAGTACAATGGGCAACGAATGATTTTTTATATACGCAAGCCCCTCTTCGTAATTGCTATTGGTAAATTCTTTATAGGCAGCTGTAGGAATGTTATGGCGTAACATAAATTCTTTTGCAAAGGCTTTACTACCTTCTAATTGTGCAGCATTTTTTGATGGGCCAATTACATAAATATGTTTGGTGTTAGTATCATTTTTAAAATCATCGTAAATACCGTTTACTAATGGCTCTTCGGGACCAACTACCATCATGGTAATATTATTTTTTAAACAGGCCGCTTTAAGTAACTCAAAATCGTTTACTGCTATAGGTAAGTTTGTACCTAACAACGATGTACCTGCATTGCCAGGTGCAATAAATAATTGTGTACAAAGAGGGCTTTGTTTTAATTTCCAAGCTAAGGCATGCTCCCTACCTCCCGATCCTACCAAAAGAATATTCATAAAATGTTTTTGGGTTTTTTGGTGCAATTTATACTTGTTAAAGCGTATTTCCTTGCCGTATTTATTAAATAATTTTAGTGTCTATTTTAATTATTCCTGTATTTTTTACAATTACTTTAAAACTATAAGTACGGCTTAACAAAAAAAATTACTATTTTGAGGTATTAAAACAATAAACCAAACTAACTATTATGACTGAAATACAACAAAAAGGACACCCAAAGGGATTGTGGGCATTATCTGCTACAGAAATGTGGGAAAGGTTCAATTTCTATGGAATGAGAGCCATCCTCTCTTTATTTATTGCAGATGCTTTATTAAAAGGTGATACTGAAGCATCTATAATTTATGGTGGTTTTTTAGGTTTATGCTACTTAACCCCAATGCTTGGAGGGTATATTTCCGATAAATTTTTAGGTAATAGAAATTGTATCATATTAGGCGGAACAGCCATGGGAATTGGGCAGTTATTGCTTTTTCTTAGTGCAACTTTATATAACACTAACCTTCCATTGGCTACTAATATAATGTGGATTGCGTTGCTTGTAATTATTTTTGGCAATGGTTTTTTTAAGCCAAATATTTCTTCAATGGTGGGAAGTTTGTACCCAGAATCCCAAAGAAATAAATTAGATTCTGCTTTTACAATTTTCTATTTTGCCATAAATGTTGGCGCAACTTTAGGTCAGTTTATTTGTCCCTTTTTTGGAGATAAAGAATATGATGGCATTAGAGATTTATCTGCTTTTAAATGGGGATTTTTAGCAGCGTCAATTGCAATGTTTATTGGAACCATAATTTTTTTACTTCTTAAAAATAAATATGTTGTTACTCCAGAGGGTGTTGCAATAGGAGGTAAACCTAAAGCTTCTGATATACCGGAAGGAGAATCTGATCAAGCAAAATTTTCTACTACAAGTATTATTATTTCTGCGGTATTGGCAGTTGCACTAACTTATGGGTTGCATTTGGTTATGGGAGGCCCAGGTGTATCGCCCATTAAATCATGGTTGTATCCGTTTATTTTTGCCGCAGGCATAGCTTTAGGTTATTTAATCATCTCAGATAAAACAATTACCAAGGTTGAAAGAGATAGAATTTGGGTTTTATACATTGTATGCTTTTTTGTAATGTTCTTTTGGGGAGCATTTGAACAAGCAGGATCTTCCTTAACTTTTATAGCAGATAAGCAAACAGACACTAGGCTTTTCGGTTGGACAGTACCTGCTTCGATGGTGCAAAATTTTAATGGCATTTTTGTAATGGCATTTGCTTTTCCATTTAGCTGGTTATGGATTTGGATGAATAAAAAAGGAATTGAACCTATATCTCCCGTTAAACAAGCGTGGGGATTATTATTAATTGCTTTAGGCTACTGGATAATTGCCACTCAGGTAAAAGATTTGGGGACTGCTGGTAAAGTGGGTATTATTTGGTTAATCATTTTATATTTATTACACACTTGGGGTGAGTTATGTTTGTCTCCAATTGGTTTATCCTTAGTTGCTAAATTAGCTCCCAAACGTTTTGCTAGTTTACTTATGGGTGTTTGGTTTTTGGGTAATGCTGGTGGATATGCCTTAACAGGTGTTTTAGGTGCATTATTACCTCCAACAACCGATAAGTACCAAACTGCTAAAACGAATAATGTTGAATTAGCACAAATTTTAGAAGGCCAAAAAGAACCTACTGGTAACGATTTGTTTTATTTAGCAAAAAGTAAAGTTGCGGCTTCAATTGATTATGAAAAAGGGTTAAAAAATGGATTAGATTTTGAAAAAATATTTTATAAAAAAAGTAAAGCCGATAAAGATTCTTTACTTACGCAAACTCAATATGATTTAATTCAAAAAGAAAAAATTATTAAAGTTGCTTATCCCGAATTTTTAGGATTTCAACTAAAAACTATTTATAATTTCTTTATGATGTTTGTGGTCTTATGTGGAATAGCCGGTTTAGTTTTATATGCCATGAGCCCATTACTTAAAAAAATGATGCATGGTGTTAGATAGCATTATTTCATAAAATACATTTACTAAAAGGCGACTTGACAAAAAGTCGCCTTTTCTTTTTATCTTCCTATTTCTAAAACGATTTACTATGTGGAAAAAACACCCAAAAGCATTGCCCTTTTTATTTTTTAGCGAAATGTGGGAACGCTTTGGCTATTATTTAATGATAGGCATTTTTTTATTGTATTTAAAAAATGTAGAGCAAGGTTTTAGCATGAGTAATAAAGAAGCTGCCGATTTGTATGGCACTTTTATTGCCTTAGTTTTTTTAACCCCGTTTATTGGAGGGTTATTGGCAGATCGGTATTTTGGTTACAGAAAATCAATTATTGCTGGTGGTATAATGATGGGTATTGGATATTGTATGATGGCCATACATAGCTTACCTATGTTGTATTTATCTATGTTTTTAGTAATACTAGGTAATGGTTTTTTTAAACCCAACATTAGCACCCTACTAGGAAATCTATATTCTACAGATGAATATAGAGATAGAAAAGATGAAGGATACAATATTTTTTACATGGGCATTAATGTAGGTGCATTTATTTGTAACTTTTTTAGCGCTGCAATTATTATTGTTTGGGGTTGGAAGTATGCGTTTATTGCCGCAGGCATTGGTATGTTTTTAGGTGTACTTATTTTTATTTTGGGTACAAGGCATTATAAAAGTGGTGATGTGCTAAAACCAATGACTAAAGCAGATATGCCTTTTAGTAAAATAGTACTAACTATTTTTATACCCAGCATAATTGCTGGTATTTTAGGATGGCTTATACCAGGCGATATTTTTAAAAGTGATAGTAATGATGCATTTATTTTTGCTTGTATTCCTGTAATTTATTTTTTTGCTACACTTTACCTTAAAGCAAGTGCAGATGAAAAAAGACCGATAGCTGCGTTACTAGCCATTTTTGCTGCTGTTATTATGTTTTGGGCAGTGTTTAAGCAAAATGGTACTGCTCTTACCATTTGGGCAGATAATTATACGAATAGAGAAGTAAGTGGTACTACCGCAAAAGTATTTAAAGGTTTATACCAAGCAGAAGATTTAACCTATAAAAAAGATTCTGTAAATTTTTACGACAATAGTTTTAGGCTTCAAAAAAAAGATGGAAAGGTTTTAAAGGAGTATAACTATCCGCTTTATTTTAAAAATGTAAAAGCAGAAAACTTACCTTCAGATGGTGGAAAGGCTACTTTATGGAGTACGCCATTAAGTCAATCTATAAACCCTGGTTGGGTAATTTTATTAACGCCTTTGGTTGTTTCTTTCTTTGGTTTTTTAAGACGCAAACAAAAAGAGCCTAGCACAGCCACAAAAATTGCTTTTGGTTTATTAATTACTGCATTATCAGTATTGGTAATGGTAGGTGCTGCCTATATTACCAATAGTGGTGCCGAAAAAGCTAGCGTTTGGTGGTTAATGGGCACATATGGTGTGGTTACTGTTGGAGAATTATTATTAAGTCCCATGGGTTTATCCTTAGTGTCTAAACTAAGCCCAGTACGTATTACATCGTTAATGATGGGTGGCTGGTTTTTGGCAACTTCAATAGGTAATAAACTATCTGGCTTATTAGCTACCATGTGGGATGGCTATGAGCATAAAGCCAATTTCTTTTGGGTAAATTTTGTGTTACTATTAATAGCAACCTTTATAATTTTTGGTATGCTAAAATGGTTAAATAGAATAATGAAGGAAAAAGGAGTGAAGTAATTTTTAGCTAAGCATAGAATATTAAGTATAAAAATCGATTTATCAGAAAAGATAAATCGATTTTTTGTTTAAACTCTTTAAATAAAATTCAATTTTTCAAACTTGCTGCCCAATATCATTTTATCATCTGCACCTAACCATTTATTTAAAACAGTAGCATACACATTTTTAAAATCTACGTTACATTTTAAATCGCCTTCGTTTAAGTCAGCTAAATCTGGCAAGGCATTTATTACTCCTTTTTGTTTTAAGCCGCCGCCAATAAAAAACATATTATTTGCTGTGCCATGGTCGGTTCCGCCACTTGCATTTTGTGCAACCCTACGGCCAAATTCGCTAAAGGTCATCATCAATACATCGTCAAACCTATTATTCTTTTTTAAATCGGTCGTAAAGGCTTTTACAGCATCGTTTAGTTCAGTAAACAATCTTTTTTGTGTTGCCTCTTGGTTTATATGGGTATCAAAACTACCCAATGAAACATAGTAAACTTTTGTATTTATATCGGATAAAATAAGTGATGCAATTGTTTTTAAATCTTTACCTAATGCTGTGCTAGGGTAGGTTTGATTGGTAGGATGCAATTTACTTTGTTGGTAAATATAATCGGCACTACTCAACGTTTCGCTCATTGTTTTATATAAATAGTCAATACTTTCTTCGCCCTTAACATGGCTAGCATTTAAATCTTTATAAAACTTTTCATTACTACTGGTAAATAATCTTTTAGGATCTTTAAAAGCTAACGCTTTGTTTTGTTCGCCTTTTAGTGCCAAGCTTAACACATCATCTACCTCTAAAGCTAATGTTGGTTTATCGCAGCCTTTACATTGTGCATCTAAATACCTGCCAATCCACCCTGTGTTTATGTACTCATTGCTTTCGCTTGCGGTATGCCATATATCCATACTTCTAAAATGGCTTCTATCCGGATTAGGATAACCCACACTATTTAATATAGATAAATTACCTTCATCGTATAACCCTTTAAAGGCTTCTAGTGCTGGGTTTAGGCCAACTTCATCGGTTAAGAGTAAACTTTTATCTTTTGCAATTCCAATTCGTGGGCGCTCTTTATAATAAATATCGTTACGCACAGGTATTACGGTATTAAGCCCATCGTTACCGCCACTAAATTGTATAACTACCACTACTTTATTGCCAGGCGGTACCATTGCTGGTTTTTCAAACGCCTTTAAAAACTTAGGCAGCATAAACGATGCTGTTGCTAAAGAACCTATTTGCAAAAATTGTTTACGTTTTATAACCATGATTTTATTTATAAATTATAAATGATGAGTTATGATGCTTTTACTTATTGTTTAGTACCACTAACTTTTAATTAGCAAAGCTGATATTCCGGTGTACTCATAATATTTACGATAGCACTTTTAATATAGTTTTCTCTGCTTTCGTTATTTACATGCTTACCTAATACAGTTATGTTCAATTTATTTTTTGATTGTAAAAGTGTTTCTGAAATTTTAGCTAATAAATTTTCTCTACTGGTTGATGCGTTTACTTTATTTACTAACCCCCAATCTACCACACCTATTCCTCCCTTTGTAACTTCTTTTATTTTTTTCATTTTTGCTTCCATCATTTGCCCCATCATTACATCATCGTCATCTTTTGGTCTAATATTTAATACTTCATTTGCCGTAAGTATCTGTGGTATTCTAAGCCGCAGCATTAGGGTACTACTATCTATCCAGTTTTTACCCCCTGGCCAGCCGGCTACATTTGGAGGATAAAAAAGTACTTGCCCTAACGTACGTTGAAACAATAATTGAGCTTGATCGTTATTCATTTGCATGGGTAAAAAACGCCTAATGCCTGCTAATAACTCTATAGGCGATTTTATTTTTGTTCCGATATTTTTTTCGGCATAAAACCAATCGCTTGTAAATATATCTTCTAACAAATTTTTAATATTGTACCCACTTTGAAAAAAGCGATTACCTAACCATTCTACTTTTTCAGCATCACTATTTTCATTTACAAAAAATTTATATATTTTTTTTGTTATAAATAAGGCTGTTTGTTTTTGCTCTAATAAAATATCAATAATATCATCGCCATCAAAATTTCCTGTTTTGCCTAATACCGTTTTAGTACCTGTATCATGTTGGTTTTTTCTAAACACAAAATCGCCACCTACATTAAACCCCCAACCAGTAAAGGCTCTTGCAGCTTCTTTAATATCATTTTCGGTATAATTTCCTCTGCCTAACGTAAATAATTCCATTACTTCCCGGGCAAAGTTTTCGTTAGGGTGTTGTTTTTTATTTTGTTGATTATTTAAAAATTGTAGCATGGCTGCACTCTTACTTACCCCTCGTAATAATTCCTTAAAACTACCTAACGCATTAGCCCTAACCACATCTAACAACTCTTGTTGAAAAAAACTATTCACCACTCTACAAGCAAAATGACCATGCCAAAATAGGGCTACCTTTTCTCTTAATTGTGCTTCGCTATTTATCATTTCATCTAACCAGCGAATATTTAAGTTTTTTAAATCTTCTCTACTTTGTTCTCTTAATTTTTTTCGTTGTGCTGCATCAATTTCTTTTTTTTGCATTTCAACAACATCTTTTACTCCTTTAAAAAAACCATCTACTAGGTTTTGGGCTACATCTATTTTTACAGGACTAGATGAAGATGTTTTTACCAATAGCCCCCACAATTGTTTTTGTGAAAGAGTATCTAATTCGGCAACGTTTTCTGCCATTGGTCCAAAAGCACTTCGCCATAAAAGATGTTGATTTTTTATTCTGTTGGAAAGGGGCATAATAAAGTAGTTATTGTAATTTTTAGTATGACTGATTGAATTTCAAAAGGTTTAATAGAAATAATGCTTTCACAAAATACACAACCCTTTGCAAAATTCCTTATCTTGAAATACAATTACCATTCCATGAGCATTAAAGCATTAAAATATTTACTTCCTTTAACAATTTATTATGCTTGTTGGCTTTCGTTTTCGCTAACTGGCTGGGTTACTTGGTTGCCTATGATTTATGCTTGGGTTGCCATTCCTTTTGCCGAATTATTTATTCATCCAAATACAAAAAACTTAACCGCCGCCGAGGAAGAATTGGCAAGGCATAACAAGCTGTACGATTATATGTTGTATGCAATTGTACTAGCGCAATATGTTGCGTTAGTTTACTTTTTGTACTCGTTTAAAATTTCCAATTTGCTTTGGTGGGAAAAATTAGGAAGAGTTTTTAGTATGGGTTTATTATGCGGCACTTTTGGAATTAATGTAGGGCATGAGTTGGGGCACAGAGTAAATAAGTTTGAACAATTTTTAGCCAAATCGCTTTTACTAACCTCTTTATACATGCACTTTTTTATTGAGCATAACAAAGGGCATCATAAACATGTAGCTACGCCAGAAGACCCTAGTAGTGCTAGATACAACGAGCCTGTGTATACTTTTTATTTTAGAACAATAGTTTTCTCGTACCTATCAGCTTGGAAAATTGCTAATGCCGAATTAAGCAAAAAAGGCTTGTCTATTTTTAGTTTAAAAAATGAAATGCTGCAGGCGCATATTATTCAAATAGCCCTAATTGGTAGTATTTATTATTTTTTTGGAGGCCTTATTTTAATGTACTTTTTAGCTGCTGCACTCGTTGGAATTTTATTGTTAGAAACTGTAAATTATATTGAGCATTATGGTTTACAACGTAACGAAACTACCGAGGGAAAATATGAACGGACAATGCCCCACCATAGTTGGAATAGCAGCCATGTGTTAGGCAGAATTTTATTATTTGAATTGAGTAGGCATAGCGATCATCATTATATGGCTAGTCGTAAATACCAGGTTTTACAACATCATACCCATGCGCCACAGTTACCAACTGGTTACCCGGGCAGTATAATACTATCGTTGTTACCCCCTGCTTGGTTTTATATAATGAATAAAAAAATTAAGACAATAAAAAAGCAATCCGAATAAGGATTGCTTTTTTTATTACTGAAAATTACTAGTCTTATTTTTTTGCATTAGCTTTTACATAAGCCAAAACATTTTCTTTTTCTACATCTGATAAATTTGCTTTAACAGCCATTACTTGCATTACAGTTATCCATCTATTAGCTGTATAATCGGTAGTAACTTTAAAGCCATGGCAGCTTCCGCATTTTGCATTAAAAGTAGCTTGCCCTTTTTGTTCAATAGATAATTCGCCTGTACCTCTTTCCTGCTTTGACCCTGTTGGTGTAGCATCTGCATTTGTAGCAACAGAAGTAGCTGTAGTAGCGGTTTCCAACTTTTGTTGATTATTAGAAGGGGTTGAAGTAGTATTGCCTAAAATAACTGACCCGTTATTAGAGCTAGGAGCTTGGGTAGTTGTTGGTGCCATTTTTTTTGCACAACTAGCAACGGTAGCCGCTATTAAAACTAGTATTACAATTTTTTTCATACTTATTATTTTTTTCTATGCTAAGATAATTTTTTTTGTGTGACGGTTAACAAATTTTTTTACATCTACTTTAACTGATAACATTGCTACCAAAATAGTTATGCAATACGTTAGGCAATTCAATACCATCATCGGTTTGATTGTTTTCTAATAAACAAGCCATAATACGTGGTAATGCCAATGATGAGCCGTTTAAAGAATGTACCAACTGTGTTTTACCATCTTCGCCTTTAAACCTAATCTTCATTCGGTTGGTTTGAAAAGTTTCAAAATTACTAACGCTACTTACTTCTAGCCATTTTTGTTGTGCAGCACTATACACTTCAAAATCGTAGGTTAGTGAACTAGCAAAACTCATATCGCCAGCGCATAAACGAAGTATCCTGTAAGGTAATTCTAACGCTATTAATAACCCTTCAATATGGTCTACCATTTGTTGATGTACTTGATAACTTGTTGTAGGATGAACTAGTTGTACTACCTCTACCTTATCAAATTGGTGTACTCTATTTAACCCTCTAACATCACTTCCAAAGCTTCCTGCCTCTCTTCTAAAACAAGCCGAGTAGGCCGTCATTTTTATAGGCAAATTTTCTTCCTTTATAATTTCATCTCTATAAATATTAGTAATAGGTACTTCGGCAGTTGGTATTAAATAAAGCGCATCTTCTGTTACATGATACATTTGCCCTTCTTTATCGGGCAATTGACCTGTGCCATAAGCACTAGCCTCATTAACCAGTAACGGGGGTAAATATTCGGTGTAACCAGCAGCAGTGTTATAATCTAAAAAGTATTGTATTAAGGCCCTTTGCAATTTTGCTCCCTTACCTTTAAATAGTGGAAAGCCACTACCCGTAAGCTTTGCGCCTGTTTCAAAATCAACTAAATCATATTTTTTTATTAACTCCCAATGCGGTACAGCGGTTGCACTTAACGTAGGTTTTATACCCGCTTCTTTTACTACTTCGTTTTCTTCGGGTGTTTTTCCTTTGGGCACACTATTGTGAGGAAGATTAGGCAGCTTAACTAATTCATCGTGTAATTGCTTTTCGGCATTGCTTAATTGAGTGGTTAAGTTTTGTTGAGATGATTTTTGTTGAGCAACTTCTTGCTTTTTATTTTCGGCAGCATCTTTTTCGCCTTTTGCCATTAGCATACCTATTTCTTTACTAGCTACATTTACAGCAGCTTGTATTGTTTCGGTTTCTACTTTTAATTTACGTACTTCCTCATCTAATGCAATTATAGTATCTACACTATTTACATCTGTAAAATATTTTGCAGCAATTCTTTCTTTAACAAAATCGGCATTTTGCCTAATAAACCCTATCTGTAACATCTATTAAAAAATTTTTGTAAAGATACAATTTTGAGATGGAACACAGATTGAACGGATTGGACTTGTTAACTGAGATAATGTAGAATTGCTTTTAGGTTAAGTTACTAATTAGAGAAAAATTACATCAATTTTGCCTCAACTGCATTCCATCATTATCATCCCCTAACTTTGCAGTATGCAACAAGCACTTGAAGATATATCTATACGCTGGCTAAAACTTCGTATTAAATTAAAAGAACAGTTTGGTATAAAGCCCGATATGGATGGAGTTTTATTTTTAATTGGTATACAAGAGTTTGGCAGTGGTAAGCAAGAGTTTACTAAAGAGCAAAAGCAAGATTTAATGCATATAGCCGTATGCTCCCTACTAGCACAAAGTGGGTATTATGTATTGGATGGGTATGATGAAGAAAATTGGCCTCATTTTACACAACTTAAAGCTTTGCCGGACTTTAACATGTTTGAGCAAGAAAATTTTTTGAAAGATCATGCCCTACTTTACTTTCAACAATTAGGTTTTATTTAGCTTTAAAATTAAAATTGTTTGTTATTTTTGCTGCCTAAAAAAAGTATTAAGCGTATGAAGTTTGTAAAAATTATATTAGCTGTTGCACTTGTAGTTTGTGCAACTAACCTTACCCTAGCACAAGTAAAAAAGCCTGTAGTAAAAAAGAAAGTGGTAACCAAAAAGGTAGTAAAGTTTACACCCCCAGTTATTAAAAAAATACCAGGCACACGTATTAAATTAACTACCGATAGTGGTGTCATAGTTTTACGCTTGTACGATGGCACACCTAAGCACAGAGATAATTTTATAAAATTGGCTACCGAAAAATTCTTTGACAGTCTTTTATTTCATAGAGTTATAAATGAGTTTATGATACAAGGCGGTGATCCACAAAGTAAAAATGCGGTAGCGGGTACCATGTTAGGTAGTGGCGACGTTGGGTATACCATACCAGCAGAGTTTGATACTAATTACTTCCACAAAAAAGGCGCTTTAGCTGCTGCTAGAACCGAGAACCCTGCAAAAGCTAGTAGTGGCTGCCAGTTTTACATTGCTCAAGGAAAAAAATATACTAACGAAGAACTGAATGGTATGCAAATGCAAATGGGCAAAAAGTTTACAGCCAAAGCAAAAAAAGCATATACTACAGTAGGTGGTGTACCCTTTTTAGATATGAACTACACTGTTTTTGGGGAAACAGAAAGTGGGTTAGATGTTATTGATAAAATTGCAAAAGCTGCAGGTGATGGTAACAACAGACCCAATACTGATATTAGAATGAAAATAGAAGTAATAAAATAGTATCAATAGTACATTTTAAAAATATGTTGCTAAATTGCATACAAAATAAATTAAACTACTAAAAAAAACAGCATGAATTTTCCAGAAAACCTACGCTACACCAAAGATCATGAATGGATATTATTGGAAGGAAATATTGCCACCATTGGCGTTACCGAATTTGCACAAAGAGAACTAGGCGATATTGTTTATGTAGACATTAGTGCTGTGGGTAAAGCGTTAGCTGCTGAAGAAGTTTTTGGTAGTGTAGAGGCTGTAAAAACAGTAAGCGATTTGTTTTTGCCTGTTGCTGGTACTATTACAGAAGTTAATAAAGCTTTAGAAGCCCAGCCAGAATTGGTAAACAGCGATCCCTACGGAGAAGGGTGGATGGTAAAAATGACCGTTGATAATGCAGCTGATGTGGCAGCGTTACTAAGCTCAGAAGCGTATAGTGCATCTGTTTCTTAAAAATGATTTTTACAAAAAGCGATATAAAACAATTTACACCAGGCATTGCCTGGTTTTTTTTAGTGTGGTTATTAATTACCATGCCGCCAAATAATATACCCTCGTTAGATAGTTGGTTTAATAAAATTTACCCCGATAAATGGGCTCATGCAATTATGTTTGGGGGATTATCTTTTTTATTTATTTTGCCCATTGCAAAAACACCGCTTACCAAAAAACAAAAAACAAACTACACCATAAAAATTTTGATTTGCACAATAATTTGGGGGTTAGCCACCGAGTTTATACAAAAATATTTTGTGGCAGGCCGTATGTTTGATGCTTGGGATTGGGCAGCGGATACTTTTGGTGCAATTTGCGGATGGTTGGTTTGTAAAAAATGGCTAATCAATTAACGATTTGGCAAAAAATTGAGTGCTAGTATAGCAGTACTTTAAACGGCCGTATAAACTCATTTAACGCATTTTTCTGCTGTAAATACCCCAAAAACCCTATATTTGTAGTACGATGCATCAATTAGAAATGGAGTACAACACCTCAAGAAATCATCTATCTATGAAAGAATATGGCAGACATATTCAAAAGATGGTTGAGCATGTTTTAACTATTGAGGATAAAGAACAACGACAAAAAAACGCTTTTGCTGTAATAGAGTTAATGGGCTTTTTAAATCCGCATTTAAAAAATGTAGAAGATTTTAGGCATAAGCTTTGGGATCATCTTTTTTTTATTAGTGATTTTAAGTTAGAGGTAGAAAGCCCTTACCCGATACCTACAAGAGAAACATTAAAGGCAAAACCAGAGCGTTTACCTTATCCAAAGCGTTATCCAAAGCATAATCATTTAGGTAAAAATATTGAGCATGTAATTGATAAAGCTTTAAAGGAAGAAAACCCCGAAAAAAAGCAAGGCTTTGCAAATTCTATTGCTTACTACATGAAGCTTACGTACAGTAATTGGCACAAAGAATTAGTGCATGATGATACGATACAGGCCGAACTTTCCTCTATTACAAAAGGCGAATTAGAATTTAACAATCGCCCCTTTGTAAAGCACCGTACCGATAACCGTACAGAGGAATATGGTAGCGGAAGAAGCAATAATAATTACCGTAAAAATTTTAGTGGTAGTAGAGATAACCGTGGCGGTAGTAATGGTGCTAGAGATAACAGAGGTGGAAGTGCTGGAAGAGATAATAATAGAAGCTCATTTGGTGGTAGTAGAGATAATAGAAGCGGAGGAAGCGATAATAGAAATAGTAATAATAGAAATTTTAAGAAAAGATATTAAATACAATAACACTAATTAAAACGAATTACACGAATTTTCAAATGCCTGATGTTTAATTGCGTCAGGTATTTTTTATCCTAAAAGAATCTGTGGGATATTTCGTGTAATTCGTTTTAATTCGAGTAATAAAAATAAAAACAACAATGCAATCATTTGAAGTTAGAGGTGGTAAAAAATTAAGCGGCGAAATAACACCACAAGGTGCAAAAAACGAAGCACTACAAATAATTTCGGCAGTATTATTAACAGCCGAAGAAGTAACCATTACCAATATTCCAGATATTATTGATGTTAATTTATTGATAGAATTATTGGGGGAAATGGGAGTGCAATTAAATAGAGTAAGTAGAGATACTTGCATTTTTAAAGCCGATACTGTAAATGTTGATTATTTAAACAGCCCAGACTATCATAAAAAAAGTGGAAAGCTACGTGGCTCTGTAATGCTTGCTGGCCCAATGTTAGCAAGGTTTAAAAAAGCTTACATACCAAAGCCTGGTGGCGATAAAATTGGCAGGCGCAGGTTAGATACCCATATAATAGGTTTTGAAAAACTAGGTGCAACATTTACCTATAACGAAGATGGTTTTTTTCACCTAACCACAACAGGTTTAAAAGGCACTTTAATGCAGTTAGATGAACCTAGTGTAACAGGTACTGCTAATATTTTAATGGCAGCAGTGTTAGCTAGTGGCACAAGCACTATTTACAATGCTGCTTGTGAGCCTTACATTCAACAACTTTGCCGAATGTTAAATAGTATGGGGGCAAATATTACGGGCATTGGCAGCAATATGCTTATTGTACATGGCGTTGCAAGTTTAGGCGGCTGTACACATAAAATGTTACCCGATATGATTGAAGTGGGTAGTTTTATTGGCCTTGCCGCAATGACACAAAGTGATATTACCATTAAAAATGCAGGCATTGAACACCTCGGAATTATTCCCGAAAAGTTTCAGCAACTAGGTATTCAACTAAATTTTAATGGCGATGATATTCATATACCATCGCAGGATAGTTACCACATACAAAAATATATGGATGGTGGTGTGCTTACCATATACGACCACCCTTGGCCGGGCTTTACACCCGATTTATTAAGCATTGTATTAGTTACCGCCACACAAGCACATGGCAGTGTGCTTATACATCAAAAAATGTTTGAAAGCCGTTTGTTTTTTGTAGATAAATTAATAGATATGGGGGCTCAAATTATTTTGTGTGATCCTCACCGTGCCGTTGTTATTGGGTTAGAGAGAGAGCAAAAGCTTAGGGGCATAACTATGAGCAGCCCCGATATTAGAGCTGGTGTAGCTTTGTTAATTGCTGCATTAAGTGCAAGTGGCAAAAGCATTATTCAAAATATTGAACAAATTGATAGAGGGTATCAAAATATTGACGAACGTTTACGAAATTTGGGTGCAGATATTAAACGGATTAATTAAAATGATTAGGCTGCTATTTATATTACTTTTGTTTTTCTCATACGCTATTGGTTATTGCCAAAAGCCAGTCTCAGGTTATATAGTATCAGCTTATGGTGACACAGCGAAAGGATTTTTGATAAAAGATGATTTGTATATCGATGATGGTGGATTTGTTTTTTACGACTCTTTGGGTAATATTGCTAATGTAAAAAGTAAAAAATGGAAGGCTTTCGGAGTTTTCACTGAAAAGAGTCAATATGATTTTATCAATATTAAAACAAATATAAAACGAAATGATAATTTCGATTTTGCACAACGCATTTTAAATGGTAAAATTTCAATTTACAAGAGCTTATTTAAAAACGAAATTATTTTAGGTAATTATAACCCTCTTTCAGAAAACTATCTTAACTATCTTTTTCCTATAAAAATTAAATTTGATAGATTTTTTATTGAGGAAATGTATAACAACATATTAACAGAATTTGATTTTATATGGAATAAAAAAAATAAAATTATAATGCAAGAGCTATTTGTTGGGTGTGAGGCTGTTTTAAAAAAACTAGACAAAAAATTAAATAGAAAACAAATTTTCTCTCTTTTTCAAGAATTTAATAATAACTGCTATTAACATGAAATACTTTTTCTACTTTATTTTACTAGTTACCATTATTACCTCTTGCCAAAACAAAACCCAACAACTTATTACCAAAAAATGGGATTGTGTTAAGGTAGATAATTTAGACCCTGTAGATACTAAATTTCAAACCCCAGAAGATTCAGCAAAAGTGGCTGCCATGGAAGCTGCTTTAAAAAGCCTTAGCTGGACGTTTAATAAAGATGGTAGTTATACAACTAGTGCTGCTGGCAGAACCATTGTACAAGGCACTTACACCATTAATGAGAAAGAAAAAATATTAACCTGCATTACAAATGTAAATAACAATACAAATAATTATACCATAAATTCTATAACAGAAAATGATATGACGCTAAGTAGTGTTGTAAATAGGAAAAATATATTATTGTATTTTTTACCCGGTCAATAAAATGAATAATACTCAACATAAAATACTCATCATTACCGCCCCATCGGGTGCTGGTAAAACATCTATAACTAGGCATTTAATGCACCAGTTTTCGCAATTAGCTTTTTCGGTAAGTGCTGCTACTCGTAAGCCAAGGGCAAATGAAAAAGATGGAGTAGATTATCATTTTATGACAGAAGAGGCGTTTAAAGAACATATTCAACATAACGATTTTGTAGAGTGGGAAATGGTGTATGAAGGAAAGTATTACGGTACGTTAAAAAGCGAACTCCAAAAAATTTGGGATCAACACAAAATACCTGTTTTAGATATTGATGTAAAAGGAGCAATACATGTACAACAGCAATATCCACATACTTCTTTATCGCTTTTTATACAACCACCCTCGGTAGATGAATTGAAAAATAGATTATTGGCAAGAGGTACAGAAACAGAAGCGTCTTTACAAGCTAGAATAAACAAGGCTGCTTATGAACTTTCGTTTAAAGAGCATTTTAATAAAGTGGTTACCAATGCAAATTTAGCAACCGCTTGTGCCGAAGCTGAAGAAATTGTTGCCAATTTCGCTAATACTTTACCTTTAGTATAACTTTTGTATTTTTATAGTATGGAATATGTGTTATCGCTAATTGCAATAATTGTTTCTTTATTGCTCATTGGCTTTTTTTCGGGAATAGAAATTGCTTTTGTTTCGGCAGATAAATTATCTATTGAGCTAAGAAAAAAACAAGGTACTTACTCAGGCAAAACTTGGGCGTTATTTAATGAAAAACCAACAAAATTTATTGGCACCACGTTAATTGGGTTTAACATTGTATTAGTTATATATGGATTATTATGTAGTGGTTTATTGCAACAATTGCTTTGGAAAAATTTTAATGGTACAAACACCTATTTACGTTTAGCGATTGAAACTGCTGTATCTACCTTATTACTTTTGTTAATTGAATTTGTTTTTAAAGCAATATTCAGAGCAAAATCATCATCCTTATTAAGTAATGGAATTATAGCAAGTTTGATGCAATTTTTTTATTCGCTTTTTTCCGGCGTGGCTTCTTTTTTTGTTAACGCAGCCGAGTGGATGATAAAATATCTTTTTAATATAAAGCTGAATGAAAAAAAAGAGGTATTTAGCAAGGTTGATTTGGAGTATTTTATGCAACAAAACAAAAGCCAAGAAGAAGAAGAAACGAGTGAGTTAAATAAAGAGTTATTTGAAAATGCTTTATCGCTTAGTGAAGTAAAATTAAGAGAGTGCCTTATTCCTCGAAGAGAAATTGAAGGTATTAAAAACACTAGCTCGATGGATGAGGTAAAACAAAAGTTTATTCAAACACAGTTAAGTAAACTAGTGGTATTTGATGAAAATATTGATAGCATTACCGGTTATGTACACCAGTTAGATATGTTTAAAAAACCATCAACCATACAAGAAATATTATTACCCATACCTACCGTACCAGAAAGTATGAGTGCAACAGATTTAATGAATAAATTTACCAAAGAACGTAAAAGTATTGCTTGGGTAATAGATGAGTTTGGTGGTACTGCTGGCATTGTAACTATGGAAGATTTATTAGAGGAAATATTTGGCGATATTAAAGATGAGTACGATACCGAGGAGTTTGTAGAAAAACAATTAGCTACAAATGAATTTATTTTTAGCGGACGATTGGAGTTAGATTATATCATTGAAAAATACAAATTATTTTTTTTAGAAAACGAAGAAACAGAAACGTTATCGGGCTACATTATTCAAAATAACGAACAAATACCTAAGGAAAAAGATAGAATTATTATTGGTAATTACCAATACGATATTCTAAATGTAAGCGATACTAGAATAGAAACTGTAAAAATTAAAGTACTTAAATAGTTGCTTACCACTGCATGACAATTGTTGTAAACACCTCAACACAAAATACCGATAACAATACCTTTATTGTAGATTGTTTTATACAACTTGCACAAGTAAAACCTACACAGCAATTTGTTTTTTTAGTGCCCCATAAAAAATTTATTCAACACCTATTACCCAATAATTGCTCAACATATATTGTTGGTAAGCAACCCAAAGCTGTTTTGTTTTGGACGTATTGGTACAACATAAAAATACCAGCAATTTTAAAAAAACTAAATGCCACTATTTATATAAATACAAATGCTATTGTTAGTGTACAAACTAATTTGCCACAACTTTTATTTTTAAACACTGTTGAACTAGGTGAAACCACCAAACTGTTTTCCGATAATGTAACCAAGTATTATAAAAAAAACATAGAAACTAACTTACTAAAAGCCAAAAAAATAATTGTAACAAGTACAGCTGCTAAAGAAAAAATTTGTACTTTATTCCCGTCCTTACAAGCCACTGTAAATGTATTAGCGGTGGCTGCAAATTCAATTTTTATACCTAACCCTTGGCAACATCAACAACAAACAAAAGATAAGGTTAGCAAAGGAAAAGATTATTTTTTAGTTAATGCCACATTCACTCAGGAGCAAGATTTTATTAATGTATTAAAAGCCTTTACCCAATTTAAAAAATGGCAAAAAAGCAATTTGCAATTATTGATTGTTACTACTGCAAACCACTTATCTACCAAATTAAAGCAACAGTTAGCTAACTACAAATACAAGGAAGATGTACAGTTATTAAACAATATTTTTGTTGGGGAGTATGTAGAAATTTTATCGGCAGCCTATTGTTTTTTCTTTCCTTATTGTACTACAAATTTTCCTGTACAAATACTAGAAGCTATGCAATGCCATGTGCCTGTAGTTACTAATAACAATAACGAGGTGCACGCTATTTTTAACGATAGTATTAGTTATGCTACATCTATTGATATTACAGCATATGCCGATAAAATGATTTTACTTTATAAAGATGAAAACTATCGTAATCAATTAATAAAAAAAGCAGCGGAGTTTAGCTTTACCTATACCATAGAAAAAACAGTTGCAGAGCTTGAGCGTATGGTGTATTAATATTGCCCTCTTACAAAGCTTATCTTTACCAACTACATTTTATTTATAATTCTATTTACATGTTTAAAAAAATAGTTATTGCTGTTCTCTTTTTGTTGCCTTTTAGTTCAATTGCACAAAAACCTACTCCATCTTCAGGAAAAATAAAGCAATATAAAAACTTTAAGTCTAGTTTTATTATACCTCGTAATGTAGATGTTTGGCTACCCAAAGATTATAATAAAAAAGAAAAATATGCAGTTTTGTATTTGAATGATGGGCAAGCAATGTTCGACTCAACCGTATCTAACGAAAAACAAGAAGTAGGTGTTGATGAAACTATGTCTAAGCTAATAAAAGAGGGTACTATAAAAAAATGTATTGTGGTAGCTATTTGGAATACTAGGCGAATTAGGCATAGCGAATATATGCCACAAAAACCTTTTGAAACATTTACCAAAAAAGCACAAGACTCATTATATAAGGTTACCTTGGATAAAGACCCAATGCTACAGCACACCGTACAATCAGATAACTATTTAAAATATTTAGTGACAGAGCTAAAACCATTTATTGATAAAAAATATAGTACCCTTACCACTCAAGAAAATACATTTATCGGAGGCTATAGTATGGGTGGGCTAGTATCTCTTTATGCAATGTGTGAGTATCCTACTATTTTTGGCGGAGCCTTATGCTTATCTACTTGGTGGCCAGGCTTAATACCAATAAAGAATAATGTACTGTTTAATGCTTTTGCAACCTATATCCAAAGTAACTTACCTACTGCTGCTACGCATAAACTTTATTTTGATTATGGCACTATACGTATTGATTATTTTTTAAAGCCATTACAATTAAAAATAGATACTATTGCTAGCTCCAAAGGATATACAGCTGATAACTTTTTAAGTAAAGAGTTTAAAGGTGGCGACCATGCTGCAAAAGATTGGCGAAGTAGATTAGCTATTCCACTAACGTTTTTACTGGGGAAATAATTTATGATTTTTAATTTTTTGAAAACATAGTACATTTGTAAAAAAAGAATTAAATTATTATGAATCAGTCTACCATAAAAATAGATGTACTATTAGACCCTAATAAAGTTCCGGAACAAATTAGTTGGCAAGCCACAGATAGCAGTGCCGAAATGGCTCAAAAAGCAAAAGCAATGTGCATTGCCTTTTGGGATGCTAATGATAAAACGGCTATGCGAATAGACCTTTGGACAAAAGAAATGATGGTAGATGAAATGGCCGATTTTTATTACCAAATGCTAATGAGCATGGCCGATACGTTTAAAAGAGCTACACAAAATCAAGAGCTTTGTGATGATATGAAAACATTTGCAAAAAACTTTTTTGAAAAATTTAGGCAAAGCCAATTGAAGGAAAATGGGTAATAAGAAAAGAGCAATAGATAATAGGCAATAAACAATAGGCAAAACTAAAGGATCAAAAAAGTAAATTCAAAATTCATCAATTCAAAATTTTAAAATATGAGCTTAGAACAAAACATAATGGCAGAAATGAAAGATGCCATGAAAAGTAAAAACGAAGGTGTGCTACGAGGTTTACGAGCTATTAAAGCTGAAATTATTAAAGCTAAAACCGAACCAGGTGCTGGGGGAGAAATTGATGAAACAACAGAACAAAAATTTTTACAAAAAATGATGAAGCAACGAAAAGATTCATTAGAAATTTTTGAAAAACAAGGAAGGGAAGATCTAGCAATTAAGGAAAGAGAAGAAATGGCAGTTATAGAAAAGTTTTTGCCAAAGCAATTAACCGAAGCCGAAATAAAAGAGGCTCTTGCTAAAATAATTACCGAAACAGGCGCAACATCTGCAGCAGATTTGGGTAAAGTAATGGGTGCAGCTAGTAAACAATTAGCAGGAAAAGCCGATGGTAAAACTATAAGTGCACTTGTAAAAGAATTATTAACTAACTAATATGCTTATAGATATAATTTTTGCAATACTCTTAATAATGGCTTGTATTAAAGGTTTTCAAAAAGGGCTTATAATTGCAGTATTCTCCATAGTTGCATTTATAATAGGTTTAGCAGCAGCTTTAAAATTATCTACCGCTGTTGCTAATTGGTTAGGCAATAGTGTAAGTGTTAATGCCAAATGGCTGCCCTTTATTTCGTTTGCATTAGTTTTTTTTATAGTTATTTTATTAGTGCGTTGGGGAGCAACGTTGATAGAAAAAACCTTTCAACTTGCCTTATTAGGTTGGGTAAATAAAATAGGCGGTATTGCATTTTACCTAGCGCTATACACTATAATTTTTAGCTTATTTTTATTTTATACCGAAAAGATTCAATTAATACAACCCTCAGTAGTAGAGGCTTCTGCAACATATTTGTACATAAGCCCCATAGGGCCAAAGGTTATGAATAGCATTGGTACCGTTATTCCAGTTTTTAAAGATATGTTTGCAGAATTAAGTGATTTTTTTGGGAAAGTATCAACCAATATCCCCTAATAAAACACACTACATATTTATCAATATTGCTTTAAATGTACATTTTTGGTTTAAATCAATTATTTTGCACAACAATGACTGTTTACTTAAACTAACAAATGAGCTACGAAATACGCCAAGACGGAAAATTTAATTTTATAGAAGTAGGAGAAGGCGAACCACTATTGCTTTTGCATGGTTTGTTTGGAGCCCTTAGCAATTTTGAACCGTTAATAGAATATTTTAGAACAAGAAATAAAGTAATTGTTCCAATGTTACCTTTATTAGAAATGGATTTACTGCATACCTCAGTAGGTGGTTTACAAAAGTTTGTACAAAAATTTATTGAGCATCGCAATTATAACAATATACATTTATTAGGCAATTCGTTGGGCGGTCATGTAGCTTTGGTGTACATTTTAAAACATCCAGAAAAAGTAAAATCGCTTACATTAACAGGTAGCAGCGGATTATTTGAAAATGGGATGGGGGATACTTACCCAAAACGAGGCGATAAAGAATATATACGCAATAAAACCGCTTTAACTTTTTACGACCCTGCAATGGCTACGGATGAGTTGGTTGATGAAGTTTTTGAGATTACAAACAACCGTTTAAAAGTTATAAAAATTATAGCTTTAGCTAAAAGTGCAATTCGTAATAATTTAGGAGAAGAGTTAAGCCAAATACAACAACCCACTTGCTTAATTTGGGGTAATAACGATACCATTACGCCTCCATTTGTAGGTAAAGAGTTTAACAAATTAATTCCAAATAGCGAATTACATTTAGTAGATAAGTGTGGCCATGCTCCTATGATGGAAGTGCCTATTGAGTTTAACAAAATATTGAGTGGCTTTTTAGATAAATTAAAAACGCCTGCAACAGTTTAACAAAAAATTTTGTCTTTATTTGTAACGGTTAAACTATATTTCACGTTTAACAAGTGTTCATTAATTAATTTATTATTAAATGCTTACAATAGAGCTAATCAATAACAATATTCCCCAATTACAGTTGCAAGATAGTGTAGCTAAAGCCTTGCAATTAATAAACGATTTTAGAGTAACGCATTTACCTGTAGTTGCCGATAATAAATATTTAGGCATGGTAAGCGAAGAAGACTTGCTAGATGTAGAAGAGGAGAAAATGCCAATTGAATTAATGCAAGAAGCCTTTACAAATCCTTCTGTTTTTGAAAATGAGCATTTTTTAAATGCAGTAAATTGTAGTAACCAATTTGATACTACTGTAGTTCCTGTTATTAGTCAGGCTAAAGATTTTTTAGGCGTAATTACTACATCCGATTTGTTAAAAGCATTAGGCAACTTTGCAGGAACTAATGAAATTGGCGGTATTATTATTTTAGAAATGGAACGCACTAGTTTTGCTATTTCTGAAATAAGCAGAATTGTAGAGAGTAACGATGCTACTATTTTACATTTAAATACAACCATACAAAAAGATACGGGCTTATTTACCGTAACGCTACACATTAATAAAAAAGAAATTTCTTCCATTGTATCTACTTTTGAACGATACGATTATGATGTACTGTACTACTTTGGTACCGAATTATTTGAAAATGAAATTCATAGCAATTACAAGCATTTAATGAACTATTTAGATATTTAGGTTATCACTTACACATTCTGTTCGTAGTAAATCGTTATGCCCTATTTTTACGTAAATAAACTAAGCAAAACGAACAAATGGGTGTGTTAAAAAATATTATTTTTTGCTTCGTTTTTTTTGTCATATCTCAAAACTGCCTAGCACAATTAGCATTTAGCAATACTGTAGTTGCTAAATCTACTATTGATTCTGCCCTACATCTTCATATAAATAACATTACTGTAAAAGGCAATAAAAAAACAAAAGATTACATTATAATAAGAGAAGCACAATTAAAACAAGGCGACTCCATTATTATTGCAAACCTTTACACAACCTTAGAACAAGCAAGGCAAAATGTTTATAACACTACATTATTTAATGAGGTAAAAATAAATACTATTGCAATAGATGCATTTACTATTGCAATAGAAATTGAAGTAAAAGAGCGTTGGTATATTTTTCCTACCCCACAATTTAAGTTGGTAGATAGAAGTATTAACGAATGGATAAAAACATATAATGCCGATTTGCAAAGAGTAATTTATGGTGTAAAATTTGCACATTACAACATTAGCGGTCGAAGAGATCAGTTACGCTTTTATGTATTAAATGGCTACACTAGAGGGCTTTCCTTCTCCTATGCTGCACCATACAGCAATAAAGCACTTACTGAAGGTTTTTCTTTGGGCGTAAATTTTTCTCAAACAAGAGAAGTAAATTATGCAACATCATCCACTAAAAACAGTCTACTTTTTTTCTCCACAAAATCTTCTAAGGATGCTTCTATAAATTCGTTTGTAAGCAAAAATTTTAATATTAATGCTTCGTACCGTATTCGTAAAGGAGTATTTAATACCCATATTTTTGGAGCAGCATTTACTTACCTAAAAGTTAGCGATTCTATACATTTAAAATATAATCCAAATTATTTAGGCATTGCAAAATCTACCATTAACTTTCCCGACTTTTCGTACAATTACATTCACACCGATGTAAATAAT
Organism: Bacteroidota bacterium; assembly: GCA_031377245.1. GTDB lineage: Bacteria > Bacteroidota > Bacteroidia > Chitinophagales > Chitinophagaceae > Ferruginibacter. The sequence goes on from JANMEU010000010.1 coordinate 295,564, forward strand.
GTTGCTTACCCTTTAACAGGTAATAGTGGTTTTATGGGCATTTTAAAAAGAGGTTTGGGCTTTAGTGGAAAATTAAATATGTTAGCTTTTGAGGGTGGGTATAATAAGTTTATAAATCTTGGTAAAAATTGGTATTTCAGTAATAGTGTAAACGCTTCTATAAAACTTCCGTTTAAGCAAGCTTACATAAACCAACGTGGCCTTGGCTATGGCAATGCATTTTTACGTGGGCTGGAGTTATATGCAATAGATGGTGTGGCCTACTTATTGAATAAAGCAACCCTAAAAAAGAAAATTGCCGCATTTAATGTAAAATTGCCTTTTGGCATTCCGTTTTTCTTTAAAAAGAATGATAAAATTCCGTTTACCTTTTTTGCAAAAACATATACCGATTTTGGCTATAGCTATAGTAAATACAATGCCACAAGTTTAAATAATAAACTGTTGTATACCGGTGGTTTTGGTATAGATATGTTAACCTTTTATGATTTTACTATTAGATTTGAATATAGTTTTAACCAATTAAACGAAAAGGGTTTATTTTTACGTTTCCAAAGTGGTTTTTAACATTTCAACTTGTACTAATGCGGATTGCAATTTACAGCAGAGGGATAGAAAATTCTCAACATCAAGATTTTAAATTGTTGTTAGACGAATTAGATAAGTATGGCGTGGAACCTGTTTTTTATCAAGATTTTTTCAACCAATTTTATTCCTCTCTTCAACTAAAAAAGTACAGTACGTTTAATTCCAGTACCGATTTAGATGAAACAATTAGTTGCATAATAAGCTTAGGCGGCGATGGCACCTTGTTAGATACAGTTACCTTAGTTAAAGATACCGGAACCCCTGTTGTAGGTATAAATTATGGCAGATTGGGTTTTTTAGCAAACATAGGTAAGGCCGAAATACAAGAAGCTGTAAAGGCTTTAGTCAATCAATCGTATGTAGTTGATGAAAGAACGTTAATACATTTATCAAGTAATACTTCATTATTTAGTGATGCTCCTTACGCCTTAAACGAATTTACCATTCACAAAAAAGATACTTCTCCAATGATAAAAATTCATACCTATTTAAATGGTGAATTTTTAAATACATTTTGGGCAGATGGATTAATTGTTGCCACCCCAACGGGAAGCACAGGTTATTCGCTAAGTTGTAACGGCCCTGTTGTTTTTCCAGATAGTGCAAGTTTTGTAATTACCCCTGTGTCTCCACATAACCTTAACATACGTCCAATTATTGTTCCAGATAACTCTATAATTTCGTTTGAGGTAGAAGGTAGAACAGATGGATTTATTTGCACCTTAGACAGTCGTAGAGAATTAGTTGCTAAGGAAATTCAATTGGCAGTAAAAAAAGAAACCTTTGCACTAAACCTTATACGCCTAAACGAAAATAATTTTTTACAAACCTTACGTACCAAACTAAGCTGGGGGTTAGATATTAGGAATTAACCTTACCACTTTTATACTTTACCTTTGCATTTTATGGCAAAGCAAAGAAAATTAAATACCATTTTTATTATTTATTGGATTTTATTGGCCTACATTATAGCTGCCTTAGTATGGTGGTATGTTGCTTTAAATAACCAAAATAAACAAATGGCGGTTTATAAAATTCAACATTTAAATACGACTAGCATAAACTACACTGCAGATATTGAACAACTAAAAAACCAACAAAAAAGAAAAACATTTCAATACCTTGGCGAAGGAATAACTTTTTTTTTATTAATACTAGCTGGTGCTATTTTTATTTTTAGAGCGGTGCGTAAGCAACTACGTTTTAGTAAAGAACAACAACATTTTATGATGGCGCTTACCCATGAATTAAAAACCCCCATTGCTGTAGCTACACTAAATTTAGAAACACTACAAAAAAGAAAGTTAGAAGAGCCTCAACAACAAAAGCTAATACAAAATACCTTACAAGAAGCTAACCGGTTAAATACGCTCTGCAATAATATGTTGCTCTCATCACAAATTGATGCATCAAATTATTCCTTAACCAATGAAGATGTGAACTTAAGCGAATTAGTAGAAACTAGTATTGCTGAGTATAAAAATAGATTCTCCTCTTACCAATTTATAAAAAATATAAATGAAAATAACTTTGTAATTGGGGATAGAATGTTACTGCAAATTGCAGTGAATAATTTAATAGATAATGCCATTAAATATTCCCCTAAAGAATCTGAAATAATAATAAATTTATTTGTACGTAATAATCAAACTACTTTACAAGTAATTGATAAGGGTAAAGGAGTAAGCCAATTAGATAAACAAAAAATATTTGAAAAATTTTATAGGGTAGGTAATGCGGCTACAAAAGGGGCAAAGGGCACTGGTTTAGGCTTATATTTAACTAAAAATATTATTGGTAAACATAAAGGCAACATATCTGTGACAGATAATTTACCAAATGGAAGTAATTTTGAAATTATATTACCCTTGAGCACGTAACAATGAGCAAAAAAAAATCAATACTACTAGTAGAAGATGAAGAAAATTTACAAGAAGCCTTAAAACTTAACTTGGAATTAGAAGACTATGATGTTACCAGCGCATACGATGGTGTAGAGGCGTTAAAATTTGTACAGCAAGAGTATTTTGATTTAGTGATTTTAGATGTAATGCTGCCAGAAATAGATGGAATAACTGTTTGCGAAACGGTACGATTAAGCCACCCAGATTTACCCATTTTAATTTTAAGTGCAAAAAACACAAGCGCCGATAGAATTTTAGGCTTAAAAAAAGGAGCAGATGATTACTTAACCAAGCCCTTTAATTTAGAAGAACTTTTATTACGAGTAAATAAACTGCTTATAAAAAGCGAACGGTTAGCTAGTAGAACACCTATTGAAGAACTGTATAGTTTTGGAAAAAATAAAATAAATTTTAAATCATTAGAGTGTATTGATAAAGAGGGTAAAACTATTTTTTTAACAAAAAAAGAAGTACAACTTCTAAAACTTTTAATTGAAAATAAAAACGAAGTAGTTACTAGAGAAAAAATTTTACAAGCAGTATGGGGCTACAATGTTTACCCTACTACAAGAACAATTGATAACTTTATTTTAAATTTTAGAAAGTACTTTGAGGAAGATAGCCGTAATCCTAAGTACTTTTTTTCTGTAAGAAGTATTGGGTATAAATTTATGGAAGACTAAGTTTCTGTTTTTACTCTGCTTGTAATTAAGTAGTTAAAGACCTTATAAGTACTATCCCCTTTTCGTACATCATTTCCATAGGCATTTTTTCTGTAAAAGGATTATATAAATACATTTCCAATGACGTAGCTAATTCCTTGTATTGGTTAATAGTATCAGTATTTATTTTATTTTCGGTTAACCAAGCTGTTACGGCTGTTGTATTAAAATTAGCTTTATCTATACCTGTTTTAAATATCATAAATTCCTTTAACTCTGTACTAAAAAAAGTATAAAAATTTATTTCATCATTAGTATGTAAACAATTTTTAGCTTGTACTAACCAATCTTTATTTACCACTTGTTGCTTTTCCGCAATTCCCTCTTGTTCTACTTTTTCATCTTCTCTTAAAACCATTTTTGTGTTGGTAGTACGTTCTTCTTTTTTTAACCAAAAAAACAATCCGCTTAAAAGCAATAAAGCAATTGCACCAATTACAACTTTTCTGTTGTTAAAAATTGTACTAACCCAGTTTTTATACTGTGTATTATTTTTAGGGGTAATCGTGTTTTTAACTCCATCTCCTTTTGTAACTGTAAAAACTATTGGGTTTGCATAAATGGTTTTATATTTTCCGCTTTTAACATCAAAAAAAGTAAAGCTAAGCGTATCTAAAGTAAAAGTGCCTACACTATCTACACTAAATGGGTATTCACTTGTTTTTGATCCGCTAATAGGTATCGTATTTTTAAAAAGGTTTTCTGTAAATTTTGGTTCAAATAGTTCAACGTATTTAGGCCAATTAATTTCTGGTGCTGTTATCAATTGTAAATTACCCTCACCACTTAATAAAATTTTTAACTTAATAGTTTCATCGGTTGTACATATATTTTTTTCTAGTTGTGCAATTATCCCAAAATTGCCAACAGCTCCTTTAAAATTTTTAGGCGCATTACTAGTAGGCAGTGGCTTTACAACTATGTTTACAACATTATTTTTCAACACAATTTTATAATCTTCTAAAGCCTCTGAGGGTAAAGGGGTTTGTCCAAAATCATCAAAAAAATTTTGTGCCCTATTTTTTAAATAATCCTCTCTTATAAAATGTATTACGTTTTCAACTTCGGCTTCTTCTAATGAAAATACACCAGGTTGTAAAGGATACAATTGGGATTTTCTAATGGTATAAACATTATATTCCTTCCCATTCACTTTTTCGGTTTCATAGATTAAGGCATTAGGTTGCTCCAAATCTATTACCGAAAACCCATTAAACGAAGGGTTTTTTATAATATTACTTTCACTTTTTAATCTTGTAAACAATTTATAGGTAACCACAATAGGTTCGCCAACAAAGCAATTCGTTTTGTTTACATCTACTTTAACAAACATATTGCGTTTAACTTTTTCAGTAATATTTTCCCCTTTTTTTAAAATATACTCATTATAATTTTGCTTAGGTTGTTCAGTAACTTCCAACTTACCAAATGGCAATGTATTTGTACTATTAGCTAAGGTGGCTTTAATAGATACTTTTAAAACTACAGGATTGCTTTTATAAATAGCCCCATCAACTAATGCGGTAGTAGGCGGAATAGTAAATGTGCCGTTTGTTTTAGGTTTGATGATATAGCTTTGGGCATAATATTTTTTTACATCGCCATTAATTGATGTAATACCCGTTTCTTCATTTGGACCACTTTGTATATCAAAATTTTTTAAGTCGGGGGGATTAATTTTTTCAATATTAACACCATTTTCAATAATTAATTTTAATTGAGCAAAATCAGTTTTTCCAATTAAGTTAGGAGATACGGTTACAGTAAATTTTACTTGCCCAACTAATTGTTGACAAATTAAAATAAAAATAAATAGTAAACTTTTTTGTAACCCGTGTAGCATTTATACAAAAATAATAATTAGCCGTTATTTAGCTGAGTGGTTTGATAAGTGGTATTAAAAAAATGTTAATTACAAATCGCCTTGTTGCGGTCTTAATACAATTTCCTCTACACATGCACCAATAGATAATTGCGATGCTGCAAAAACCATATCGGCAATATCAGTTGCCTCCATAATTCTATTTTTACTATTATCAAAACTACCCCAACTATTAGTAAGTACAGCACCGGGGTATACGCTTGTTACTTTAATGTTGTGTGCTAACATTTCTTGCCGTAAGTTTTTACTAAACCCTGCCAAGGCAAATTTACTTATGCTATATGCCCCTCCATTTGAATACGCTTGTAAAGATGCCACAGAACAAATATTAAATATATGACCACTTGCTGCCTCCATCATTTTAGGCAATAGCTTACGAGTAAGATGATAGGCGCTGTATAAATTTGTTTCTATTTGTTTTTCTAACAAACCATCAGGTTCGTTATAAACATTACCAGGCTCAAAATAACCAGCATTATTTATAAGAATAGTTGGCGTACTAATATTTTCTAACACCCAATCGCCAAATGCTTTAGCATTAATACTTAAATCAAATGGTTTTGCTTTTATTTCTATGGCAGGAAAGGCTGTTTGCAACTCCTGCATGGTTTTATATAAGTCTACCTCTCCTTTTGAGCACAACATTAAATTGTAGCCATTTGCCGCAAATTTTTTTGCTAAGGCTTTTCCTATCCCTTTTGAAGCTCCTGTAATTACTACGTACATTATTTATAGTTAAGTTATGGTAAGGTTATTTTAGTTATGTAAATTTACACTTCAATTTTCAATAACTAATTTATTAAATGCAAAAATACAAACACCTCTTTTTTGACTTAGATCATACCCTTTGGGATTTTGAAACGAACTGCAAAGATTCCTTATCAAAAATATATGCCGAACAACAATTAGGAGAACTGTTATCAACTAGTTTTGAAGTATTTTTTAAACAGTATTTACACCACAACGAACTATTATGGAGCAAATACAATGCTGGTAAAATAAAGGCCGATGAGTTAAAATGGAAACGGATGTATTTTGCCTTACTTGATTTTAAGATTGGGAATGAAAATTTAGCCAAGGAATTAAGCACCCATTTTTTAGATTTGTTACCCACTAGAGACAAGCTTTTTCCGTACACCGTAGAAATTCTTACTTACTTAAAACAAAAAAATTATGAATTACATTTAATTACCAATGGCTTTAAAGAAGTACAACATAATAAGTTAAAGTACAGTAACCTTACTCATTTTTTTACGCATATAATTACAAGTGAAGAAAGTAATAGTGTAAAACCAAATGCAGCAATTTTTGAATATGCCCTAAAAACTGCAAATGCTCCCTTAAAAGAGAGTATAATGCTCGGCGATAATTTAGATGCCGATATTAGCGGAGCAATTAACGCCGGAATGGATAGTGTTTTTGTAAATCATATAAATGCTACTACAAATTTGCAACCCACTTATATGGTGACACATTTAAAAGAGTTGGAGGATATTTTTTAATAAACTACCGCTGACCTGCCTACCGGCAAAGGCAGGCTTCGCTAATAACGCAGATTGTAGAAATAAAAAAGCCTCTCAGTTTATGAGAGGCTTACTAACCCAAGGGGTTTAATTACATTTTAACTTCAGCAGTTTTAGTTTCGCTGTGTTTGTCTTTGCAACATGCTTTTTTAGTTGTAGTTGCAGCAGTTGCTTTGTCTTTAGCGCAACAAGTTTGACCTTTTGCACATTTCTTCTTTTTCTTTTTGCCATTGTCGGCTAATGCAACACCTGTTACTAATAAAGCAGCTGTAGCTAATAATAAAAACTTTTTCATTTTGTAATAATTTATTGTGATTAATCAATGTAAAAATAGATGAATATGATGGCGTAGCCAAGTTAAAAATGTTAAAATATTGATTAACCACAGATTAAAGGGATTAGAAACACAGATAACACAGAAAATCCTTTAAATCTGTGAAAAATCTGTGGCTCTCTGTGGTTAAACTACTTATAGCGTAGCTATTACCGTAACCCCACCTTTAACTACCTCATTTAATTGTACATTTATTTTGGTGCCAACGGGTAATAACAAATCTACCCTGCTACCAAATTTTATAAAGCCAAACTCATCTGTTTGGTTAACTTTTTGCCCAACACTTAAATAATTTACAATACGCTTTGCTAGTGCACCGGCAATTTGTTTTACTAAAATCTCTGTATTGCCTTTTTTAATAACTACACTGTGGCGTTCATTATCTGTACTGCTTTTAGGATCCCAAGCTACTAAAAATTTGCCTTTATGGTATTGATTATACACCACCTCTCCACTTAACGGATTACGATTTACATGCACATTGGCCGGGCTCATAAAAACCGAAACCTGTAATCGTTTATCTTTAAAATATTCTACATCTACTGTTTCTTCAATTACCACTACTTTACCATCGGCAGGGGCAATAAGTTGATTTTCGTTTATAGTAAACACTCTATTAGGTATTCTAAAAAAAGAAACTAAAAAAAGCAGTACAAAAAGTGTGGCAGCAAATATTACCCAACACAAAATGGGTAGCGATGCACTAAAAAAATACCAACAAACAAAGTTGATTGAACCAAAAATTAGTGTGCCTATGGCAATGGATTTGTACCCTTCTCTATGAATTGTCATGCAGTTGTTTTGAGCAGTAAAGATAACTTATAGTTGATAGTTGAAAGTTGAAAGTTGAAAGTTTTTTTACTTAGGTATCCGGTCACTAAGCAAAGTCTGTAGTTTTTAAAGTACTAGATAGTGACCTGAAACCTATAAAAACAGCTTTACATAAACCCAAACTGCAGGTACTGCAAATAGTAAACTATCAAACCTATCTAAAAAGCCACCGTGGCCAGGCATAAAACTACCGCTGTCTTTTACATTGGCCATACGTTTAAGTTTGCTTTCGAATAAATCGCCAAGGGTGCCAAATATTGCACAAAGGGCAGCAATGATAGCTGCATCTTTTACATTTATTAGTTGAGTAAAATAGGCTATTGCAGCAATCACCCCTATACATAAAATGGCCCCGCCAACAGTACCTTCCCAAGTTTTTTTTGGTGATATTTTAGAGAAGGGTGTTTTACCAATTACAGAACCTACTAGGTAGGCCATGGTATCATTTATCCAAATGGATAAAATAGTTAAGCATACATATACTTTTCCATAATCAAGTAATGTAAAATTTTCATTTGTTATAAAAGGTTCATCTCTCAAATCTAACAAAAGAGTGAACGACAAAGACAAATACAAAAATCCTAAAAAACTCACTCGTTTTGTACCTTCTTTAATTTTTTTATTTAGGATTAAAAACACTAATAACCCAGCAAATAATAAAATCCAGAGTATGTATTTTAAACTAACGGGATAGCCAAATAAGTTAAATCCCATGTCAGAACCAAAGCGATGTTGCCCTACCACCCACATTAATGTAATCCCACAAAAAGCAAAGTATTTTTTTATAAAACTGTCTTCAATTTTATCGTCATTGATTTTTTCTATAATATTTAAATATTCTATCCAACAACCCCAATGTATTACCGTAAATAAAAAAACAAAACTCCAAAAATTCCATAACAACCCCACCAACATTACGGCTACAAAAATTAATGCAGTAAGGCTTCGGGTTTTTAAGGTATCTATATTTAATGCCATAAATTTATTGTGGGTTATTTTCTTTTGCTACATAACTTTCTTCAAACGGGTTATTGGGGTTAATATAACCAGGCAAGGCTACTTCTAACCCAGGTTTATCAATATCTTTTTTGCTTACTTTATCAAAAGCATACAATAATCCAACAAGTACAGCCAACGCTGCTACTCCTACTAGTATAGGAACACTTTCTTCCATAGAGTTAGGTGTAATGGGCTTTCCCATCCTTGTCATAACATACATCATTGTAACGCCAAGGGCATTGTTAATAAAGTGGGCTAAAATACTTAGCCACAATTTATCTGTTCTATAAAAAAGCCACCCCAACACAAACCCTAAAACAAACCTTGGTAAAAAGCCAATATAACTGCCATGTACAAAACTAAATATAGCTGCCGTAATACAAATAGATAATATGGGCATTTTGGTCCAACGGCTTAATAAATTTTGTATGCCGCCTCTAAATAAAACTTCTTCAAAAATAGCTGGTAGTAAGGCTATCATTGCTAACGATAATACATATTCGCCAAAGCTATTCATTTTACCAATTACTAAAATTTGTTTAAAATAATCATCCTCAGCTTTTTGAAATATGGCTAAGGTTTCTTTGCTAAAGGGTATTAATTTCATAGCTTCTTGCAAAGCGCCTATTATGGGTAAGCAGGCCAATACAATTAATATAACCATAACGAATTGTGCTACTGTTGGCTTTTTAACTAATCCTAAATGCACCCATGGTTTTGCATGGCAAATTTTGGCATAAATATAGGTTGGCAAAAACATCATTATTAAGGTAGATAAAAATTGGAGTACCCTTAAAAGATTAGCATTTTCGGGTACCAATAATTTATCCATAAATACTTTAGAATCTAACTTACCCAGCTCGGCTAAATTTAATTTGCCCGACATACCAATAAACTGCACCAATGCTGCCACAGCTAAACCACCCACTATTAAACCGCCTAAAATACCTGCTTGCCCCAGGTACGAAATTTTACGTGTAGCTATATGTGCCATTATTATGTTGTAATTTTGCAGCAAAAATAAGCAATTGCCTCGGAAGCGCAGAAACACAGAGTATTGTAACGATTGATTAAAAATATAGGTGTCTGCTCACTAGGTATAGTCTTTAATATTGTAAAGTAATTATAGTGAGCTGGCACCTAGGCATCCGCAGCCCCAAAATAAAAAAAGTATGATAAAAATTGGCGATAATATTGAGTTACCAGATTTTCCCTTATTGCTAGCACCTATGGAAGATGTTAGTGATCCGCCATTTAGGGCGGTGTGTAAAGATAAAGGTGCAGATTTGATGTACACCGAATTTATTAGCAGCGAAGGCCTAATTAGAGATGCTATTAAAAGCCGCCAAAAGCTAGATATATTTGATTACGAAAAACCTGTGGGTATTCAAATTTTTGGAGGCGATGAGGATAGCCTGGCTTTAGCCTCTAAAATTGTAGATGCTACCAACCCCGATTTGTTGGATATAAATTTTGGATGCCCTGTAAAAAAAGTTGCACTAAAAGGTGCTGGTGCTGGAGTATTAAAAGATGTTGATTTAATGATTCGCCTTACAGCTGCTTGTGTAAAAAGCACTCGGCTACCCGTTACCGTTAAAACAAGATTAGGCTGGGATGATAATAATAAAAATATTGAAGAAGTAGCAGAGCGTTTGCAAGATACTGGCATAAAAGCCCTTGCTATACATGGACGTACTAGAGCGCAAATGTATAAAGGAGAAGCCCAATGGGAGTTAATTGCTAAGGTTAAAGAAAACCCAAGAATTACCATACCTATTTTTGGCAATGGCGATATTGATAGTGCAGAAAAAGCTGTTGAGTATAAAAATAAATATGGGGTAGATGGTATTATGATTGGTAGAGCTGCTATTGGCTACCCATGGATATTTAATGAAATAAAACATTTTGTGAAAACCGGTGAGCACCTACCATCGCCAACGGTTGAGGATAGAGTGGAAGTGTGTAAAAAACATTTACATCGTTCATTTGAGTGGAAAGGGCCTAAAGTGGGGATTTTTGAAATGCGTAGGCACTACACCAATTATTTAAAGGGCTTGCCAGGTATTAAAGATTATCGATTAAGATTAGTAACCCTTGAAAGCGTAGAAGAAATTGTAGCGGTGTTAGATGAAATTAATATAAAATATGCTGGTTACGAATTTGTAAAAACGCCAATAGAATTAATAAATTATCATGAAAAATGCCCAGTTAGTTAGTGTTATTTTTTTAACAATTTTACTAGTTAGCTGCAAGCCAGACAAGCCTTTTATTGACCCCCCTAAAGATATTGTTTCTAAAAAAAAGCTAGACCCTTATACCGAAGTACAATATGGCAATATGCCTTTAATTATTAGTGTGCCTCATGGTGGTGCTGATGACCCAACAACTATAGCTGATAGAACATGCCCTAACATTGTAACAGGTACCGATGGACGAACAATTGAATTAGCTAATACAATTGACAGCGTATGTAAAGCAGATTATAATATTCAACCGTATTTGGTAATTAGTTATTTAAAACGTACAAAACTTGATCAAAATAGAGAAATTAATGAAGCTACTTGTGGTAATAGTGCAATTGCCACAATTTGGAATAATTATCACTTAAGCATTGATAGTTTTGTGACAAAAATTTTACTAAAATATCCTCAAGCATTATTTATAGATATACATGGCCATGGGCATACCAAGCAACGCTTAGAGCTGGGTTATTTAGTAAGCGGTAGCGAATTACGCAATCCCTCTTCTATTCTACCATCATCAACATCTTACTACAATATGTTGTTTCAAAATCCTTTTTTAAGTAACAACCAATTTTTAACCACGCCTACTGCTTTTGGCACATTGATGGCTAATAAAAATTTTCCTAGTGTGCCCTCTGATCAAGACCCTGCACCTCTTTTAAGCGATCCTTACTTTGACGGAGGCTACAATACACAACGCTACACATCATCATTATACCCTAAAGTGTATGGTTGGCAAATAGAAAGTAATTTTATTGGTGTAAGAGATAATCAAACTAGTAGAGTAAATTTTGCTAAAGCGTTTTTGCAAAGCATTATGGAATTTTATAGCAGAAATACGAGTATGCAACCGAGTACTTTTGGTAAGTGATTTAATTAATATTCTTCAAAAGGTTTATAACGTAAAAAAATATTTAAATTCAATCAGTGTTCTATTGCTGCTTTTACCTCACTATCCAACGGCGACACAGAGGGATCAAAATAATTTACTAATACTCCTTTTTCATTAACTAAGTATTTACTAAAATTCCAGCTTGGTGCTTTATCATTCCACCCATTTTTTAAAGCGTTTGAAAGCCAATTAAAAACAGAGTTTTGTTGTGCCGATTTTATTACCACACTTTTTTTAACTAATGGAAATGTTACCCCATAATTAAGTTTACAAAATTGTGCAATATCAGTATCAGTTCCTTTTTCTTGCTCCTTAAAATCGTTTGCTGGGTAACCTATAACTACTAATTTTTCTTTGTACAACTCACTCAATTTTTGTAAATCATCGTACTGATTGGTGTAGCCACAATCGCTTGCCGTATTTACCAACAAAACTTTTTTACCTTTTAATGTTTCAAAGCTAAGTGCAGTATTATTATTTAGGGTATCACTTAAGGTATAAAAAGAAACAATGGGCTCTTTGGTACTACTTAATTTTTCTATATTTTTTCCTGCTAACTTTGTTATCCAAATAAATGCTGGGTAAAAGGTTTTTAAAGCTTTTTGTCTGAATGTCATGTTTTTTGAATTACGGTTATCTATCTGCACATAAATAGCAAAACTACCTATTACTAAGGCTACAACAATTAAGAATCGTTTTAGTTTTTTCATTTTTAAATTTTTATCCCACAAAGACTCAAAGAACACTAACTTAAGTCTCCGTTTATTTTTCGGAAGATTCCCTCCTTAATTAAGTTTACATTAAAATTTATTAAAAGGCCTAATTTTATTTCTGTAAGTTTTAAATATGTAAGTACAACTTTATGATGCACTTTATCTATATTTTCTACAGACTTTAATTCAATTAAAAGTAGCCCTCCCATTATTATATCTGCTCTAAAAGACACATCTAATAATTCGCCATCATAATAAACTGGTATTTGAGGTTGCCTTACATAAGGAATTTTTCTCCTTTCTAATTCTACAATAAAGGCAGCTTCATAAACACTTTCCAATAAACCAGGTCCAAGTCTTGTATGAATTTTATAAGCAATGTCTACCGCAATAGTTGCCAATTCATTTTCTGTCATATTTTTTAATTTTTATTTTGCCCACAAAATCACAAAGACAAACAAGAAAAAACTTTGTGCTCTCTGTGCCTTTGTGGGAGGTTGTTATCGTATTATCTTCTTAAACAACCCCAACTTCCCCTTAAACGGTGGGTACTTTATAGAAGGATCAAACCATGTAGGCGTTTTCATCACTGCTTTTTTATGACTAAATGTATCAAAGCTATTTTTTCCATGGTAATTACCTGTGCCACTAAATCCTCTTCCTCCAAATGGAAGGTTATGATTAGTTAAGTGCCAACTAGCATTGTTTACACAACCCCCACCAAAGGCTACATTATCTATCCAAAAATTTTCGTTGGAGTTACTAGAAGTAAAAACATAAAACGCCAAAGGGTTTTTATTTTTTTCAATAATGGCTAATGCTTCTTCTTTTGTGTTGTACGTAATTATAGGAAGTATTGGTCCAAAAATTTCGTCTTTCATTATACTATCATCTAACGAAATATTATCAATAAGGGTAGGCTCAATAAATAATTGTTCTTTGTTAGTTTTTCCACCAAGTAAAATATTGCCTTGTTTCAAATAGCTGGTAAGTCTATCAAATTGTTTTTCATTAATTATTTTTCCATAGTTATAATTTGTAGCACTATCTTCCCCATAAAAAGTAGCAATACTTTTTTTAAGTGCCTCTACTAATTCATCTTTTTTATTTTTATGTACTAACACATAGTCTGGCGCTACACACATTTGCCCACAGTTGCTATATTTGGTAATAGCAATACGCTTTGCAGCTATTTTTATATTGGCATCTTCTTCTACCACACATGGGCTTTTGCCGCCAAGCTCTAAAGTAACAGGGGTTAAATTTTCGGCAGCCATTTTATAAATTAGTTTACCCACGGCTGTGCTACCTGTATAAAAAATATGATCAAACGTAAAGTTGTTTAGCATTGCAGGTACCACAGTTGCCCCATCTCCTTCTACAAATAAAATATAGTTTGCTTCAAAGGTTTCTTCAATAATTTTTTTTATAACCGCCCCTGTTGCAGGTGCAAATTCACTAGCCTTTATTACCGTACAATTACCAGCAGCAATAGCCCCTATCAACGGATTTATTACCAACTGAAAAGGATAATTCCATGGACCAATAATTAACACAACTCCTAGCGGCTCTGCTATTATTTTGCTACTACTTGGCATATTTAACAAATTGGTGCTTACGCTTTTTGGCTCCATCCAACTTTTTAAATGCTTTAGGGCAGCACTTAATTCCGATAGCACCATACCTGTTTCAGTAACCCAGACTTCTTCTTTACTCTTTTTTAAATCTTTGTTTAATGCATCATATAAGTCATCTTCATGCTTTAAAATACTTTGCTTTAATTTTTTTAATTGCTTTAACCTAAAGGCATACGATTTTGTTTCGCCTGTTTTAAAATAATTTTGCAAATTCAATAATTCATTTGTGTAAGCCATTAACGTAATTTTGTTGTAAGTTAATTTAAAAAGTATGACCAATGAACAATATATGCAACAAGCACTGCAACAAGCAAAAAAAGCTTTTGATGCCGATGAAGTGCCTGTTGGGGCAATTATCGTTTTAAATAATACCATTATTGCCAAAGCGCATAACCAAGTAGAGTTATTAAACGATAGTACTGCCCATGCCGAAATTTTAGCCTTAACTACAGCGTATAATTTTTTAGGAAGTAAATATTTGCCCCAAGCTACTTTGTTTGTTACGGTTGAGCCCTGCCTTATGTGCAGTGGCGCTTTATACTGGAGTAAAATTGGTAAAATTGTTTTTGGTGCACCAGATGATAAAAATAGTTATCGAAAATGCTGTGGAACTTCAAATCCATTTCATCCAAAAACCGAGTTGGTGGGCGGTATTTTGCAAGATGAATGTGCTGTTTTAATGAAAGATTTTTTTAAAGCTAGGCGGTAGTTTCCGATATTGGAAACAAAATAAAAGCAGTATATAAATTGTTGCTGCTTATGTGTAATTTTACATTTCTAAATTTTAATTCATTCACTTTTTAATTTATTTATTATGGCATTTACATTAGCCCCTTTGCCTTATGCACACAACGCATTAGAGCCACATATTGATACTAAAACCATGGAAATACATCATGGTAAACACCACCAAGCTTATGTAGATAATTTAAACAAAGCCATAGCTGGTACCGATAACGAAAATAAAACTATTGAGGAATTAGTTGCCCATGCTGGCACAATTTCCCCAGCGGTACGTAACAATGGCGGTGGCCATTGGAACCATACATTTTTTTGGGAAAGCCTTCAGCCAGCCACTTTATTAGATGTTATTAATGAGCCACAAGGCAAATTAGCTGATGCTATTAATACAGCCTTTGGAAGTTTTGATGCTTTTAAAGAAAAATTTGCTGCTGCTGGGATGACTCGTTTTGGAAGCGGCTGGGCTTGGCTTGGTGTTAAAGATGGTGGATTGGTTGTTTGCTCAACCCCCAATCAAGACAATCCGTTAATGGATGTTGCTGATTGTAAATGCAAGCCAATATTAGGGTGCGATGTATGGGAACATGCCTACTATTTAAACTATCAAAATCGCCGTGCCGATTATTTAGCCGCATTTTGGAATGTAGTAAATTGGAGTAAAGTGGAAGAGAGAATGTAACCCCTCCACACCAAAAGGGGAACTAAAACAAAAATGAATAATAGAATGGTTTTATTTTAAACTAAAAGCCAATTATACAAAACTGCAATCACAAAATGGTTGCAGTTTTTTATTAGGCGTCAGACCGCATTTTTATTACCTTGTATAACCTAAACAACCAAGTATGAAGCAACTGTTAACCTTAATTTTAATAGTATCAGCACAATACACTTTTGCCGATACGCCTGGTAAAGCAAAAATGCATCCTAGCAAAGTAAGTTTTCAAAATTTAGCATCACTAACTGATTATCAATTTTATTATAGAGCTACAAGAAGCAATAACGATTCAATTTATGTACTAAAAGATGTTAGCGTAATAATTCCAAGTAGTGGTGGAGCACCCGATGGTATAGAATTTTGGGGCGTAAATAATTCTACCAAAAAACATACCGACACTATTGAGGTAAATAATTACTATGCCCCAGATTATGTTTTTATTATTAACAAAATACAAAACGATAGTATTTATTACACTAAAAAAGAGTTAAGCAACGCTAACGAAATTTTATCTGAAGGAAATACCGATGATATTGCCAACAAAGAATTAATTGCCGATGCAAAAAAAGCTAAACAAAATCACTACATAAAAATTGGAGGTTTTGTTGCTTTGGGTGTTGCAGCGTTGGGTGGTATTGTTTGGTTTTTGAGGAGGAGGAAGAAGCAAACTGTTTAATAAACTTACTTAGGTTTATTACTAAAAGTAACTGTCTGAGATTTGGTTTCTTTAATTGCTCTATTACATTCAATACGTGGGCTCCATCTTGGAGAACTTTTTACAAGGTTTACTACTATTTCATCAAAAACTGGGTTAAAAGGCACTGCAATATAAACGTCTTCAACTTTACCTGTATTACTTATTGTATAATTAACGACCACAGTAGCTGTATCCCCATTTATTATTTTATACCCTTTTGGCCAATACAAATTATTATCTACATAGTTACTCCAAGCATTTTTTTTCTTTTTGAAAGAAGCAGGCTTATTGGCTAATAGTGTGTCAGGCAATAACTTTCCATTAATATCATAATGCATAGCATTAATAATTTTATCCTTTTTGTAATCAATAATAGCTGATATATTTCCATTGGAATGATAATATTTCCATTTGCTTATTTTCTTGAAGTTAACATCAAGATAACCAGCACTACCAGGCATTGCATTATCATGCCAAGATCTATAAACTAAAACAGTGTCATTAAAATTATATGTTGAGTCCTCTATACTTCCATTAGAATACCACTTCCATTCTCTTATACCAACTTTATCTTCCCTTAAAGAATTAGCATCAATTGTGTAATAATATATCCTAAATACTGAATCCTTTAACACACCATTGTAATGATAAGATTTATATATGCGGTATCCATTATAGAACGTATCAATTGTCGAAACATTTCCATTTGGAAAATATGTTTTATATGCAGTATTATAATAGGATGTGATATTTGGTATTTTTTTATATTGAGCCTTACTTGCTAAAGTCTTACTTCCAGTATAATAACATGTTTCTTTTTTAATACTATCATTTTCAAAAATTTTACAATAATAACTTGCAGCAGAAGCATTAACAGTATCCCTATTTATGTTAAGAAATACTTCATTCTCTTGTGCCAATAAACAATTACAAAACAATACTAGCAAAAAAGTAAAAACTAATTTCATTAAAAGCAAATTTAAAAATACTACATATTCCTCCTATACTGCCCACCTACTTCATACAATGCATTGGTAATTTGCCCTAGGCTACAATATTTTACGGTTTCCATTAGCTCTTCAAATAAGTTGCCATTATTTATTGCCACTTCTTTTAATTTACTTAATCTATCGGCACTTATATGTTCATTGCGTTTCCAAAAGGCTTTTACGTTTATTATTTGTTGCTCCTTTTCTTCTGTAGTGCTACGTATAACTTCGGTAGGTAAAATAGTAGGGCTACCATTTTTACTTAAAAAAGTATTTACACCAATTAACGGTAATTCGCCAGTATGCTTTTGGTGTTCGTAAAACAAACTCTCTTCTTGTATTTTATTGCGCTGGTACATACGTTCCATACTACCTAAAACACCACCACGTTCTGTAATTCTATCAAACTCTATTAATACAGCTTCCTCAACTAAATCTGTTAACTCCTCAATTAAAAAACTTCCTTGGTTGGGGTTTTCATTTTTAGCAGTACCTAATTCTCTATTAATAATTAATTGTATGGCCATGGCTCGGCGTACGCTTTCTTCGGTTGGTGTAGTTATCGCCTCATCGTAAGCGTTAGTATGCAAACTATTACAGTTATCGTAAATTGCATACAAAGCTTGCAGCGTTGTACGTATATCGTTAAAATCAATTTCTTGTGCATGTAAACTTCTACCACTCGTTTGTATATGATACTTTAGCATTTGGCTACGCTTGTTTGCTTTGTATTTATACTTCATGGCTTTTGCCCAAATTCTACGAGCTACTCTGCCAATTACGCTATACTCAGGGTCCATTCCATTACTAAAAAAGAAAGAAAGATTAGCAGCAAAGTCATCAATATTCATTCCTCTACTTAAATAATACTCCACATACGTAAACCCATTTGATAAAGTAAAAGCTAATTGCGTAATGGGGTTTGCACCAGCCTCTGCAATATGATAGCCGCTAATACTTACACTATAAAAATTGCGTATTTTTTGGGTAATAAAATACTCCTGCACATCTCCCATTAATTTTAATGCAAACTCTGTACTAAAAATGCAGGTATTTTGTGCTTGGTCTTCTTTTAAAATATCGGCCTGTACAGTACCACGTACTTGTTGTAAAGCATTTGCTTTTATAGTTGCATAAATATCGGCAGGTAAAACATCTGCACCACTTAATCCTAATAAACGCAATCCTAACCCATCGTTACCCTCTGGCAATTTGCCCAGCATTTCGCCTTTTTGTAATTGAATAGGTTTACCATCAACCCCAATATATTTTGGTAGATTATCAATAGTATATTTTGCTTCAATAATTTTATTTACTTCATCTCTTAAGTTATTTTCAATAATATATTTTTCACATTGTTGGTCAATGGCTGCATTTAAAAAGAAGGCTAATAGCATAGGTGCTGGCCCATTAATGGTCATACTAACCGATGTTTTTGGGCTGCATAAATCAAAACCGCTATACAATTTTTTAGCATCATCAACGGTTGCAATACTTACTCCACTGTTGCCTACTTTGCCATAAATATCTGGTCGTGGTGCAGGGTCTTCTCCATATAACGTAACACTATCAAATGCTGTACTTAAACGCTTTGCTGGTTGGCCTTGGCTTACATAATGGAAACGCCTATTGGTACGCTCTGGTCCACCTTCTCCAGCAAACATTCTGGTTGGGTCTTCGCCCTCTCTTTTTAAAGGAAATACACCTGCTGTAAAGGGGAAACTGCCCGGTACATTTTCTTGCCCTTGCCAGGTAAGTAAATCGCCCCAGTCTTTAAACCTTGGTAAAATAACTTTACGAATACGAGTGCCACTAAGGCTTACAACCGTCATGGGTTGCCGTATAACTTTATCTCGTACTTTATATTCGTAAAAATCTTTTTGGTATTCTTCTAACTTATTAGGCCAATTGGTAATTAATTTTTTGGCTACTGGTGTAAGTTGATTGGTAAAAAATTCTATTTGCTGTTCTAATGCACTAATAACATTTACATCTCCTTTAGTTTTTATAACTTCTAACGCTCCATTTAATTGATACAATTTTGTAGCAATAGCACTTTGCTCTATTACTAAATTATCGTAATCTTTAATAGTTGCCGTTATTTCGCTTAGGTAACGTACACGGCTACTTGGTATTATTGCAGAGGTTACTTTTGCAGTTGCGCCAAAACTATAGTTACCAAATGTTGTTCCTGTTTTTTTCTCAATGGCAACTAATAATTTTTCAAATAAATGATTAACCCCTTCATCGTTAAACTTGCTTGCCATTGTGCCAATAATAGGCAACTCTTCATTCGTAGCTGTCCACAAGCTATGGTTTCGTTTGTACTGTTTACACACATCTGCAAAAGCATCTAAAGCGCCAGCTTTATCAAATTTATTTACACAAACCACATCTGCATAATCAAGCATATTTATTTTTTCTAATTGCGATGCTGCACCATACTCTGGCGTCATTACATACATACTTACATCACAATAATCTAAAATACTTGCATCGCTTTGTCCTACGCCTGCACTTTCTAAAATAATAAAATCAAAATTTGCTTCTTTACAAATATCTATGGCTTCTTGAACGTAACTACTTAATGCAGTATTATCATCTCTAGTTGCCAAGCTACGCATATATGCCCTGCCATGGCTTATGCTATTCATTCTAATTCTATCGCCTAATAAGGCGCCCCCTGTTTTTTTCTTACTAGGGTCAACGCTAATAACGGCAATAGTTTTATCGGCAAAGTTGTTTAAAAAGCGGCGTACAATTTCATCTGTTACGCTACTTTTTCCTGCACCACCCGTACCTGTTATTCCTAAAACGGGTATAGTATTTGTTTGTGATGATTTAGTAAGTTTTGTTTCAACTCCATTTTCTGCATTGGTAATTTTTCTGGCAATAGTTCGTACATCTTTTACTTCGCCTAATGTCATTGCTTGTTTATATTCTCCATTACCATTTAATGAAAAGTCGCAACTGGAAATTACATCTTCAATCATTCCTTCCAAGCCCATATGTCGTCCATCATCTGGACTATAAATTTTTGTAATGCCATACTTGTGTAGCTCTTCAATTTCACTTGGTAAAATTGTACCCCCTCCACCACCAAAAATTTTTATGTGCCCACATCCATTTTCTTCCAACAAATCTTTCATGTATTTAAAAAACTCTACATGACCTCCTTGGTAACTAGTAATAGCAATACCTTGTACATCTTCCTCAATAGCTGTTTCAACAATTTCTTTTACGCTACGGTTATGCCCAAGATGAATAATTTCTGCACCTTTGCTTTGCATAATTCTACGCATAATATTAATGGCAGCATCATGCCCATCAAATAAACTGGCAGCAGTTACAATACGAACGTTGTTTTTGGTTGAAAAACTCATAATATTTATTTTGATTTCACCGCTAAAAAAATAAGTTAAAAGACCTGCCTGTCGGCAGACAGGGCTTACGCATCAATACTTAGTGTAAAAGTGTCATTCTCTTTTTTAGCAGTGAATTATACAAACAATCTAACCACAAAAATACAACTTAGTTTTACAATACTTTCATTCAAAAACTTGCAGAATACCATTACTTTTGCGGCTTACTTATTCTACAACATTTAACACGTATAAAAGTGATACATAATTTTAACGCTGGGCCCTCCATTTTGCCTAAAACTGTGTTTGAGCAAGCATCTGAAGCAGTTTTAAATTATAAAAACAGCGGTTTATCTATTTTAGAAATTGGGCACCGTACCTCTACTTTTCAAGCTGTTATGGATGAGGCTAAAGCCTTACTTAAAGAATTAATGAAATTAGATGATGACCATGAAGTGCTTTTTTTACATGGCGGGGCTAGTACTCAGTTTATGCAAGTACCCATGAATTTACTTGGCGATAAAGAAACTGCTGCTTATTCCGATACGGGTGTATGGGGTGCAAAAGCCATAAAAGAAGCTAAACTTTTTGGTAATGTTGAAATTGTATGCTCCTCAAAAGAAAGTAACTATACGTTTATACCTAAAGATTTTGCAGTACCTAACGATGCAAAATATTTTCATATAACTACTAATAATACTATTTACGGAACGCAATGGCAAAAAATACCACATACGAGCAACTCGTTGGTGGCAGATATGAGTAGCGATATTTTAAGCAGAGTTTTAGACTTTAATAAATTTGATTTAATATATGCAGGAGCACAAAAAAATATTGGTGCAGCAGGTGTAAATATTGTGGTTGTAAATAAAAATTGTTTAGGTAAGGTTAAGCGTAACATTCCAACAATATTGGATTACCGTAACCATATTAAAGAGGGCAGTATGTTAAACACACCCCCTGTATTTGCAATTTATGTTTGTATGCTTACGCTACGATGGTTAAAAGAGCAAGGTGGTGTTGATGCTATTGAAAAAATAAACAACGAAAAAGCCTCAATTCTTTATAACGAAATAGATGCTAATCCATTATTTAAAGGCACTGTAGCTATTGAAGATAGAAGTAAAATGAATGTATGTTTTGTAATGGATAATGTAGAAATAGAAGAAAAATTTTTACAATATGTTAAAGAAAATGATATTTATGGTATAAAGGGGCATAGAAGTGTTGGCGGTTTCCGAGCATCTTTATACAATGCACTTCCACTTGAAAGTGTTAAATATCTAGTAGAATTAATGAAAAATTTTGCACAAAAAAATGCTTAAAATTATTTGGTGTATTTTTGCAGCCAAGTAAACCTAATCCAGAATGAGTAATATAAAACCCTTTGCAGCATTAAGGCCAGAAGCACAATTAGCTAAACAAGTAGCTAGTAAGCCTTACGATGTTTTAAATAGTGCTGAGGCTAAAATTGAAGCACAAGGCAACCCTTCTTCTTTTTTACACATCACAAAAAGCGAAATTGGTTTGGCTGATGATATTGATACACACTCACAACTAGTGTACGATAAGGCTAAAGAAAATTTAGATGCTTTTATTAGTCGTAATATTTTATTTAAAGAAAGTAAACCTTGCTATTACATCTATCAATTAATAATGAATGGTAGAAGCCAAACTGGTTTAGTGGCTACTAGCAGTATAGATGATTATGAAAATAATTTGATAAAAAAACATGAGTTTACAAGGCCCGAAAAAGAGAAAGATAGAATTGACCATATGAGGACTATTGGGGCACAAACGGGGAATGTTTTTTTAGCCTATAAAAATGTAGCCGATTTAGATACCTTAATAGAGGATTGGAAAAAAGATAAAAACCCAGTGTACGACTTTACTGCAGACGATGGAATACAACATACTATTTGGATTGTAAATGAAGAAAATACAATTGAAAACATTACCACCATTTTTAGTGAGCAAGTGCCTTGCACTTATATTGCCGATGGGCACCATAGAGCAGCTAGTGCTGCAAAAGTAAAAGCTGTTTTAGGTAACGATGCTACTGAACAAGCCAACTATTTTTTGACTACCCTATTCCCTTCCAATCAATTAGCTATAATGGATTATAATAGGGTTGTAAAAGATTTAAATGGTTTAAACGAAGCAGATTTTTTAAAAAAAATTCAACAGAAGTTTGATTGCGAAAAAGTAAGTACTGCCTTTTCTCCAAAAAACTTACATGAGTTTGGGCTATATTTAAATAACCAGTGGTACAAACTAACCTCTAAAGAGAATACGTTTACAACAGACCCCATTGGCATTTTAGATATATCTATTTTAAGTAACAATATTTTAGAGCCCATTTTAGGTATAGCCGACCAACGCACCGATAAGCGTATTGATTTTGTGGGTGGAATTAGAGGATTAGCCGAATTAGAAAAAAGAGTGAACAGTGGTGAAATGGCGGTGGCATTTAGCCTTTACCCTGTAAGTCTTGAGCAATTATTTGATATAGCCGATAGCGGTAATGTAATGCCTCCAAAAAGCACTTGGTTTGAACCTAAATTAAGAGACGGATTATTAACACACCTAATTACAGCGTAATGTTTTTGCGTTGTATCTTTAGTACATGAAAAAAATAGTTGCCTGTATTTTATTAACCTTTTCAATTGCGGTAAGTTATTGCCAAGATGCTGCACAGCTGCATGAAACTGGCCGTACATTTATGATACAAGGTGATTATGCTAATGCCATTATTGTATTGAATAAAGCACTTAGTTTACAGCCAAGTAATATTGATATTGCTAAAGATTTATCGCTCAATTATTACTTTAACAACAATACTAAAAAAGCAATGGAAACCATAAAGCCATTGTTAGATAGAGAGGATGCAGATGATAAATGTTATCAAATAGCCGGTGATATTTTATTAGCCAATGATGATCCTAAAGAGTGTGAAAAACTGTATAAAAAGGGAATAAAAAAATTTCCTACTAGCGGCTCTTTGTATAATGAGTTAGGCAAATTAATGTGGGCACAAAAAAATTACGAGGCTATTAAAATGTGGGAAAAAGGCATAGAAGTTGCTCCAAGTTTTTCTAAAAATTATTTTAATGCTAGTAAGTATTATTATTTTAGTACCGATAAAGTGTGGAGTATTATTTATGGAGAAATATTTTTAAATATGGAACCCATGAGTACCTCATCTCCCGAAATAAAAAATGTATTACTAGACAGCTATAAAAAACTTTTTGTAGATGCTGATATAGAAAAAAATAAAAAAGATAATAGCCCTTTTGTACAGGCTTTTTTACAAACAGTTTTTAAACAGTCAAGTGTAATTTCATCTGGCATTAATACCGAGTCGTTAATTATGCTTCGTACTCGTTTTATTTTAGACTGGTTTAATGAATTTGGTACTAAATTCCCCTACCGCTTATTTGATTGGCAAAAACAATTATTGCAAGAGGGAGTTTTTGAAGCCTACAATCAATGGATATTTACGGCTGCAAATAATTTACCTGCCTATCAAAATTGGACAACCACCCATACGGCCGAATACGATGAGATGAATCGTTTTCAACGAGGTCGAATTTTTAAAATACCTACCGGACAGTATTATAAATAAATTGTTAATTGATGTTTAAACATTAAATTATTTATATCTTCGCTACTAAAACTAAAAACAATGAAAAAGATTTTATTATTTATTGCAACATTAACTGCGTTTGTTGCTTGTAACAATGCCCCAGAAGCTGATAAAGCAAAAACTGGCGAAAAAGAAGTTGTTGCCTCTACAGATGGCACTTCATTTACAACCGATAGCATTAGTACCGTAAATTGGACTGGTACAAAACCCACTGGTGCTCATAATGGTATTTTTAAAGTAAAAGATGGTAGCCTGGTTGTAAAGGATAACAATTTAACTGGGGGAAGTTTTGTAATTGATGTTAATAGTTTAAACGTAACAGACTTAACAGCGGAAACTGGTAAAGACAAATTAGAAGGTCATTTAAAAAGCACTGATTTTTTTGATGTAGCAAAATATGCCACAGCTAAATTTGAAATTACAGGAGTAGAGGTATTTAAATATGATAGCCTTACCATGAAAGATGTAATAATGAAAGACGCTACACATACTATTAAAGGGAATTTAACTTTACTTGATAGTACAAAAAATATTTCATTTCCAGCCAAAGTAACTATTGTAGACAATAAAGTAAATGCAGTATCTGATTTTAATATTGATAGAACACAATGGGGTTTAAATTACAAAGGACCAAACAATCCGCAAGATTGGGTAATTAGTAAAACCGTTAATTTAAAATTGAATATTAGTGCTACAAAAAAATAAGTAGAGCCTACTTTATATTAAAATCCATCTCAACACATTGGGATGGATTTTTTTTATTACCTTAGATGCATAACGATTGTATATGAATTACACAGATTGCTTATTTAACTTTTTACAACACCAATTAACCAATTTTCCTAAGCCGGATATGTTTGCGGCAAAAGAAAATGGCAGCTGGAGACTGTATAGTACTCAAGAAGTAAAAGATACCGTAGATAAATTAAGCCTAGGCTTATTAGCTCTTGGAATAGGTGGCGGAAACAATATACCTGTTGAGCAACAAGATAAAATTGCCTTAATTAGTAAAAATAGGCCAGAGTGGTTAATGTTAGATTTTGCTTGCCAACAAGTTGGAGTTTGCCTTTGCCCAATTTACCCTACGACTAATGTAACGGAGTTAGAATTTATTTTTAATGATGCTGAAGTAAAATATGCTTTTGTTAGCGATGAAGAAATTTTAGCTAAAACCAATAGTATAAAAAATAAAGTACCTAGTTTAAAAACAATTTATTGTTTTGATAAACTAGCCGGCTCCACCTACTGGGAAGAAATGTTGCAAGAACCAACACCAGAAAAAACAGCTACCCTAACAAAAATTAAAAGCGAAATAGTACCTCAAAATTGTGCAACCATTATTTATACAAGCGGTACTACAGGCACACCTAAAGGCGTAATGCTTAGCCACACTAATATTGTTAGCAATGTGCTTAATGCAAAAAAAAGTTTTCCTTTTGAAGTAGATAGTACTAAAAAAGCATTGAGTTTTTTACCCCTCAATCATATATTTGAGCGAATGGTGAGCTACATATACATTTCTAGTGCAAATAGTATTTATTATGCACAGAGTTTAGATACCATTGGAGATGATATTAAAGAGGTGAAACCTAATTTATTTACAACGGTGCCTAGGTTATTAGAAAAAGTGTATGAAAAAATTGTAGCAAAAGGAACAGCGCTAACAGGTATTAAAAGAAAACTATTTGATTGGAGTTTAGCCCTAGGGGAAGAATATGATACCAGAGGAAAAAGTGCTTGGTATAAAATACAATTAGGCATTGCTAATAAGCTTGTATTTAGTAAATGGAGAGAAGGATTAGGAGGAAATGTTGAATTAATAATTACAGGAGGTGCTGCTTGCCAGTTACGTTTATTAAGAGTTTTTAATGCCGCAAAAATACCCATTAGAGAAGGATATGGCCCAACTGAAAATTCGCCAGTAATTACAGTAAATCCTAAAAACGATTTACGAATAGGAACTGTTGGCCCATGTATTGTTGGGCAAGAGATAAAGTTAGAAGCCGATGGTGAAATTTGTGTAAAAGGGCCAAGTGTAATGCTGGGTTATTATAAACGCCCCGAATTAAATGCCGAAACTATTATAGATGGTTGGTTACATACTGGCGATATTGGTGTACTTGAAGATGGTAAGTATTTAAAAATTACCGACCGTAAAAAAGAGTTATTCAAGACAAGTGGAGGAAAATATGTTGCCCCTTCTCCTATTGAAAATAAAATGAAAGAAAGCCCTTTTGTTGAGCAAATGATTATTATTGGTGCAGAGCAAAAATTTGTTGGGGCATTAATTGTACCTTCTTTCCCTAGTTTGCAAGAGTGGATGAGGCATAAAGACATTCCTTTTACCACTGCACAAGATGCTGTACACCATCCAAAAGTATTGGCTCTATACAAGGAGTTGATTGATTCTTTTAATAAATTTTTTAACCATGTAGAGCAAGTTAAAAAATTTGAATTATTGCCAGACGAGTGGACGGTAGATACTGGTGAGCTAACGCCAACGCTTAAACTAAAGCGAAAAGTAATTATGGAAAAATATAAAGGTGCTATAGAACGAATTTATACTTAAAGAAAAAGCCATTCAACTATAATGAATGGCTTTTTTGTAGCCCCTACAGGAATCGAACCTGTATCTTCAGAATCGGAATCTGAAATTTTATCCATTAAACTAAGGAGCCAAAAAGATGTACGGTATTAGATGTACGATGTTTGAAGTCCTACTCGCTAACATCTAACATCGTATATCAAACATCGTACATAATATTACGTACCAAACTTTACAATATTACTACCAAATATTTTTACCGCAATTGCTAAAAGTATTACACCAAAAAATTTACGTACCACAGCCATACCATTAGGACCAAGTGCTTTTTCAATCCACTTTAACGAGGCTAATACCAAATAAATTACAATACAGTTTATTAAAATACCTATTAAAATATTAACATCGGCATAGTTAGCTTTTAAACTCATTATAGTAGTAAGTGTACCGCTACCTGCAATTAATGGAAAAGATATTGGTACAATATTTCCACTTTTAACATTTTTATCTGGTTTAAAAAATTCTAAACCAAGCACCATTTCTAACCCTAAAATAAAAATAACTATACTCCCAGCAACTGCAAAGCTTTTAACATCCAACCCTAGTACTTTTAAAAACCCTTGCCCCATAAATAAAAATAAAATCATTAACCCTCCACTAACTAATGTTGCTTGGCCAGACTTTATGACCCCTCCCATTTTTTCTCGAACTGTAGCTAATACGGGTATTGAGCCTAACATATCTATTACAGCAAATAAGGTAAAGGATATGCTCACAATTTCTTTTATAGCTATTTCTGAAAAATTCATACCAAGTTATTTTTACAAAGGTAATTATTTGCTCCACAAATGGTTTACCCTCATTTAAACACCTATGTTAAGTAGGTTTTTATAGTGGTTATACTTATGAGGGCTTATGCTTTTCTTTTTTAGTAGGAATATTTGATAGTATAGTATGAGAAAAATTATTTTCATTCACCTTAATTTTTACTACACATCCATAGTGCAATGCAAATACATTAAACGAATCTATTAGTGCTGTATTCGTAATATGAGATAAAATACTTCGTATAACGCCACCATGTGCAACAATAGCTGCACTATGCTTATTGTTTATTATACCATTAAATACTTCAATAACTCTATCATATAAATCAACATAACTTTCGCCTTGCGGTATTTGTACATTTACAAAATCATTCATCCAAGGCTCTATTTCATGTTTAGCAATATCATCCCATTTTTGCAACTCCCATTTACCGCAATTAATTTCTTTTAAATTATGTTGGTAGGATATAGTTGTGTTTGTAAATAACTCTTCGGCTAATTTTTTACAGCGTTGTAAAGGGCTACTATAAATATGTTGGATAGAATTTGGTAAATGTTGTTTTATAATTTCTGCTTCTTGCAAAAAAGTTTCCGTAACATCTAAATCGGCCCAGCCATAGCAAATACCACTTTCCACTAATGGTGTAGTGTGTCTAATTAAATATATTTCCATACTACTAATAAGGTTAAGGATAAAATAAGTTCGGCTAATTGTTCAGCAGCTCCTAAGCAATCTCCTGTATATCCGCCTAGCCATTTTTTAAAATATCTGGTGCTAAAAAAAATAAGTAGCAACATGGGAAGTAACAACCATACATACATCCAATGCCTACTTACCATAATTGCTAAGGGCAATAAACCAAAGAAAAAAGCACCCAAAACAACTTGCCAACTAAATGCTTTTGCAATAGGTTTAGCTTTACTGCTTTCATCTTCTCTTGCATAGGGAATTATAAAACTTATGCAGATAGCCGTAAGCCTTGCTAGCGAATGTATCATTATATAAACTAACAATATCCATTGCCAGTTAAAGCCTGTAAAAGCTAATTGAGAAAATGTGGTAAACTTTAATAGCAATAACATACAAAGCCCAATAGAGCCATAAGCTCCAATGCGGCTATCTTTCATTATCGTTAATATTTTTTCTTTTGTCCAGCCACCGCCAAAACCATCGCAAACATCTCCAAATCCATCTTCATGAAAAGCACCAGTAGTAAAAATTGCAGCTACCATGCCTAAACCTGTAGCAATATTAACCCCTACAAAAAAGTGAGTAGCATAAAAAACTACGAAAGAAATTGTCCCTACAATCCATCCTATAAATGGAAAATATCTTGTTGCTTTGTTCAACATCTCCTCCTCGTGTGTTACCCACTTAGGGCAGGGTATACGAGTGTAAAACATAAGGGCTGTAAAAAAAATATTTATTTCTTTTTTCATTTATTCTTTATTGCTAACACCTGCGGTTTCAAAGCTAGCCATTTCATTTAAAAAATTTACTGCACTTAGTAGTATGGGTATAGCCAAGGCTGCCCCAGTACCTTCTCCTAATCGCATCCCTAAATTAAGTAAGGGTTTGGCTCCAATTTTTTCAAGCATTTTTAAATGCCCCTGCTCACCGCTAGTATGGGCAAAAATACAAAAAGGTAAAATTTGTTCATTTTGTTTTTTTGCTACTAACAAAGCAGCAGTAGCAATAAATCCATCAACAACAATTACCATGCTTAGTTCAGCAGCTTTTAAATAAGCCCCTACCATCATAGCAATTTCAAATCCGCCTACTTTACCTAATAATTCAATTCCGCTATGGTTTTGTTGTAGTTTATGAAAATGGTAAACCTCTTTAAGAATATTTATTTTTATTTGTAATTGTTCATCATTTACACCAGTTCCTCTACCTACACAATCTTGTATATCAATATTGGTAATAGCACTCATTAGTAACGATGCGGCAGATGTATTGCCAATGCCCATTTCGCCAAAGCTAATAGTGTTGCAGCCCTTATCAAATAATTGTTGTACAACTTGGCCCCCTTTTAGTAAACAGGTATGTACATCTTCTTCAATCATTGCATTGCTGGTTGAATAATTGTTTGTGCCTTTTTTTATTTTAGCATGTACAATGGGTAGACTTGGTTCAAAATCGAAATTTACACCAGCATCTACCACCGTTAACCCAATATTATTTTGCTTACAAAAAACATTAATAGCAGCACCACCATGTACAAAATTTAACACCATTTGTGCAGTAACTGCTTGGGGAAAAGGATTTACCTTGCCTTCGGCAGCTATACCATGGTCTGCAGCAAATACAACAATAGTTGGATTATTTATTTGTGGTGTTAAGGTGTTTTGTATTTCGCCAATTTGCAACGCAATATCTTCTAATACGCCTAATGCCCCTAATGGTTTTGTTTTATTATTTATTTTTTTTTGAAGTTGTTCTTTTATCATCATCTTGGAATTGTACTTTAATTTTTTGCAAACAATTTATACAAAGGCAGTCCGAATATTTATTTTCAATAAAATTATTTTCTTTTTCTGTTAGCTTAATACTGCTGCATTGGCATAAATTGATACTACCCACCTTGCACTCAAATTTTTGATTACAAGATGGGCAATATTTTATTTCGTGTAAGCTCATATTTAAAAATTAAAGCGAACGCCACCAAAGAAGGTTGTACCTAAAGCATTATAGCCACTCACTTCTCTATAATCGCTATTCAAAACATTTCTAACATCTACAAATAAATTTACCTTGTTTTTTAGTACTCCATATTGTGCATATAAATTTAGTAGTACATAGCTTTGCAGTGTAACATATTTTGTAGTAAATGTTGTGTTATCAAAATAAGCATCTTCTCTTTGGCCAAATGCAGCAATATTACTGCTAACATAGAGTTGTTTGGTAACCTGATAGCCAATGTTTAAACCAAAGCTGGTTTTGGGCCTGCGTAGCAAATTAAAGAATGTTGTATCTTTTCCAGCTCCGGTTTTTGTATTAATATTTCCATCTACAAAATTAAAAAAGCCTTTTAACGATAAATTTTTTACCCCTGTGTACTCTGCTTCTAATTCCAAACCATTATCTTTTTGTTTATCTTGATTTATATATTGCGATTGAAATGTTGTTGAATTAAAGTAAAAGAATATTACATCTTTAATAGTTCTGTTAAAATAAACTGCCCTAGCATTAAAGCTATTATTCTTACTAAAATATTGTACCCCAAGTTCTGTATTTAAAGAAGCCTCTGGTTTTAGTTTTCTATTTCCATACTCGGAGTATAATTGATATAAGGAGGGAACTCTATACCCGCTGGATAAATTTGCAAATAATTTTACTTTATTATTTATTAAGTAAGAGGGATTGATGTTAAAAACATAATTACTTCCATACTCCGAATGAATATTTAAACGATTGCCTAGCTCTATATTAAATCCTTTTTGTGTAGCAATAGTTGCTGCTGCATAAATACCAATTTGATTTTGCTTTAAACTATCATTTCCTAACTCAGATTTAAATGGCCCGAAAAAACCTATTGAGCTATACAACTGATTGCTGTTAGATGCTCTAAAATCTGCACCCAAAGTTAGTTTTACAGCTTTATTTATATCAATACCAGCATAAGTTTCAATAAAATGTTCGTTCCCCTTATAATCACCTTTGCTATATGTATCAAATCCATTTCTACTTTTTGTACTATCATCTATAAATACTCTATTAATGGTATTGTAACTATAAATAACGTTAAGCTTTGTCTTTTTAAAATCAATTGTACTTTTTAATCCAGCTTGTGTACTTTTTTGTTTGTAGGTATAATCTAATTCATCTGTAAATGCACCCTGGTCAATATCACCATTGGTTTGTGTGTATCTAAAAAAAGGTTGTAAATAAACCTTATCAGAAGTTTTGAATCCTATATTAGCTTGTAAACTATTTTGAGTATAACCATCTCTATCCCCATTTACAGATATTGTTTCGTTTATTCCTTTTGTTGTTGTATTAGAATAGTTAACAGAATAATCAATTTTATCTTTTGTACCATTTACACCCATATTTCCTCTAAAAGTATTGTTGCTACCATAGCTTGCTAAGCCATTTACACCAATAGGTTTATTGCCGCCCTTTTTTGTAATAATATTTATAACACCTGCAATAGCATCGCTACCATATAATGTACTTTGACTACCTTTTAAAATTTCAATTCGTTCAACATTATCAATAGCCATATTGCGTAAATCAAAATTACCACCAATACCACTGGCATCATATACAGGTATACCGTCTATTGTAATTAACGTAAAAGCTGGGCTTGCCCCACGTACATAAACGTTTTTATCTTTGCCAATATTACTGTTAAACCCATTGATGTAAACACCTGTTTTTTCTGTAATAAGCTGCGTAATATCTCTTCCACCTGCTTTTTGTAACTCCGCTTGGGTAATTACGTTAACTACTTTACCAGTGGTAGAAGTTTTTACTGGAAATTTTGTGGCCGTAAGTAAAACTTCCTCTAAAAGTTTGGTACTGTCTTGTGCCTGTGCATGACTGCTGATAAGTACAGCAGCCGCAATAAAAATTTTCTTTTTCATTTTTTTGAAAAATTTTTTTGTTGTGACTGCTTTCTGGAAAAATGTAATTGAAGAAACCCAATTACGGCGAAATATAAATGCCTTACGGCTTTTAAACTCCATGCCTTTCACCCGAAAGCTTTGAATGATTGTTTATAGGCTTGGCAGGTCTTCTGGCTTAGTTTATCGTTAATTACCTTCCCATCCCGATTTTAATCGGGAAAGTGGTATAAAAATTAACGTTGTGAATGGTGAGTAGTGAATAGTGAGTAACACTCACCAATAACTACTGACAACTCACCAACTTTACAGCTACGGGGATAGCTCCTGATTTTAACAGGATTCCCTTTTAATTCCGATTTTGATAATCGAAAACCAAATCTGTTGCAAATGTAGGGAGATTGAAATATAAATTAGCGTAATAAAAGAATATTTCCTTTTTTAACTACTTTGCCACAAGGTAAAGTGCATTTTAAAAAGTAAATATAATTCGCTGGGTCGGCTGGTTGCCCTTTGTATTTAGCATTCCAGCATTGTATCAACAATGCCGTATCGTTACTTTTAAAAGCAGTAGCATTGGCAATTGTAATGGTATTTTTACAAATATCTGTAGCCGTAACCTCTTCGTAATTATTAACTACTAAAGGGGCTTTGTGTAAAATAATAGTACTAGTAGTGTTTTCTTGATTTATTTTGTGTTATTCTATAAAGCGGAAGTAAGGTTGCTATTAAAAAAATTGTTTCATTATTTTTTTTTAAATGAACAACCTATTATGTGATTTTAATAATTAAAATTAACCCCTAGCCCAAAGCCCATATCACTATCGTAATGTGTGGTAACAGAAATATTTTTACCTGCAATATATTTCAATCCTGTCATGTACTCTTTATCGGTATTTGCCATAAGGCTAAATCGCAGTCTTTTACTTACAGGTATATCTTCTCTCATTAATTGTAAACGTAAATTTCCATCTGTATAAATTTCTGTTTGAAATTTTACCAACATTGGTAACGTATATTCTAACCCAATACTGAATTGAGTACGATTATCTTTGGAATTTGTTTGTCCGAAAAGATTTTTTTCTTGTTCATCAATTCCTAATTTTCTGTATCGCCAATCAAAACCAATAAACGGCATTATCCATTGCATTTTTCCAATGTATCTTCCAATATGCGTTTCTATTTCGTAACCGTGCATATCGTGATAACCCAGACGCCACTCTGTGCCAATGCTCCAACGGGTATTGCTAAACATTGCCATACCATCATTACCATTGGTTGCAAAATCATTTTCGCCCATAAAATGAAAACGCCTATCGTCTGCAAATAATTTTCGCTTTGCCAATTTTGCATTTGGTATTTCGGGGTTTGGTGCTTGCCCTTTGTATGTAAATACCCTACCCATGCCGGCCATCATATGGTAAAGGATATGGCAATGAAAAAACCAATCTCCTTCTGCATTTGCATTAAATTCTAAAGTGTCTGTTTCCATAGGCATAATGTCCACAATATTTTTGAGTGGTGCATAATCGCCTTGTCCGTTTAGCAACCTAAAATCGTGACCGTGTAAATGCATGGGGTGGCGCATCATGCTACCGTTGTATAAGACGATTCTAACATTTTCGCCTTTGTGTATTAATATTTTATCTGCTTCGCTTACTACTTTATTATCTAAACTCCATACATAACGATTCATATTTCCGCTTAGTTCAAACTTTAAAAACCTCACTCCCGATCCCTCTCTAAAAGAAATGGGGGAAGGTAGATTTGTTTTATTTGGTGCTTTTAGCATTGCATAATTTAAGGTAGTAATGTCGGATAGTGCATTAGAATTGTACTGCTCTGTCCCCATTTTCATATCATCCATTTTACCTACTTTCTTTTTCACATCGCCTGTAATTTCTGGATACATTACCACATTCATATCCATCTGGTTCAAGCTCATTTGCATATTCATATCATCCAAGTCACCATTCATCTTCATCATTCCGTTCATCATCTTCATGCCTTCAAAATATTTTAGTTTTGGTAATGGAGCTACCAATTGTTTTATACCACTGCCTACATACAGTGAAGCAGATTTTGTTCTATCTTCTGATGTGGCTAAAAATTCATACGAGGTTTTATCATTTGGAATAGTAACTACTACATCGTATGTTTCTGAAACGGCAATAAGCAATCTATCTACTTCTACAGGTTCTACATCGTTGCCATCATTGGCTACCACGGTTATTTTACCCCCTGCATAGGTAAGCCAAAAATAGGTAGATGCTCCACCATTGGAAATGCGTAAACGAACTTTATCTCCAGCTTTAAATTGTGAAAGTTGCTGTTCATTCTTTCCATTCATTAAAAATTTATCGTAGTACACATCACTTACATCCATTGCCAACATTCGCTTCCATTCGTTTTTAAGTTTAGTTTTAAAATGCCCTGCTTTTATAGCTTCGGCATAGCTTTGTGTGGTGCCTTTTTTTATGGCAAACCAATCAGAAGCATTGTGCAACATTCTATGCACATTTTCTGGTTTGTAATCTGTCCACTCACTTAATACAATGGGTATTGTTGGCAAATCATCAATACCTTTTCTCCATACCTCACCCTCCACCCTATCCGAAGAGGTGGGAACTTTTTTATTCATTATAAAACTACCATACATACCTATTTGCTCTTGCAGGCCGCTGTGGCTATGGTACCAATGTGTGCCATTTTGTATTATTGCAAACCTATAAATATGTGTAGTGTTAGGCTTTATAGGCATTTGGGTAAGGTTAGGTACCCCATCATAACGGTTTGGCAACATTAATCCATGCCAATGTAAAGATGTACTTTCATTCAATTGGTTATGTACAACAATTTCCGCTGTATCCCCTTCTGTAAAAGTAAGTGTAGGCATGGGTATTTGCCCGTTTACTGCAATGGCTCGTTTTGCTTTTCCACTAAAATTTACGATGGTATCTTTTACGTATAAGTCGTAGTGTACAATTTTTTGTGCTTTGGCAATGGTGGCAAAAAGTATTGCGATAATTAATATTTTATATTTCAAATTTTTGATTATTTTTTTACTTTTAAAAAACTTGCATTGATGGCAACTACAATTGTACTTACCGTCATTAACACTGCACCTGCGGCTGGACTTAATAAAATACCTTGCTTATACAAAAGACCTGCTGCCAATGGCAAGGCAATAACATTATAACCTGTAGCCCAAATTAAATTTTGAATCATTTTTCGGTAAGTAGCTTTACCAAATAAAATGAGGCTTACTATATCTTTTGGGTTGCTGTTTACCAAAACAATACCTGCAGTTTCTGCTGCAATATCGCTACCGCTGCCCACAGCAATACCAACATCTGCTATTGCCAAAGCTGGTGCATCGTTCACACCATCTCCCGTCATTGCAACAAACTCCCCATTGCTTTGCAACTCTTTTATTTTTTCTAATTTTTGATGTGGCAATACTTCTCCAATAAAACCATCCATACTTAGTGTATCACTTACAGCTTTTGCCACTTTACTATTATCGCCTGTTAGTAAAATAGATTTGATATTATTTTCTTTTAACGTCTTTATTGCTTCTGCTGATTCAGGCCGAATTTCATCAGACAATGCGATGAAGCCTGCCAACTGATTATTGACAAGTACAAACACAACCGTTTCTGTATCATTGGCTGTAAACCCATCGGCAATTGCTATTTTATTTTCTTTTAAATAACCTGGACTTACCACCAATATTTTTTTTCCTTCTACATTTGCTTCTACCCCTTTACCTGTAAGGGCAATAAAATTTTCTGTTTCAGGAATGGTGATAGATAAATGTTTCACTTTTTGTAAAATGCCTGTTGCAATTGGATGTTCTGATTTTTGTTCCAATGCAGATGCAAGACGAATAATTTCATTTTCGGAAAACTCATTTTGCAATGAAACAATTTTTGACACTTCAAATTTACCAACAGTTAATGTGCCTGTTTTATCAAAAACGATGGTGGTTATTTTTCTTGCATTTTCAAATGCTGTTCTGTTCTTTATTAGCAAACCATTTTTTGCAGATAACGCTGTTGATTTTGCAACTACCAACGGCACTGCTAAACCCAATGCATGAGGGCAACAAATTACAATTACTGTTACCATACGCTCCATAGCAAAAGCCAACGATTGCCCCGTGAAATACCAATATAAAAATGTGGCAATACCTGTAACCAATGCAATAATGGTTAGCCATCTTGCCGCTTTATCTGCCAACAATTGTGTATTGGATTTTGATTTTTGTGCATCATCTACTAACTTAATAACCTGCGATAAATAAGAATCTTTTGCTGCATGACTTACCACAACTTTTATGGAACCATTTCCGTTTATTGCACCTGCAATTACTTTACCGCCTTTTATTTTTTGTACAGGTTTACTTTCTCCCGTAAGCATACTTTCATTTAGGTAACTTTCTCCTTCTACTATTATTCCATCGGCTGCTACTTTTTCTCCGGGTTTTACTAAAATAATATCATTTTCTTTTAGTGTGTCGGTTTTTACATCATGCACCATGCCCTGCATTACCATGTGAGCTTCTGCAGGCATTAGTTGCACCAATAATTCTAATTCTCTTGATGCGCCTGCTACAGATTTCATTTCTATCCAATGCCCTAAAAGCATGATGAGTATTAGGGTTGCCAATTCCCAAAAAAAGTCCATGCCTTGTAAACCAAATACAATGGCTACGCTATATGCATACGCAACTGTAATGGCAAAGCCAATTAAAAACATCATGCCTGGGTTTCTGGCTTTTACTTCATCCACTAAGCCTTTTAAAAATGGCCATCCGCCAAAAAAAAATACAATGGTTGACAACGCAAAAAGTATATATTGCGAACCTGCAAACTGCCAATTTACTCCCAAGAATTTTTGAATCATCATGGATAAGAGCATGATGGGAACAGTAAGAAAAAGCACAATATAAAATCGCTTTTTAAAATCGGCAATCATAGTATTGTGGTTGTGTCCTTCATGTCCCATTGCTGGGTTGTTGACATGACGATGTTGTGCAAAATCATCTTTAGCATTGGCTTTTACCAATATCAAAGTCATTCCACATTTTGGGCAATTACCGGGCTTGTCCTGTATTACTTCAGGGTGCATTGGACAGGTATATTTT
Organism: Bacteroidota bacterium; assembly: GCA_031377245.1. Taxonomy (GTDB): domain Bacteria; phylum Bacteroidota; class Bacteroidia; order Chitinophagales; family Chitinophagaceae; genus Ferruginibacter. Next base: position 333,075 of record JANMEU010000010.1, read on the forward strand.
TGTAGCTCCTGTTGATGTTCCAATTTTTTTCTTTAAAAGGTTAATAGAAATGTTCGTGCTATTTGTGATTCATTTTCTGCATGCTATCCACCCCTTTCATATTTTCCATTTTCATCTTGTCCATATTCATTTTTCCATTTTGCATATTTTTCATTCTATTCATCATTTGTGGATTTTCCATCATCATTTTGCACATACCATCCATCATATTACTATCATTTTTACAAGATTCCATCATCCCTTTCATCATATTTTGCATCATCATGGGGCTTTCTTTCATCATATTCATCATTGAACTATTTTCATCCATCATCATGTTATTTTTATCATTCATCATTGCTGCCATCAGTTCCTGATGCATAGTACTATCACTCACAATTTTGTTGATAATGTCTTTTCTAGACTCCGCATTGGAGAGTATTTTTGTAGCATCTGATTTGCATGCAGAAAATAATGATGCAAGTAAGATTGCAAATAAAAAAATTTGTATTTTTTTCATAACTTAATTTTTAGTTGTGAAAGAATTTTCACAATAATTGGTAAGCTACTTCTATCTATACTTAAATATGTTACACAATTAATAATGTAGGTTACATTATTCACACATTTTACATCCTGATGAGTTGTAGCTAACTATAATTTTCCATTTGCCTTTTATTTTTTTTACTATACGTGGCAACACTTTGTAACTGTATTTCTACATTATAATCACCATATTAAAAACATTTAAATTGTTTTTAAATCATCTGCAAGATGATACCCTGCAAAATTTATTTTTTTTTCACCAACAGCTCCCAACCTGTAATACGATTTTTTAAAGTATTTACGGTGTTCGTCATTTTCTTTTTTTCGCCTAAAACAATTGCTTTTTTTGCAGCCTCTATTGCAGCAGGGTAATCTTTTAAATCTGCTAATATTTTTTGCTTTAAATTAGGGTAATAAAAGTTTTCAGCATCTAACTTTTCTGCATCATTCAACCATTTTACTGCTTGTTTAAAATCTCTGTTTGTACCATAGTAGTAAGAGGCAGATTGAAACAATAATTCTGCATCCTGTACTTTATCTATACTAATATGCTTTTGTATTAATGTCATTGTTTTTTCATCAGCTTTACTTTTTAATGGAATTTTTACCAGCGTATTTTCCCATATTATTTTCAAAAAGCCCTCACCTTTACTATTTATATCGTTTAGTTCTATGGTAAATGTTTCGTAAAAATTTTTTATTTTTTCTACAGGCACTTTAAAACGAACCACATCTTTTTTTGCATCATAACCGGAGCTGCCGTGCAATGTAGTGTCAGTATTTACAATTATCGTCCAGCTAGTTTTACTAGGTATGGTAAACAATGCGTATTTACCTGCTGCTAACGTTTGGTCGCCAAATACAATTTCTTCGTCGCATTTAATTGAAGTAGCATTGCTAGCACCTGTTCTCCACAAGCTATCCATTGGTACAAGTTCTCCAAATATTTTTCTACCCCTAGCTAGTGGCCTAGCATACGATACATTTATCATAGTACTACCTATTTCTTGTTCAAAACTTGCCTCTGGACTTGGAGATGTACTTTTAATACGTATTTTTTCTTGTGCAAAACTTATTAAACTAAGTAAGATGCTAAAAGATACTAAAATTGTTTTTTTCATTTTTATTTTTTTTAAGTTTATTCTTCCTTATTTACTTGTAAGGTATTTATCCAATTAATAATTAATTCTTTTTGTACTACAGTCAGCTTTGCATCTTTATGAATGATTGTATAAGATGGCAAAGGCATTTCGCCTACTTTAATTTGTTTAACCATTCTATCCAATTTATTTTCTTGCTTTCTTGTACTGTATTTTGCCCATTCATCAAAGTTTAAATTTTCTTTTGCTTCCTTTATATGCATTTCTACTAACATTCTAGCAGGTTGAACAAAATCGTACCATTTATAATTGGTATTGTTGCTATGACAATTGTAACAAGATATTTGCAAAATATTTTGTACATCAACTGGCACTTTATAAACCGTATTAAAACCTAAAGTAGAAACCTGCCCGTTGTTAACATTACGGGCAGGTTGATAAAATTGTATCAAAATAAAAATTAAAAACCCTATAAAAAATATTCTTTTAAATACTTTTTTCATTTAAAACTCTTTTTTTACAGAACCACAAGTAAGCATTTGGCTGCCGAAGTAAGGGTTTTTTATTTCTTTTGTTTCGCTAATCCAAATAGCTCCTTTGCCATCGTCATACATTGGGCAAAAATCTTGGTATAGTTTTGTAGAAGAACCAAATGTTTTTATTAAATCATTCACATCTTTACTTAATAATGCAAAATGCTCTCTTTGGTGATCTAACTTTCCTCCATTGTCCCCTATATGTTCTGCATGTTCTTTTGCATTATCTGCCATATCCATATAACTTTTCATTTGTTCATTAGATAAACTTTTGATACCTAATTTACCAAATGCAACAATCATTGCTTTACCTGCATTTGCGGCCGCTTTACTATCATCTTTGGTAAGCGCATTTTTTAGTGCAATATAATTGCTTACTATTGTTGCAATAGAAAATTTTACAACTGGCGAAGTTTCCGAGGTAACAGGTATTACTGAAGTAGGAGCTAACTGTTCGTTTGTTGCTTTTTTTGTAGCAGTATCACTTACGGTTGCTTTTACTGGCACTGTCAACTTCATTCCGCACTTACTACATTTTTCATCTTTTTTTCCTATAATCTCTGGGTGCATACTACAAGCATACAATTGGTTAGAATCATCGGTTACAGTGATTGTTTCTGCATTTTTATTTTCACCGCTATTACAAGCTGTAAATAAAACTACCATAGCCAAAATAAAAACACTTAATAATTTTTTCATTTTAATTTTTTTTTATTGTTAATTAAATGCTAGTTATTGGCAACATTTTTTTACAAACAATTTTTTAAAAATCATTTTCAACATTGAAATTAATTTCTTCATTTTGTTACATTAAAAAAAGTATATTCAAATTTTATCATAAATCCGTTTGGTGCTGTCCTGGTCATCGAACTGTATAATTCTTTTCGATAGGCAACATCTATACGGGCTTGGCTACGTATAATAAATTGTACCGATGGCACTATATCTAAATTTGATTTTCCGTTTTGATTTAATGTTTGCCCTAAAAACTCACACATTAAATTTATGTTTGTTTGATTGAAATTGGTATATCTTTTTGGATACATTAATTTACCTATAGACAATGTGTAGTTGGTAGCATTGTTGCTTTGTGTAGTAGGAAATTTATAATCTGGCTTATTATCCAATGCTCTTTCATAACTAAGCGATGAACTTACCGCCACTTTATTTACCAACTTAGTTGCAACTAAGCCTCCTTCATAACCGGTGTTGTGTCCCATTGTTTCTATTTCTTCTTGGTGCAAATCTGCTCTATTTTTACTATACCTACCATACAAAGCCATTCTAAAATGTTTGTGTATATCATCGCTACTAAAAAAACGATATTTAGCATAAATACTACCGCCTTCTGTTTTTAAACCTCCTGTGCTTCGGTTGCTATGAAAGCTTTGTACATGCACCATCCACTTAGCACTTATGCCCCACATTAACTCGGGCATAACATGATAGTTTAGTGTGCCATTTTTTTCGTACATAAAGCTATTCATTGCTCTTATGCCTATGGATCCTGCAGGCATATTACTTGCAGGTTCTGTCATTACAAAAAGCTCTTGAGCGTTGGCTTTAAAAGATAATACAATACAAAGTATACTGATTATTTTTTTCATTTGTTATATTGTTTTTAAATGAAAAATACCTTCATTGTCTTTGCTGTACGTAGTATATTTTGCAAATGACTTTGCCAATTTTTTGTGCTCTTTAGTGGTTACATAACCTTTATCTAATACCCTTACTTTGGCAACACCATTCAATGTTTGTGCCTTTGTATCAATAAAAATATACTTATCTATTTGCTTATTGTCTTCTACAGCTTGATTGCTAAAATTTATAAACAGCACCATAGATCCAACAAAAAAACCTGCTTTTTCTACTTTGTCCTTAAACGTTTTTGGAGAAAGGGTATTGTTATTTTTTAAACGTACAATAAACAGATTTTTGTTCAAATCAATATCTACGTTTTCTACCTCATCTATTGTTTTCAACTGCTTATTTATAGCATTGCTACACATAGAGCAAGTAAGGCCTGTAGCCATTATTTCTACTTTTGTTATTTGTGCATTGGCAATAATTGCAAATACAAAAAACAGTATTGCTAAACTAGTTTTTTTCATATAAAAATTTTATAAGCGCAGGCTTTTAAAAGCCTACACAATTTTAAGGTACTTATTTAATTGTTTCTGTTACTTTACCACAACCCAACATCATACTACCGTAGTATGGATTTTTAACTGCATTTTCTTTACTTAACCAATCGGCTCCCTTGCCATCATTTGCCATAGGGCAATGTTGTAAATACACTGGTGTTTCAGCTTTGGTAACTTTTATAAAAGCAATCATAGTATTAGACAAATTGCTAAATGCATCTCTTTGTGCAGCCACATCGTTGCTTGTACTAATTAGTGCCGCATCTGCTTTTAATGCTTTCTCTGCTTTCATAAAAGCCATATGGTCGTCCATTTTCATTTTAGCCATATCAATACCATTTAATGAAGCTAATAATGCAGTAGCTTTTTCTGCAGCAATTTTTGCATCTGTTTTTACCAAGGCGTCTTTTACTGCAAAGTAATTATCGTAAATAGCTTGTACTTGATTTACATCTTGCTTAGCTTCTACAGGCTTTGTTTCAGCAGGCATAATAGGTGTTACACCGTTATTATGTGCACTATGTGCATCTTTTGATTCAACTTTTGGAGCAGCTACAGTTGCTGCAGGTTTTGCTTTTCTTTCATATTGGCAACAGCCGTGTAGGTTTTCATAAACTGCATCTGGTGCTAAAAAATTATCACTATCATAACCTACTAATGCAATCTTTTTTAAAATAGCATCTGCCGTTGTTTTTTTTGCATCGTAAGTAATGGTTGCCATTGCGGTTTCTTCGTTCCATACTGTTTTACTAAGCTTTTTTTGTGTGCCTGCTTTTTCAATTGTTGTTTTACACATTCCACAGTTACCGTATACTTTTAATGTTTCGGTTTTGCTATTTTTTATTTGTGCAAAAGAGGTTGTTGATAGTACCATTAATGCTACTATTGAAAATAATAATTTCATTTTTATAAATTTTATAGTGTAAAATAATTGTATGCATAAATGCATAATAGCCTAAGCACATTTAAGTGTAGGCTTAAAAAAGAAAAGAATAAATCAAATTAAAAAAGTACAATACAAAACGTTGAAGCTTTGCTTGTGTATGTTAGGAGGGGGGTGATAATTTGAATAGGTAAACTGATCAATTGAATTTAATTGATACGGGAATATATTTACTGGTGTACTTACTATTTGTACATAATTAGTCGATAAAAAATCGGATATCGAACTTTTTTGGTGATCCGTCTTTAATTTAAAGGCTTTGTATTCATCTTTACAACACCCTCCTTTTTTTTCCTTCATTCCGCACTTTCCACATTCCGATGTATCGTCACCATCCCACAAGCTAGCGCCTACATACTCATTCATACAATAATGCAAATGCATTGTTGCACCCATAGTTGCAAAACTATAGGTAATAAGTATTAATATAACTAAGGCCTTTTTCACTTGGCAAAGTTACATTATATTTATTTCATAAATGTTAAAGTTTTATAGTTTTAAAAGGGTTGAATACGTTAAAAAAATTATCTTTCAGTATGGCTACAAAATCAAAACTAACCTTGTTCGACTTTACCATGATAGTGGTAAGCCTTGTAATTGGTATGGGCATTTTTAGAACGCCAGCTAATGTGGCTAAAGCATCACCAGATACCTTTTTATTTTTTGCTGCATGGATTGCTGGTGGCTTAGTTGCATTTTGTGGTGCACTTACGTATGCCGAAATTGGTAGTCGATTGCCGGTTACGGGTGGCTACTACAAAATATTTTCCTATGCCTACCACCCCAGTATTGCCTTTGCCATAAACTGTGTAATATTAGTAAGCAATGCAGCATCCTTAGCTATGGTGGCATTAGTTGGTGGCGAATATATTACGGCCATTTTTGTTCCGTTAAGTAAAGATGTTGAATGGATAAAAATTGCAGCTAATGCCAGCTACATTCAAACCATACAAATAACTATTGCTATAGTAGCTATTCTCCTATTTTACGGAGTAAATTTATTGGGTTTAAAAATGAGTGCAAAAACACAAAATGTATTAACCCTTATTAAAATTATTTTAATCTTATTATTAATTACTCCTTTATTTTTTGCAGATGCTCAAGCTAGTAGTCAAGTGATAAACACATCAACTATTTCGCCAACTTTTATGGAGTATATAAAGGCATTTGGCATTGGGTTAGTTGCTGTAAGCTTTACCTACGGGGGTTATCAGCAAACCATAAATTTTGGTGCCGAGGTAGATAAGCCTACTAAAAATGTACCAAGGGGTATTTTTTTGGGTATTGCCATTATTATTATTTTATACTTAACTATAAACTATGCCTATATAAAAGTAATTGGGTTTGATGCATTGAAAGATACTAAGAACATTGCTGCCGTAATGGCCTCAAAAGTATTTGGTATAAATGCAGAGCGTATATTATCAGGCTTTTTATTTTTAAGTGTATTAGCATATGTAAATGTACTTTTAATGAGTAACCCAAGGGTTATGTATGCTATGAGTGAGGATAAAATTTTACCTCCTCTTTTTGGAAAAAGAAATACTAAAACAGATGTACTTACCACCTCGTTAACTACGTTTGCTTTACTCTGTATTTTTATTGTTTTTTGGGCAAAAGAGTTTGATAAAATATTAAGTTTTACCATTTTTTTAGATTGCTTTGGCATGGTTCTTTCTGCAGCCACTATTTTTATTTTACGTAAAAAAACAAAGCATTTAGATGATACGGGTATTTATAAAATGAAGCTATTTCCTTTAATGCCTGTATTATTTATTGCCGCCTATGTTTTTGTAGGCATAAGTATTTCGCTAGATTATAAACCAACTGATATACTAGCCAAATTTGGCATAGCTAATGCTGCTACTATTGGTTTAGCTGTAATGGGTGGGTTTATAGGGCTGTATTTTTTACTTAAAAACCTTACTAATACCAATAAATAACCGTTTATATAAAACACTACGTTACTTTACCAAATACTGTTATATTTTTGTTGTATGCGTTATATTTTTAGCTATTTAGTATATAGTCTTGTTTTTTTTACCCATGCCACTGCCCAAAAAAAATGGAGCTTGCTGGATTGTGTTAATTATGCCATGGAAAATAATATAGGCGTAAAGCAAACTGCCTTGCAAGCCAAGGTTAGCGATTTACAATTAAAACAGGATAAGCAAGGGCAATACCCAACCCTTAATCTTAATAATAATTATGGCGTAAGTTTTGGGCGACGAGAAAACCCAACCACAGGTATTTTTGAAGATCAACGTTTTTTTAATACCGGATTAAATATGCAAAGTAGTGTAAGCATTTTTAATTGGTACAGCCAAAAAAACAGAATAGCAGCAGATAACTTGGAAGTAAAAGCCAGTTATGCGTTAATTGATAAACAAAAAAATGACATCGCTCTTTCAATTGCATCAAGCTATTTACAACTATTACTAAATGTAAAACAAAGCGAAATTGTAAACATACAACTACAACAATCAAAACAACAACTTATAAACACCCAGAAGTTGGTAGCCGCTGGTACTTTGCCAGAATTAAATGCGGCAGAGTTAGAAGCCCAAGTTGCAAGAGATAGTGCAAATTATATAGCAGCTAAAGGCAATACAGAACAAAGCGTTTTAAGCCTAAAAAATTTAATGAATTTTGATGCTGCCCAACCTTTTGAAGTAGATACGCCGCCTGTTGAAAAAATATTTATTGAAGATATTGCTTCCTTACAACCAGGTGCGGTTTATAGTTTAGCTTTAGCCAACATGCCCCAACAACAGTTTAATAACTATAAATACCTAGCGGCAGAAAAAAGTAAAAAAGCTGCAAAAGGTGCAATGATGCCTTCTATTGGTGCATTTGGAGGCCTAAATACAAATTATATTTATTTTAAATCTGCTATTCCAAATTTTGCGGCTACAGGGCAATTTATACCATCTGGCTTAATTGTAAATAATGGTGCCAACACGTTAAATGTATTACAACCCGAAATTAAAGAAAATGGAACCTTTAGAAATATAACACCTAATCCATTTTTCACCCAATTAAGTGCAAACTTTGGACAAAATATTGGTATTGGTATTAGCGTACCCATTTTTAATGGTGGTGCCCTAAAATCAACTTACGAAAGAAGTAAACTTAGTTTAAAAAGTTTAGAACTTACCAAAGAGCAAGACAATCAAAAATTAAAACAAGATATTTACACAGCACACTCCTTAACAGTTGTTGCCTTAGAAAAATTTAACGCAAGCAAAAAAAGTGTAGAAACAGCAGAACGTAGTTATGGCTTTGCTAATAAAAGATATGATATTGGTTTGCTTACTACGTTAGAGTTAATTACTAATCAAAATAATTTATTAAGAGCAAAATTAGAGTACAGTCTTAATCAGTTTGATTATGTTTTTAAAATGAAAGTGTTAGAATTTTATAAAGGAATGGGGTTGAAGTTTTAATAACCCCCTCCGCCCCTTCCCGAAAAAATCGGGATGTTCCAAAAGAGGGAACTGTGCAAAAAAATATATAGAACTAGTTTAAAAAATAAGCAGGTTAGTTGACTAAAGAAACATGACTAGCCTCACAAAAAATAAAAAATGAGTAAAAAATTAAAGTGGATTTTGATTAGTGTAGGTGCTTTATTAGTGCTGTTAACTATTTTATCAAAAGCTGGTGTTTTTGGTAAAGATGAAGGTAAAAAAGTAACCGCAGAAAAGGTACAAAAACGTACCATTATTGAAGTGGTAAATGCTAGTGGAAAAATTTATCCAGAGATAGAAGTAAAAGTTAGTCCGGAAATAAGCGGCATAATTACAGAGCTAAATGTACTAGAAGGCGATACCGTTAAAAAAGGGCAAGTGCTAGCCAGAATTGATGCTGACCAATACAATATACAGCGAAGCCAAGCAGCTGGTGGTGTGGCACAATCCCAAGCACAGGTAAATGCATCGCAAGCAAATGTAAGTAACTCACAGGCTGCACTAGACGCATTAAATGCACAGCAAGAACAAAACCAACGTAATTACGATAGATTAAAACAATTATTTGATGAAAAAGTAATAAGCCGTAGCGAATTAGAGGTAGCCGAAGCAAGTTTACGAAGTGCCAAAGCAAACTATAACGCAGCTTTACAAGGCATAAAAGGCGGTAGTGCAAATGTACAAAGTGCACGAGCAGGTGTACAACAATCGCAAGCAACATTACAAAGAGCCAATAAAGATTTAAGCCGAACTATTATTACTGCACCAACAGATGGAGTAGTAAGTTTATTAAATGTAAAAAAAGGAGAAAGCGTATCGGGTAATAGTTTTAATGTAGGTACCGAAATTTTACGTATTGCAGATATGCAAAAGATAGAAGTACGAGTTGATGTTGGCGAAAACGATATTCCTAAAGTAAAATTAGGCGACAGTGCGTTAATAGAAGTTGATGCCTATACCGGAAGAAAATTTAAAGGTTTAGTTACACAAATCGCTAGCAGTAACAATGGTGCTGCGGCTCAAAATGCACTAAGCAATGTAAGTAGCGATGTTACGCAATACAAAGTATATATAAGAATTTTAGCAGAAAGTTATATGGATTTATTGGGTAAAGGGACTTTTCCTTTTAGGCCAGGGATGAGTGCTAGCGCCGATATTCAAACAAAAACACATACTAATGTGTTAAGTGTGCCTATTAATGCTATTACAACAAGAGAAAAAGGAGACACGTTAAATGCCGATGTTGTAAAAAAGAAAAAAGATGAAAGTGATATAAAAGAAGAAACTATAAATGCAGATGATTTAGATGTTGTTGCTTTTATTTTACAAAAAGATGGTACTGTAAAAAAAGTAAAAGTAAAAACCGATATTCAAGACATTAACAACATTGAAGTAACAGAAGGTTTAAAAGAGGGAGATGAAGTAATTACAGGCCCTTATGAATTAATTAGTAAAAAACTTAAAGAAAAAGACAAAGTGAAGAAAGTAGATAAAAAAGACTTGTTTGATAAATAAGTTATTTGATCGTATTGGTACAAAAAAGCCGGAATAAATAAATAGAATTAAAATGAATTGATTGTATTTTTTTACATCAGCTCATTCTAAAGGTAAGTGCTGCAAAGTCTTCTACACTTAACGCTTCGGCTCTTTTATTAAAAAGTTCATCTTGCAAAACTTCGGCAGTAAATAAACTTTTTACAGCGTTACGTAACGTTTTACGGCGTTGATTAAAGGCCGTTTTTACCAATATAATAAATGCTCTTTCGCTTTTGGCTTGTAGCATTTCTTTTTTTAGCGTAAGCCGTATAACACCACTTTGCACTTTTGGCGGAGGTGTAAAACAGTCGGAGTTTACATCAAACAAATACTCAACATCATAATAAGCTTGTATTAATACACTTAGCACCCCATATACTTTACTCCCCTCTTTTGATGCTGCCCGTTGTGCAACCTCTTTTTGAAACATACCAATAACAACAGGCACATCATCTTTCCAATCTAAAATTTTAAATAATATTTGGGTAGATATATTGTAGGGGAAATTACCAATTACACTAAACGGTTCTTTAAATGGTTTTTCAATATCTAAAAAGCTTTGATGAATTATTTTATCCTCCAACGTTGGATAGGCTTTTTTTAAATACTCCACTTTTTCTGCATCTAACTCAACGGCTTTAAAGTTTATGCTAGGTAAGTTAATAAGATGTTTAGTTAATGCACCGCCACCTGGGCCAACTTCTAATAAATTAGTAAAAGGGTGTTGTTGTAATGCCTCTATTATTTTTGTAATAATATTTTCATCTTTTAAAAAATGTTGGCCTAACGATTTTTTGAGTGTGTACATTAAAGCAAAAGTAATCTAAACGAAACAATCTAGTACGTATTGATATAATCAATTGGGCAAAGGGGAAATAGCCTGTTTAAATAAGTATTGCTAAAATTTACAATAGAGCTGTGCGTAAAAAGTATAATCTGTATTTTTTATTTTAGGTTTTAAGCATAAAAAATCCCAAAAATCTAAATGCTTTTGGGATTTTTAATAGTAAGGTTGACTTTGTTATTCAACCTCAAAACTAATTTTTACATTAACTCTAAACTCGGATATTGAACCTTTTTTATCAACGTTTGCACTCATATTACTTACATTTACGCTACGTATATTACGTAGCGATTTTGCTGCATGTTTTACAGCATTTTGAGTAGCATCTTCCCAGCTTTTTTTGGAGTTAGCTAAAATTTCAATTACTTTAAGTATTGCCATAATTTTAAATTTTAGCATAAGTTACAACAATAAAGTCTTTTATTGTTACATATCATAGCTAATTATTTAGACAATTAAAAAAGGGGAAAAACAGTTTTCGGATATAATGATATATTAGTACCCATTACTTTAAAAAATAAAAAATGAGTTGTTAATTTAATTGCTGTGGTTTTGATAGCGTTATAAACCATTTACTCAACAAAGTATTGTATTTTTACACTTCAATTATATGCACTATGAGTACTGTTTTGGATAAAAAACCTATTATTGGCTTTACCTGTGGCGATATTAATGGAATAGGTACAGAATTAATTATAAAAACACTTGCCGATACTAGAATTTTAGATTTTTGTACGCCTATTATTTTTGCAAATAATAAGCTACTAAATTTTTATAGAAAGAGCTTACCTGAGATAAATATAAACTACGCTACAATAAAAGAATTAAATAAATTTAATCCCAAGCAAGTAAATTTATTTAATTGTTGGGAAGAAGAGGTTGACATTACACCTGGTAGTCTTAACGATGTTGGTGGAAAATTTGCTGTACTTAGTTTACAAATTGCAACTAAGGCTTTAAAAGATGGCCTAATAGATGGTTTAGTTACAGCACCCATTCATAAAAAAAATGTACAATCTGCTACATTTAATTTTACAGGGCATACCCCATTTTTAAAAGATTTTTTTGGGGTGAAAGATGTGGTAATGTTTATGGTTGCCGATAATATGAGAGTGGCTTTACTTACCGAGCATGTACCTGTAAAAGATATTAATCAACACATAACTATAGAAAAAATTATTAGTAAACTGCAATTGGTAAATGCCTCATTAAAAAAAGACTTTGGGGTTTCCAAACCTAAAATTGCAATACTTGCTTTAAACCCTCATGCCGGTGATGAAGGATTAATAGGTAAAGAAGAAGAAGATATAATAAAGCCTGCTATTAAGGAAGCTTTACAAAAAGATATTTTTTGCTTTGGCCCATACCCTGCCGATGCATTTTTTGCTAGAGGCCAATATGAAAAATTTGACGCTGTGTTAGCGCTCTATCACGACCAAGGTTTAATTCCTTTTAAATCCTTAGCAATTGGTGAAGGCGTAAATTTTACGGCTGGTTTAAACAGTGTACGTACCAGCCCAGACCATGGTGTAGCCTATGACATAGCTGGTAAAGGCAAAGCTGATGAAAGTAGTTTTAGACAAGCCTTTTTTACCTGTATTGATATTATTGTTGCCAGAAAAGAAAATGCTGACCAATACAAAAATCCCCTAAAAAAAGTTAGTGCTGGAATGTTATCGAGAGTGGTAGATCAAAAAATTTCAGAAATACCTGAGTAAATTATTTTGTTCTCTTCTTTTAGCAAGAAATATTTTTCCCTTCTATTAAAAATAATTAAAAAGCCTCTTCAAAAATGAAGAGGCTTAACTATATAGTTAATAAGTTGATGATAGTTACCGATATATTATTGAACTATCATTATTTTTTGTGTTACTAATTGATTGTTTAGTAAAAATTGTACCGTATACATTCCACCACTATGTTTACTTAAATTATTTAATGAAATTGTATTTAAGCCTTTAGCAATTTTTATTAGTTGCGTATGTGCTAATCGTCCTCCATTATCTATTAAGCGTAGTGTTGATGTTTCGTTATTTTCCGAAGTAAATTTAATTGTAGTAAAGCCTTTAGCAGGGTTTGGCATAATGGTAATGGACTGCTTACTAGTTGCTTTGCGTACCACTACTATATTGCTGTATTTTATTTCGCCTGTTTTACTTACTACTTTTAATCGATAGTAGTATAGTTCGCTGTTTACATTACTTATATCATCTGTATAACTAAACCCTTGGGTAATGTTTAACTCTACTACCTTATTTACTTCGCCAATTTTACTGTACGTTGTGTTATTGGTACTTCGTTCAATTTCAAAATGGTCTAACGCTGTTTCGGTTATTACCAACCAGTTTAACTGTACGCTTGTGTTTTGTGCAACCCCAGTAAATTGTAAAAACTGTACCGGTAATACTGCACTACTAAAACGCCAAACTCTATCGCTATTGGCAGGTGCTCTTCTTGATACTGGACATCTTGCCCCAGGGGCAGGATCACCTGCAGTGAATCCACCTGTTGATAAATTATACGATGTGCCTTTTACTGTTGTATTGCTACTGTCAAATCTATTATCTAATCCATCTCCATCGGTATCTAATAAGGTTAACGTTACATTGTCATCGGCTACGCCATTCATATTAAAGTCGTTGCCTTCTATTATATCGGGTTGACCATCAGCGTCTGTATCTAAATCTAAATAATCTGGTAAGGCATCACCATCTATATTTACAGGTGTTATACCACTACCACCAAATAATGCTGGTCGGTTATCGTATTGGGTATCTAATCCATCATTATCTGCATCTGTTCCGGCAGCCATAGTATAACCTGCAGGCAAAGGGTTGGCGGTGGGTTGCCCTTCTATTTGATCGGGTATTCCATCATCATCGCTATCTATATCTAAATGATTTGGATTACCCCGTCCATCGGTATTTCTAGGGCTTAAAGTAGCTTGTGCATCTATAACATCGCTCCAACCATCGGCTCCAAACGGCCCTACCACCCAACCTAATAAACTTGGGTTGCTAAAGCCAGCTTCTGCTACGTCTACTATACCATCGCCATCGCTATCTACATCAAAGGCATTTGGTCGTAAATCGCTATCGAAGTTTTTATTGGGGTAACTATCTGCTCTTCCATCTCCTCCAACATCGGCACCTGTGCGTAATAAACCTGTAGCATTAATATAGCTATCGTGTAAACCATCTGAATTGGCATCTACAAAAAGATCTATTATACCATCGTTATTGGTATCTGGGCCAAGCGCCTCAATTACATCGGGTATACCATCGTTGTCGCTATCGGCGTCAAATTCGTTTAATATTAAATCGGCATCTAAATCAATTGCACCCAAACCAATACCAGTATTGTATGCACCGTTTAATAAATTTATTCTAGTGTCTACATTATCCGATAATCCATCGGTATCTGTATCGGTATAATTATCAATAACTCCATCGCCATTAGCATCTACACCACCCGTTTCAACCACATCAACTATACCATCATTATCGCTATCTAAATCAAAAATATTTATAATACCATCTAAATCTCTATCAAAACGGTCATCTCTACCATCACTATTAACATCTACTCTGCCAGGAAAAGTTGTATCTAAAAAGTTGGCAATTCCATCACCATCACTATCTCCATCTGCCTGAAAATCGTCGTTAATGTAATCGTTGTTATTGTCTTTATACCCAGCATAAGTAGGGTCGTAAGCATTTATTATACCATTGCTATTCGCATCTCCTAAGGCTAATGAAACATTGCTTTCTATTAAATCGGGTATGCCATCATTATCTTTATCAATATCGCAATTAATGGTTATAGTTACAGAGTCTGCCCTGGTATTGTTACATGAGCCCTCTGCCCGTATATAATATTTTGTAGTTACGGCAGGCGTTACCGTTAGTGTATCTCCGCTACCTACTAAAGTGCCCCCTGGAGTACCGGTGTACCAAAGCCAAGCAGCTGCAGTACCTAAGGTTCCACCTGTTCTATAAATTTTTACAGGTATGCCCCCACAAATATTATTTTTGTTTCTTCCGGCAGATGTTACTGCAATAGATGGCACTTGTCCGTTTAATTTTACCCCTGGTGAAATAGATTGACATATAGGAATACTTATACTACCGGCTGCCGCTACTATTAAGCGATAGAATTTACCAGTATCGGCAACCAGTATTGGATTAATGGTTAAAAAAGGCGAAGTAGCTCCACTAATATTTACCCAAGTGCCTGGCAATCCTGTTGGCGATATTTGCCATTGATGATCTTTAGGGCCAGGTAATACTAAGGAGTCTGCTAAACTTCCTACAAACCTTACACTATCTCCTAAACAACCCGTAATAGAACTAGCATTTACAACTGGTAATGCATCGCAACTTCCATATACAATATCATCTATAGCAATATCATTACCGCAACCCCCTGCGCCATCGTTTACTATTTCTAAAATTAAGTTAGAATAGCCTACAGGCATCGTCCAACGATAGCCAATTTGTGTCCAAGTATCGGTTGAAATGGTGGGTGTGCTATCTCCTACGGCTGTTAAGCCGGTTACAATATCTCTAAATTGAATTTTAAGTTTTGGATATCTAAACCCTCCCAATGCATCGCATGTAGATTGATAAAGCGGATTAAAAGGAAAAGTTGCCCAAAAAGAAAATGAATATTGCCTACCTGGACAAGATGTTGGCAAGGTATCTCTAAATAAAATACGTGGTGGAGCATCAGCATTAAACACCATCATTCTACCATCAACATCCACAGTATGATCTAGCAGCGACTTCCAATTTGTAGTATTACCATTTTGTGTATTGGTAGTGATAGCAAATTGATTATTTGTTAACGGTTGGGTTGCACTACCTGTGTAAGTGCTTGAAAATGTATTAGGCGTAGTAGGCAATGTAGCTTGTAAACCTGTGCCACCTATAGCTCCAGTTCCAAAATTTTCGGAATATAATGTTGCCGTTAATGTAGGGCAAGCATTTGGTATAGGCCTAAGCGCAATAAGAAAAGGAGTACGTATACCTTCGCCAACATCATCGGGTTTATCATTTTGGTTTGCATCTGGCGAATCTCCATTGTTAGATGAATCTCTTAACGCAACATTTCTAAATCCATTTGCTGTAGCAATAGCACTATTATAATACACAACGCCTTGATCTACATTAGCTATTGTACAATTTATACGAATTACAAAACTGGAACTATCTGTAGGATAGTTAGGTAATATTTGCCCCGAATTTTGTAGTAAATTAATATCGGATGAACCATTATAGGCTGCATTTAAAGCAATGCCCGGTGGTGGTGGTATAGTCATTAAGGTAGTACTAACACTAGATAAATTTCCTAATCCATTAATGGCAGCTAAATTATCGGTTACTTGTAAATTTGTTATGGGTACCGATCCATAGTTTTTAACCAACACATCGTACACCACATTATATTGTCTTGGTGTGCCAGTAGGCGTAATAGATACTAACTTTTTTGCAGCACCAACACCAGATGAAATTTGAGCAAAATCAACAGATCTTACGCCTAATGCAGCTGTTACTGGTACCGGTGTATAGGCAATTGGGCTTGTTGTAATGGTTGGGTTAGGAATTGGGTTAATTCTTCTATACGTACAAGAACCAGTGTATGCTCCAATTAAATCACCATCTGCAAAACTTAAACCAACAAGGGTAGTACCACCCACTAAGGTGTCTAAACAAGTTGAATTAACACGATTACCAGGTATATTTTGATAGCTGCCATAATCGGGGGTATACATTTTATTATTAAATGAATAATACATTTGTCCATTGGGCAAAAGTGTAATATCTCCACTACCTACATTATATATCTTACCAATACCCCCAGGACCGTTAATTATATCTATTTGATTAGGTAATTCTATGGTGCGATTAACAAAATCTATCCTGCGTAAGTAAGAGGTAAAATTAGGGGCTGTACCTGTAAACTCTAGCTGATAAGCAAACCCATTATTATCAAACGCAATACCTCCAATATCAAACGCAAAACTCATTAAAGTATCTACTAAATTAGCGGTAGGTGGATTACTAAAACCTCCTACTGTAAATGTGGTATCTGGGCTCCAGCGCCATACATATGTTCTTAGAGTTGGGGATATTGCACTATTATAATCGGTAAATAAATAATAAATTTTTCTATCTCTTGGGTTAAAAGAAACACTTGAATTAAAAATGTAAAACCTATCTCTAAATGTTGTACCCGAACGTACAAAAGTACTATTGCCCACCCTTAACCTAGGAAAATAGGCATTTCGCAAATTATTTCTATTTAAAATAGTGTCCCTATAATTAAAAAAGTATAACGAATCGTTGGTTTGAGCACCTTCACCATTTGGGTGCCTCCAATTATATACGCCTGTTCCTGTACCACAATTGTTTCTGCCTATACTTAGTGGCACACCATAAGTAGCTGTCTGTGCAAAACAGTCTTGATTAAAAAAGCAGGTAAGTAATGAAAAAAATAGTAAATATTTTTTCATGGTTTTTCAATTTTGTTTGTGATGCAGCTTAAAAATGGATATTATTTTTACGTTGCTTTGGATATTGGTGTTGTATACTTTTGATACAACGCATTTTTTATTAATTTATTATACATTTTATGGACTGTACTAAACTATTATTTACAGAAACGTTAAGAATATAGCCGCCTTTAGCCAAACCTGTTGTTTCTATTTCGGTTATTTGGTTACTTATTTTTGTAGTTAATTGGCTAACTAATTTTCCTGAAGCATCATAAATACTTACTACTGCAGGTTGATTAAGTAGGGCATTATTATTAATTTTTAACTGAATATTTCCTTTTACAGGATTGTTAACTAAGCTAAAATTATCTTTTGTAGTAGTTGTGATTAATTTTATTGTTTTTGAATATTTGTAACTACCATCTACATATTTATATTTTACTCTATAATAATTTGCTCCCACTAAAGGATTAGCATCTTTTAAATAATACTGCTTTGTATTTTGGTTATTGTTTTGCTGTAAGCTCATAGTTCCTAGTTCTATAAACCTAACCCCATCCTTACTTCGTTCTAAAATAATAGCCGAATTAATGGTATTATTATCTAACGTAAATAAGGCATCATGCACATTTCCGTTTTGTTTAACTACAAAATCTAGTATACTTAAATCGAGTGTAGTTAATTTAAAGGTTGAGCCCCCCGTAAGTGTTTTTAAACTATCAAACGTAACGGTGGTAGGTGTAAACCTTAAGGGTATATATAAAATACTGTAGGCCATTGGTCCAATACCATTACCTGCCCATGCTAAAGAATCTGGAGAAGGGTTAAAAACGGTGATAGTTGTATCAAAACCAGAAGCTTGTAATCGTAAACCAAATACATTACTATAATGGGCTACAGGGCTAGCGCCTGGTATTTTTGTTTGGTTAGCTATTTGCAAAGCCAATACGTTGGTAGTCGGAGTGTTCCAATTTACCCTAGTAGAAGAATTACCTGTTTTTATTACCCAGTCATCAAAAAAATCAACCATGCTTCTATTTAACACTCGTTGAAAATTTACTCGTAACGAGTCGGTATTTGCAGATTTATAGCCTGATCCATTAGCAGAATCTAAATAATTTCTTAACGCCAAAAAATACAAATTATCGCCACTTAATAAGCGTAGCATAGAGTGTACCATTGCTCCTTTTTGGTATACTGCTTCGTCATTCGCCGTAGTCCATATAACATTAGAGTTATTGAATGCGGTTAATTGTACTGGAGTGGTTGTAAGTGCTTTTGCAGTTGCTCTTATGCTAGCTAAACCTGTAACGGGATTTAAACCCGTAGCAGGTACTAACTCCCCAGCTAATACCCGGGAGTACATTCCCATACCTTCTGCCAACCACAAATCGGCCCAGGTACTAAAGGTTGCTTTATCGCCAAACCATTGGTGCATTAATTCATGGGCTAACGTACTAGCACTACTTACGCTACCTGTAGCCATTGCAGAAAAAGTTTGATGCTCCATACCGCCTGCTCCTTGTAAACCTTCATAAAATCCATGCTTTTCTCTCCAGAAAGGATAGTCGCCTAATTTTTCACTAAATTTAATAAGTACTTGATTTTGCACATCCATAGCACTTACAATGGCGGCTTCAGTTGGTGAACTAGAGACAGTTCTGCCCCTTAAAATATTATATACAACGGGTACGGTAGTACCGCTAGTTAATGTTATGTTACGATAATACCTTTTAAACCTTGCTACACATACCGAAACTAAATAAGAAGCAATGGGGTAACGTGTTTTAAACGTAAAGGTTCTATTACCACCCGAAATTGCAGAATCAATAAGTTTTCCATTGGTTGCCACCCAAAAAGTATCTGCACCTGTCCAAGGTACACTTACTCTTATATCCATACTGTCAATTTTATCTTGCATATCTGCTTTACATGGCCACCAATCTCTATCCTCAAAACTCTCCGATAATGTGTTTACATAATTTTGACTCCCCATTGCCGCTGAGGTTGTACCAATTTGATACCCTTGTGCAAAGCCGCTAACGCCTGGTGGCACTCCTCTATAAAATACTCTAAAAGAATCAATACTACCAATAGATGCAATGGTGGTACCTAAGTTAAACGTAACGATATGCCCACTCCGGGAAATTGCAGGAGTGGTGGTAAACCTAGTTCCTCTAAAGGTTATAGAGTCCACTGTTAAAACACTATTTAAATCGAATGTTATAGAGGTTACGTTTAGGGCAATGGTTTTAAACCCAAAAACTACATTGCCTCTTATATATTTGGTAGAGTCTGGATTAATTCTCCAAAATACTCTGTGAAATATTACATCAATATTTGCTCCTGTGCCACTAAAACCTGTAAAGCTTTCTGTGGTATTGCCTTCATTAACTAATTGTTTAAAATTGGGTTTTCGATGATAAATATTATCATCTGACTGTGCGGTAGACATTGTAAAAGAAAACAACAATGCAACTAAAGTAAAAACCTTGAACATACGATTTTGGATTTGGTTTTAAATTGGATATTGCTTCTTTAAACGCAAAGGAGTAAAAAAAATTGCATATTAGCTACAAAAAATTTAACTTTTTTTACGGTTTTTATATGAAAGAATACTACGTAATAATACGTGCTCAAAAAAATTAAACGTGTATACTTATTTCGTCGTTATATTTTGCACTTACTACAAAATCTACTTTACGTATTACAATAATTTGGTACGGTTTTCGTTTAACTATTTACGATAAACAAATTATCAATCCAATAATATGAAAAAATATTACGCTTTTTTAGCATTTTTATGCTTTTCAGTTGTTTCATTTGCTCAGCTTACGGTAACCTCATTTGCTAATAACTCTACGGTATGCGCTGGTAATTCCACCAGTATAACAGCATCTGCTACACCAGTATCGTACAATGTAACGGCAATACCTAACGCTTTAATTGCAGATTGGGGTGTAAATATTTTAGCCGACCCAGCTGGCATTACAGGAATAACACCAATAACTCGTTCGGCGGGTATAAATAATGATGATTGTAGATGGGATAACATAAGTATTCCGTTTACATTTAGATTTTTTGGAAACCCCTATACTTCAATAAAAGTAAGCAGCAACGGATGGATTACCTTTGGCAGCTCTTCCATAACTACAGGATATGGTAGTATCCCAAGTGCCTCAGAAGCAAATAATGCCGTACATGGCATAACAGGTAATTTAACGTTTACAACATCGGGTATTTTAGAATATTTTACAGATGGTACTGCCCCCAATAGAACGTTTGTAGTGAGTTATCAAAATGTTCCTTTCGCTAGCGGAGGGGGTTCTGCAACTTTTCAAATACACTTAAAAGAAACTAGCAATATTGTAGAAATACATACCACAAGTTGTACAAACACTACATTAATTAAAACACAAGGTATTGAAAATGCTACGGGAACTGTGGCAAATGCTGTAGCAGGAAGAAACAACACCACTAACTGGACAAGCACAGGTTTTAGTAACGGTTACCGTTTTACTCCCGATATAATAAATTTTGTGTGGTCGCCAGCAGGCTCATTAAGTAGCTCTACTGGGGCTGTAGTAACGGCTACGCCTACTAGTACAACGGTATACACTATTAATGCAACAAATGCATCTAACGGGGCTACAGTAAATAATACGGTTACCATTACTGTTGATCCTGCATCAAATACGTTAGCAGCCATTGCTGGTGGTGCGTCTGTTTGTCAAAATATAAATGTATCAGGTACAGGAACTAATTATAGAGATGGCAATTGTAATTTAATTGCAAATATTACTCCATCTGGTGGAACACCTGTTACTAATTCTATTAACACATGTACAACGCTTGATATGGGCAGTACAAAAAGGGGAACAGGAGATTTATATGCCGCAAGAAAATATGATATAGAACCATTGGTAAATGCCTTAAATGCAACGGCAACTATTAAACTATACTACTTACAAAGTGAGTTTGATAACTTTAATACTAAAGCTACCGATAGTGGCCACAAAGCTTTACCTACTGGCCCTGCTGATGCAGCCGGAATAAATAATGTTTTACTTAGGCAGTTTCATGGAACTGGAACAAACCCTACTAATTATACTGGGCCTTCTGTAGATTTTACAACGGCTACAAGTGGATTTAGTGTAGTATGGGATGCTAGCAAAAGTTGGTGGGAAGTTACCGTACCCATAAATGGATTTTCTGGCTTTTATTTATCAACTGCTAAAGTGGGCACCTTAAATATTGGCTTAACTTATTTTAAGGGTGCACAAGTAAATAAAAAAAATGTGTTAACCTGGAAAGTTAGCTGTTCATCAAGCCAGGCTAAGTTTGAGTTACAACGTAGTACTGATGGTATTAGCTACACTACTATAAATGCATTCACGGCAAGTAAAGAAAGATGCGATAATCCTTTTAGTTATACCGACGAAAATTCGTTAAACGGCAAAAACTATTACCGACTTAAATTTATTGATATAGATGGTAAAACTACCATAAGCAATATTGTTTTGCTAAATCAAAAAATGAATGGGTATGCTTTGATGAGCATTAACCCAAATCTTATTACTACACAAAATCCTATATTAAAAATTGATGCTAACGAAATAGAAATGGTGACCATTATTATCAGCGATTTTACTGGAAGAATTTTCAGTAGACAATCAATTCAATTGCAAGTAGGATTAAATCAACTTAATTTGGCAACAGCAAATTTAACTGCAGGAGCATACAATGTAACCACGTATTCAAATGGCAAAAAACCACAAACGCTTAAGTTAATTAAACAGTAATAAAATAAGTAAGTAAAAGCCGCAACTAAAGTTTAGTTGCGGCTTTTTTATAAAAAAGAAAATACAAAACATTTTAAAAGGGATAACGATATTGAATAAATAACCGTTACAAAAAAACACTATCCAGTAGACCTTTATTTATGATGTAAGAGGATAAAACAATTTCTGCTCTTCCTTTTTTATTTTTCTCTACTGGTTTTTTTACAGCGCCATCATCAAAATCAAACGTTATGCCTTTAGGCAGTTTATAATCTTTTGTGTTAAAAGAAAAAATAACTTTATCGGGTAAGCCATATGCAGTGTACTTGCCATAAGTCATTTCTAACTCATACGTACCATTATCTTTAGTAGTAGTTTTAGCTTTTTTTATTACTAAATTCGTTTCATCTATATACAACGTACTTAAAATAACATCTGCATTATCATCGATTGGTAAAAGCTTTACAACACGAACCTTTGCACCCGCAATTTTATCTTCGCCAATATCTATTACGGTATATTTATTTCCACTAAGTATATTGTTTAAATTAATGCTTACTGCACCCTTGGGTACAAATGAAATACCTTTTTCGTTTTTTATTTTAAGCTTATTAGGTTTTTTAAAGTACATCTTAATAGTTGCAACGGGTACTTTTAAAAAGGCAACATTGGTTTTCATTTTACCATTGGCTTCATAATCATTTACCGATTCTATTTTAGCTTTTACTTTTTGTAATAACACATTTACATCTTGTTGTGCTTTTGTTTGTAATTGGCAATTGACAATAAGCAATAGGCAAATTGAAAGTTTTCTTAGCAATTCGAAATTTATAATTCCAAATTTATGATTTTTTAATTTTGCTGTATTCATTTTATGAAAGAATATCTTTTCGTTTAAAAATAATTATTGACAAAGAAACTAGACCAACAATATGCCCAATAAGTATGAGCAAACTGTTTCGTATTGCTGGCCAATTTTCCAAACTGCCTTTTATAGGTTCGCCATCCTCCGTTGTAGCAATATAAAAAAAGCCCTTCCACCCCACTAAGTAAGAGGTAAACAAAAAAGGCTTTACGTTATTATCAATAATAGGTACATTAATATTAGAAATTATTGTGCAAACAATAACAATACATACTGTTGCAATTATTGGTCCAATTGAGTTTTGTGCAAAAATGGAAAGTAGTAATGCCAGTGCTGCTATTACAGTAAGTGCAACTGTTGCATAACCAAACGCAGCAAAATATCGCCACATTACATCATCTTTAGTTATTTGTAAAATTTGAGATTCATCACCCTTTACTCTAAATATTAGCATATCATCTACCCCAAAAATAAACATACTTAAAAATAAGGCGGTAATTGCCATCCATACTAATAGCAACAAGGTAAAAATAGTAGCTGCAATAAATTTTACTATAATTATTTGCGAACGGCTAATTGGCTTACTTAACATTAAGCGTAAGGTTCCCATATTTGCTTCGCCACTTATACTATCGGCAGCAACTAAAGCCACCAAAATAGGCACTTGTATTAATAAGGTATTTAAAATTATGTAACACATAAAATAGCCGTTGATGGCTTTTACTCGTTCAAATGTAAAATCATCTTTAACGCTTTGTAGCATTAAATCCATATAGCTTTGACCATCTGCTTTAAAAGCAAATTGAAAAATAAAAACGATGGCAGCTATGGCAATAAAGGCAATATAGGTACGAGGACGTTTAGATATTTTAAACAACTCAATTTGCAGCAGATTCCACATGGGTAGTAGGGTTGTTGGTTAAGGATAAAAAATAGTTTTCTAACGCATGCATTGGCGATATAGAAAGCAATTGTACATTTTTACTTACTAAGTCGGTTATTAATTGTGGCACTTCGTTTTTAGGCATTACCAATTGTAATTTGGTTGTGTTTGGTTGTAAAAACTGTATCCATTTTGTTTGTTGTAATTGTTGTTGAGCAAAACTATCGTCGGTAGTTTGTAGTTGTATCAATGCTTTGCTAGGGTCTAGTAATTCGGCAACATTACCTTCTACCATTTTTTTACCGTTGTGTATTATTATCATTCTATTGGCTACTAATTCTATTTCACTTAATAAGTGAGAGCTTACTACTACAGTTTTACCCCTGTCTTTACTAAGGCTTAAAATTAAATTACGTATATCGGTTATGCCTTGAGGGTCTAACCCATTGGTTGGTTCATCTAAAATAATTAGATCGGGGTTGTGTACTAAAGCAACAGCAATACCTAAGCGCTGTTTCATTCCTTGGCTAAAGGTTTCTACTTTATCTTTGGCTCGTTGTGCCAGGCCTACCATTTCCAGCTGATTCATTAATAGTTGCTTAGTAGGTTTTATACCACTCATTTTGGCAAAAATGGAAAGATTATCGTAGGCAGATAAATATTTATACAAATCGGGTTTTTCTATAACTGCACCTATTTGTTGTAAAATTTTTTTACGATTAGTTTGTAGATTTTTTTCAAAAATAGCAATGTTGCCTGTAGTTGGTTTTATAAGCGTTAACAACATTCGTATGGTGGTACTTTTACCGGCACCGTTTTGGCCCAAAAAGCCATAAACATCGCCTTTATTTACAGTAAATGATAAATTATTTACAGCAGTAAAATCCTTAAATTTTTTGGAAAGATTATCTACCTTAATTACTACAGACATGAAAAATAAATATGTGCAAAGGTATAACGTTGTACCGATAAAATTGTTTAAACCTAAACCACAACCCCATTGTTTAAACAAGGCTTATTGGGATTATTATAATGTATTGGGGGTCATATAAGATTGTAGTGCTTTTACATAAATTTCAAAAGCATCAATACCTATTGAGGTTATTTTACACATAGTTTGTGGGTAGTTATCTTTAAATTGTTTTTGCACATCTATATAACCTACATCTTTTAACTTATTTATTTGCACACTTAAATTACCAGCAGTAGAGTTAGTTTTTTCTTTTAAAAACGTAAACTCTGCCTCTTTAACGCTAATAAGTAAACTCATTACTGCTAAGCGTAATTGTGAGTGTAATATGGGGTCAAGCTCTTTAAACATTTACGGTAGTAGCTTTTTTATATTTAACCCATAAAATAATACCCGGTATAAGCCAAGCCATAATTGCTGCAAATGCAGTCAATAGCATATCCCATTCAGATTTGGTATATACAGACACTAAACAGCAAATCCAACAAGTAATTCCACCCCACAACATGGGTTTAAAGTTACGAGCAGCACCCGTTACAAATGTTGGTATGGCATAAAGCATTAAAAAGAAAGATGTCATAAAACTGCTATAATTTAAAGCAGGTGTTGTTCCTTTTGTATCTATATAATGTTGAAAAACAGGATTTAACGCTTCTATTATTTTTTGATTAATAAAGGTTAGCATAAAAATAGAAATACCAAAAGCAATCCATAGGTAATCAAACATTTTATCATCGTATCGCTTTGCTTTGTTAATACGATTTTCTTTAATAGCAATAAAAATTTGTGGCACAATAGCTACAATAGTTAATAGCCAGATATCAAAAGGTAATGTAAATTGATACTTAATTCTAAAGTAGGTTACTACACTACAAATGGTAATTACACCTCCCCAAAGCATTGGACCAATACCTGTATCATGATAATTGCCCTTTGCTTTATTTATCATTTGGCTTATTAAAGCCAGGCTTTCTTGTTGGGTCATTTTATTTTCTTCCATGGTGTTATTATAAAGATTATGCAGATTTTTGAAATAAATAAGCTGGTACAATATAGCTTACAAAAATTGAAGCTGCTGCAAATAACATTTGATAATCGTACGAAAAATAAGTAGCCGAAACTGCTAAAATCCATGCAATAATTCCTCCAATAATTAAAGGCAAGAAATTTAATATTTTACCTGAAATAAATGTACCTAATCCATAAAAAAGAATAAAAAATGGATAAATATTATTCCCCCAACCCATTCGGCTAAAAATAATACTCATTACAAAAAAACTAATTCCAATACCAAGCCACAAATATTTCATAGCATCGCCTGCATATGTACGTACATATTTTTGCTGCTTTTTGTTTAAATAAATACTAGCAAAAATTGTAGGGAATGTTATTAACCAAACTAAATAATGCTTTTCGTATTGCAGTACATGTTTTAAAATAAACTGAGCAATAAAAGCTATAAAAGTTACCCACCCCCATAACAAAAACTGATTTCGATTATTACCCAGATTGCTACGAGTTTTTGCCATCATAGTTTGTATTAATTGTAAACTTTGTTCTGGCGAAAAATTTTCTTTTTCCATAATATTAATTTTAAAAAATAGACATTGGCGTTAACGTCAATGTCTAGACAATATTATTTGCATTCTTTCATCAATCCTTCTGTAAAAGTACCTCCCCAATTTGGGTGTAATTCACTTTCGGCCTTAAATGTTGCATATTTATCCAACGCTGTTTGCAATGCTGGTTTTGCAGTTTTACACCCGCCTCCAAATTGCTCAGGTGTATACATTAAACTTTGCCCTTTTAACATATATGGCCTTGGGTTTGTAGGATCTTGCTGCATTGCTTTTTCCATATTCCCAGAGCTTGCTTCGCCGTACTCTTGCCACCTTGTCATAGGGTCAACCATCATGTGGCTACTAGCTATCATACTTTTTATACAACTAATTTCACTGTTATTTGGCATTAAAGAATCGGCTACATTTATTAATGTAGTTGCTTTATCTGCAATGTCATCTACCTTACTTTTATCTTGCTCCATAAAAGCATAATTTACTTGGCAATAGGCTGCATAATAATAGGCTAACCACTGGCTTTTTTCTGCCAATGCTATACGCTCAAATTTATTTCCAAGTGTTACTAAATTAGCAGGGTTTTTAAACGCTGCGTCAATTTCAGTAATACTGCTTTTCATAGCGGCAGTATATTTTTCGCTTTGTGCAAATGTAGTTAGTGCGGTTGCAAATAAAATTGCAAAGAAGATTATTTTTTTCATGGTGATTTTTTTGAAACACATAGGCATATAGAAACATAGTTTTTTTGCTAATTGCCCATCTTACTATGTGCCTATGTTTTTATGTATTTATGTGTTTATGTGTTTATGTGTTTAAATTTTTTTTAATAAATTATAAAATTGTTTTTTGAAATATATAGCCATATAGAAACAAAGTTTTTTTGCTATTTGCCTATGTGACTACTTGTTTATATTTTATTTTGATTTTTTAATTTTTCATACTCTTGTTCTACAGCATTTGACTTAGGCGTAACATAAGCATCCCTGTAATGAAAAGCTAACCCTATACCCCAGCCCAAAGCAGGCCATACAGGCCATGGTAAATTGAATTGGCCATTGTATACTTTTGTTATGCCGCCAGTAAAAAACCATATTGCCCAAAAAAAGGCATTGAGTATTACATAGGAGGTTAAGTGCTTTTTAAAAGCGGCTCTTTTTTGTGCAATTTCCCAAAGTATGGGGTCTTTGCCTTCTGGTGTTGGTTGATAGTTTGCCATAATGTTTATTTTTAAAGGTTATTATTAATTGCATCTTGTGTTCTATCTATTCCAAAGCTCATAAACAAACCAATAAACGCAAAGCGTTTGCTGGGGTTAGTTATGGCTTCTTTTCTGCTACCATCATTACTAAAATTATAATTAAATATTTGCTGCTGGCCCAATACATTGTTTATACCTAACACCCAAACAGCAAAGGTTTTTTTATTCGTTTTTCCTAAGTTGGGTAAATAGTTTACACTAAAGCTCATACTATTGTAATTAATCGTTCTACCCTCGTTCGTAATTTCGTATTTACTAAGTGTGTTATTATATGCTATGCGATAATATGGCCTGCCCGTTGCAAAATTGTAGCTTAAATTAAAGCCAGTTTTCCAGGGTAATACAAAGCGCTTAAATACAAATGCAGCGGTATGGTTTGCCGCAAAACTTGGTTGTATGGCTTTAGGAAAATTTAAAAAATCTCTTTTGGTATCTAGGTAAGAATAAGATATCCAATAGTCAACGTTTTTCAATGTTTTTTTATCTCTCCAAAAAACTTCAAAGCCTTTTGCATCACCAAATCCATTATTATTGGCAGCTACTTCTCTACCATTGCTATTAAAGCCTGTTTTAAATAAATTATCGTATTTTTTATAAAACGCTTCTGTTCTAAACGTGTAATTTTTTGTAAGTTTTGTATACTGCAAAATGTAGTGTGTAGCTTTTGCATAATTTAAATTAGCTATGTTTGGCAATAATCTTCTTTCGGGATTTTGATAAAAAATACCATAAGCAAAAGATACCTGCCCATTATTTTTAAATTTATAGGCAACAGATAAGCGTGGTGCAATATTCCATTTGCTTACTAATTGAGAATGCTCAACTCTTGAACCAACTTTTAAAGCTAAATCATTCGTAACATAAATATCTGTTTCGGCAAAAATTGCGTTTAAGTTATCTTTTACAGTTTCGGAAAATTTTTGACCTGTATATAATGTAAATGTGGAGTTTTCTTTACTATAAAAATAATCGCTGCCAAAGCGAAAAGCACTAATCCCTTTTAATTTTTTTTCCAATACCAATCTGGCTTGTGCAAATTGCGATTGATTAACTACATCAAAATTTTTAAACGCATAAAAAGAGGGTGTGGTAATACTTTCTTTTTCGTTATTAGCGTTTTGTAATTCGTTAGCAATATCATCTTTATTAGTACCTAAGCTTATGCCGGTACTTATTTTCCAACCGTTTCCTAATCGTTCTTTCCAGGTTATGTTGTTAAAGGTGTTTAAGTTTTGGTTACTAAAGGCATTTTTTAAACTTGTAGAGTCAATATCTGCAGCTCTAAAACCAACTTTGCTACTACCCAAATAACCAAAGTATTTAATAAAGCCTCCACGGTTTGTTTTTATTCTAAAATTAGCATCGCTTTCAAAAACTTTAGGTGTGGCAAAGTAATCTTGCTTTTGTTTATTTAAAGCAAAAGCTAAACCTAAATGCGTAAAATTTGCTGAAACGCCATAAGATGATTTTTTATCTTTTGCCAATTTTTGAATACCTCCACCAACACCTACTACACTTATTCCCAAATCGGCTTGTGTACGCTCTGGTAAATCGTTACTTTCTAAAATTAATGCAGATGAAAGTGCTTGGCCGTACAAGGCGCTATATCCTCCTGTACTAAAAATGGTACCCTTAAATAAAAAAGGATTAAATCTACCTCTTGTGGCAATACCCGGTGTGCTGGCATAAAAAAAGTTGTTGACTAAATTTCCATCAATATAAATTTTGCTTTCGGTTGCTGTGCCGCCTCGTACAAATAACCCTTCACTTTCGCCTACTTGTTGTGTGCCGGGTAGGCTTTTAAAAGCTTCGGTAACATCGCCATTTGCACTTGCAGTTGTAACAATATCTAACGCTGTTAAAACTGCTCCCTTATTTTTATCGCTAGCCTCAAAACTACCTGCCGAAATAACTACGGCTTGCATTTCTGTAATTAACTCTTTTAAGGATACGTTTAAAACAATACTATCTTTTCCTAATGTAAACCCTTGCTCAAATGGTTTAAAATTAGTTGCCGTTATTTCCAAAATTTTTAACCCCGTTTCGGTTGTAGTAAAATTGAAATTGCCTAAAGAGTCTGTAGTTGTTCCATCATAAGTGTCTTTTAAAACAATATTTATGCCAGCCAAAGCCTTGCCTTTTGCATTTTTTACTTTTCCGGAAATATTGGTTTGAGCCTCCATTATTGCTGGTAGTGTAAGTAGTATAAATAGTAATCCTTTTTTCATTTCTGTTGTATCAATTTCAATGCAAACGTAAAGTAGTTTATTTTATAAACCAAATTAATTTTAAATTAATTTCTACCATTTTTCAATAAAAATAGAGTTTATACATCTCAAAAATTTATATAAAATATTGATTATTAATGAATTAATTAACAAATTAGCTATAGCATACTAACAGGTAGCATACACGAAAACTTATTAACATTGTACAAAATTTATTTTTTTATGTGCGGTAAAATTGTACTTTAGCAATAGAATTTAATGGGTTAGTAAGTAAACGGGCTATCAGAAATGATAGTCCTTTTGCTTTTAAATAACCAAAGGCTGCACAAATTTTTACACCCTTTTTTTTAAATAAACATTGATAGTACCAATTCCTAATTTTGAATTCCTAATTTTAAAGAATGAGTAAAACGAAGTCGGCATTTTTTTGCCAGAGTTGTGGGTACGAAAGTACAAAGTGGGCAGGCAAGTGCCCAAGTTGTAATGCTTGGAATACGTTTGTAGAGGAAGTAATAATAAAAGGAACAGATAAAAAAGAAAAAGATGAATGGGCAGATTATAAAAGAGATGCCAAAATAAAAACAATTGCCTTAAATCAAGTTAGCAGTGCCGAGGAAAAAAGAATAGTTACAACCGATGATGAATTAAATAGAGTGCTTGGTGGTGGAATAGTTTTAGGTAGTATTGTATTAGTAGCTGGCGAACCGGGTATTGGCAAGAGTACCTTGTTTTTACAAAATGGTTTACAATTAAAAGATTGCACCACACTTTATATTAGTGGCGAAGAAAGTGAACAACAAATAAAAATGAGGGCCGATAGAATTATAGGTCCATCATCTAGCCTTGGCGAAAATTTTTATTTACTTACCGAAACGAATACTCAAACAATTTTTCAAGAAATAAAAAAACTAAAGCCACAGGTTGTTATTGTGGATAGTATTCAAACGTTACAATCGCCTTTTGTTGAAAGTGGCCCTGGCAGTATTAGCCAAATACGAGAGTGTGCTGCCGAGTTGCAACGCTTTGCCAAAGAAACAAATACCCCCGTTTTTTTAATTGGGCATATTACTAAAGATGGAAATATTGCAGGCCCAAAAATTTTAGAGCATATGGTAGATACGGTGCTTCAATTTGAAGGCGACCGAAATTATACCTACCGCATTTTACGTACCCTTAAAAACCGTTTTGGTAGTACGGCCGAGTTAGGTATTTATGAAATGACGGGCAGTGGTATGAGGGCTGTAAGCAACCCATCGGAATTATTAATATCACAAAAAGATGAACAACTTAGCGGTATTGCCATTGCTGCAACAATGGAAGGGCAACGGCCTTTATTAATTGAAGGGCAAGCCTTAGTTACACAAAGTGTTTACGGCACTCCGCAACGTACCGTAACTGGGTTCGATTTGCGCCGCCTACAATTGTTACTAGCCGTTTTAGAAAAACGTGGAGGCTTTCATTTTGGTATTAAAGATGTATTTGTAAACATTGCAGGTGGTTTAAAAGTAGAAGACCCCTCATTAGATTTAGCCATTGTAACCGCTTTGCTTAGCAGTTACGAAGATGTTGCCATAAACCCAAAATATTGCTTTGCAGGAGAGGTTGGCTTAAGTGGAGAAATAAGAGCTGTAAACCGCATAGAGCAACGCATTGCCGAAGCAGAAAAGCTAGGTTTTGAAAAAATTATTGTAAGCAAGTATAACATAAAATCATTAGCCAATTTAAAGTATGGTATTGAGGTAGTGCCCTTAGCTAAGGTGGAGGAGTTGTATCAGTATTTGTTTTAAGACCCCCAAACCCCTAAAGGGGCTTTAGTCCATAACTATTTGGTTAATATTCTAAAATTTAACAACGAATACAAATGCAAGCCCTCAAAAAAATTATCTCCAGTACCCTACATCTTTTTTACCCACACCTTTGTAATGGATGCAATAACGATGTGTTAAATAAGGATAGTTTACTTTGCATAGACTGTATTACTAATTTACCACATACCCACTATGCTAAATTTGAAAAAAATCCTATTGAAAAAATATTTTGGGGGCGCTTACCCATACAAGCCGCTTTTGCTGAGTTTTATTTTGATAAAGAATCGCTACTACAACATTTGATACATCAACTTAAATACAAAAGCAATACACAAATTGGTATTTTTTTAGGAGAGATGATGGGTAATAGTATAAACAATTCTACTTTATATAAAAATATTGATGCCTTAATACCTTTGCCACTTTTTGCCGATAAAGAACGTAAAAGAGGCTTTAACCAAGCCAAGGTTATTTGCGATGGAATTAGCAACACAACTAATATTCCTGTACTAAATAATAGAGTAATTCGCAAGCGCTTTACCGAAACACAAACTCGTAAACACCGAACCGAACGTTGGCATAATGTTGCCGAAAGTTTTGCGCTAAACAATGCACAATCATTAGTAGGTAAACATATTTTATTGGTAGATGATGTAATTACAACTGGTGCAACATTAGAAGCCTGTGGTAATGCAATTTTGCAAATACCTAATACTACATTAAGTATTGCAACTTTAGCATTTGCAAGTAAATAGTTTTAAGTAAATTTGATTAATGAAAAAAGTAGTTATTTATTGTCTATTGCTTATCACTTATTGTTGCATTCAAACATCTTGCAAAAAAGATAGTTTTATTACTAGTAACCAAGCTAGCTTAAACATTACAATAGATAGCTTAAAATACGATACCGTTTTTACCACCACTGGCTCAATTACCAAATCGTTTAAAATTATAAACGAAAACAATCAAAAGCTTTTACTAAATACAGTAAAGCTAATGGGGGGCATTTCATCTGCTTATAAAATAAATGTAAATGGTGTGCCCACCACAGAAGCTAGTAATATTGAGCTTGCCGCTAACGATAGTATTTATGTATTTGTATCGGCTACTATAAACCCATCAGCCGCAAATTTACCTTTTATAGTTAGCGATAGTATTCAAATAAAGTATAATGGCAATACTCGGTATGTGCAGTTACAAGCATTTGGGCAAAATGCTATTTTCTTACGCAACCAAACCATTAGCACTAATACTACCTGGAGCAATACAAAACCCTATGTAATTTTAGATGGATTAAAAATTGCTGAAAATGCAACCTTAACTATACCCCAAGGCACAAAAATTTATTTACATGCCAATGCCCCTATTTTGGTAGATGGTACGTTAATAGCCAATGGCACAAAAAATAACGAAGTAGTTTTTACAGGAGATAGGTTAGATGAAAATTACAAGGACTTACCTGCAAGCTGGCCAGGTATTTATTTTAGAGAATTTAGTAAAAATAATTTTTTGCAATTTGCTGTAATTAAAAACGCCTATCAGGCAGTAGTAGCCGAAAAGCCAAGTGTAAATATAAACCCTAAATTAATTTTACAACAGTGTATACTTGATAACGCTTTTAAAGAGGGGTTGCTTTTGGTAAACACCTTTGCTCAAATAAATAATAGTTTAATAAGCAATTGTGGCAACAATGTTTTTATTAGTTATGGCGGTAATTACTCGTTTACTAACTGTACCGTGGTAGCTTATAGCAATAAATATATTACACACAAAAACGAGGTGCTAGGCATTACTAATTTTGCTAACACCATTGGTGGTGTGGTTACTGCAAACTTATCGGCAACATTTCGTAATACTATATTTTGGGGCGATAACGGTTTTGTAGATAACGAAATACAAATAGCCAAACAAGGGGCTAACCCGTTTACTGTTTTATTTGAAAATAATTTGTACAAAAATGTTACCGACCCAGTTAATGCAACCTTAACCAATAACCTAAAAAATATAAACCCTATTTTTGACACGGTTGATGTAAATAAAAATATTTTTGACTTTAGAATAACGAAAGATGCTGCAGCGCCAGGCATAAACAAAGGCGTAGCAACAAGTTTTGCAAAAGATTTAGATGATAAAGCAAGAAGTGTTGGTTTACCAGATATTGGGTGTTACGAAAAACAATAATCAATAAGTTTTGTTATAAACATAAATAAACTAAAACATGATAAAATTAATAGCTATTACTGCCGCTTTACTCTCCTGTACTCAGGGCAACACAACAAAAACCGATAACGGATACGATAAATCATACGCTAATACCTCAGACATGGTAAAAACTAATGAAATGACCTCTATACATACTTTTAA
This sequence comes from Bacteroidota bacterium, assembly GCA_031377245.1. Classification (GTDB taxonomy): domain Bacteria; phylum Bacteroidota; class Bacteroidia; order Chitinophagales; family Chitinophagaceae; genus Ferruginibacter. The sequence continues at coordinate 367,400 of JANMEU010000010.1, forward strand.
GGTAGAAGCTTTAGATGGCACAACTATAAATTTTGCCGATTTTAAAGGTAAAAAAATATTAATAGTTAACACCGCCAGCGAATGTGGTTACACACCACAATACAAAGAGCTGGAAGCCTTATATCAAAAATTTAAAGATAAATTGGTAATTGTGGGCTTTCCGGCAAATAATTTTGGCGGACAAGAGCCAGGCACCAACACCGAAATAAAAGAATTTTGCCAAAAAAACTATGGTGTTACTTTCCCCATGGCGGCAAAAATTAGTGTAAAAGGCGATGATGCTTCACCCATTTACAAATGGCTTTGCACCAAAACCGAAAACGGAGTGTTAGACGCCGAAATAAAATGGAATTTTAATAAGTTTTTATTAGATGAAAATGGAAATATGATCGCTTATTTTCCAAGCAAGGTTACTCCAATGAGCGAAGAGATTACGGGGAAGTTGTAGGTTATAACCGCAAAGTCGCTAAGGCACAAAGAAGTAAAATATTCTCAATGCTACTTAGCGCCTTTACGCCTTTGGGTTGAAAAAAATAAAAAAATATATCCCACTAAAGGCAGAAATAAATAAAATATTTCCAATACAACTTAGCGTCTTTGTGCCTTTGCGGTAAAAAAAATAAAAAACATATCCCACCAAG
>JANMEU010000005.1:0-12836 GCA_031377245.1 Bacteroidota bacterium
TTTTATTCAGAAACAGCAAATACTTCATTAGAAGCAAGAGCTAGAGAAATTTATTTTAAAACTGCTGCTGGAAAAAGAAAACTTTATAAAATTTTTGAAACTTTTGTGGCTGCAAATGACGGGCCTGTCTAACTGCGTAGACAGGTAGATTCGATTCCCGTACGTGGTACTTAGCGGCAAAAGCCTTTCGATTTTCGAAAGGCTTTTTTTTATTTCATTACTATTTTAATGGTTGATGATTTATTCTTGCAAACCAAATAACCCATCTACAAAAATATGTTTATTAAAAACTAGCAAATCTTCTGCTTTTTCGCCAACTCCAATAAATTTTACAGGTATTTTAAAAAGATGTGCAATAGCCAATACCACTCCGCCTTTTGCAGTGCCGTCTAATTTTGTAATGGTGAGTGCAGTAACATCTGTAGCTGCTGTAAATTGCTTGGCTTGTTCTAATGCATTTTGGCCAGTGCTACCATCTAGCACAAGCATAACTTCGTGTGGTGCGTTTGGAATTACTTTTTGTATTACACGTTTTATTTTTGTTAATTCATCCATTAAATAAGCCTTGTTATGCAAACGACCAGCTGTGTCAATGATTATTACATCTACATTTTTTGCAACACCACTCTTAACGGTATCAAATGCAACCGATGCAGGATCGCTCCCCATTTCTTTTTTTACAATTTCTACTCCAGTACGCTCACTCCAAATGGTTAATTGATCTACTGCAGCAGCTCTAAATGTATCTGCAGCGCCTAATAAAACTTTTTTACCTGCCTTGTTAAAATTGTGTGCAAGTTTACCAATAGTAGTTGTTTTACCTACCCCATTTACCCCTACTACTAAAATTATATGAGGGTGATTTTCTTTTGGCAATTCATAATTTTCGTAACTAGTATTTTGTGGGGAGTCAATTAATAAGCTTTTAACTTCTTCTTTTAAAATGGTATTAAGCTCTGATGTGTTTATATATTTTTCTTTTGCAACTCGTTTTTCTATTTGATCAATAATTTTTACGGTTGTTTCTATTCCTACATCTGCACTAACTAAAGCATCTTCTAAGTTATCTAACACTTCAGTATCAACCGTACTTTTACCTGCAATAGCTTTTGATATTTTGCTAAAAAACCCTTCCCTAGTTTTTTGTAATCCAACTTCAACGGTTTCTTGTTGTTGTTTTTTGCCAAATAGTTTATCAAAAAGTCCCATAGTTATTGTAATTAAAATAGTGGTGTAAAAGTAGAGCTTCTTTGGTATAATTAGTATTACCCTATTTTTAAAATAAAGAAAGCCTCTCAGTAATATTGAGAAGCTTTAAATATATATTTTTAGTAATGGATTAATTAGTTAGCTAAAAAATCTTTCACCTTGTCTTTATAAACAATAGATTCTTTAAACGTATAAGCACCAGTTTTTGGGCTACGTGATGTACGTATAACTTTAGTCCAATTTTTTGCGTCTGCTGCTGCTTTGGTATCTTTAACTTTCGAGTTTTTTGATGCTGACTTTGCCATTTTTATTTAATTTGATATTGTTGTAATATGCTAATTTGCTAATTTACTAATGCTTAAAATTCAATAATTTTCTATTACAAGCATTTTAGATAAAGGAGCTAATTACTTAATTTCTTTATGAACAGTTACCTTCTTTAAAATAGCATTGAATTTTTTCAATTCCATTCTTTCGGGTGTATTTTTTTTATTTTTTACTGTAATATAACGGCTAGTACCTGGCTTACCGCTGGTTTTGTGCTCTGTGCACTCTAATATTACCTGTACTCTGTTACCTTTCTTTGCCATTTTATTTAATTTGATAATGGGATTATAAGCTAATCACATTAATTAGCTAATTATTTATATTTTTTCTCCAGCGGCACGTAATTCCTTTACCACTGATAATAAACCATTTTTATTAATTGTTCTTATAGCTTCTGAAGATACTTTTAAGGTTACCCATTTATCTTCTTCGGCAATAAAATAACGCTTTGTTTGCAAGTTTGGTAAAAACCTGCGTTTTGTTTTAATATTTGAGTGAGAAACCTTATTACCTGTAATTGGTTTTTTACCCGTTACTTGACATACTCTAGCCATTGTGAAAAATTTTACCGTTCCGAACATTCGGAATTTTCGGACGGCAAAGGTAAGGGTTTAAATGAAAAGTTTGCAAGTATAAAGCAAGATTTTTTGTTTTTCTTTGAGATTAGTGGGTTAACAGTATAAAAACTATTGATAAACTTACCTTTACCAAACAAAAATAACCCAAAATGGCACATTTTACAAGTTCAGTTTACGAAGGCGGTATGGCATTTACTTCTCTTTTAAATGGTTTTTCTGTAACTACAGATACCGCAATTGATGCTGATGGCACCAATAAAGGGCCCCGACCAAAGGCTTTAATGCTACTTGCCCTTAGTGGTTGTACCGGTGTTGATATTATAGCTATCCTAAATAAAATGAGGGTACCTTTTAGCGATTTATCTATTGATGTACAAGGTGATTTAACTAATGAGGATGCGGCAATTTACCATACCGTAACCGTTACCTACAAAATAAAAGTTGCAGAAGCTGATAAGGCTAAGGTTGAAAAAGCTGTAAATCTTTCGCAAGATAAATATTGTGGTGTAGCGGCTATGTTTAGAAAATTTGCTGAGTTGAAAAAGGAGATTGTGTACTTATAAAGCCACACCCTGCTAATAAAGGTTTTACACGAAAACTATTTTTGCTGTTATCAAACGAAAGGTTAGAAAAAATGCAGCGTTCGATTTTATTTTTTAGTACAGATACAAAACTGTTCAAAAGTTATTTATAAGCAACGCTACTTCTTTTTAAGTCGTATCATTTGTAAAACCACTGCTCCTAAAATAAATACCAAGCCAACATAAAAGGATTGGTTTAAATATTCATTTTCTTTAAAAAAAATAAACGCTAAAATAATTCCATAAACGGGCTCTAAATTATAGGTAAGGTTTGTAGTAAATGCTGATAATTTTTTTAACGCATTTAATTGTAAATTAAAACTAAGCACTGTACATAATAATGCCAATACGAGTAACCAAACCCAGTCAGTTAGGGTAGGTAAATAATAAGTTGCCGGAAATTGTAAAAGATAAATAGGAACTAGTACAGAAAGTGCAACTAAGCCACCACCTAACTCATACAGGGTAACTGTTTGTGGCGAATAATTATTTAAAATAGTTTTATTAAAAATAGGGAATAAGGCACTACCCATGGCAGAAACTATTCCAAAAATAATACCCAATTTATACTGCGGATGAAAATCGAAAATGATATAAATACCTACAACAGCCATTGCACCTAATGCCAACTCAATAAAATTTATTTTCCGTTGCAAAATAAAGGGTTCAAACAACGCTGTAAAAAAACTGGTAGCACTAAAACATACCAATGCCACCGATACATTTGCATATTTTACACTGCCATAAAAAGCTACCCAATGTATGGCTACAATTATACCAACACTGCCAATTTTTAATGCTTGCTTTAAAGGTAATTTTTGTAATTGCTTGGTATAATACTGTAAAATAAGTAAAGCAATTACGCTTAATAATAACCTGTACCAAACCAAAAGCCCCTCGTTTAATTTAATGAGTACCCCTAAAATAGCGGTAAAGCCTGCTAAAAAAACAGCTATATGAAGTTGAATTAGGGCTTTTTTCATAAAGTAAAGATAAGAACCAAAGCCCCACCTATCCCCCCCAGTGGGAGGAAAATAAAATAGAATGTTTAGAAGATGATATTTTTTGTTACCAAGTTTTATAATATTAAGGAAACTTTAAGTTAGTAGTAAGCCGTTAGCATTTCCCTCTCCTTTAGGAGAGGAGTTGGGGTGAGGTAAAATATTTGCTAAACGGTTATTGCTAAACCCTAAATAGAATTATATTTGCCCACTATAACCAAATACTATATGAATTTTAAACGTATTAATAACATTGCCGGATGGCTTGTTTGCTTAGTTGCTTGCTCAGTATATATTATGACCATGGAGGCCACAGGTAGCCTTTGGGATTGTGGAGAATTTGCTAGTAGTGCTTATAAACTACAAATACCCCATTCCCCCGGTGCACCGCTGTTTGTATTAATTGGTCGCTTATTTATGGCTCCATTCGATCCTCAACATGCTGCTACAGGCATTAATTTAATGAGTGCTTTAGCAAGTGGTTTTACTATTTTATTTTTATTTTGGACCATTACACATTTTGCAAAAAAATTAGTTGCAAAAAACAATGCTGTTCCAACTACCCAACAAACTATTAGCATTATTGCTGCTGGTGTTGTAGGTGGTTTGGCTTATACCTTTAGCGATAGTTTTTGGTATAGTGCTGTAGAGGGAGAGGTTTATTCTTTATCAAGTTTTTTTACAGCATTACTATTTTGGGGTATACTTAAATGGGAGCAAAGTGCAACAGCTGAGGAAGAAGAAGGAATTAAAGGACATTTTACTAAAGCCGACAGATGGATAATTTTAGTATTTTATTTAATGGGCTTATCTGTTGGTGTGCATTTGTTGAATATATTGGTAATACCTGCCATTGTAATGGTGTATTATTTTAAACGTTATAAAGCCACTAATTGGGGAACATTTTTTGCTTTTGTTATTGGATGTATAATAACTGGTGTGGTACAAAAAGCTATGATACAATGGACAATTAAAGGTTCTGGAAGTTTTGATGTTTTATTTGTGAACAGTTTTGGCTTACCCTTTTTTAGCGGTTTTGCTTTTTTCTTTATATTGATTGCTGTAGCTATTTATTTTGGTTTAAAGATGGCTCATAATAAAAATTGGAATTTATTAAAACTAGGACTATGGGGTTTTGCCTTTATGATGTTGGGTACATTTAGCAGCTACTTTACTACACTTGCCCGTAGCAATGCAAACCCTGCATTGGATATGAGTAATGTTGACAACCCTATTAACTTGGTTAGTTATTTGGCTAGAGAGCAATATGGCGATTGGCCCATTTTATACGGTCAAGATTTTACTGCAGAGGTAAAAGATGTTGAAACCATTGAAACCTACGTAAAGAGTAACGGCAAATATGAAAAAAATGGAAGAAAATCTAGCTACGTTTATGATGCTGCAGATAAGCATTTATTTCCTCGTATGTGGGATGCTAGTAACGACCAAGGCCATGCAGACTATTACGCCAGTTGGATGGGAATAGGAAAAGATAAAGAAGGAAATTATGAAAGAGCCCCAACCATGGGAGAAAATATTAGATACGCTTTAGACTACCAAGTTGGTTGGATGTACATGCGTTATTTTATGTGGAATTTTGCCGGCAAACAAAACGATATACAGGGCATTTATGGATCAAATGTACGTGACGGTAACTGGAAAACAGGTATAGGTTTTTGGGATAGTATGCGTTTAGGCAACCAAGATACAATGCCCGATAGCATTAAAAATAATAAAGCAAATAACAAACTATATGCATTGCCTTTAATTTTAGGCTTACTAGGCATATTTTTTCAATTAAAAAATAATAAGAAAGATGCTTTAGTAGCTGGTTTACTTTTCTTTTTTACAGGTTTAGCCATTGTATTTTATTTAAACCAAGCTGGTAACCAACCAAGAGAAAGAGATTATGCTTTTGTAGGTTCGTTTTATGGCTTTGCTATTTGGATTGGTTTAGGTGTATTATTTGTAAAAGAGTTACTACAAAAATTAATAAAGAGTGAAAGTGGTGCTAACATTGCTGCTGCTGCTTTGTGTACGTTAGCGGTACCCGTTATTATGGCAAACCAAGAGTGGGATGACCATGACAGAAGCAAAAAAACAATGGCAAAAGATTTGGCCATTAATTACTTAGAAAGTTGTGCCCCTAATGCTATTTTAATAACTTTTGGCGATAACGATACTTATCCGCTTTGGTATGCTCAAGAGGTAGAAGGTATACGTAAAGATGTACGAGTAATTAATAATAGTTTATTAGGTACCGATTGGTATATTAATCAATTACGCTACAAAGTAAACGAAAGTGCTCCTATTGATCCTATTTGGGCTGCAGAGCAAATTGAAGGTGCAACTAGAGATGTAATTTACAATGCCCCGAAACCAGGTGTAGACCCAAACCAACCCATGGATTTATACACCATGATGAAAGATTGGGCCGGTAGCGATGATCCAAATAAAATGGAACAAGGTAGAGATGGGGGTATGCTAAATATCTTTCCTACAAAAAAAGTATTCATACCCGTAGATGTAAATGTGGTAAAACAAAACGGAACGGTAAATGCAACAGATAGTGTTTTAAGTAGAATAGATTTTGAACTACCAAAAAATATGATCTTTAAAAACGATGCAGCAGTTTTAAATATTATTGCCGCTAATAAATGGAAACGCCCTATTTACTTTACAAGCCCAGATGGCGCTGGCCTAGGTTTGCAACCCTTTATTAGACAAGATGGATTAAGCTACCGCTTGGTGCCTGTAAAAAATGCTGATGTAAATAGAGATTGGGTAGTTGATAAAATGATGAACAAATTTGTATTTGGTAGTGCCGATAAACCAGGTGTTTATTTCGATGAAGAAAATAGAAGACACTTAAATAGCATTCGTTTAGCATATGCACAAGCATCAAGTAATTTGGCAGATAATGGCCGTAAAGAAGAGGCTAGAAAAATGCTAAATAAATGCGATAAAATGATGTTAGAAGAAAACTTCCCTTACGGCATGGTTGGGCGTAATCAAATGCACAACCAATATTCTTTACAAATGTTAATAGCTGCTTTTAAAGCCGAGGACTCTGTTTTAGCAAATAAAATTAAAAAGAGTGTTAAAAAAGATTTAGAGCAACAAGTAAGTTACCTAAATAGTTTGCCAGAACGTATGCAAGAGCAGATGAGCGGAGAACTAGAGGATGTAAAACGTTTATTAATGGGTATGCAACAAGTAGAGCAACAGTTTAATAAAGCTGCTTTACCAACTGCAGTAGAAAACCCAGCGCAAATAAAAAATACCCCTGCTATACCAAAAGCAAGCGGACAGTAGATTCAGCAACACTGGTTTAAAGCATATTAATCCTCTCAGCAAAAAAGTTGAGAGGATTTTTTTATTTAACAATCAAACTAAATGAATAAGAGTTTTGTTTTATACTTTTATAGGTGTAACACTGTTTAAATAGTGAACAGTACTAAAAATTCAAAACCTGCCGGCATGCAGTTTCAAAATTCACCAATTCAACATCAAAAATGAGGGGCTTTAACTTTAGTAAATATAATCCAAACGAAAACAGTAAATCTCCTTTTGAGAAACTACTGGACCTTTTTTTGCAAATACTTACCTATACCAATGGAGATTTTAACGAAGCCATGCAATGGTTAAATGAGCTAGATAAAGAATATAAATTAACAACCCCTGAATATGGTATAGGCGATTTTTTAGAAGACCTAAAACAAAAAGGATATATAGATGATGCCAAACAAAATGGCGAAATAAAAATAACTCCAAAAACGGAGCAAAGCATTCGTAAAAAAAGTTTAGAAGAAATTTTTGGGAAGTTAAAAAAATCGAAGCAAGGCAACCACCATACCTTTAAGCCAGGCGGTGGAGATGAAATTAACCCCGAAACCAGGCCCTTTCAATTTGGCGATACCATGGAGCAAATTGATTTTACCAATAGTATAAGAAATGCACAAATAAACCATGGGGTAGATAGTTTTAAATTATTAGAAGATGATTTAGAAATTAGAGAAACCGATTTTAAAGCACAAACAAGTACGGTATTAATGATTGATATTAGCCACAGCATGATTTTGTATGGAGAAGATAGAATTACACCTGCAAAAAAAGTGGCCATGGCATTGAGTGAATTAATTAAAACAAAATATCCAAAAGATACGTTAGATATCATCGTTTTTGGCAACGATGCTTGGACTATAGAAATTAAAGATTTACCCTACTTACAAGTTGGCCCTTACCATACCAACACGGTTGCTGGGCTTGAGTTAGCTATGGATATTTTACGTAGAAGACGTAACCCAAACAAGCAAATTTTTATGATAACCGATGGTAAGCCTACTTGTTTAAAACAAGGAAATAGGTATTATAAAAATAGTTTTGGTATTGATAGCAAAATTTTAAATCGTTGTCTGGGTTTGGCAACACAATGCAAAAAACTTAAAATACCTATTACCACTTTTATGATAGCTACCGACCCCTATTTGCAAAAATTTGTACAAGAGTTTACCGAGTGCAATAATGGTAAAGCCTATTTTGCAGGGTTAGATAAGTTGGGAAGTTTTGTATTTAAAGATTTTGAGAGTGGGAGACGAAAAACCGTTTACTAAAACCCCTGTTCCCTAAAGGGGAACTTAGGAATACATCTTTTCTTTTAACGCACACAACTGACTTTAACAAAGAAAAATAATTAAACTAATTTAATAGAACAAATTTAGAACATAAGAAAATGAATAACATCAAAACACTTGGCGAATTAAAAAAAAGTGGGTACACTTCAAAAAGCATCAAGCAAGAAATAAGAGAAAATCTTATTAAAAAAATACAAGCAAAAGAAAATCCTTTTCCAGGCATTTTGGGGTATGAGGATTCGGTTATACCAGATACTGAAAGAGCCCTTTTATCTCAACACAATATTTTGTTTTTAGGTTTGCGTGGGCAAGCCAAAACTAGAATGGCAAGGCAAATGATTGAGCTGTTAGATGAATATATTCCAGTGGTAGAAGGCAGTGAAATAAACGACGATCCATTGCAGCCCATTTCTAAATACGCCAGAGATTTAATTACAGAAAAAGGGGATGCTACACCTATTGCTTGGTTACATAAAAGCCAACGCTATGGCGAAAAATTAGCTACGCCAGATGTAAGTGTAGCCGATTTAATTGGTGATATTGACCCTATAAAAGCGGCTAATTTAAAATTAAGCTTTGCAGATGAAGGTGTGTTGCATTATGGCATTATTCCACGTAGTAACAGGTGCATTTTTGTAATAAACGAATTGCCCGATTTACAAGCAAGAATACAGGTTTCGTTGTTTAATATATTAGAAGAAGGTGATTTACAAATACGTGGTTTTAAACTACGTTTACCTTTAGATGTACTATTTGTATTTACTGCAAACCCAGAAGATTATACCAATAGAGGAAGTATTGTAACGCCATTAAAAGATAGAATACAAAGTCAAATTTTAACACACTACCCAAAAAGCATAGAAACATCTTTACAAATTACCGAGCAAGAAGCTGCTATTACAGATGAACAAAATAAAAAAGTAAACGTAAGCGATTTAATAAAACGCTTAATTGAGCAAGTGGCTTTTGAAGCAAGAGGAAGTGAGTTAGTAGATAAAAAAAGTGGTGTAAGTGCAAGGCTTACCATTAGTGCCTACGAAAATGCTGTTAGTGCTGCAGAAAGAAGAGCTATAATTAACAACGAAAAAGAAACACAAGTTTGGCTGAGTGATTTAGTAGGCATTATACCCTCTATAACAGGTAAAATAGAATTGGTGTATGAAGGTGAGCAAGAAGGGCCTTACCAAGTTGCTGTTAATTTGTTGGAACGAAGTATACGTACCCAATTTGGCCAATACTTCCCTAATCCAGAAACATTAAAGAAACGTAAGGGAAAGGAAACATCTGCCGAGGATAGCCCTTACAAGGCCATTACACGATGGTTTGACAGCGGTAATAGTTTAAATACTTTTTTTGAAACCAGAGATGAAGATAAAATTCAGTTGCTGTATAAAGTAGATGGTTTACATGCATTGGTAAAAAAGCATTTTAAAACAGCTAGTGAAAAAGAAAATGCTTTGCTTATGGAATTTGTATTACATGGCTTAGCAGCACATTCCTTAATTAGTAAAAAAGTAGTAGAAGGTAAAATTGAGTTTAAAGATTTAATGGGCAGTATGCTAAACATAGGCAGCCAACATTTTAGCGAAGACGATTTTAATGAAGAGGATTTTAATTAATTTTCTCTATCACAAAATACCTAAACCTATAAGATTTTTAAAACCTTATAGGTTTTGTAATTAAAATTTATATCCAAAAGAAACACCACCCCAATAAGGAATAAAAAAGCCAGAGCCAAATACAGGATTAATAGTTGCCCTAAAAACAAAGCCTCCATCTTTTGGCTGCAAACGATAACCAAAGTTTAAATGCCCAAAAGAGCCACTAAATCTAGTTTTTTCACTCGAAAAAGTTTCGGTGCCAAAAACAGCTGTAAAACCTGCTCCAACTTCAAAATAGTTTTTTTCATTTTTGCTCAACAAATAGTTAAGCCCTATAGGTAAAGTTGTAACACCAATTCTGTCTCCATTATCATTTACACCAAAATAACCAACACCAACTCTACCACCAATCCCTTTTTCTGATTTTGTAAACCGCATATCATAATTAACAGAAGTGATGCCAGGGCCACCAAGTTCAACAAAAACTAGTTTTGCTGGTTGCTGTGCAGATGTGAAAATACTAAAAACTAAATTGACTAAAATAAGACTAAATGCTTTTTTCATTTAAAGATTGTTTAATTTTTAAGAATACAAATTGTATGAATATGCTGCTTTTAAATTTGTTAAATAATATTAACCTCTCTATCCAACTCTACTCCAAATTTTTGCATTACCGATTCTACTATAACTGTACTCAAGTTATAAATTTCGTTACCCTTTGCATTACCATAATTTACCAGTACTAATGCTTGTTTGCCATGGCAACCGGCATCTCCATTTCTAAAACCTTTCCAACTTGTGCCATTTGTTGGGCCACATTGCTCTATAAGCCAGCCAGCTGCTAGTTTTACATTGCTATTAGCCAACTTATAGCCTACAATCGTTGGAAACATTTGTGTTAATTCGTGGAATCTGTGGCTACTAATTTCAGGATTTTTAAAAAAACTTCCTGCGTTACCAATTTCTTTTGGGTTTGGCAATTTACTGCTTCTAATATTTATTACAGCATCGGAAATAGCCTTTACGTTTAATTGTGTAATACCCATTTTCTCTAGCTCTTGCTCAATAGCTCCGTAGCTAGTATCAAAAATAGGCAGCTTTGTTAGTTTGAAGGTAACGGTAGTAATTATAAATTGGTTGCGGTATTTCGTCTTAAATACACTTTCTCTATAACCAAATGCACAATCACTCAAGTTAAAAGTAACTAATTTTTTATCTTTTAAATGATACGCTTCTAAACTATAAAAAACATCTTTTATTTCTACTCCATACGCTCCAATATTTTGCATGGGAGATGCTCCTATATTACCCGGTATGAGTGATAAATTTTCTACCCCACAAAAATTATTATCAATACAGTATAATACAAAGTGATGCCAGTTTTCGCCTGCTCCTGCTTTTACATAAATAAATTCTTCATCTTCATTGACTACTTCAATCCCTTTAATTTCATTTTTTAAAACAAGTCCATCAAAATTTTTGGTGAAAAGGATATTGCTGCCACCTCCTAGGGTTAGTAGTTTGTTGTTAATAGTTTGCTCTCTATTAAATTCAAGTGCTTCTTCTAATTGACTTTCGGAATTAAACTCAGTAAAATATTTAGCATACACATCTATACCAAATGTGTTATATTTTTTAAGCGATATGTTTTGTTGCACATTCATTTTACTTAACTACAGATTTTTTTTCTTAACCACAGATTTTCAGAGATTTTTGCACAGATTAAAAGATTTTTTTGCCACAGAAACACGGAAAAATAATTTAACTTACATTTTTAAAAATTAAACTGCCAACTGCCAACTGCCAACTGCCATTCGCCCCTTCGCCAGTGGATCAATGCGTTGAAAGCCCAGAACCAAGGAGGGGTTTCGGCAAATTTACGCTTCAGAAATAGGCCCTGTTCGGTTGGCATGTCATGTTCGTGCGCAAAGGCGACAATTGCGTCCTTGATGTCGTTGGTTGTGAGGATCATGCTGCTATCCTTTCAGGCTGACAGAGTTCAGGGAGGTTGGCGCGTACGAGTACCTTTGGCATCACCGGCGGTACGCTGTTGCCGCACATCCGGACTTGCGCCGTTTTGGTGAGCGGTTTGCCGTTGAATGATGGGTCGATGATGTAGGCGTCGGGGAAGCTCTGGGCGGCGTAAAGCTCGCGAGCGGAAAGCATCCTCATGCCGATATCGGCAATGACGAATTCTTCACCACCGATCAGAGTCGTGATCAGGCCGAACCGATCCTTGGTGGTTACCGTCCCGAGCGGATTTGTGATGCCATGGGCGTCCCGTTCATTGCCGTAATATTTGATCAGGAAGGCGCGAACTTCGGCGTGATGAAGTCCGCCGGCGAGTATGGTGTCCAGCGGCGCTTCAACAGGTTTGCTGTACTGATTGCGCTGCAGCTTGATGAGGTTGGAAGTCACCAGATTTTGCTGTGTGCCGCGACCGGTTATGGTCGAAAGCGGGTGGCTGGCAGAGTGGCCGCTTATGCTCTGGTTGCGCGGTCCGCCATTGTGCTGCACCATGAATGCCGCAACCAGCGCATGTTTGTTGCCGCTGGCGACGGCTGTTCCGAGCGGTTTGTGAATGCCAGGCACTCGCGGTGACTGCCCTTTTCGTTCGCCATATCCGGTTTGGATCAGTGTCGGCGAGACCAGCGCCAGTTCACCGCGCTTCGCCGTCGTGATCGTCCGCAATGGTTCATCGATCGAGTGCACCCTGTTCTCGCCACCGCTGTGCGTAATCGGTATGATAAAGGGGTTTGCTTCGTCGATGACATGACGCTGAATGCCTCGCGCGATGCGTTTGCAGGTATTATCGACCGGGAATTTGCGGCGTTCGAAAATCGACGGGCACGGCAGGCTGAAATCCAAGATGTCAGCTGCGACCTGCCAGCGCTCTGGCCGGTTG
>JANMEU010000019.1:0-159935 GCA_031377245.1 Bacteroidota bacterium
AATGGTCAATGGTCAATTGTCAATGGTCAATGGTCAATGGTCAATGGTCAATGGTCAATGGTCAATGGTCAATGGTCAATGGTCAATGGTCAATGGTCAATGGTCAATGGTCAATGGTCAATGGTTTAGCGTACAAAATACATCATTTACTCTTATTTTTTACAAAAGCCTTTAATTGCCAATTGCTAATTTCCCTCAGCTTTTGCAGCTTTTGCTTTTAATAAACTATCTATCCATACTTGGTATTTTTTTGCATAGCCTAAATGCTCTTGATAGGTGCTGGCAAAATCGCTTAGTCCACTAAAGTTAGGCTTTGCTACAAAAAAAATATAATTTGTTTGAGGTGCATTTAGCACTGCATCAATTGTTTTACTACTAGGTGTACAAATTGGGCCCGGTGGTAAACCAGTGTGCTGATAAGTGTTGTAAGCCGAAGGGTAACTTAAATGCTTGTGCATAATTCGATTCAATTTAAAATCTTTCATGGCAAACTTTACCGTTGGGTCAGCTTCTAACTTCATGCCTGTTTCTATTCTATTTAGGTAAACACTTGCTACCTTTCCTTTATCTTCTTCTTTATTGGTTTCTTCCTCTACAATACTTGCCATAGTGTAGGCTTCTTTGGGCGTTAAGCCAATTCCTTTTGCTTTTTGTTTACGTTCGCTAGTCCAAAATTTTTCTTGCTCTGTAAATAGTTTTTTAAAAATTTTTGAAATACTTGTATTCCAAAAAATACTGTAGGTGTTGGGGATAATAGCAGTCATTACGGTATTGCTATCCAGGTCGTATTTTTTTAGCGAATCGGCATTAGTTAAAAATTGAATTACAGTCACCGAATCGGTTTCAAAATTTGCTGATATCTTAGCCGCTAAATCTTCTTTTATACGTAATTTATTTATTACTAAATTAACTGCCGCTTGATTGCCACTACGTAACATTTTAACTAAATTGAATAAACTTATTCCATTTTTTATTTGGTACCTGCCTGCTTTTACTAGTTTAGGATAGTTTAAAAAATTAGCCACTTTTTCAAATATTCCACCATTGTTAATTACATTTTTATCTAATAACTGTTGTTTTACACTTTCGTAGGTACTGCCTGTTTTTATGTAAATATACTTTTGCTCTGGTGCTTTAACCGTAGGGCCAAAAATTTTATAACCAATATATCCGCCAATAAAGGCAAGAATAACCAATCCGCTAATAATTATTTTTTTCATCTGTTTTACTTAACTTATTTTTTAACTACTTCGTAAAATTTATTTATCCACTAATGTCACGAATTTTCACTAATAAAATACAAAACATTGGTGCCAATTAGTGCCATTCGTGGCAATTTGCAAAAGAAACAAAAAACCCTGTCGTTTTTTAAAAGACAGGGTTGTAAATATATTATAAAATTACTTATGGTTTTTTTAAGCTATCTGGTGCAACGGTACCAGGCATTTGAGTTTGAGGTGCAACAGGAGCTGCTTTTTGCGCTTCGGGCTTTACCTGATCCATTAAGTCTTTATTTTTACTATTGCTTCCTTCTCCTTTAGGGATAAAGGCTGGGGATACAATACATAAAATACCTACAATAGCTGCAAATAACCAAGTGCCTTTTTCTAGTACATCAGTAGTTTGTTTTACACCCATTAATTGGTTGCTAAAACCACCAAGACTAGCACTTAATCCGCCACCTTTTGGGTTTTGAATTAATACAATTAGGCCTAAAATGATTGAAGCCAAAATAATTAAAATTCCAAATAACACTAACATATCTCTATCCTTTTAATGGTAAAATTTTGGCTGCAAAGTAAGCACTTTTAAGGGGATTCAACAAACTTAATTTTTCGTACACCTCAATTGCTTTATTATTTTTACCCTGCATGGCAAAAACCTCAGCCATTGCTTCGGTTAATACATCGTCCTCAATATTGCTTTTTTCGGCTAAGTTTTGCACTAAAAGCTCTGTTTGTTGGGCAATTGCAACCACTTTTTCGGGGTGCACTTTTTTCATTGTTTTTAGCCACTCTGTAAAGCTTTTAAGCTGTTTGCCCAGCTTGTCGGTTTGTAAAGCCTCTTGACTAAGTTTTATTCCCTGGCTAGCAAAATAATCTACCATATGCATTGGCTCAAAAAGCATTTGCTCTGCTGAGAGGGTATTTTTTGGTTCAATTGGCGATTCGTTTTGTACGCTGGTTTCTGGTCTATTATTTTCAATTGTAGGGTTTGCTACACTAACGTTGTCAGTAAGGTTACTTTCTTGTAAAGTTTCAGTAATATTCACCTCTTCCTCCGCAACCTTCTTTTGGTATTGCAAAACGTGGGCAACATTATTTTGCAAAGGTTCTTCTTGTTGTTCCTCTTCTTTAGTTAATAAATAATTTAACCAAAGAGGGTTGTTAAAGTGCAAACTAGTTTTTGCAGCTAAACCTTTATAGTCATCGCTTTCAGTATTGGCTTGTTGTAATAAAAAAAAATGTGCTGCACTAAAGTAGGGGTGGTCTTGAGTTAGTTGTTGCAAAAAAGCATCATTACCTTGGGCAGCAATATCTTTATTAAATATCAAATTAAAAATGTTAGCAGTGTTCATTGTTAGCTTTATGGTGCGTTTATGTTAGGCGTCTTGACGGTTTTAAACCGTCTGACGCCTACCAATTGGAAAATATTTTATTAAAAATAGCATCAACTAAATTACTTACAATTACAGCTCCTTGGCTACTCTCAATTTCGGGAAGAGTTTTGTTAGCATCAAAATCTAAATTATACACCACATCGGTTTCAATATTTTTTTTATCATCCAATGTATTTTTAAATATTAAGTGAAACCCAACTGACAAGCGGCTTTGTGTAGCATTTGTACCGCTAATACCTGTTGTACTTAATTGGTATTGGCTAACATAGCCACTAACATCGTAATGGGCATCATCATTATTATTTTGCCTAAGCCTAGTGGTATTAATTATTTTTTGTTTTAATTTTTCGGTTAGTTGTGGGCTTAGCTGTGGGTTTACATAGCTGGCTTTGTTCTCTAAATAATTTACTCTAAATGTTTTTACATCTGTTGGTATTGGGCTAGTATCTTTAAAGCCATATTTGCATGTGGCAAAAGAGAATATAAAAATTAGCAAAAAGCCAATTATCCAGTTTTTAGTATTTATAATAAATGTTTGCATTTAAAGGGCAAATTAATAATAAAAATTGAGAGGAGGGTGTTAAAAATGCTTTTAACGTTTATTAGATCCTTTATATTTTTGATAGATTGGCTCGTAAACTTCATTTAGTTTGTTTATCAATGGTCGATATTCTTTACATTCATTTTCTTTTAATAATTCATAAATAGTGTATTTGTAAGAATTGAAATTGTTTCTTTCATAATAGTTAAAAGGCAAAAGTTCTTTGTTAATGATATCAGTTAATAGTATTGCACTTTTTTTGTTTTTAAATTTTGCAACAGCAGTTAAAAAATCTTCAAATCTTTCAATTAAATTTCTTCTTTTACCATAAAAAATTATTTGTAATTGTTTTGGAGAAATTTCGTTTGCCTTTTTTAATTGTTTGTATACTTCTTCAACAAGTGAAAAGTATGCAGAATCTGGATTGTTTTTTATTATCTCCCAATAATAAGGATTATTAAATCGTAAGTTTTCTTTAATAAATGATATGTCTTTTTGTTTTTTAAATTTTGAAAGTGCATATAGAGCTACATGAACTTTATCGTCATCATAAGTAAGGATATTTGCCCCATTACTAGTATTCTCGTTAGCAATAGCACTATTAACTATTAACCTAACACGGTCATAGTATTTTTCAGCAATAGTATCGATCCCAGCAATTGCTTGAAGAGTATTTTTTAAGTTTGGTGCTTTTTCAATCAAAGGGTCTAGCAATTCTTGATTTACTGACTTAAAATTTCCTTTTCCATTTTTTTGCTGAACATATTTATCAATAAAATACTCGGAGCAGTACATTCTAGGAACTCCCCATTCTCCTTCGTAAACAGAAACTACTGCTGTGTCATCTAACGAGGATAGTAATAGTTGTCTTATATTAGTTGAATTCTTTTCTATTAATCCCTGAAATGCAAAGCATCTAATTAAGGGTTGCTCACTTTTAAACATTTTTTGTAAATCAGATATACGATAATTTTCTTCAGAATTCTCAGTTTTGAAAGGGGCTCCAACAACTCCGCTTTGAATGATTTTCGCTAAATCTCCCCTCAACTCTTGTCTAAAATCCTCCAACGAATATGGGTATTTTGTTGTGTACGATTTACACCCCATGCAAACCATTAAAATGCCACAATAAATTAGTGCGTTAATTTTCATAAGCCAATTGTTAGTATTGCTTAGATGCAAAAATTGAAATAGTCAATAAAAAATGCACAAAAATTCGAAATTCAAAATTCACCAATTCGAAATTTAATCCTCAATATCATACTCCTTCAACTTTCTATACAAGGTTCTTTCGCTTATACCCAAATCAAGCGATGCATCTTTACGTTTGCCACGATGTTTTTTTAGGGCTTTTAAAATCAGTTCTTTTTCTTTATCAACAATGCTTAAACTTTCCTCCACATCTTCGTGTTGGTGTATTTGGGCAGTATTATTTCCTTGGTGTAAAATAACCGATTGGTTAGTATTGGGTAAAACGTTTTGGTGTGTATTTATTTCGTTAAAGCTACTATCGTTATTAAAAGCTGGGGTACGTTGTACAACCGAAGGGTTTTGTAAAATATCAAAAAACATTTTCTTTAATTCGTTTACATCTTTCTTCATATCAAAAAAGAGCTTGTACAAAATTTCCCTTTCGTTAGCAAATTCTGTTTGGCTTACACCTCCTGCACCACCAGCCAACATGGGCATTCGGCTGTAGTTATGCTCTGGTAAAAAACTTTTTAGTTTATTGCCATTTAATATTTTATCGGTACTTAAAACAGATATTTGCTCTGCAATGTTTTTAAGCTCTCGTACATTGCCTGGCCACGGATAATTTATTAACACATTTTTTGCTTCCTCATCTAATTGTACAGGGGTTGATTTGTATTTATCTGAAAAATCGCTTACAAATTTTCTAAACAACAATGGAATATCTTCTTTTCTATCTCTAAGCGATGGAACCCTTATAGGTACTGTGTTTAAGCGATAGTATAAATCTTCTCTAAATCTGCCGCTTTGTGCACTTTCTATCAATTCCTTATTGGTGGCAGCAATTACTCGTACATCGGTTTTTTGTACTTTACTACTACCTACACGTATGTATTCGCCAGCCTCTAAAACTCGTAATAAACGGGCTTGTGTACCCAAAGGCATTTCGCCAATTTCATCTAAAAAAATAGTACCACCATTTACGGTTTCAAAATACCCTTTACGGCTATCAACCGCTCCGGTAAAACTTCCTTTTTCGTGACCAAATAATTCACTATCTATGGTACCCTCTGGTATTGCACCACAGTTTACGGCAATAAACGAATTGTGTTTACGAGCACTTAAGGCATGAATAATTTGCGAAAACACTTCTTTACCTACACCGCTTTCGCCATTAATCAACACACTTAAATCGGTATTGGCAACTTGTGTTGCAATGTTTAATGCATGGTTTAGCGATGGCGTATTGCCAATTATTGCAAACCTGTTTTTTATTTGTTGTAAATCCATATTAATACCCCCTCCGCCCCCTGAAGGGGGAACTTGGTTTTTAATTAATTAA
The DNA here is from genome assembly GCA_031377245.1 of Bacteroidota bacterium. GTDB lineage: Bacteria > Bacteroidota > Bacteroidia > Chitinophagales > Chitinophagaceae > Ferruginibacter. Next base: position 5,695 of record JANMEU010000019.1, read on the forward strand.
TGTTATTTTCTATTTCTTCAAAAATTGAATAAAGTTTATTAATGGCTCTCATCGCATTACTCAGTTTTTCTTTCTTAGTATCACTAATTTGATCTTCTGTAAATTTTTGAAAATGATTGTAATGTAGATTATGAAATTTAATTCCTAATTGAAAAGTTGTCTTTTTATTATCATTATAATCATCTAAAAAACTGGTTCGCCATTTTTTTGTTTGCTCATACGCTGGCAACATAGTTAAGCCGTCATAATTTTCGTACACAATTTGAAATAGATTGGGTAGAATTTTAGAATTGTATTTAATAGTTGAATCTAAATAATTAATAGAGGTAGTAATGTACCGTCCTTTTTTTAAAGAGTAGTCGTGCATCTTTACACTTACTGTTCCAATTGAACTATACAGGCATACAAAATTTTTATCATCCGCATTTAAAACTGAGTCTTTAATATACTGTTGCCATTCATTTTTTACTTGAGCCTCAATTGTATTGAAGCCAAATAAAAATGTAATTATGTAACAAAGTATTTTCATGTTATAGTTTTACATAACTGGTGTTCCGATAAGCGTACCAGCTGTGCATGAATTTATTTTAACTAGTACATAATCCCCCTTTTTAAATTCTCCTTTAGGAAAAACCACTACTTTATTTTGATCGTTTCTTCCATATAAATCAGCTTCACTTCTTTTAGAAAAACCTTCTACTAAAACTTTAAATGTTTTACCTACATCTTTTTGCATACTTGCTAATGTTTGTAAGCGGTGTAGCGCTACCATTTCGTGTAATCTTCTTTTCTTTACATCCTCTGGTATATCATCTTTAAAGCGCCTGGCAGCTAATGTTCCGGGGCGTTCGCTATAAAAATACATGTAGGCTAAATCGTATTGGCAGTAACGCATTAGGCTCAAACTTTCTTGATGGTCTTCTTCTGTTTCGGTACAAAAACCCGTTATCATATCTGTACTTAAACCACAATCGGGTATCAGTTCTTTTATTCTATCTATTTTAGCAATGTACCATTCTCTGGTGTAGGTTCTATTCATTAATTGCAATACCCTTGTGCTACCGCTTTGTACAGGTAAATGAATATAATTGCAAATGTTATCATATTTAACTATGGTGTGCAACACATCATCTGTAATATCTTTTGGATGACTTGTGGAAAAACGTACTCGAAGTAGGGGAGAAATAAGGGCTACTTTTTCCATTAGCATGGCAAATGTTATTTGCTCATTTTTTTGTTCATCTATCCAGTGATAACTATCTACATTTTGCCCCAATAAGGTTACTTCTCTATATCCTTGATTAAATAATTCCTGACATTCGTTTACTATACTATCCGCATCTCTACTTCTTTCTCTACCTCTTGTAAATGGTACTACACAAAAGCTGCACATATTATTGCAACCTCTCATAATACTTACAAATGCAGTTACGCCATTACTATTTAATCGAATAGGAGCAATATCAGCATAGGTTTCATCTCTACTTAATAAAACGTTTACGGCTTTTTGCCCAGTTTCGGCTTCTTCAATTAAGTTGGGTAAAGTGCGGTAAGCATCTGGTCCTACAACTAAATCCACCAACTTTTCTTCCTCAATAAATTTTGCTTTTAGTCTTTCGGCCATACAACCTAGTACCCCAACTAACATACCCGGATTTGCTTTTTTTAAACTTCTAAATTCGGTAAGGCGTTTACGAACAGTTTGCTCTGCTTTATCTCTAATACTGCATGTATTTATAAAAATTAAATCGGCATTTTCTACATTTTTTGTTGCACCAAATCCGTTGTCCATTAAGATAGATGCTACCACTTCGCTATCGGCAAAGTTCATAGCACAGCCATAGCTTTCTATATAAAAATGCTTTTTATAGGTAGATGCTTTTACTGCTAAGGGCGCAAATGCTTCACCTTGCCTGTTTTCATCATGTTTTTTATCTGTCACTAAATCCAACATCAATATCAGCTTTTAATATGTGCAAAGATAAGCATAGATTGGGATTGTGACAAGATGGCAGAAAAATAATTAGAAGCAAGTAATACTTCGACTAAAAAAAATTGCTCAGCTAATTGAACAGTTTAATTGTTAATAGATAAAAGTAGGAGCTATTCAAAAATAAATGTTTTATGTTAATGGTAAATACTGAGGATGAATTAAATAGAAAAATAAGTAATGTCTTGTAAATTTGTCCATATTTAAGTTGATTTGAAAATTACACTGCTTTTAAATTTATTATTGTTGAATTGTGCATGTTGTATTGCACAAACTTTGCCTATAACAACAGTTGAAAAACGTGGTATTATTATTGGCAACATTATTAATAGTGTAAATAGTAAGGTTATTAATGGCGCATCTATATCGTTAATGCAAATGGGTAATGATAGTAGTAAACTCTTTACAACCAGCGAAAAAGATGGCTCCTTTATTTTTGATAAGTTGCCCTTTGGTTATTATAGTATAACCTTTTCAAGTGTTGGATTTAGCAAGTTGCAAATTGATAGTATTTATTTAAGAGAAGAACGATATGACGTAGATTTAAACGATGTTAAATTAACTATAAAAGCAACTAACTTAAATGAAATAGTTGTATTTGTAGAAAAACCATTGATTGAAAATAAAGATGGAAAAATTATTTTTAATGTAGGCGAATCTGCCCTTAGCTCATCAACATCTTCCACCGAATTATTAAAGCAAACACCTTTAGTTAATATTGATAACGATGGTAAAATTTTACTGCGGGGTAAAGAAGTAAAAATTTTAATTGATGATAAGCCGGTGGAGTTAAATGCAAAGCAGTTGCAAGACATGCTAGAGAGTATGCCAGGAAGTATGATTGAAAAAATTGAAGTAATGACTACACCTCCACCACAATATGCCAATGAACGTGGTGGAGTAATTAACATTGTTACCAAAAAAGGGAAAATAGGGTTTAATGGCAGAGTTAATGTTAATTATGGTACAAGGGGAGAGGCTGGCATAAGTGGTAACTTAACTTATAGAAAAAATAAAATTGCCTTGAACATTAACGCTGGCTTTGGTTATAATGAGTTTGAGGGAAATAATTATAGTAGACGCCAAAATATTTATATTGACTCAACAAATTATTTTAATATAAATGGCAATAGTGTAAACCTAAACCGTCGTCCAAATTTTAGAGCTAGTATAGATTATGAACTTAATAAAAAAAATAGTATAAATTTTACCACAAGCTATAATGCAAATAGTGCCGATAATAGTAATGGTACCGAGTATATAAATCTTAATAATGCTAGTCAAATTTATAGATTAAGTAATAGAGCAACAGGAACTTCAACAACTTCTATCAACCCAAATTTTAATTTAACCTATACGCTAAAGACTAAAGACCCTAAGGAAGTTTTAAGGGTTATAACGGGCTTAAATTTTAATAATAATAATACAGCTAGAGATTTTTATCAACAATATTTTAATGCAGACTATACACCAACAGGTGCAGACTCCACACAACAACAACTTACTGACATAAAAAATAATACCATCAACTTACGAGTTAATTACGATAAGCCGTTACGTAATAAAAAACTATTGTTAAATACAGGCGTTAATTTTATTAAGTATAGTAGTCATAATATTTTAACTACTAATTTTTTACAAAAACCTTCAAATGTTTTTTTAAAGAACAGTTTGTTGAGCAACGATTTTAAATTTCATCAAAATATTATAAGTGCCAGGCTAGCTTTGCGATTAGATTTTAAGCAAGACTTTAATTTAACTATTGGCTCGGCAGTTGAATACACTTCTATTAATTTCGATTTTAAAAATAACAACACCAAAAGTAATAATGAGTATATAACCCCTTTACCTTTTGTTACATTAAATAGAAAATGGGAAAATGATGTTAACCTAACACTTAGTTATAAACGAACAATTCAACGGCCAGGTATTAATGAATTAAACCCAAGCGTTGATTATAGCGACCCCTATAATACAAGGTTTGGTAATGCCGAATTGCTGCCTTACGATGCAGATAATTTTGACTTTATTATAGGTAAATGGAAAAAGAAATTTAATATTAACGGCTCCATAGGGTATAACGCCTTACAAAATATTTATAGTAGTATACGTACCTTACAAACCGATGGACGAACCACCACCACATGGCAAAACCTTAGTGGTAGAAAGGAATATGAAGCAAGTATTTGGGGTGGTTATACCCTAAGTAAAAAAAGTAAAGCAAATTTAAGTTTGGGTTATATTTACAATGTATATAGTGTTTATGATAAAACCGTAAGGTTTTTTAGGAATGGAGGATCTTTGTTTAGTACATTAAATGGAAGTTACCAGTTTAACGATTTACTAAACGCAAACGCTAGTTTTACGTTTAATAGGTTTGCAAATCCACAAGGCACCGTTCGTAATAATTTAAGTATGAATATTGGTGTACAACAAAAACTTTTCAAGAAAAAACTTATTGTTTCATTAAATATAATTGACCCTTTTAGGCAACAACAAAATAGGACATTCACTTACGGTAGTAACTTTGCATTAGAAAGTTTAAATGCAACCAATACCCGTAACTACAGGCTGAGCTTGGGTTATATATTTAGTAAAAAGGTTAAGAAAGTGGCAAAAAAGAAATAAGTAGCACCGCAAACAAACAAAGACAAAATGTTTGTTAATCTGTGGTTGAATTCACCTTTATTTTGGCACTCAACCAACTATTTTTTAAAGGCACAATCCATTTTTCTTTTACTTCTTTTTTGGTAAGTACAGTGTTATTAAAATACAATGTATCAGCAGTTATTAATTCGTTTTCTATTGCGTAATTTAATTGTGTTAAAGGAATAGTTTGTATGTTATCTTTTACTATTAACGCCATGGTGTGCCTATTAAATAAATCAACTTGGTATTGTTTTTCTAGTTGTTTTATTAGGTGAACGCTACTGTCGGTGCTACAACCGCTAACTCCCGTTGCCGTTTCATCTGCCATTAAAAGTATAAATTGATTAAAGAATAAACCGCCAAATCCTTTTACAACAGCTCCATGGCTTTTCCAATTTGCAGCAAATGTTGATAAGGCAATTTCAATTTCTTCAACTTCATTTTCTAAAAATGCTCGGCTGCTTTGGTAAATCCATACTCGGGAGTTATCGTTAAAATTGCTTGGTATTTTCTTTTTTAAATCTAAATCCATGATAAATCAATTCGTGTACTTCGTTTTAATTTGTGTAATAATTTTACATACTAGCTGCCACCAGTTCAGCAATATCCAACACTTGTACTTCATCTTCTTTATTACTATTTTTCACCCCATCTGTCATCATGGTATTACAAAACGGGCAAGCTGCGGCAATAACACTTGCGCCAGTTTCTAACGCTTCATTTGCTCTGTCTAAATTAATTCTTGTATCCCCTTTTTCCTCTTCTTTAAACATTTGTGCACCACCAGCACCACAGCATAAACCATTGCTCTTACAGCGTTTCATCTCTACCAATGCAACATCTAGTGCTTCTAATACTTTACGTGGTGCTTCATAAATATTGTTGGCTCTACCCAAATAACAACTATCGTGGTAAGTAATTTTCTTCCCTTTAAATGCACCGTCTTCGGTCATTATTATTTTACCATCATCAATTAATTGTTGTATAAAAGTAGCATGATGTATTACTTCGTATGTGCCACCCAACTCTGGGTATTCATTCTTTAGCGTATTAAAACAATGAGGGCAAGCCGTTACGATTTTTTTAATACCATAGCCATTTAAAATTTGAATGTTTTGGTATGCCATCATTTGAAACATAAATTCGTTACCACTTCTACGTGCTGGGTCGCCAGTGCACATTTCCTCTTTACCTAAAATGGCATATTTGGTACCTACTTTATTTAAAATAGTTATAAACGCTTTAGTAATTTTTTGTGCTCTTTGATCAAAACTGCCAGCACAACCTACCCAAAATAAAACTTCGGGTTGATCGCCATTTGCTACCATTTCGGCCATTGTTGGTACATGCATAAATTTAAAAATTGATATACAAATGTATAAACAAATGTTTTACGATGTATTTTGGTGGTAACAGTTTATTTTTGTAGATTGTAATATAACGCTTGAAAAAAATTGTAAATAAAATAACACATTGGGAGGCTTGGCCATTTAAATTGCTATACGCACCTATTAGCCTAATGTGGCTATGGTATATTATAAAAGCAAAATCTGTTTGGTTTTTTACGCCTAGTAACCCTAAACTTACTTTTGGCGGTATGGAGGGTGAGCCAAAAAAAGAAATGTACGATTTGCTACCTAAGGAATTATACCCGCCAACATTTAATGTAGTGCCTACCCAATTATTTACAGAGTTAGAAGGCTTATTACAAAAAAACAATATTACTTATCCATTTATAGTAAAACCCGAGGTTGGTGGTCAAGGCATTTTGTTACGTAAAATTGATAACGAAGCACAATTTTTACATTACCATACTAAAATGCCGTACGAATATATTGTACAGCAAATGGTTAATTATCCAATGGAAGTAAGTGTGTTTCACATTCGCCATCCACAAAACCAAAAAGGAATGGTTACCGGGTTTTTACATAAAATTCCAATGTGTGTTATTGGCGATGGTGTAAAAACACTTGAGCAATTAATAAATGCTAATGTAAAAGCAAAAAATAGAGTAGATGAGTTATATAATAAGCACAAAGCAAAATGGGATGTAATATTACCTAATGGCGAAAAATATATGTTAAGCTATGCAGCCAATCATAACAGAGGAGCACTTTTTATTGATTTAAAAAATGAAATTGATGGAAAATTAGTTGCCGTATTTGATAAAATTAGTTTGCAAGTAAATGATTTCTTTTATGGTAGGTATGATATTATGTGTATGAATGTGGAAGATTTAAAAATGGGTAAAAATTTTACAATTCTAGAGTACAATGGCTGTGGAGCAGAGCCTAATCATTTTTATGATACTGGCTATACATTATTAGGGGCTTACAAAGAAATATTAAAGCATTGGAAGTTGTTATACCAAATAAGTATGTATAATAAAAAGCAAGGGGTACAACCATGGCCTTTGGAAAAAGGCCGTAAGTTTTTAACAGAAACAAGAAAGATGTTTACCCACATGAAAGCTGTTGATGCCACCATTAATTCCTAAAAATTTATATTTTAATAGTACATAACAACAACATAAATAACCAACTAACACTTACCAATAAAAAAATTAATAAAAATATTTGCTTGGGGTTTAATGATAAGCTTTTTAGGTAGTTTACCCTTGGGTACACTTAATATTGCTGCTATGCAAATAGGTATTCAAGAAAGTTTGCTTAATGCTTTTTATTTTTCTATTGGTTCCTTATTAGTAGAAATGGTTTATGTACGTATTAGCTTGTTAGGAATTGATTGGGTTCGAAAACAAGAAAAGTTATTGAAAATAATGGAGTGGATTACGCTTGCCATTATTATAGCCTTAGCTGTTGGTAGTTTTTTGGCCGCAAGTAAAAGTGGAAATGCTAATAAAAATGTATTGCTGCAAAATAATATGCACCGTTTTTTATTAGGTATGTTTATGTGTGCTATTAACCCAGTACAAATTCCGTTTTGGTTTGGCTGGAGTACTGTACTGTTTACAAAAAAAATATTAGAACCAAAGAATGCACAATACAATAGTTACATCATTGGTATAGGATTAGGAACTTTATTAGGCAATGCAGTATTTATTTTTGGTGGTAAATGGCTGGTGCAACGTATAGCCAATAGCCAACAGTATTTAAATTGGGTTATTGGAGGCATATTTGCTTTAACCGCTGTAATACAACTAATAAAAATGTTAAGGAATAAAGATGCAATGTCAAAATTTCGAAAAGATAATAAAAAAATTAATCAACAATAAACAGTTTACAACCATTTATACTTGCAGATTGATGAGCTTCATTATTATCTCCTACATGATAGCTCATTCCTTTTTCCAATAAAAATTTTCTACCATCTTGTAATTCAGTTTCCATATTTCCATCTATACAAAAAATAATATGGCCTTTGCTACACCAATGATCGGCTAAATAATTAGCAGTGTATTCTACCATACGCACTCTAATTGCTCCCATTTTAAAGGTTTGCCAAAAGGCTTTACCAGTTACTCCAGCGTATTCTTCTTTTGGAATAGATGCCCAGTTTACAGTTTGAAAAGGAAAGGAAGTGATTTGCATAAACAAAAGTTAGTTTAACTAAATAAATTAGTAATTTAGCAGATTAAAATAATAGGCTTAAATGTACGCAATTGTAGATATTGAAACAACAGGTGGTCATGCCAGTTTAAATGGTATTACAGAAATTGCTGTGTTGATACATGATGGTAAAAAGGTAGTAAAGAAATTTGAAACCCTAATTAATCCACTAAAAAAAATACCCTATTATATTACGGCATTAACAGGTATTGATGATGCTATGGTTGCTAATGCACCAACTTTTTCGGATGTTGCCGAAATAGTATTTGAATTATTAAGGGATAAAATTTTTGTAGCTCATAATGTAAACTTTGATTACAGTTTTGTAAAGCATCAATTAAAAAGTTGCGATATTGATTTAACGGTAAAAAAATTATGTACTGTTCGGTTGGGTCGTAAAGTTTTTCCTGAGCTACATTCGTATAGTTTAGGCAATTTATGTAAGGCACTAAAAATACCCATTGACAATCGCCATAGAGCAGGAGGTGATGCTGCTGCAACAGTTTTATTGTTTGAAAAATATTTGCAAAATGACGGCCAACTGCATATTGATGCTATGCTAAAAAAATCATCTGCAGAGCAGTGGTTACCGCTCCATTTAACAAAAGCCGATATACAGCAATTGCCTAATAAACCAGGAGTTTATTATTTTAATAATGAAAAAAATAAAATTATATACGTAGGAAAAGCTGTAAATGTTAAAAAAAGAGTAAGTAGCCATTTTACACATAATGATGGGGATAAAAAACGTCAAAATTTTATTCGAAATATACATTCCATAACCTATACGGAATGTGCATCCGAACTTGAGGCGTTGGTTTTAGAAAGTGCCGAAATAAAACGCCTTTGGCCAAAATACAATGCTAGCCAAAAGCAACCCCAGCAAAAGTTTGGCTTGTATATGTTTGAGGATAGTAAAGGGTATTTGCGTTTGGCAATAGATAAAAGGAGAAAACATTTACCCTCTTTATACAATTTTAATTTATTACACGAAGGTTTAGTAATGCTTAAAAAAATGATAGAAGAGTTTGGACTTCACGAAAAGCTTTGCTTTGTAAACAAGTTGCCTTTAACCATTGAAGAAAATTTAGCATTGGACTCACCGAATGCCTATAATCCAAAAATTAACAAGGCTATAGAAGCTTTAAATAAACAACTGCCTACATTTGTTGTTGTAGATAATGGAAAAAACAAAGAGGAAAAATTATGTTTGTTAATTGAACGAGGAAATTTTTGGGGTATGGGTTATTTACCAAATTTTAAAAATATACCCACTTTGTTTGAATTAAAAGATTTACTTACACCTTATGCTGATAATGATTACATACGAAATAGTATTTATAGTTTTGTTGAGCTGAATCCAGAAAAAAAAGTAGCATTAGCTATTTAAATTTTTACAGTATATTTTTTGTGCTTTCTTAGCTTTGTTGCATCTTTAAAGATATATAAAATCAAAAATTGAAAAAATCGTTTCTATTAATCGTATTGCTATCTTTTTTTACAAGTTTTTTGTTTGCTCAAAAGAAAAATACGCCAAAGTATCCTAGTCTTTTTTGGGAAATTACGGGCAACGGTTTAAAAAAGCCTAGTTATTTATTTGGTACCATGCATGTAAGTAATAAAATGGTGTTTCACTTAAGCGACTCTTTTTACTATGCCTTAAAAAATGTTGATGTTGTAGCACTTGAGCTTAATCCAGATATATGGCAGGGGCAAATGGTACGCCTTGCTAAAATGCAACAGAACTATGCATCCTTTATAACAAGTGGAGGTAAAGATTATATTAACGAAAATAGTTTTAGAATACAAAAATATGAAAATGAGTTAAAATTGGCTATGAGCACAGAACCTACTGTGGTTAATAGTTTGTTATACAGGAGTTATAAAGCACAAGAAGATTTTGAGGAAGATACTTTTTTAGATTTATATATTTTTCAAACGGGTAAAAAATTAGGTAAAAGGGCAACAGGTGTAGAGGATTATTTTGAAACAGAAAAAATTGTGATGGAAGCCTACACAGATATGGCTAAGGAAAAAAAGAAAAAAACAATTGATACCGATGGAGAAACCTACTACGACATTCAGAACAAAATACAAGATGCATATAGGCGTGGCGATTTAGATTTAATGGACTCCTTAGATCAAATGATGGAAAAATCAGATGCCTTTAGAGAGAAATTTTTATACAAGCGAAACGATATTCAAGCAAATAGTATTGATACGATAATAAAAAAAAGCAGTTTGTTTGTTGGGGTAGGGGCAGCACATTTGGCTGGCGATAAAGGAGTAATAGAGCTTTTACGAAAAAAAGGGTATAAGCTACGGCCTATAAAAATGATCGATAGAGACGCAGCACAAAAAGAAAGGATTGATAAACTTAAAGTGCCCGTAAATTTTACGTTACAAAGTGCCGATGATGGTTTTTATACAGTACAATTACCTGGGCCATTATTTAACCTTACTGGAGATTATGGCAAGTTAGATAGAAGACAATATAGCGATATGAGTAATGGTAGTTATTACCTAGTTACAAGAGTAAAAACGCATGCCGCTTTTTTAGGTTTTACAGAAGAAGATGTGCTTAAAAAAATTGATAGTGTATTGTATGAATACATCCCTGGTAAAATTTTATCTAAAAAAAGTATTAAAAAAAATGGGTACAACGGATACGATATTTTAAATAAAACAAGAAGAGGTGATTTGCAACGCTACAATATTTTTATTACCCCATTTGAAGTATTGTTTTTTAAAATGGGTGGTAAAGAAAACTACATTCAAGGTATAGAAGGCGATACCTTTTTTTCGAGCATTAAACTACAAGAGTTAAAAAATACCACTACGCTTTTTGAACCTACACAAGGTGGCTTTACTATACAATTACCTCATGTACCAAGTGTGTATTTAAATTTAAATAGTGGAGATGGTACAAATCGTTGGGAGTATGAGGCGGTGGACAAAAAAAATGGCGATGCTTATTTGATATTAAAAAAAACTATACACAATTACGATTTTTTAGATAAGGATACTTTTGAACTTAGCCTGTTAGAAGAATCTTTTAGAAACGAAGATTTTTTTGATAAACAAATCAACAGAAAGCACGGCAAATGGGATGCTTATCCATTTTTAGATGTTGAAGAAAAAATGAAAAATGGAGCGAATGTTTTTGTACGTTATTTTATTAAGGGGTCAGACTATTATTCAATAGCTGTAAAAACAAAAAATAATAAAGCAGATTATAGTTCTTTTTTTAACTCGTTTAAATTTACTCCATACAATTATTCAAGCACTAGTAATTATGTTGATACCTTCATGCATTTTACTGTATCAACTCCAGTAAAACCAATGCTGGATGAGGATATGAGGGCTATGGTGGTAAAATCTGCTAAAGAAATTGAGGAGTCGGGTACATACAGTCAATACACCAGTTATTGGCCAAAAGCACAATATGCAACTTTTGTTAACGACAGTACTGGCGAAGCTGTACATGTTACCGTACAACAATATCCTACCTATTATTATGCTAAAGATAGTTTGCGGTTTTGGCAAAACGTAGTAGTTGATTATTATAAAAATGATTTAATTCTACACTCCAAAGATTCATTTAAGTTGTTTAATGGTGTACAAGGTTTTAAGTTTTTATTACGAGATACGGGCTCTTCAAAAACGATTGAGCGTTTACTTATTTTAAAAGATAATTATTTTTACTCAGCAACAAGCATTAGGGATACAGTCTCCATACGTAGTAGTTTTTTGCAAAATTTCTTTAACTCATTTAAGCCTACCCAGCAAAAGTTAGGGGAAAGCATTTTTGCAACAAAACTCGATAATTTTATTGCCGACTTATTTAGTAAAGACAGTGCTACAAAAAGCAAAGCAACCCAATCCATATCGGATATTTATTATGGCGAAGATGGAATTGATAAATTAACAAATGCCATAAACAGGCTTACTATAAATGATAAAAATTACTTTGATTTAAAAACAAAATTTATAAGAGAGTTAGGTTTTATACAAGATACCACTAAGCCAAAAGTTGTTACAACCTTAAAATATATATACGAAAAAACTGCAGATACAAGCCTTTTTCAAAACGAAGTAGTTAGTGCGTTAGCAAGGCATAAAACTAAAAATGCTACTCTATTACTTAAAGAATTATTGTTGCAAGATCCGCCAATATTTGATGATAGCTATAGCTATAACACTCTTTTTAATTTAATAGAAGATTCATTATTATTAGCTAAATCACTTTTTCCAGAATTGTTACAGTTAACTAGTTTAGATGATTATAAACAACCTGTATTATCCTTATTAGTAACGTTAGTAGATAGTAGTTTGCTAAAAAGTAGCGATTATGAAAACTATTTTGCCAAAATATATTTTGATGCAAAAATTGAAATGAAAAAGCAACTAGGTAAAGATGAAAAACGCCTAGAAGAAGAATTAAAAAAGAAACAAGATAACGGAAGCAATGAGGATAATAATTATAGTTACGATAATTACAGTAATAGCAGTAACCAATTAAACGATTATTCTATTTTATTAATTCCTCAATATGATAATAATACAAATGTTCAAAAGTATTTTGAAAAACTTATAAAATCAAAAGACCCTTTTGTTCGAATAAATACAGCTGCTTTGTTACTAAAAAATAAGAAAACTGTGGCAGATAGCATACTACTAGAGCTAGCGGCAGATGATAAATTTAGAAGTTTATTATATTTTAAATTAGAAAATATAAAGCGACTAGATAAATTTCCTGAAATATATAAAAGCCAGTTACTTATTACTAAAAGTGAGTTGATAAGTAGTAAAAATTATGATAAAATAGACTCCATACAATTTTTACAAAAACAACAAACGGACTACAATAATAAAAATGGGTTTGTGTATTTTTATAAATACAGAATAAAAAAAGAAGATGATTGGAAAATTGCTTTGTGTGGGTTACAACCTATAAATGAAAAAGAAATTAATACGCAAATGTCTTTTACTATTTTAACAGAAAAAAAATTAAAAATTGACGAGAATGAAATTGAACAACTCAATAAGCAATTGCGTAAATTTATTATAGATACTCATCCAAGTGGTGCATATTTTTATGGCGAAAATTATAGCAAGTACAATAAATATGGAATGAATGAAGGTGGATACGACGATTAGTGAGCTTATTGGTGTATATAAATAATAGTGGTATTCCTTACTATTTGTAATACGATATTACCTAATCTTTTTTCTATCCTCAGCTAGGGTTCTTATCATCAACCCATAATCCCATTTATTAGCTAATGCATTTACACAGGCCGCAATTCGTTTGGTTTTAGTTGCTTCTGTTTTTGCACTTTCTATCCAGTTGTTAAAATATTTTTGATGACTTTGGGCAAGGCTTTTAAAAAATACGAATGCTTGCGGTTCATCATTTAAGCAATCGAGTAAATCGGTATTTATTTTTAAAGGGGTATTGTCTTGTTCTAATTCTACCATCACTTTTGCACCAACTATTTTTTTTATGTTTTTGCGAATAGCTGCATTAACTGCAAGTATAAAATTACCATCACCCATTGGTAATACTGCAACCCCTTCAATTATAACCTCATCAATTTTACCTTTTACTCTAAACGATTTTTTAGAAGTTGGTTTTAATTGAGCTGCAATTTTTTTTGAAATTAAAATATAAGTCCAGCCTGTTTTTTCGCCTTGCTGTGCAAACTTTAGTAAAGTGGTTTCAAATTTTACCATTTATTAAACTATTGATTTTATTTTTTATGATAAAAAACAGTAGCCAATAGCAATAACAAGCCTTTACCAGAGTCGAGTAGTAAATTATCTGTTGTGCCAAATTTTATAAACACCCCAACACCTAATGCAATCCACCAAAAACACAAAATATACAGTAATGTACCAAAGCCGTTTGAATTATTTTTTAATTGTACAATACAATAACCTATTAGTATGGTTACTAATAAGCAAAACCAAGCAATAATATAGCCTAAAAAATTAGCTTGCTCTGTATAAACTAATCCAAAAAGCTCTAATGCCTTTGTAGGATAAAAAAAGCATAAAACAGTAAGTACGGCTTCTATAAGAAAAGATATTAATAAAATGCCTAGTAAGATATTCTTTTTCATACAACTTTAATTTAGATCCAATAAATGTAGTAAATTTTTAATAATATCAACTTTCTATCTAAAGCCTTACCTAATCCAATTCGTTAAACTCTCCCTTTAATCACTAATTTTCCTTTCTTTTTTGAACAGCTCAAAATAATAATCAAAAAAATAAATCCAAGGGTCTTCATACTTCGTACTTTTAGGATATAGATACCTTAACCCAGGTTTTCCATAAAAACAACTAATTTAGATACTTAATAATTAACTCTTGTTTGATAGCTGATAAAAAATATGGAGAGGAGGAACTAGTTTTGTTGCTGAAAAGCAAGAATGAGCATGCTTTTGCGTACTTGTACGACAACTATTCTGCAGCTATTAATGGGGTAATTTTTAGAATGGTAAATAACACTGAATTAGCTGAGGATGTATTGCAAGAAACGTTTGTAAAAATTTGGAATAACTTATCTAATTACGATCCTTTAAAAGGCAGGCTTTTTACCTGGATGATAAATATTGCTAAAAACTTAGCAATAGATACCATGCGGAGTAAAGGCTTTAAAAAGCAGCAGAAAGTATCGCAAGATGAAAATGCAGTGGTAAATTTAAAAGATGAAAATTTTGGAGCAGATAGATTTGATGCGTTAGGGATAAGAAAACAATTAGCCAATTTAAAACCAGAGCAACGAATTATTATAGATATGGCTTATTTTAGTGGCTATACTCAAGATGAAATTTCTAAAGAAATGCAAATACCTTTAGGCACAGTAAAAACAAGAATGCGGTCGGCAATTATTGAATTAAGAAAAATGTTACATTACGAATAAGTGGAAATAAACGAAATCATATCAAGTGGGCTTTTAGAGCTTTATGTACTAGGACAAACTAGTGCAGCAGAAACTCTTTTAGTGCAAAAAATGGCAGCTGAGCATCCGCAAATTGCAGATGAAATTGCTGCAATTGAAATTGCTATGGAAAGCTATGCTCAGGCAAATGCTATACCACCCTCTACCCATGTAAAACAAAAAGTATTATCTCAATTAAATAATAAAGCTTCTTTATCTGCACCTATTATTCCCTTATCATCTACTCCCAAAAAAAGTAATAGTGCTTATTGGAAAATGGCCGCTGCCGCAGCAGTAGTATTGTTTGTAGGTAGTGCTGTATTTAATTTTATTTTGTATAACAAGGTTACAACTATTAACAATGACTTAGCTAGTGTACAAAGTCAATTAAAACAAGTTAATGAGGATAACCAGGAAATGGTTAGCAACTTTAAGGTTGTACAAAATAAAAATACCGATTATGTTAAATTAGCAGGTTTGCCAGCATCTCCAAATGCTGTTGCTAAAATATATTGGATAAAAAATACTGAAGAAGTTTATATAGATCCTAGTAATTTGCCCCAAGCTCCCGAAGGAAAACAGTACCAACTATGGGCAATTGTAGATGGTAAACCTGTTGATGGTGGTATGATAGATAAAAGCAAAACATCTATACAAAAAATGAAATCATTTGGTAAGGCAGAGGCTTTTGCCATAACCCTAGAGCCTGTTGGTGGTAACCTTACCCCTAAAGGTGAGATGTATGTAATGGGAAAATTATAAATAGCTTATAGTTTAAAAGATTTCCAAAGAAATTTTCTTCCTTATTTTTTATTTCTACTTCCAACCTTTCTTTCACAATTCTTTAGCATTTATTTTTTCCAAAACCAAATCCGGTTTAGTTCTTCTACCGTAAGTGTATACATAAAATAATAATTAAACAATAAACATTAAATTATGAAACAGGTTAAAAGAATTTTATTTGTAGCAGTAGTAGCAACATTTTTTGCAAATGCTTCGTTTGCACAAATGGATGCAATGGGAAAAGAAAAAACAGTACAAGTTGGTGGTGCAGCAATGTTCCCTAGCAAAAATATTGTTGAAAATGCAGTAAACAGTAAAGACCATACTACTTTAGTTGCAGCAGTAAAAGCAGCAGGCTTAGTAGAAACTTTACAAAGTGCAGGCCCATTTACCGTATTTGCGCCCACTAATAAAGCATTTGATTTATTACCAGCTGGCACAGTTGAAACGTTATTAAAGCCAGAAAGTAAAGCAGCGTTAACAGGTGTATTAACGTATCATGTAATTGCTGGTAAATTTAATGCAATAGATGTTGCAAAATTAATTAAAGCTAGTGGTGGTAAAGCAGTAGTTAAAACAGTTGCTGGTGGTTCTTTAACATTAATGATGAAAGGTAAAAAATTATTAATTAAAGATGAGAATGGCGGAGTGGCTCAAGTAACGATTAAAGATGTAAATCAAAGTAATGGGGTTATACATGTAATTGATCATGTATTATTACCAAAAGGATAATGCGTTTTTCGTTTTTATGTTAAGTATAATAGTCTTGCACAATGGTGTAAGGCTATTTTTTTAATAGGCTATATACTACTGTGTCTGAAAATTCTCCTTCCCAAAAACAATCTTCTTTAAAATGGGCTTCTTTAATAAAATTATTTTTTTCTAATAACATAGCTGATGCACTATTGCTAGGATTAATTTTTGCTTCTAAACTATGTAACTGCATTTGGTTAAATCCAAAATTAATTACCGCCTCCACAGCTTCTTGCATTATTCCCTTTCTCCAAAAATCGGGGTGTAGCATATAACCAATTTCTCCTCTATAGTCCTCTTTTTTTAATTGCCAAATACCAATATTACCCATTACCTTTTGTGGATTGTCTTTTAAGGTAATACACCAATTAATTCCTTCATTCGCATTTATTATATCGGTAATCTTATTAATTAAATTTTCAGCATCTTCAACATTTTTGGCAATAGGCCTGTTTACATACTGCATTACCAAGGTATTGCTTCTTAATATAAAAAAATCTTGAGCATCTGTAAGCAAAGGTTGCCTTAATAATAACCGATTTGTTTCTAGTTCTGGAAAAGGGGAGAAGTTAACAGCTAACATGATATGTAGTTTTTACTAAATTAGGTTTTTTGATTAGGTTTTACAAGCTTAAAATAATGTTTATCTTTGTATTTCTATCAGTCAGACTATCGCTTTTTATTTAGGTAAGAAGAGGAAAGTCCGGACAGCACAGAGCAACACACCGGTTAATAGCCGGTTTCGATTTTATCGAAAAGAAAGTGCCACAGAAAATAACTGTCCGCCTTTGGCGGATAAAGGTGAAAATGTGAGGTAAGAGCTCACAGGTAGTTGTAGTAATACAACAATCGGGTAAACCTTGTGTGCTGCAATGTCACGTATATCAACGCTTGAGAACGGCTCGTTCAATGTTGAAGGGTAGGCAGCAAGATGGTGTTAGTAATAACACTGCCAGATAAATGATAGTCTACCGATTTTATATCGGTAAACAGAATCCGGCTTATTGGCTGATAGAATTTTTTTGATAAAACACATAGTCACATAGGTAAATAGAATTTTTATTGCGCCTAAATGTCTTTTACTAAAACAAAAATCCCTTCGACTACTCGAAGGGATTTTTTTATTTTACTTTTTGCTTAATTATGCTTTTTTTACTTCTGCAGCTACACCTTCAGAAGCACCTAATGGTTTGTCTTTTGCTAAATCAACCAATATAGGGGCAGCCACAAATATAGATGAGTAAGTACCCGTAACAACACCAATTAACATGGCAAAGGCAAAACCTCTAGTAACTTCTCCACCAAAAATAAATAAGATTAAAATGGTTAAGAATACCGTTAACGACGTCATAATTGTACGACTTAAGGTATCGTTAATAGCTTTGTTAATAATCGTTCCTTTGCTTACACCTTTCATTTGTTTAGCATATTCTCTTACCCTATCAAATACAATTACAGTATCGTTCATACTAAATCCTATTACGGTTAATACAGCAGCAATAAAATGCTGATCAATCTCTAATGGGAACGGTACAATTTTTCTAAAGAATGAGAATACAGCTAACGTAACCAATACATCATGTAGCAATGCCACAATAGTACCTGCACTATATCTCCAATCTCTAAAACGAATTAATATGTATACAAAGATGATTAAGATGGCAAAAATGGTAGCTTTCACAGCACCTCTTTTTAAATCATCTGATATAGTAGGTTGTACCGTAGTTTGACGTTGTATGTATTTAGTCTTTATAAAATCTGCGTAAGTTAAATTAGCAGGTAGTACCTTTTTTAATCCTTCGAAAAGCTTGGTTTGCACAGCACTATCAGCGTTATTTACACCTTTTAAGTAAGATGTTGTAATGTTTAAATGCTTATCATCACCTTCCGTTTTAATTACAGGGGGCTCACCAAAAGATGCTTTTAAATCATCTCTTACAACCTCTACTTTTACTTTATCAGCAAATGCAACGGTATAGCTTCTTCCACCTTTAAATTCCACTCCTTCATCAAAGCCATTAAATAAAGCACCAACACCAGCAAGTAATACCAATATTGATATCATGTAGGCATACTTTCTATATTCAATAAATTTAAAACTAGCATGTTTAAATACTCGTTTTGAAATAGCTGTAAAATAATTAAAATGACGTTGCTTGTTCATCCAAGCTTCAGTAATTAATCTTGATACCAAAATTCCACAGAATAAGGATAATACAATACCAATCATTTGTGTAGTAGCAAAGCCTAATACAGGACCTAATCCAAAAAAGAATAAGATGGCAGCCGTTAAAAAGGTAGTAACGTGGGCATCAAGTACTGGCGGTAACGATCGTTTGTAACCATCGTTAATAGCTTGCTGATAAGATTTACCTTTTGTTAATTCTTCTTTTATTCTTTCAAAAATAATAACATTTGTATCTACCGCCATACCAATTGTCAAAACCAAACCTGCAATACCTGCGGCAGTTAAAGTAAAGTCTAACGCCATTAATACACCTATGGTAAATAATAAGTTTAAGATTAAAGCTATGTTAGCAACCCAACCAGCAGTATTATAGTAAAGTAGCATTAAAGCAAAAATTACTATAAATGAAATAAAGAATGCTTTTCCTCCTCCAATTAAACCAGCTTCGCCAATGGTAGGGCCTACCACTGTTTTCGCAACAATTTTAGCAGGTGCATTTACTTTACCACTCTTTAAGGTATTAGCTAAATCTTGTGCTTGTTCTACCGTAAAACTTCCTGCAATTTCTGAGCTTCCACCCATTATTGGCTCATTAATATTTGGGGCAGAATAAATAATATTATCCAATGCAATAGCAATTGGGCGACCAACATTTTTTGTAGTTAATCTACCCCAAGTTTTTGCACCTAAGGGCGTCATACCCATTTTAATTGAGGGGCGACCTAATTCATCGTATGATTGACTAGCTTCTTCAACTCCTTCACCTTCAAGTGGAGCCCTATCTGTACCTAACTGAGTTTTTACAGCATATAAAGGAAAATAGCGTTGTCCTTTATCATTCTTTTCTTCTACACCTAACATAAACCTACAATCGGCAGGTAAAGCCAATTTAACAGCATCATTTTCTAAAAACTCATTAAATTTATCTACTTCGTTACTTGCAACACTACCAATAGCAGATGGGTAATTAACCTTTCCTGTTTTTGGATCTTGTTGAGGATTAATAGGATTAATAATTTGGAAGAAAGGATTTACGTTTTTATTTTTTAAGGTAGTATCTATTACTTTTACTGTATCAGAAATTCCATTCAAATAATTTTGTAAATTTTCATCGGCAGTTTTCAACGCTTGTGCTAATTCATCTATACGGTAAACTTCCCAAAATTGTAAGTTGGCACTAGCTGTTAAAAGCTTTTCAACTCTCTCAACATTATCTACTCCAGCTAATTCAACATTAATAATACCTTTATTTTCATCTAAATTAATAACAGGTTGTGCTACACCAAATTTATCAATACGCTTGCTTAATATTTTATAGGTTTCTTTAATAGCACCGCCACTAAGGTCTTTTAGTTTAGCATACACTTCATTATCGCTAGTACCTGGCTTAATTTCTTTGCCTGCACCTGCAAAAATGCTAGATAGTTTATTAGGCCCAGCTTGTTTTATATACGCATCTTTAAAAAGCGTAATAAAATCTGCATCGCTATTAACTTTTGCATCGTTAGCACTTTTTATTGCAGCAAGTAATTGAGGGTCTCTGCTATTATTACTTAACGATTTTAAAAAATCATCTAAGGCTACATCCATAGTAACACTCAATCCGCCCTGCAAATCAAGTCCTAAACTAAGTTCGTTTTCTTTACATTTTTGATAGCTACTACCCAAGTACATGCTTTTATCTCTTGTACTATCTAAAATTCGCTTTTGTTTTACAATTGCTGCAGCTTTAAAATCTTCGCCCTTTAACTCAGGATTACTTTTTTTAAGTAGCTTTTCAGCTTGTGCAAGTACCTTGCTTTCGTGGCTTCGTACGGCAAATGTGTACGAAAGTTGCCAAAGAGATATTACAATTAATACAATGGTAAAAAACCATACCAAACCTTTCAATTTCATAATTCGTTACTTTTAGTAGCTAATTTGTTCAATTTTATAAGTGTGCAAAGATATGGGAAAAACCCATTGAGAATTTATGCTTGTTAATTTTAAAAAAAACATCATTTTGCAGTATAAAACAGTTGGTATGAAGCCTAATAAACAAGTAGTTATATACTTAATCGGTTCTTTAGTTACATTATTTAGTTGTAGCACACCTAAAAAAGCTCAAATTATGGATAATAAACCTACCGTTATTTCTATACAACCCGATGTAGATAATAGTAAAACAGATGCTTTTTTGAACAATTTACTCAACAAGTACCCTCAAGAGTTTCAATCCATCTTACAAAATAAAAAAAACAATAATGTTCAAATAATTTATACAACGGTTGATAGGGGTAAAAATGGGTTAGCGTCGCTCAAAAATTACTATTACAATGTAAATGCTAAAAACTATTTTTATCCAGCTTCCACCGTTAAATTTCCTGTGGCAATTTTAGCCTTGCAACGCTTAAACGAATTAAAACAAAAGGGGATCGATTTAAATACCACCATGCTTACTGAGGCTAACACCCAAAAACAAACGGCCGTTTTTAATGATGCTACTGCTAAAGATGGAAAGCCTACGATAGCCCATTATATAAAAAAAATATTAATGGTTAGTGATAATGATGCGTTCAACAGGCTATACGAATTTTTAGGGCAAGAGTATATTAATAAAGAGTTACACAAAAGAAGCTATAAAAACGTGCAAATTCTTCACCGGTTAAGTATTTCGTTATTGGAAGATGAAAATAGAAAAACCAATCCAATACGTTTTTTAGATAGCAACAATACAGTGCTTTATGAGCAAGCCATGCAAACCAGTAAAATGGTTTATGCAGTTAGGAAAGATTCGTTAGGAAAGGGATTTTACCAAGGCGATAAATTAGTAAATGAACCGATGGATTTTAGTAAAAAAAACAATATTGGGTTAGAAGAATTGACTAGTATTTTACAAAGCATAATTTTTCCGGAAAGTGTATCTGCTAAACAACGTTTTAATATTACTGAAGAAGACAGACTGTTTCTGTTAAAGTATATGAGCCAGTTACCAACCGAAAGTACTTTTCCGCCGTATAGCGATGAACCCTCTACCTATTGGCCTTCGTACTGTAAATTTTTATATTTCGGTAGCGAAAAAGGAGCCATTCCTAAAAATATTAGAGTATTTAACAAAGTAGGCGATGCTTATGGACATTTAATTGATGTGGCCTATATTGTTGATTTTGATAAGAAAATTGAATTCTTTTTATCGGCTTCAATTTATTGCAATAGCGATGAAATATTGAACGATGATAAATACGATTACAATGCTATAGGTTTTCCGTTTATGAAAAATTTAGGTAAAATAATTTATGAGGAGGAAGTAAATAGAAAAAGAAAAATTGTTCCAGACTTATCTAACTTAAAGTTTAAATACGATAAAGAGTAATTGTTGAAAAAATATTATTCATTATTAATTTTTAATTATTCATTTTTGTAAAATGCAACTATCATCAAGACTATTACGCTTTAACGAACCCGAAACCTTAAAAATGGCAAAGCTTGGTAGAGAGCTAAGGGCACAAGGAATTGATATTACCGATTTAAGTTTGGGAGAACCCGATTTTGATACACCTACCCATATTAAAGATGCTGCCAAAAAAGCTATAGATGATAATTACAGCCATTACACACCGGTAGCAGGCTATTTAGATGTGAGAGAAGCCGTATGTAGAAAATTAAAACGAGATAACGGGTTAGATTATACGCCAGATCAAATTATTATAAGTACAGGTGCAAAGCAAAGCATAGCCAATGCCGTTTTAAGCATTATGGATATTGGAGATGAAGTAATTATTCCTACACCCTACTGGGTAACCTATTCCGAAATTGTACGGTTGGGGCAAGGCGAAGTAAAGTTTGTACACACATCTATTAAAAACGGTTACAAAATAACACCAAACGAATTAGAAGAAGCCATAACGGAGAGAACAAAATTATTTATGTTTTCATCTCCTTGTAACCCAAGTGGAGCGGTTTATACTAAAGAAGAATTAAAAGCATTAGCAGAGGTGTTTAAGAAATACCCAAATGTTTTTATAATGAGTGATGAAATTTATGAGTACATAAATTTTGTGGGAAAAAATGAAAGTATTGCCCAATTCGATTTTTTAAAAGATAGGGTAGTTATTATAAATGGATTAAGCAAAGGCTATGCAATGACGGGTTGGCGCTTAGGTTATATGGCTGCACACCCAACTGTTGCAAGAGCATGCGAAAAAATACAAGGCCAATTTACTAGTGCCGCTACAGCAATAACGCAACGTGCCGCTATTGCTGCTTTAGATGGCGATATGAAACCAACATACGGCATGTTAAAAGAATTTGAACATCGCCGTAAACGTGTAATGGAATTGGTGAACGAATTACCTTTTGTAAAATGTAGTGAGCCCGATGGTGCATTTTATATTTTCCCCATGGTAAGCCATTATTTTGGTAAAACAGATGGCGAAGATGTGATAGACAATGCCGATGATTTGTGTATGTATTTTTTAAATAAAGCACATGTAAGTACTGTTACGGGCAAAGCTTTTGGAGAGCCTAATTGTATAAGAATATCATTTGCAAATAGTATGGAAAATATTGAAAAAGGGTTTGCAAAAATTAAAGGGGCACTAGCAAAGTTAAAATAGACATGAGTAAATTTTTCTTTTTATTATTACTATACCCTTTTGTAGGATTTACACAAATAGCACATCGAGTAGAATTAACTAAAACAGATATAACTACCCTAAAAAAAATAGATGGTAAGGCTATAAGTGTTTATGGTTGTTATTTAGGAATGAGTAAAAAAGATGCTGTAGATGAATTAGCGAAATATACAGATATTTATCCTGATCCTAATTGGTTACCTTATTTGCGTAATTCAAAATATGACAGTATTCCTTTGGGGATTTATATTTACAAAGTAACAAATACAAAAGATACTAGCTACTTTTTATTGTATTGGGGCAAAGATGGAAAAGGTATAGAAGAAATTACAATATTTAATAATTTACAGGAAAGGGTAATTGGGGAAACTAAAAATTTATTTACAAAAAATGTAGTAAATATAAAATCCTCTTTTTATAAAAAATATTTAGGAAAACCAAGTAAAATTAGATTTGGAGCTGGGGTAAATACTTATTTTTATGCGGCTAAAAATTTTGAAATAATTACCAATACAACAGGCAAACAAACTCAATATTATTTCAAACTTACTAAAAAGGCAAGTGGTTAAAAATTTAGTAGCATAGTTTCTAAAACGTAAACCTAGCCGAAAAACCTACGCCACTAGCTTCAAAGCCTACTTTACTTATAATATTAAGCTCTGGCTTCCAGTCTAGGCTTATGTTTAAGGGTACATTTGCAAACTTATAATCTAGCCCAACTATCCCGGCAGCGCCTAAGTTGCTACTACTATTATTAAAACCAACATAACCCCCGGCTCCAATAAACCATTGTAAATTTTCAACTGCGTTTATGGGTTTATGTATTTCGTATAATGCACAAATTGAAGTGCCATCTCCAAAGCTTAAAATACCTTCAATTGCATTATTGTTGGCTAAAAAATGTTTGTAGGTAATACCACTTTTTACATTGGGTACACTACTCCCTAAACGCACCCCAAGTGCATTTTTATAAAAAGATTCATTTTGCCCAAATACCATGGTTGAAAATAATAGGGCAATAACAAGGGTTAAAAGTGTTTTATTCATAACTAATTTTTTAATAAACTTTACCAATATTGTGCCAAGCACCATTCATTTAATTGACGTAACGAAAAAAAATAAGCGAATGCTGTTAAGGCTTTGCTAAAGTATTGTAAATTGATCCTTCGTTCCTCAGGATGACAGGTACCGGCTTTTTAGAGTAATAGATAACCTTTTGTATGTTTAAAATAAATTGCTATTCAGCCAATGGTTTCATTTAGTCATGCTGAGGTACAGCCTGTCCCGATGATTTCGAGAAAGTGTCTCAACAAAAAATTACTCAAATAATTGTAATTTGTTTTTCGGACGGCGGCTATCCCACCATTTAAAGTTTTTAAGTTCTTTTTTATCGGGAGGTATTTGAGAGAGAGGATATAAAACACCATTTACATCATTTATAAATTTTACTTTATTCAATTCTTTTTTTACAAAATAAATATCAATAACATCGCCACTGCTTCGGTTCATTCCAATAAATGCACTATCATCGTCATAGGGGTAAAAAATACTTTCGGCTGGTGAGCCTTTTACTCGTACATAATCTATTTGCCCAGCTACAAAATAACTGTTTATAGTACGCCCAGCAATTTGATTATACATAGCATCATTTGCTTTGTTAATAATTATACCATTATTAAATACATACAACCGCTTTGGCTTTTGGCTTTCGGTGTACATATAAATAGTATCGCCGGCCACTTGTGTTTGGGCATTCCAAACTATAGGGGTACCAAATAATTTAAAGGTACTATCGCTAGTAGAGTAGTGGAGGCTATCGCTTACGGCTTGTAGGCTATCGTTAAATATTCGAACGTTATGAAAGGCAAGGAAATAGCGGATAGAAGTGTCTTTTGTTTGTGTACTAATTGCGGTTACTTTTTTTAGGGTATCAGCTTGAGTAATTATTTTGCGTTGTAACGAATCGTATTTTCGTAAACCAGAAAATAAGGTATCGGCAGCAATATAGGTGCTATCGTTATCTCTATAAAAAATCATTACAGGTTTACGAGTTGCTAAAAATGTACTTTTTTGTTTATCTACATAAATAATATTTGCCAATACAGTTACCTTATTTATGCTATCAACCATTTTGGCTTTACCTTCCATTTGCAGAATGCCCGTTTTTTCATCATAGGCTATTTTATCGCCAATTAAAAAATAAGCACTATCGCTATACGATGTTCTATCATAAAAAATGGCCTCGCCAGTTTTTAAATTGTAGGTGCCACTTTTGGTATTAATAATACTTCCATCTTTACTTACAATACGAGTAGGAGCAATAAATGTAGCAACACTTGTTTTTAAATTGTACACTAAACTATCCGTTACTATATCGTATTTAGCATCTTTTAAATGCACATTTTTTCTAAAATAAATATCTTTTGTATCTGCATAATACACACCTTCCTTACTCGTTAAAATAGTATTTCCATTTACCACTCTGCCGCCATTTTTGTAGGTAGCAACGCCTGTTCTTAAATTATATTCTAAATCATCGGTGTAAAGCGTGCCTTTTTTGTCGGTGAGGCGTACATTCTTTTTTAAATAGGCAATTCTTTCTAAGCCAATGTAACGTAAATATTGGCTATAGGTATGTATACTATCGTTATCGTTTATGTGAATGTTGCCAAAAGCTTCTAAAATATTGGTTCGTTGGTTGTACACCACACTATCGCAAGTAGTGGTGGTTTTGCCTTCCACTATAATTACATCTCCTGCTCCAGTTTTAATATTAGTAAGGCTATCAATATTTTTATCTCTTAAGCTACGGGCTTGTTTAATAAAAATTACCCTCATAGTATCGCTAGGGCTTGGGGGTGCAATTGTTTGCTGGGCAGTAATTGTTGATACAACGCCTAATAAAAAAAACAGTAAAAAATAAGTGGTATGCTTCAATGCAATATGCTCTTTAATTTATAGTATGCAATTTGCACAATAATTTTATAAAAGAATGGTAAAGTTTTAAACGAGTAATTAGTACAAAGTAATAAGTTCACTAGTTAGCGTTCTGACCGTTCACTACTTACCACTCACCATTTATTATTGCTTAAGGTTAATATATGGTGCATTAACCGTATCGGGCAACGGAACCATTAACATGGTGCCTTTATTTTTTTTACCAAAAACCGAGAATGAAATATATCGCTTAGGATTTGTTTTAAAATCATCTAACAATAAATTTAATTTGTTTGATGTGGCCGTAAGATTATTATACAGTTTTGTATCGTTAAGTAATAGACCTGCTGTTCCTGTATTGGTGTTTAATTTTCCAATAGTATTTTTTAATTCGGTTATGGTACCATTTAAGGTAGTCAGGGTTTTTTCAACATCTAACTTGCTAAAGCTTTCTGTGGTTTTATCTAAATTACTCATTACCGATGTTAGCTTATCGTTGTTGTTGGCTAAGTTGCCTGTAAAAGAGCTTACATTATTCAACGATTTTGCTAACGCCCCAGTTTGGGTATTTAATAAGGTTTGTAAAGATGCTGATGATGATGTTAAACTTGCTGTTGTTTTATTTAGATTAAATAACATAGCCTGAATATTTGCTTTTGCATTTGCATCTACCACACTATTTATGTTTGCTAAAACAGAATCTAATGATTTTACAGCACCCTTAACTTGCCCTAAAACAGGATCAATTCTTTCTAATGCAGCATCCATAATGCCTGCACTGGCTTGGGTTTTAATAGTATCTACTTTTTTTAAATGTGTAGTAGCATCTCCTAATTTTATATCAATGCTTGTGGTGCCTAATGGGTTTGGTTTTATAACTGCTACCGAATTGTTGGGTAAATTCACGTCTTTGGTAAGATTAATTGTTACTACAATTTCTTTCATGGTTTCATCGGCTTGTATATCAAACACAGAGCCTACTTGCATACCATTTACAAATACGGGGTTGCTTTTTAGTAAGCCTTGTACATTGGTATATTTTGCAAAGAGTTTATGATCTTTACTAAAAAAAGTTTTACCTTTTAAAAAGTTAAAACCCATTACTAACATTGTAATAGCAATGGCAGTTAAAGCACCTATTTTTGTTTCGTTCGATATCTTCATAGTAAATATTCTACTTTTATTAGTTCTTTAGTTCAAACTTTACCGAGGCGTTATTCTTAAAATCACTACTCAACTTTACTTCATACTTGGTTACTCCATCGTTAATAATCATCAAAGCTGTATTTGGTGCTATTGCTCCTAAATTGTCGGCATATAAAACCAATTCATTTGTTTTACCCTCCACCAAATTTACAGTAAAACTAAATGCTTTTGCTGTAAGTGCTTTTTTATCTACAACTAAAACTTTATTAAAATAAACAGTAACAATATCATTATCGATTTCTGCATCATCTAAAATATCAATTTTAACCGTATTGTTTTTTACTTGAATAGCTTTTATTTCTTTTACTGGGCGGCTACTAATAGCAACTGGGGTGGGGGTATCGTCTTTTGGCACCACAGTTTCGTTACTAGACACACTTACTTGTTTTTCCACTTGTTCTCTGTAAGTTTTTACAGCCGCAGTAATTGCTTCGGCAATTTCTTGTTGCCCTTGTGGGCTGTTAATATAACGTTCATCTTCGGGGGTATTAATAAAACCCGTTTCAACTAATATTGCTGGCATATTAGTAGCTTGTAATACGTGTATACCCACTTGGCGTTGAAAAACCCCTAATGCTTCTCTGCCTGTTTCAGCAATTTCGTCATTAACCATAGTAGCCAATCTATCGCTACGTTCAAAATAACGCTTTGCATAAATATTAGCTAAGGTTTTAAACTCTGGTGAGGTTATTTTTAATGGCTTAAAACTAGTATCAGCATTCACATTTTCAAAATCTACTTCATCAAATTCTTTTTGTATGGCCGATGTTTTACTTGCTGCCTTATGTGGGGCTAAAATCCATACACTTGTGCCTTTTCTAGTTAAGGGAATTTTAAAATATTCGTAAACAGGAACGGTTACACTATATGGGGTTGATATTTTTTTCTTTCTTTTTCCTTTGCCAGTGTAGGTTATTTTATACCTAGTTTCCTCCCTAGTACCCACTTGCCTTTTTCCTGTTTTTAGTGGTCCACTATCTGCATGAATACATAAAAACAAATCACCTTTATTATCATTAGCTATTTTAGCTTTTTCATTTACCGAGTGGTAAATATCTGTGGTACGAGTTGGTACTATATTAATTTCTGGAAATTGTTTTCTTAACTCTGCCACCAACTTTAAGGATATGGCAAGGGTTACATCTTTTTCTTTAGACTTCATTGAATTTTCGTATTGCCCCGAGGCTCCAACGTCTGTACCACCATGCCCAGCATCTACAATAATGGTTTTTATTTTTTTAGGAACTTGGGCAAAAGCACTAGAAAATATTAACAAATGCAAAGCAGCAAAAAAACTTAAAGCAAGCACTTTGTTTTTTATCATAGTCTAAAAGATTTATGAGGGGGTTAGTAATTATATTATTATTCACATTTACATTCTGTTATATTGGCTATTTTTGCCACAACAACTATGAACGATAGGTACAAAGGTAAGGCAAAATATTTTTTTGGGAGCGTATGGCTATTGCTGTTTGCAATTTTAACATTGTGCACAAAGGATACGGTTTATGCTCAACAAAAAAGTAATGTTACTTTGGTTAAAGATACTATTCCTCAAGCATTAAGCACTACCGATAGTTTATCCCAAAAAAACACGGCTACAAAAAAATTGGATACCCTTATTGTTCCTAAAATAGATACTATCCAATATCGAATATCAAAAGATTCACTAGATGCCCCAGTAGTTTATCATGCCGATGATTCAATGGTATTAGATATACCTACAAAAAAAATGATTTTATATGGTAAAGAAACAAAAGTTAAGTATAGTGATAATGAATTAATTGCCCCACTTATTGAGTTTGACCAAAACACAAGCTTAGTAAGTGCCTATTTAGTAAAAGATAGTAATGGTAACGTGGTTAGTATGCCGGTATTTAACCAAGCCGATTTTAATTCTGTTGCCGATACTATTCGTTTTAATATGAAAACAGGAAAAGGCCTTACTAAAGGTACCTATACTAAACAAGGCGAAATGTATGTGTATGCTAAAACAATTAAAAAAGTAAGTGCCGATGTTTTTTATGCCAATTACTCAAGATTTACCACTTGTAATTTAGACACTCCACACTTTGCTTTTGTAAGTAAAAAAGTAAAATTTATAAATAAAAAAATGGCGTTTACTGGGCCTGTACATCCAGAGTTTGAAGGGGTGCCTGTACCTATAGTTTTGCCTTTTGGAATATACCCGTTAAGCCAAGGAAGACATAGTGGTTTAATTGCACCAACCTTTACTGCAAACGCCGAGTTAGGGTTGGCTTTGGAAGGCATTGGTTATTATAAAGTGATCAATCAAAATTGGGATGTTGTTACCAGAGGTACCTTATACTCCTATGGAGGATGGACGGCGAATATTAGTCCACGTTATTATAAATTATATAGATATAGAGGCGATTTTAGTTTAGATATTCAGCACTTAAGAGATTTAGATAAAAGTGGAAACCGGGGGTTTAATTTTAGATGGAACCATAGTGCCGATACCAAAAGCCGACCAGGAGTTTCGTTTAGTGCCAATGTAAATGCAGGTAGTAGCCGTTTTAATCAAGCGGTGCCTAATAGCCCACAACGTAGGTTTAATAACAATTTTGGTTCCTCCATTACCTATGCAAAAGTTTGGAAAGATAAGCCCTACAATCTTTCAATATCTGCCAACCATCAACAAAATGTAAACTTAAAATTTATACAAATAAATTTACCCGATGTAGCTTTTAATGTAAATACACTTTTCCCTTTTAGAAAAGAGGAAAGAGTAGGAGAGTATAAATGGTACGAAAATATAGGCATAGCATTAAATACCAATGCAAAAAGTTTATCTTCTTTTTATGATACTGCTGGTAACATTGCAAAGCAATTTATTGATAAGTTACAATGGGGAGCTAACCATACCGTGCCTATTACCTTATCCTTACCTGCTGTTGGCGCATTTCAATTTGCACCAAATGTAAGTTATCAAGAAAGGTGGTTTCAACAACAACTATTACGTACCTGGAATGCTGCAACAAAAAAAGTAGATACGGTAGTAAAAAAAGGAATTTATACTGCAAGAGAAATGCAATTTGGTATGGGTGTAACCACACGTATTTTTGGAATGATTGGCTTTAAAAAGAAAAGTAAAATACAGGCTATACGGCATGAAATACGCCCAAGTATAAGTGCTAACTATAAGCCTGATATGAACAGAAAAACATTCCAAAATTTTCAAATAGATACATTTGGCAATAAAATTTCTGCTTCAATTTACGATGGAAGTATTTTTGGAGGCTTTGGACAGGGCAAGTTTGGCGGGTTAAGTTTTGGAATTGATAATGTGTTACAAATGAAAGTTAAAGATAAAAAAGATACCAGTGCCGAGGCTATAAAAAAAGTAACCTTAATTGATGGGTTTAGTATAAATGGAGGGTATAATTTTTTACAAGATTCGTTTAAAATTTCGCCCTTATCTATTTCGTTTAGAACAAATTTGTTTGATAAAATTTCTATCAATGCAAATGCAAGTACCATGCCTTATCAAACTAATGCCAATGGCGATTTTATTGATAAATTAATTTGGGCAAAAAAACCTTGGAGTTTAGGTACACTAACTAGTGGTAATATTTCTGTTTCAAGTTCTTTTTCGGGCGGCGATAAAAAGCAAGCACAAACGCCTAATCCATTAAATAATCAACAAACACTTACCAATCCTATAAGTGGTATGCCGTTAGATGAGTATCAACAAGAGGCTGCCTATATTACCAACAACCCTGGCCAGTTTGCAAATTTTAATATTCCTTGGAGTGTAAATTTTGCCTACTCGTTGCAATTTAATAGAACACGAAATGCAAATTTTGTGGGGTATAGAACAGATTTTACTCAGAATATAAGCGGAGGTGGCTCTTTAAATCTTACCCCAAAATGGCAACTTGGTTTAAATGGCTCTTTTGATATTACACAAAAAGAATTAGGTTTAATAAGTATGTATTTATCCAGGGAAATGCACTGTTGGCAACTTAGTATGAACCTATCAGCAAGTAGAGGTAATAATTATTTTAATATTAGCATAAGCCCAAAATCGAGTATACTACGAGATGTTAAAATTAATAGAACAAGATATTTTTATGATTTGTAATAACTACTCAAAATATCTTTTATTGAAGGATAGGTATTGCTCAATTGAATAGTTAGTTCATTTTTATTAACCCATTGTATTGCTGTAATATTTTCTTCTGTTTGTGGATTAAGTTGTTGCTCATTTTTACACATTAAATAAAACCAGTGAGTAGTTTTAATAAAATTTTTTCCAAAAGCAGTGTAGGTATGGTAGGTTTCGCCAATTTTATTTTTTAGGGTAAGATTTTTTACCCCTGTTTCTTCTTCAATTTCTCTACTTGCAGCTTCTTCTTCTTTTTCGCCTTTTTCAATTTTGCCTTTAGGCAAATCCCATTTACCTAATCGTTCTATAAATAAAAGTTGATGGTTTTCATTTTCTACAATACCACCTGCAGCTTCAATTTGTGTAAAGTTTTTGAAGAAAGCTTTTTTTAACTCGTTTAAATTAGTATGTAAAACTACTCCGGCATGAAACTGGGGTTTTATAATTTCGTGTAATAGGCTTTTAATAGCATTTGCCGAAAATTCATCTATAAAAACAGCATCAGGATGGTGTAAAATTTCGGTTAGCTCTGGCGTAAGCGCTGTACATAAAAAAACAGGTTTAGTATCGAAATATATTTTAATGTGCATAATAAAATTTCTGTTTTTAAAATTGAAACCACAAATTTGCTACATGACAAATGAAAAAGCTGTTGCCGAAAAACTTTTACAAAGTAATGCAATAAAATTAAGTCCACACCAACCCTTTACTTGGGCAAGTGGTTGGAAAAGCCCTATCTATTGCGATAATCGTAAAGTTTTATCTTTTCCTTACATAAGAGATTTTATTAAAAGTGAAATGTGTAATGTAATTTTTGAGCAATTTCCACAAGCCGATATTTTAGCCGGAGTAGCTACAGCAGGTATTGCATGGGGTGCAATGGCAGCCGATCAATTAAAAATGCCCTACATATACGTTCGTCCAAAACCTAAAGAGCATGGCTTGGGTAACCAAATAGAAGGGTTTTACGAAGCAGGACAAAAAGCATTGGTTATAGAAGATTTAATTAGTACAGGTAAAAGCAGTTTGCAAGTTTGCAATGTGTTAAAAACTGCAGGGGTAGAAGTAGTGGGCATGGTAAGCATTTTTAATTATGGGTTTGCTTTGGCAGATGAAGCATTTACTGCGGCTAAAATTCCCTACAAATCGCTTACAAATTACTCAACCTTAATTGAGCTGGCTATTGAAAAAGGTATAGTAACTGCCGAACAACAAAATACTTTGTTAAATTGGCAAGCCAACCCATCAGGTTGGAACGGAATTTGATAATTTCAACTTATGAAGAATATAAAATGTACACTTGTGGCCTTATTAGGCTTTATCTTATCAGCCGCTGCACAAATGAAAGTGAGCGAAAAGGTCATCATTAAAACACCTACGTTGCAACAATGCGATGAATGTGTTGAAAAATTACAACAACTTTTATCAAGAGAAGAAGGGGTTACAACTATAAAAATTGATGCTAAAAAGAAACAAATAACCTTTACGTATTTAACCGATAGAACAAATAAAGAAAATTTAAAAGCAGCTATTGCAAACCTTGGGTATGTAGCCGATGATGTTGAGGCGGAAGAAACAGCCTATAAAAGATTACCTAAGTGTTGTAAAATTCCAGACCCTGCAACACTGCCAAAAAAGAAGGGATAAAAAAAAGAGCTAACGTTTAAAGGTTAGCTCTTTTTTATTTAGTGAAATTATATTATTGGCCCATTCCCTGAGATGCATTTTGCATTCCTTCCATTTCCCCTTTCATATTTTTTCGTTTAAATAACGACATATCTATTTTACCAAAACGCCAAGCAAAATTTAAGCGTAAAACTTGAGGATCTCTTCTACGTAAATTATCTTGTACAAAAAAATCACTCTCTGCAAAGGTTGCATTTACTTTTGTTCTAAAAATATCATTCATTTGTAGCGTTAAAGATGCGGCATTGTTTTTTAAAAAATCTTTTCTAATAGCAATATCTACCCCATAATTAGGTCTAATAAAACCTTGTGCTCCACTTTGGCTTTGACCAAAGCCACCAAAGCCTCCACCCATTCCACCTCTACCACCACCGCCTCCTGCACCACCAGCAGGTAAAATAGTTTTTGCTTGATAATCGCCACTTAATTGGATAGAATAATTTTTAGGTAATTTAAAGGTATTATTAAGTTTACCAAACCAGCTAAATTGGCTGTTTTTACCACCGCCAACAATTGCACCGGTTTTAAGTGTTGTATTAAATAGGTTTAGGTTTGCAGTTAAATCCCACCACTTATTTATTTTATCCTTACTGGTTAACTCCAAACCAAAAGTGTTTGCATTGTTGGCATTTACAAACGAGTTATAAGCTATAGAATCTTTACTAGGATCTAGAATGTTGATGTCTTTATATTGATAACGTGTAATTAAATCATTCGTAATTCTTCCGTAAGCCGTGGCTAAAAAACTATGATTTTTATTTATTTGATATTGATAACCTATTTCTACAAGGTTGGTAAACTCTGGAATCAACTCAGGATTTCCAACACTAATATTAAGAGGATCACTATAGTCATAAAAAGGAATTAATTGGAAAAAATTAGGTCTATTAATTTTTCTTGAGTAATTGAATTGTACATCTTGCTTATCTGCAATTTTATAAGTTACAAATGCACTTGGAAAAAGGCTAACCGGAAATTGGTTCGAAAACTTTTGATTAGTAGTCAGTAAAGTACCATCGTATTCAGAGCTCTCTAAACGTAAACCAAGTTGATAAGTAAATTTCTTTACTTGTAGGCTATAAGTGGTGTAAGCAGCTAATACTCTATCTGTAAATTTAAAATCACTACTAAAACTTGGTATGATGGTGAAGGGGTCGTTTATATTATTTTTTCTATAATTATAATTAAAACTTTCAAATTCTCTAAATGCTCCACGTACACCCATCTCAACTTTACTTTTAGCGTTAATTGGATTTACAAAATCGGTTTGTGCGGTTAAAAATTTAGTAGTACCACCACCCAATGTTTGTTCAAATAGTGTTGGTGGAATTGATGACAATAATAAATTACCTATCTGTGTAGAAAAATCACCTGAATTATCGTTCTTGAAGGTATTAAAATTTACATCTGCTGTAACCTCTTTGCCGGCTTTAGCAAAATTGTGTTTAAAACTAGCTAATGCACCAATATTTCTAAAATTCCCAATATTGTCTGTAGCTCTATAACCGCCTTCATTTACGATAGAGCCAGAATTAAATAGGGTATCTCTACTAATATTTATGTAATCATTACTCTTAAATTGACCTCTTACAAAACTTCCCCCAATTGTTATTGTATTTCTGTTATCAATAAAAAAATCTAAACCAATGCGTCCAAAACCAAATATACTTTTACTAATTGGGCCGTTGTTTTGAGTGATGATTGTTTTAGAGGTTGGTGAAATTAAAGTTTGATCGCTATTTACCCAACTAAATGATTTACGGGTATTTAGGTTAGCATTAACTGATAAATTTATTTTTCCTTGTTTAATATTAAAGTCTCCACCAAAGCCAGGCCTAGGTCTACTATCAATACTAGCTCTTATATTACCGTTGTAGCCTGCTTTTCTGTTTTTCTTTAAAACTATATTTAATATTCCACTACCACCTCCACTAGCATCAAATTTAGCACTAGGGTTAGTAATAATTTCCACAGTGGCAATAGCATCTGCTGGTATTTGATCAAGAGATAAAGTAGTTGGTCTTCCATCAACAAAAATTTGTGGCGCAGCATTTCGTAAGGTTACGCCGCCGTCAATATCTACATTTACGCTGGGTACATTTTTCATAACATCAACAGCTGTACCACCTACACTTGTTAAGTTTTTTTCTACATTAAATACTTTTCTATCAATATTCATTACTAGGCTTGGGGCACTAGTAGTAACAACAACACCTTGCATTACTTTTGCATCTACCTCAATTTTAATGTTACCTAAGTCCTTATCTACAGCACTTAACATACTGCTCATATCGCCAGGTTTGGCATTTGCCATATTTATTTCAAAAGCAACTTTTTGTTCTATAGTTATATAACCAATAGCCGTTATTTTTAATTTGTAAGCAGCCATTACACCTAAATTTTCTAGTGCAAATTCACCTCTTTTGTCTGTAAGCATACCTCCAACCACAAAATCTTTACGTTTTTTTGTAACAGTGTCTAATTTGTTTTGGATTAACTGTACCGAGGCTAATTCAACCCCTTTGCCATTGGCGTCAATAATTTTTCCGTAAAACCGTCCAACATTCATACTTTGTGCGCCGCCTCTATTACCACCTGGCATTTGAGCAATAACTACTGAGGATAAGCATGTTAAAAAAACGATGCTTGCAATAAATTTAATTTTTTTCATAATGTAATGACAAAATAATGACAAAAAGGTTTCAAATTTTGTGCTTATATTATGAGTGGTAAAATAGTTTGATTAGAAGGAGTACATATAAAGAAATTGTTAACTATTGGTTAGTTGCGTAAGTAAAATTTGAATTAGGCCAATCAAAAAACCCAAAACTCCTCCAATTATTTCTACAAACTTAAATTCTTTTTTCATTATCGAATTTAAAATGTCTTCTAACTTGTCCGAAGAAAAAAGGGCTACCTTTTCTGTTACAATTTTTTCCAAATCAAGCTCAGCTTGTAAATTATTCATATAATTTTTCATAATGGATGGAAATAAAATTTGCAACTCATTCGTAAATGCTTCTTTTAATTGGTTAATCGTTTTATCACCAATAAACATGGAAAGCATTGGGAAAATGGTAGTAAGTTTTGTTCGTAAAAAATGGTCAATATGCTCTTCAACTTGTGGTAGCAGCTTGTCAATATTTTCTTTTTTTGTAATCTTTTCTTCAATATCACTAAACGATAATAATTCATTACTTACAAGTTTGCCTAGTTTTTGAGCAAATTGTTTTTGTTGTTTTGGAAAAATACCATGTATAGTAATACCCAAAAAACGTTTAGGTTCTTTAGGGTGAAACAACATTTTTATTGCAATCCAATTGGTAAACCATCCAATAAAAGCAGAAATAAGGGGAATAACAAAAAGCCAGTAATTCATTTGTAGCGTATTTTATAGCAAAGAAACAGTATTTGCAAAGTTGCTCAAAATGTTATTTTGTTTAAAAGTGGTTTTGCATTATTTTTGCTGCCCACAAAAACGGTAGTCGTAGCTCAGTTGGTTAGAGCATCAGATTGTGATTCTGAGGGTCGGGGGTTCGAGCCCCCTCGATTACCCTAAACGTTAAAATGGCATCTTTTTTAAGATGTCATTTTTTTTACCACTCATACCTCTAATTTACCTTTACGTTGCTTTAACAAAATATTATTACACTATTTACAAGTTAGTTAAACTAAAACTAACACAATTACGTTATTTTTAGGTATGCAAAAAATTGCAAATTTTATGATGAGTAAAAAATTTTTACCAATATTTTTGGTGCTTACTGGTGCCAGTTTGTTTATAGCATTTAATACACAAGGCAAAAACGAAAACGATAACCCAAAGAGTAAGTATGCAAAAGTGTTGCGTAATGTGGGCATTATTTTAGAAGAGGGCCATTATAGCCCTAAAAAAATTAATGATAATTTTTCAAAGACTGCTTTTAAAAAATTTATAGAAGATTTAGACAATGCAAAAAATATATTGTTACAAAGCGATATTGATGCATTAAAGAAATACGAAACAAAAATTGATGACGAAATACATGGTGCAGAAATAAAATCTTTTTTTGATGCGAATGAAATTTATTTACAAAGATTAAATGAAGCTTCTGTTTTATTTAATACCATTTTAGCAAAGCCTTTTGATTTTACAAAAGATGAAGCCATACAAACCGATGTTGAAAAATTAAGTTTTCCAAAAACTGTAATTGAGCGTACAGATTTATGGCGTAAATATTTAAAATATTTAGTGCTTAGTAAGTTTGTTGATATGCAAGAAGAAAGAGAAAAAAGTAATGTAACAAAGAAAAAGTATAATAGCGTAGCTGATAGTTTAAATAAAGTGCCTTTTAAATTAAAGGCCGATAGTACGTTAGAAAGAGAGGCAAGAGATGCGGTGCGTAAACAAATGGCTAGATATTTTACAACAAAAATTAATAGAGAAAATAAGGAAGAAAATTTTAGCACTTTTATAAATGCTATCACAGGTTCAATGGATCCGCACACCACTTATTTTGCACCTGTTGATATGCGTTCATTTAATGAGGGGATGAGTGGGAGTTTTTTTGGAATAGGAGCTCAATTAAAAGATGATGATGGAAAAATAAAAATTGCCAGTTTGGTAAGTGGTGGCCCTGCTTGGAAACAAGGTGATTTAAAAGTGGATGACGAAATTATTAAAATTGCTCAAGCAAATGCAGACCCAGTAGATGTTACAGGCTATGATGTGCCAGATGCTGTAAAATTAATACGTGGTGCAACAAAAGGTTCGGAGGTAAGGTTAACCGTAAAAAGAACCGATGGAAGTATAAAGGTGATTACTCTTTTAAGGGATAAAGTTGAATTGGAAGATACGTTTGCAAAAAGTGCTATTATCAATGGCGATAAAAAAATTGGATACATTTATTTACCTGAATTTTATTTAAATTTTAATGATGCAAGTGGGCATAAATGTTCCGAAGATGTGGCTAATGAAATTAAAAAGTTAAAAGCCGAAAATGTTGATGGTATAATTATGGATTTACGAAATAATGGAGGAGGGTCGTTACCAGAAGTTGTAAAAATGGCTGGTTTATTTATACAGGAAGGGCCTATTTGCCAAGTACAAAGCCGTGGTGAAAAACCATATACTTGGAAAGATAAAGATAACAGTGTTTTATATGATGGTCCCTTAACCGTTATGGTTAATGAATTTAGTGCAAGTGCATCGGAAATATTTGCCGCAGCCATACAAGATTATAAAAGAGGTATTGTAATTGGTAGCACATCTACTTACGGTAAGGGCACAGTGCAACGAACAATTCCTTTAAATCCAGAAAGGGAAAACCAGTTATTTGGAAATGAAAATAAAGATGACTTAGGTAGTATTAAATTAACCTTACAAAAATTTTATAGAGTAAATGGTGGCAGTACTCAATTAAAAGGTGTAACACCAGATATTGTTTTGCCCGATAGATTTGAAAGTTTAAAATTTAGAGAAAAGGACAACACCTTAAGCTTACCATGGGATGAAATTGCAAAGGTTGATTATACTGCATGGTCGTCAACTGTTACAGACAATCCATCTGCCTATTTAAAAAATAGTGAAACTACAACGTTGGGTAAAATAAAAACTACCCTTTTAGAAATGGATAAATTAAATGACAAAGAATATTCATTAAATAGTACAAAATTTAAGCAAGAGAAAAAGCAATTAAACACAACGTACAAGGTTTTAGATTCGCTATTTAAATTACAAAAAGAATTGGTAGTTAAAAATAGTGCTGCAGACGCTTTACCTGTTGATGCTTCAAAAGATAAAGTAGATAAAAATAATGCTTGGCTAAAACGTTTAAGTAATGATATTTATATTGATGAAACTGTAAAAATAATGAAGAATATGATTGCTCAAGGAGGCACAGCAAAGGTTAATTAAGTAGAAATTGTTTTATAATAGTAAAGCCGCCAATTTAATAGGCGGCTTTATTTATTTAGGGCTGTAAAGCTTTTCGGTACTTAAGCATCCAATTAAAAATTCATCCCCTAAGCAGCTTTGCCACTGTGGCTTTTTTTTATAAGAGTTTGTCTTATCTGTATTTATAAAAAGATTAAATGGGGAAAAGCATAATGCGGACTACAATATTGTAACACTAAATATCAATCTTCTAAGTAGGTGAGGGGTTAACTATTTTCTTTAACCATACTAATAAATAATTATGAGTATGGATTTAAAATAAAAGCAATAGGTTGCTTATAAATATTTAAAACGAAACTAAAATTACATCGATGTGAAATAGATTAGTAATAAATCCACATCAAAATTTTCTTTTTGGAAGAAGATATATATTTATTCAACACCGGAAGAAACGATGGAGATACTGTGGGGCATCCAGCACTTTGAAAGTTTAAATTAGGATAAATTTCGTTTTCAGGAACATGAGCATCTGAATGTAAAACAATTGCCCTATCAAAAGCATTGCTATTCGTACTGTCCAAGCCATGTAATTTAAACGACAAACCATACGTTCCTTTGTAGGGTGCTCCTATTTTATATTTGCCCAAAGAAGTTTTATAACTAAAATTATTATTTGAAAAAATTAGTTCTTCATTATTGTTCTTTACAGCTGAGCCAAAACCATGTGCCACAAGTGAAGAATTTTCTAAAACATTATTCTTCATATTATAAACAAAAAAACGATTTTTTCCAGAAGGGATAGACATATCTATCAAAAAGCAAAGTTCAGTATTGTAATTATTTACCCTTGCATATTCTTTAATACTAATAGCCTGATACTTTAAACGCTCAAGAGAAGACTTATACTTAATGTCAACTAATTTTTGCGATGAATCAATATCATTATCTACTCTGCCATTTTTAGTAAAAGAGTAATATGCTTCCTGTACAGAAGAGCCTACTGAATGATTAGCATACACTTCATTAAACAGAAATTTATTAGTTTCTGGTAAATTATTACTTTTTGCCTCAACCGTTAGGGTTAGCATTGTAAAAAAAATAAAACCCCTCAAAATTGTATGCATGTTTTTCACAATTTTATTATGGATAAAAGAGCGTTCTAAGAAGTGATTAATTTAACCAATAGTAAATGTATACCCTTTTTAACTGGCAATAATGTTAAAATATGTATTTGGCAACTAATTAGTAATAGTTTAACTAAATAGTTAATATTTTTCTATAAGGAACAGGTATAACGTAGCCTTAATTTAGAATATGTGCTTAATTAGACATAGATTGAGTAGTTGAAAGAATTCCACAATATTTTTAAAATTTAGTAATTAATATGAATACGAATTGTAAAATGCCATCTATTTTAATCCAATGTTTTAAAACATTGAGGTTTTTACCACAACTATCTTGCATTTTGATCGTACAATTCTTCTGTGTTTCTGCAATTGGCCAAGATAATTCCAACTATACCAAGGCTAAAACAAAACTTTTAAAAACAATACGAGCTAAAAATTATGAAAAAGGGTTCGCACAAAATATTGAGTATTTTTATAAAAGAACCTGTGATTCGTTAATAAAAAAAAATAGTAAAGTAGATAATAAATCTATTAGAGATATTCTTACAAAATTATTTGAAGTTAGTAGTACCAAAATAACCAAAAAAACTATAGACGTACTCCGGATTCCATCTTTAAATTATGATTTTCTTTTAACGTTAAAGACCTATAAAAAGTCTTCTCTTTTAAATTTAATAATGGGTATTAATGTAACAAAAACCAATGTACTCCAAGCTGTATTTGAAGGTAGTATGTTAGGTGATAGTATAAAAATATTGTCGGGCCTAAAAGAAATGTTTTATGAGCCATACTATATTTCGAGCAGGATTCAACTGCCCCAGTATTCAAAATTTAAAGATACGTTGATATACTTGCTTGCCAATGGAGCGCCCGATATTCTTGTTAAGAAACTTGCAGCTAATGATACCGTTTATACTACACTCGTAAATAAAAGTAAAAGTAAAACTGTAAAAGCAGTTTCCCGTATTGAGTTAAATGACAATTTTGAAAAAATAGTACCCTTTAGTTTATCAATTTTAGAAAACGGGGTAACCGAAGAAGAAATAATGAAACTTACCGCTAATCCAAAAGCGTATTTTCATGCTTTTGCAAGTGAAGCAATCAGACTTCATTTAAGTAAAGATCCAGAACTACACACTTTTTTAAAACATCCTCTAGAGCATATAAATAAAAAAAATGCTAATCATTATTACATTAAAATTATAAATGATTTACATGAATCACCTGATAAAATCCGTTTTGAATCATTAGATGGGCTGCCACCTATTGATTTATATTTTATTTTACTTGCCGGTAAAAATGAATTAGTACTAGGCGGCAGTAGTGAACTATATACCTCGAGTTTTATTTATTTGTATAAAAAATTTATTAAAGAAGCTGAAAAGGAAGGGATAGATAAATTCTTTGAAAGTATAGATTATTATCAGTTTGATCTCTTTCTATCAAACCTATCAGATTATGGATTGGTTAATAATTTGGTTGATAATTTGAAAGAGGAAAAAGCAGCAGAATTAATGGTTAAATATCTTTCTGGTCTTCTTAATAAACAACTTACAGACAATGAAATTGTATTAAATGCCATGACTATGGCTGAAGTGTTTTACCAAATAAAGGATTGTGAAGTTATTCGTAATACGTTAGTTGAAAATTTACAAAAGATAAGCAGTAAACCAATTGCACAAAATTTTTTCATGTACCAAAGAATGTACCAAGGCCTTAAAGATATTCTTCTTGATAAGAATGAATTTAATAGTGATGATATTTATGATGTTCTTCTGGTTAAGAAATTACAAAGGGATAATAAAATTGTTCAGATTTGTTTTTTTTATGATGATGAGGATGGCATCAGTTCATTTGCTAACAGCATTGCTGTATATAACAATAAATTATGGAATAAAGTAGAAGAGGAAAATTATGTTGTTTTCAGTTCTAAATCGGGTAATTCAATGAAAGTATTTATGAGCAAGCCTAATACAAAAATGGGTAGCGATTCTTCCCAGAATATTATGTTGAAGGATATTTCAACTGCTGGCTATGAAGTTGCCTCATTTATTCATAGAGGGCATAGTTATCATTTGGACGAAAGTTTAAGAAAGTTTACTACATCAGCCCAGTTTGTTTTCCTTGGATCGTGTGGAGGCTATAGCCAAGTATTAAAAGTATTTAATTTAAACCCAGATGTGAATATCATTTCT
The DNA here is from genome assembly GCA_031377245.1 of Bacteroidota bacterium. Lineage (GTDB taxonomy): Bacteria > Bacteroidota > Bacteroidia > Chitinophagales > Chitinophagaceae > Ferruginibacter. The sequence continues at coordinate 48,344 of JANMEU010000019.1, forward strand.
ACTAGGAGTGTAGGTTCTAAACTTATTAATGATCCGTTATTGGAAAGAATAAATATTGATTTAGTTAATAATAAAGATATAAATTGGAATACTTTATGGAAGGAATTTAATGTTAAATTTCAATCAAAAACAACGAAAGATCTTTTTTCAGCCTATATGGCTCCCAACAAGTATATTGGTATAAAGTTTATAAGAAAAGTGTTTAACTATTAATTTTTTAAAAGTATACTTATTAATCTGACAGCTGTAAGTACAAAATGATAAATAAGCTTTACAAATACTTTTCCTCTGCTACTTTTTTATGATGATAAAAATGGCCAAGCAAAATATACCCAGCACTAATAACGGTTAAAGGATTATCATTTGCAGTGCCTTTTTTTTCTAAAGCTTCTTTTGTAAAGCTTTTAAAAAGATGTTCGGTGCTTTGGCGTACAATTAAAAATTCATCCACCAAGCTTTGCCAACTTCGGCTATTTGCGTTAGAGTTTTCGGCATATCCATTTTCATCAAACCCTAATAATGAGCCTTGCTCACCTCTTGCAATACATAATGCTCTATAACAAAAAATTCGCTCTGTATCTATCATATGTAAAATCATTTCTTTCATTGTCCATTTACCATCGGCATATGCATAATCTTGCTTATTGGTTGGTACTGCGGATAGAAATGATTTTAGGACAGAAAATTGATTGGCTAAGGCTTCAAACAAATCTTGCTCTGGTACTAAATTTACATACCGCTCAAAATAGGCTAAATAAGTAGTTGGGGATGGCTTTTGCATTTGTTTGTTTTTAGTAAATGTATGCAGAAATAAAACGATTGAACAAAATACAAAACCTCTTAAAATTAAGAGGTTTTGTGTGAATAGTATTTTAATTTTTTATCCTTTTTTACCTTTTGTTAATTTGGGCTTAGGCAAAGCTGGCTTCACAATTTTACGTTCTCCTTTTATAGTACTTGCTAATTTTAATGCTTCGTATGCATTAGCAATTCCACCAGTTTTAGAAAGGTCGCTTAGGTTTACTTTTTCATCGCTACCAGGCTTCATAATTTTTTGGTCGGGTTGTACTGCCGATTTTTCTATTACATATTTTAATTGCTTAGCCGATAGGTTAGGGTAGTATTGCAACGTAAGCGCCGCTATACCAGCTACCACCGGGCATGCCATACTTGTACCACTTGCATTACCGTAAGTAGTACCACCTGGTACCGATGAATATATTTGTACACCTGGCGCAAATACATCTACTTCGTTTTTACCATAGTTACTAAAACTTGCAGTAAGTCCACCATTTGTAGGGTCGCCACTAGCCCCAACAGTTATGTAATTATTAGGACGGTATTTGCCATCTTTAAATAATGCACTCGGAAAATTATCTTCAGTATCTACATCCTTTGCATCATTGCCAGCAGCATGTACCAATAAAACGCCTTTACTTTCTGCATATTTTACGGCATCATCAACCCAATCTTTTCTAGGACTAAAATCTTTTCCAAAACTCATACTAATAATTTGTGCACCATTATCCACTGCATAACGTATGGCTAAGGCCACATCTTTGTCATGCTCATCTCCATCTGGTACTGCCCTTATGGTCATTATACGTACATCGCTAGCAACACCATCTACACCTTTTCCATTACCACGTTTTGCGCCAATTATGCCACTACAATGTGTACCATGGAAAGATGTTGCAGCCATAATATCTTTATTGCCATAATTTTTATCATTAAAATTTGTTGGATCATCTTTTACAATATCGCCTCTATAATCAAACGGTGCTTTTGTTTTGGCTTCTTGCTTTCTTTCTTCACCATTAACATAATCTTCAAAACCAGTAATAAACTCTTTATTGGTAGCCTCCATTTGGTCGTTACCTTTCATTAAGCCTAATAAATTTGTTTTGGCTTTTTTCTCAGCATCGTTTTTTGTGGTGTAGGCATCTAACTCCGTACCGGTATAAATATCTTTACCCAATCCAACTTTTAGGGTACTGTCGGCCTTTTTGGTGTTTACTAAAAATTTCTTCATAATAACAACATCTGTACCACCTTCTTGGCTACCCATTGTTTTTTTCTCTGCTTTTTTCCACATCGTATATTCTTCCAAATCAGCAGCATTCAATTCGTTTTCGTTAATGGTTTTACCCTCATACTTAGATTTATACATATGGTAAACTCTATTTACTTCAAGGCTATTCTCTTTTACATTTCTACCATCTTTACCTCCAATAAAATTCCATCCATATACATCATCTATATAACCATTTTTATCATCATCAATATTGTTATTTGGTATTTCTTTTTTATTTACCCAAAGTATAGGTTTTAAATCTTCGTGTAAGGTATCTATACCACTATCAATAACTGCAACAATAACTGTTTTGCTTTTTAAATTTTTGCTTTTTGCAAAATCATAAGCCTTGTCTATACTTACGCCATAAAAGCCTGATTTTTCTTTGTCCATTAAGTGCCATCCTTTGGGAGCTTCTTTTTTACTAGTTTGGGCTACAACTGATGTAGCAAAAATTACGGAGCATAAAATAAGCGAAGAAAATTTATTCATTTTATCTGTTTTTAGTTTACGAAAATAAGCAAACTGTTGTTACTTATAATACCGTTTAACACGTATTTTATTAAATCGATCAGTTTTATATTTTTATTAAGATTTTGAGCAGTTTTACTCTAAATTAAACTTAATGCCTTGCGCCAAAGGTAATTTATCGGTATAATTAATAGTGTTGGTTTGCCTACGCATATATACTTTCCAAGCATCGCTACCACTTTCCCTACCTCCGCCAGTTTCTTTTTCTCCACCAAAAGCGCCACCAATTTCGGCACCACTTGTACCTATATTTACATTGGCAATTCCACAATCGCTACCATTTTGAGATAAAAAGGCTTCCGCCTCTCTTAAATTACTTGTCATAATTGCACTGCTTAATCCTTGAGGTACACCATTTTGCAAGGCAATAGCTTCGTCCAAGGTTTTATATTTCATTAGGTATAAAATAGGTGCAAATGTTTCGTGCTGTACTATTTCAAAATTATTTTTAGCTTCGGCAATGCAAGGCTTTACATAGCAGCCACTTTCGTAGCCTTTTCCTTTTAATACACCACCTTCTACAATAAACTTTCCACCCTCGGCTTTACATTTTTCTATAGCAAGTAAATACATCTTTACCGCATCTGTATCAATCAATGGCCCTACATGGTTTTTTTCGTTTAGTGGATTACCAATTTTTAATTGCTTGTAAGCATTTACTAATTTTTGTTTAAACGTATTGTACACAGTTTCGTGTATAATTAACCTACGGGTTGTAGTGCAACGCTGCCCAGCTGTACCTACTGCACCAAAAGCTGCACCAATTAAGGCCATATCTAAATCGGCATTTTTTGTAATGATAATGGCATTGTTACCGCCTAACTCTAATAAGCTTTTTCCTAAACGCTCTGCCACCGTTTTAGCAACTGCCTTACCCATTCTTGTACTACCAGTGGCACTTACTAATGCAACTCTAGCATCTGCACTCATCCATTCGCCTACTTCTCTGCCACCATTAATTAAACAACTAACACCTTCGGGTACATTGTTTTTTTTGAAAACACTTTGTATAATATTTTGAGAAGCAATTGAGCATAAAGGTGTTTTTTCACTAGGCTTCCATACACATACATCGCCACAAACCCATGCTAATGCTGCATTCCAGCTCCACACAGCTACCGGAAAGTTAAATGCAGAAATAATACCTACAATTCCTAAAGGATGATATTGCTCATACATACGATGCCCTGGCCTTTCGCTGTGCATGGTTAAACCATGTAATTGACGAGATAAGCCCACAGCAAAATCGCAGATGTCAATCATTTCTTGTACCTCTCCTAAACCTTCTTGCAAACTTTTGCCCATTTCGTAACTTACTAATTCGCCAAGAGCTTGCTTATTTTTACGTAACTCTTCTCCAACTTGTCGTACAATTTCGCCACGTTTTGGAGCTGTCCATTGTTTCCATATTGTAAATGCAGTTTGTGCTTTTGCAAGTGTTTGTTCGTAGGCTTTTTTATCTGCACCAATAACCGCTGCTATTAATTTACCATCAACCGGGGAGTAGGAGTCTAGCTTTTCGCCTTTGCTTTTTATCCATTGCAAACCAGTACTAACACCGTTATTTGTTTTATTAATTTTTAATTGAGAAAGAAATTTCATATTTTCTTAAATTTTGTGCAAGTTATTATTTTTTAAGTTGTTACTAAAACAGAATATTCGAAATAAAAAAAGTCGATAGCTATTGCAAAATCATAAAATGACAACTAACTTTATAGTATTACCAACCATAAAATATTATAGTATGAAACTGCTTAACCGTTTTATTTATGATCTTGATGGAGAAAATGTACTAAATACTCCTATTCAGGCGAATGAATCAAATCAACATGATGAAAAAGTAACCAGTAATGTGCCTCCAATTAAGAAACCTAATTTATGGCAACGAATAAAAAGTGAATTACAAGGTTGGAGTAATAAAGATGCGGATGATAGTTCTTATGATGATACTCAAGTGTGATATAATTTCATACAATAGTATATTCACATCAATACTGCTCCTCCTTATTTGGGAAATCTTTACTTTTTACATCTTTAATATATTGCTGTACTGCTGCAGTTGCCAATTCATTTAGGTTGGCATATTGACGTAAAAAACGAGGTTTAAATTCAGTGTTTATACCCAGCATATCATGCATTACTAAAACTTGTCCATCACAATCTTGACCTGCTCCAATACCAATGGTAGGTATGGTTAAACTTTCAGAAACTTCCTTAGCTAATGCTGCCGGAATTTTTTCTAATACAAGGGCAAATGCACCAGCCTCCTGTAAAAGCAAGGCGTCTTTTTTTAATTTTTCGGCTTCATCTTCTTCTTTTGCTCTTACGCTATACGTACCAAATTTATATATGCTTTGTGGCGTTAAACCCAAATGCCCCATTACAGGTATTCCAGCGCTTACAATTTTTTTTACAGAGTCAACCACTTCTTCACCACCTTCAAATTTTACAGAGTGTCCACCCGTTTCTTTCATAATTTTTATGGCAGAGGCTAAGGCAATTTCGGAGTTTGATTGATACGTGCCAAACGGCATATCTACCACAACCAAACATCTATCAATACCTCTTACCACACTTTGTGCATGATAGATCATTTGATCAAGTGTAATAGGCAAGGTAGTTTCGTGGCCTGCCATTACATTACTAGCACTATCGCCAACTAAAATAATATCTATACCTGCCCCATCAATTATTTTGGCAAACGAAAAATCGTAGGCGGTAAGCATAGTTATTTTTTCGCCAGCAGCTTTCATTTTTAGAAGCGTATTGGTGGTTATTTTTTTTATCTCTTTTTGAACAGACATGCTTAGTTTTTTATAAAATTAGTTATTTCACTTCATCCCACAAATGTTTTACTAAACCATCTGCCAAGCCAATTTTTGGTACATAAATTTCCGCTGCATCTGCCCAACGCATAACATTGGTATAAATTTGTAAGGCCGGTACAATTACATCTGCTCTATCTTGCCGCAAATTATATTTTATCATTCTTTCTTCAACACCTACTGCAGATAATTCTTTGTAATAATCTCTTAATGCCTCTAAGGACAAGGGTTTATCTTCCTTACGTTTACTTAAGCTAAATACTTTATTAATATTTCCGCCACTACCAATGGCAATTACTTCTTTTTGGTTTTTTGTAAATAATCTTATCGTATCTTTTAAATCATCCCATTCTTCTGTTGTAACCATATTTTTTAATAAACGTATGGTACCTATGTTGAATGACTTTTTAAAGGTTAATAAACCGGTTGTAAAAAAAGAAATTTCTGTACTTCCTCCACCAACATCTATATATAAATAACTATGCTCATTGTCTAATTTTTCTGCAAAATGATTTTCGTAAACAATTTGAGCTTCAAAATCGCCACTAATAATTTCTATTTTAATACCCGTTTCTAATTTTACTTTTCTAATAATATCTGTTGAATTTTTTGCATCTCTCATAGCACTTGTTGCACAAGCTATAGTGTGTTTTACTTCGTACGCATTTATTAAATGTTGAAAAGCTTTCATGGTTTGCATCATCATTGCTCTCTTTTGTTTTGATATGCTTCCGGTTTCAAAAACATCAAAACCCAATCGGAGGGGTACCCTTATTAGGTTTAATTTATTGAATTGTGTAAAACCCTTTTCATCAATCACAACCTCGGTAATTAACAGCCTTGCTGCGTTACTGCCTATATCTATTGCTGCTAGTATCAATTTGTATATCCGTTAATTAGTTAATCTGTATAGCTGTTTAGTAGTATATTTTTTTACTTTGTAAAAGTTGAGTACGAATTTACGGATTAACAATTAAACAGACTGACGTTTAAATTTTTTTACGTAGGTAATTATAAATTTCTACTTGGCTTTGCACTTTTTTGGTGTTTCGAGGGTTTACGTAGTTATTGGCTAAGGTATTATCTAGTATTCGGGCCTTAATATTATCGCTTAGTTGAATTTTTAAAATATCTTTTATTTCTTCAATTAATTCTTTACTCAATATTGGGCATGCAGCTTCTATTCTATGATCAATATTTCTAGTCATCCAATCGGCACTACTTATAAATGCTTTTTCGTTACCTCCATGGTTAAATATCATTACTCTTGCATGCTCTAAATACTCATCTACAATGCTTATGGCTTCAACCTTTTTAAATTGTTTATTTTGCGTAAGCATACAAAATATTCCACGAACTATTAAGTTAATTTCAACACCTGCTTTTGCAGCATCATACAATTTTTCAATCATTACTTCATCACTTAACGAGTTTAATTTTAATGTAATTGAAGCATGCTTTTTATTTTTTGCAAAATAAATTTCTTTATTAATTAACTGTAACAATTGCTTTCGCATGCTAACTGGGCTTACTAATAAGGTTTTACAGGTTGCTAAAGTAGCTAAGGTTGTTGCCGGATTTTCTAAATATCTAAAAATTTTATTTATATCAACCATAATTGAGACATTGGCTGTAAGCAAACAATGATCGCCGTATACTTTTGCGGTACGCTCATTTAAATTACCTGTACTTATAAAGCCATACTCAATAATTTTAGTGCCCATTTTCTTTTTAATAATGCAAAGCTTTGCATGTACTTTCATATTTGGGATACCTAATAAAACATTGACACCAGCTTCTTCTAATTCTTCTTTCCACTCTAAATTGGCTTCTTCATCAAACCTAGCTCTAAGCTCTATAACAGCCGTAACTTTTTTTCCATTGCGTACAGCATTGGTTAGGGCATTAACAATTTTACTTCTACTGGCTAAACGGTAGCACGTAACTTTAATACTTTGAACAGAAGGGTCAATTGCGGCTTCCCTTAATAAATCTATTATAGTTTCAAAGGAGTGGTATGGAAAATTGAGGAGTATATCCTTTTTTAAAACAACATGACTTACACTTGTTACATTATTTAATGTAGGGTGAATAAAGGGTTTTTTTCTGACTTTTTTTTCGTTAAAAACTTCGGAAGGAAAATTCATAAAATCTTTAAAATTATGAATTCTTCCACCCGGTATTAAATTATCTTTTCTGCTTAATCCTAATCGTTTAACCAAATACGTTAGTAGCGATGGGTCTATAGCTTTATCAAAAACAAAACGAACTGGTTTACCTTTTTTTCTATTTTTTAAACCCTTTTCTATTTTTTGAATAAGTGAGGTTGATACATCATTATCTAAATCAATTTCGGCATCTCTTGTAACTTTTATAATGTGAGCAGAAAAAGTATCGTATCCAAAAAAGGAAAAAATAGTTGGTAAACAAAAACGTATCACATCTTCTAATAAAATTAATTGCTTTTCGGTTGATTTGCTCGGCAACACAATAAACCTTGGTAATCTTCTTGCAGGTACAGATAATAAGGCAAATCGTTTAGCTACAGATTTATCTTTTTTTGATAATGTACATGCTAAGTAAATAGATTTATCATTTAAAAATGGAAAGGAGTGGATACTTTCAATCATTAAGGGAATTACATTTCCCCGAACTTCATCATTAAAATAATTTAGAACAAATTGTTGCTGTGTTTTATTTAATTGCGTATCCTTTAATAAAAATATTTTTTGCTTTTTTAGCTCCCGTAAAATTTCGTTCCAAATTCGGTCAAACTCTCTTTGTTGATTTAAAACTATTTCTTGTATATCTTCTAAAATACTTTCTGGATTAATTTCTAAATGCATTTTGGCTTTATTACCCAATTCTGCCATGCGTTGTAGTGCTGCTACACGTACTCTAAAAAACTCATCTAAATTGTTAGAGAAAATACCCAAAAACTTTATACGTTCTAAAAGAGGTACCGTATCATCTGCAGCTTCTTGCAGCACTCTGTTGTTAAAAGATAACCAACTAATATCTCTAACTATAATTTTCTTTTTGTGCAAAATGTTTTTTGTTTGAAGTTAATAGGATTACCCTTATTTCATTTTTTTTGGATATTATCTTTTTGTTATTAACGAGATTATAACAATAGAGCCAACATACTATTTTCTCATTTTTTCAATAATACTTGTAGTTGAAAACCCCTCTACAATAGGTACAATTTTTACTTCTCCTCCATTTGCTAGTACTTCTTTTGCACCTACAATTTGCTCTAACGTATAATCGCCACCCTTAACCAATACATCGGGCAATATGGTTGTAATTAAATTAAGTGGGGTATCTTCTTCAAAAATTAGCACTGCATCTGTCATTACTAACGATGCTAAAAGCAGCGCCCTGCTTTGTTCGTCATTTATTGGCCTTGTTTCTCCCTTTAAGCGCTTTACAGAGGCATCTGCATTTACCCCAACAATTAGTATGTGGCCATGGCTAGCAGCTTCACTTAAAGAGGCAATATGCCCTTGGTGTAAAATATCAAAAACGCCATTGGTAAACACAATTTTTTTACCCAACAAACGCCATCTATTTAATTGTAAAATAATACTCGATAAGGTAAATATTTTATTAGGTATTACTTGTACTGCTTTCATTTTTTTGTTTATTTATGTAAGGGAGTAGTAGTAAAGATGTTAAACCAACAACAATAATAATTAAGGTAGATACACTCCAGATTAACCAACCTAATGCATCGCCATAAACTTCGCCAATGCTGTAGGCTACTAAGGTTTGTTTTACAAATAGTGGAAATAACCCTATGCCATTTGGTGTAATAATCATTGCAAAAGTAGAAATAGTTAATACCGAGCAAGCAGCCTTTAAGTTTAAATGTGCTGTTTGTTCAATGGCATAAAATGCAATATAAATTTGTAACAAATACATACTCCAAATAAATACAGTATGCGCTAAAAATGCTTTACGTTTTTTTAAATTTTTTATAGAGGCAAAACCGGTAAGCAACCCATCGGTAAAGCCATTAATTTTTTGGATTAGTTTATTTTGTGGGTAGCGTTTGCTTAAAAATTTTAAACCAATATAACATAGGGTGATAAAGAGCAAACCCATTAAAGCTTTAGCCCAAAAAGGAAAAGAACTATTGCCCCCAAGCTCATTTATTTTTTGTTGAACAAAGCTGCCAATTTTATTAATTTGTATAACAACGGTAAGTGCAATAAAAATAATAAAGCAAATAACATCAAACGTTCGTTCAATAACTATTGAGCCTATTAAATTATCTACTTTAATTTTTTCGTACTTTGATAAAAAGGTACACTTTAAAATTTCGCCAAGCCTTGGTACAGCCGAATTTGCCAAATACCCGATCATAGTTACTGCAAATACGTTTTTAATTTTTGGGTAATACCCCATTGGCTCTAACAGTAATTTCCATCTATAACTTCTACTCAAATGGCTGGCTAAATTAATAAATACAATGGGTATTACTAACCAATAGTTTGCATTAAACAACGCATTTTTAAATTGAATTTTTTGTTCGGCAGTCATGGCGCTAAGTTGCCACCAAACCAAAAAAATACCTCCTCCTAAAAAAATGCTATACTGAAGTATAGAAATAAGCCTTTTCTTCATAATGTTCTACAAATTACGAATAGGATAGTATAAAGCAAAAACTTGTTATAGTTTATTATCTGCAGTAGGAAAAATTACAGTTGGCTTAAATGATTTTGCTTCTTCAAAAGTTAACCGAGCATAGCTCATAATTACTACAATATCTCCCGTCATTACTAACCTTGCAGCAGGGCCATTCATGCAAATAACGCCACTGCCTCTTTTACCTTTAATAATGTAAGTTTCTAAACGTTCGCCATTATTAGCATTTACAATTTGAATTTTTTCATGCTCTATCATGTTTGCAGCATCCATTAAATCTTCATCAATTGTACAGCTACCAACATAATTTAAATTAGCCTCTGTAACAGTACAGCGGTGTATTTTAGATTTTAAAACTTCTATGGTCATAAAGCAAAATTATATGTTTTTTATTAGTCCTCACTTACAATCATATTATCAATTAAGCGTACTTCATTTAAAAAAGCAGCAACTAAGGCTACCAGTTTTGTTTTACCATCCCAGTTTTGTAGTAGTGATAAATTAGTAGCATTAGCAATTTCTACATAATCTACGTTGAAGCCTTCGTTAGTAAGATAGTTTATACAGCGCTGTTTTAAATCTTCTAAATTCCCTGGTTTAATTTGTTGCTTAATAAATAAAAGTACCTCACTTATTCGTATGGCTTTTATTCTTTCAACTGGAGTTAAACGCATATTTCTACTGCTCATGGCTAAACCATCGCTTTCTCTCAACGTTGGACAAACAATTACTTGGGTTTTGGATTGAATTAATTCAGTCAATTTTTTTATAACCATGCATTGTTGATAATCCTTTTGGCCTAAATACATTGTATCGGGTTCTACTATATTTAATAACCGATGCACAACATTGCATACCCCTTGAAAATGACCAGGCCTATACTTACCATCTAATACAGTTTCTATAAAACCTAATTCATATGTTAAGGAAGGGACAGCGTTTGTGGGATAAATTTCATCTACCGAAGGTAAAAACAACACATTACAACCAGCTTTTTCTAATAGTTCAATATCTTTTTCAATTGTAACAGGGTATTTTTCAAAATCGGCTGTGTTATTAAATTGAGTAGGGTTTACAAAAATGCTACAAATGGTTAATGCATCTGTTTTTTTAGAGGTTGTTATTAAAGATAGGTGCCCATTATGCAACGCTCCCATAGTTGGGATAAAGCCAATTTTATTACTTGTTTTCTTATAGTTTACGATATAATTAGATATATCAATTCTTTTTTTGAAAATTATCATTTTGTAACTAGTTGGCTGTCAGTAGCATATGCAATCTTAAAATAGAGAAAAAAATTGTACCTTTGCACACCTTATAAAAACTAGCTCTAAATTAACATATAACTACATGTCAACAAAAAAAAGAATTTTATTCATTGCTAACGAAATGTCGCCTTATTTAGAGTTGACAGAGTTTTCTGAGATAATGAATAAGTTAGCTGTAAAAGCCAATGATAGTGGGATGGAGGTTCGTTGTATTATGCCAAGGTTTGGGGTTATTAATGAAAGGAGGCATCGTTTACATGAGGTAGTTCGTTTATCAGGTATTAATGTATCCATTGGGGGAGATGATTATCCGTTAACCATAAAAGTAGCTAGCTTACCTAATGCCCGTTTACAAATTTATTTTTTGGATAATGAAGATTATTTTAAAAGAAAATCCCTTTTTCATGATGAAAATGAAAAATGGTTTGATGATAATGCGTTAAGAACGGTTTTGTTTTGTAAAGGAGCTTTAGAAACCGTTAAAAAATTTGGATGGCCTCCAGATATTATTCATTGTAGCGGGTGGATGACCGGTTTAATACCCATGTTTATAAAAAATGCCTATAAAAAAGAGGCTGTGTTTAGTAATAGTAAAGTGGTTTACACTATTGGTGAAAATACGTTTAAAGAAAAAATGGGAGCAGAGTTGTTGAAATTGTCTGCTATAAACGATCATGTAACTAAAAAGGAATTAGATCATTTTAAAGATACCAATAACGTAGCCTTATTTAGAGGTGGTGCAACATTTGCAGATGCCATTACTTTTGGAGCAGAAAAAATTGATAAAAAGTTGGTGGATGAGTTTTCAAAAGTTAAAGGTAAAAAAATACTAAAGTTTGATCCTGAAAGTGATTTAACAGACTATTTACAATTGTTTACCGACCTTGCAAAGTAGAAAATTAACTCATTTATTTAAAATTATTTTTGTGCAGAAAAGACATATACACACATTTTCGGCTTTATTATTAGTAACTCTTTTTTTTATTTATGGTTGTAGCAAATTTGATACAACCACCATTGGTAGCGATTTGATACCTGCTGTAGACAATGTAAAAACCTTTGCAGATACCTTGTCTGTTACTACAACACAAGGCATATTTACTACGGATAGTACAAGAAATACACTTTTCGATCAAAATACGTTAGGGGCAATAAATAGCGATCCATTATTTGGTAAAACAAAAGCCGATATTTTCTTACAATTTAAGCCTCCCTTTTATCCATTTTATTTTGGAACCGCAAACGATACATTAAATGGCTTTGGTGCACAATTAGATTCTGTTGTACTTTGCCTTAGTTTTAAAGGATACTGGGGCGATAGTACCTCATCTATTAAGTTAGATGTTAAAGAAGTTAATGATCCTGCTTTTAAAGACTCTAGTTATAAAATTACGTTTGCACCAACTACAAACAGTACATTATTAGGCACTAAAACAATTAAAGTTAGAAGTTTAGTTGATACTGTTTACTATAATGGCAAAAATGGATTTGCAGTAAATCAAATTCGTATAAAGCTAGATTTAAATAGTCCTTTTCTTAATAATTTATATCCATCTACATTAAGAGCTAGTGATACAACATTTGACGAACAATATTATTCAGACAAAAATTATACTCTTCGAAATAAGGGGTTAGGAATTTTTGCCAGTACAACTAGTAATGGGTTAATAATGTCTACTAGTTTATTGGATGCAAACACAAAACTAGAGGTTCACTATAAAAGAAGAAATTTAGGAAGATTAGATACAGCATATAGTGTCTTTGTACCAACACAATTTACAAACGATGCACTTACCAATACGTTAGATAAAAAAAGATCTGCAGCTGCTAATAATGTAGTTAGAGATAGAACAGGGGCTTCAGTACTAAACCCTTCTGACCAAGAAATTTTTATTCAAACTACACCTGGTACATTTGCTAATTTACAAATACCAGCAATTGCAGCTTTCCCAAATATTATAGTACATAGAGCCGAGTTAGTAATGGAACAAATACCAGACCTTGCAAACCCAACGTTAGATAAATATTACACTACACCTAATTATTTGTACATCGATTTAAAAGATACCACAGCAACAGATTTTTGGAAGCCATTGTATATTGACCTAAATCCAAATTATGGATATAGCCCAGATGTGCCCTACAGTCCGTTTACATCTGCAAACGCTTTCCCTAATCAAATAGATTTTTTATACCATGGTGGGTTTAGGCGTAATAAAGTTGATAAGTTTGGCAACACTATTGTATACTACAATTTTAACATTACAAGGCATGTGCAACGAATTGTAACTAAACGTACCTCAAATTATGCCTTACGTTTAAGTGCACCAATTCAATTATTTTACCCTCAACTTTTTCCTTTTCCGATAACCTATAATAACCCAAATTTAGCTACAGGAAGAGTACGACTAGGTAGTGGAACAAACCCTAATTACAAAATGGTTGTAAGAGTAATTTATTCAAAAATATAACCTACTTAATAACATAAGTGTATAAAGCCCATTGAACCAATCAATGGGCTTTGTGTTTTAGTATTACAACCTTATCTTTGCATCCTAAAAAAAATATATGGCATATTTGTTTACATCGGAGTCGGTAAGTGAAGGACATCCAGATAAAGTTGCAGATCAAATTAGTGATGCATTAATCGATAATTTTTTGGCTTTTGACCCTCAAAGTAAAGTGGCTTGCGAAACGTTGGTAACAACGGGGCAGGTAGTATTGGCTGGTGAGGTTAAAAGTAAAGCCTATTTAGATGTACAAGAAATTGCAAGAGGAGTAATTCGTAAAATTGGGTATACCAAAAGCGAATATATGTTTGAAGCAAACTCTTGCGGTATTTTAAGTGCAATACATGAGCAAAGTGGCGATATTAACCAAGGGGTAGATAGAAAGAAAAAAGAAGAGCAAGGTGCTGGCGACCAAGGAATGATGTTTGGTTATGCAACAAAAGAAACAGAAAATTATATGCCTTTGGCATTAGATATGGCCCATACTATTTTATTAGAGCTTGCTGCGGTACGTAGAGAAAATAAGCAAATAAAATACTTACGTCCCGATGCTAAAAGCCAAGTAACATTAGAGTATGATGATAATAATAACCCCATGCGTATAGATGCAATTGTAGTATCTACACAGCATGATGATTTTGGTAAAGATGAAGTTATGTTGGCTAAAATTAAAAAAGACATCATCAACATTGTTATACCAAGAGTAAAAGCAAAGTTTCCTAAATACCATCATTTATTCAATAACAAAATAAAGTACCACATTAACCCAACAGGTAAATTTGTTATTGGTGGGCCACATGGCGATACTGGTTTAACTGGTCGTAAAATTATTGTAGATACGTACGGTGGTAAAGGTGCACATGGTGGTGGAGCATTTAGTGGTAAAGATCCTAGCAAGGTAGATAGAAGTGCAGCTTATGCGACCCGTCATATTGCTAAAAACTTGGTAGCCGCTGGTTTATGTAGCGAAGTGTTGGTGCAAGTAAGTTATGCTATTGGTGTAGCCCAGCCAACCTCTATAAATGTGGTAACATACGGTACAGCTAAAGTAAAATTAACCGATGGGCAAATTGCCGATAAAATAATGAAGATGAGCTGTTTTGATATGCGTCCTTATTTTATTGAGCAACGCTTAAAATTACGTAACCCTATGTATAGCGAAACTGCTGCTTATGGGCATATGGGTCGTAAAAATGAAACCGTTGAAAAAACATTTACATCTCCTGATGGAAAAGTGGTAAAGAAAAAAGTAGAGTTATTTACTTGGGAAAAATTAGATGCAGTAAAAGAAGTAAAGAAAGTATTTGGATTAAAATAAAATAGCTAGAAATACCCTAAAGGTATTTGGGAAACCATTTCGAGATAATCGGAATGGTTTTTTATTGCATATAAAAAACTAATTTTACAAAGTGAAAAATTTTAGACACCAACACCAGCGGCCAAAAAAAAATACCTTAGTTATAGGCAGACAAGCAATTGTAGATGCATTAAAAACAGGTAAGCAATTAGATAGAATTTATATGCAAACTGCTGTACATGGTAGTTTTATAGATGAAATTAAAACATTGGCTTTACAACATAATGTACCCATTAATAATGTGCCTGCAGAAAAACTAAACAACTTTAATGTATTTAATCATGAAGGTTGTGTAGCACAAATTTCAAAAATTCAATACCAAAATCTGCAAGATGTTATTTCTTTTATTGTAGAAAATGGCGAAGTACCCTTATTTATTATTTTAGATGGAATAACTGATATAAGAAATATTGGAGCTATTGCCCGTAGCGCTTTTTGCTTTGGCGTAAATGCTATTATTATTCCTGATAAAGGAGTAGGAAGTTTAAATGAAGATGCCATTTTAACTAGTGCTGGGGCATTAGAAAAAATAGCCGTTTGCCGAGTTAATAGTTTAATGAAGGCGGTAGATGATTTGCATATGAATGGTATTAAAGTTTTTGCAACCGAAATGAAAGCTACCAAAAAAGTATATGAACTAAATTTTGATGAACCTTGCGCCATAGTAATGGGTGGCGAGGAACATGGTGTATATCCTGCATTATTAAAAATTTGCGATGAGCAATTTCAAATACCTATGCCAGGCGATTTTGATAGTTTAAATGTTAGTGTGGCAACAGGGGTTGTTTTATATGAGGTAAGCAAGCAAAGAGCAGTAGTCAGTAGTCAGTAGTCAGTAGTCAGTAGTCAGTAGTCAGTAGTCAGTAGTCAGTAGTCAGTAGTCAGTAGTCAGTAGTCAGTAGTCAGTAGTCAGTAGTCAGTAGTCAGTAGTCAGTTAATTTACAATTAATAAAGTTAGTTATAAATGAATAATATTCACCATTCACCGCTCACCAATCACCACTCACCGCTCACCAACCATCACTCACCTATTACCACTCACCTTGTTGAATGCCCCAGAGATGCTATGCAAGGCTGGAAAAATTTTATACCCACAATAAAAAAAATAGAATACTTAAATGCATTACTTAAAGTTGGTTTTGATACCTTAGATTTTGGAAGTTTTGTAAGTCCAAAAGCTATTCCTCAACTAGCAGATACAAAAGAAGTAATTGGTAAGTTGCAATTGACAAATACAACTACAAAGTTATTGGCGATAATTGCTAATGAACGTGGGGCAACCGATGCAGTTTTATATGATGAAATAAGCTATTTAGGTTTTCCATTTTCGGTTTCCGAAACCTTTCAACAACGCAATACAAATTCTTCTATTGAAGAATCTTTAGGTAGGGTAGAAGCGATACAAAATTTATGTGTTAAAAATAAAAAAGAATTGGTCGTATATATATCCATGGGTTTTGGTAATCCTTACGGAGATGTATATAACGAGGAAATTGTTTTTAATTGGGTTAATAAGTTAGTGGCTATGGATATTAAAATAATTTCGTTAGCCGATACCGTAGGCATAGCAACTCCCCAACAAGTAAAAACAGTTACCAAACAGTTAATACAAGCTTTACCTAAAATACAAATTGGTGTGCATTTACACTCAACCGCTAGTAATTGGAAAGATAAGGTGGATGCAGGTTTAGAAGCAGGTTGCTTACGTTTAGATGGTGCGTTAAAAGGAATAGGAGGTTGCCCAATGGCAGATGATGAATTAGTTGGAAATATGGATACTGAATTAATGATTCCCTATTTTAAACAATTAAATTTATTAAAACCACTAAATGAAGAAGCACTGGCCCATGCAAGTAAATTGGCCTCAGAAATATTTATTTAGTTCTATTTGCCTTCGGCGAAATATTGTTAGCCACGAATTTCACTAATGAACACTAATAACATCCATCCGTGAAAATTTCTGTACTGAGCTTGTTGTAGTTGTGTTGTAAAAATTTAGTAATTCGTGTAATTAGTGTAATTCATTAAATTCGTGGTATGAATTTTCATCTGGAGTTTTCTCCCAAACCTTTCAACATTAAAATTGTACATCAAGATAACTTGTTTTTGATAGGCTCTTGCTTTACAGAAAATATTGGGTCAAAATTTAAGCTACATAAATTTTCTGTGTTAGAAAACCCTAATGGTATTTTATTTAACCCAGTAAGCATATCCAAATCAATAACATCTTACATCGAAAATAAACAATACGCTAAAGAAGATTTATTTTACGAAAACGAACTTTGGAATAGTTGGGAGCATCATACTCGTTTTTCGGATGTAGATATGGATGTTTGTTTAAATAGAATTAATGCTTCTCAACAACAAGCACATCACTTTTTAAAAACAGCCGATTGGGTTTTTATCACCTTAGGCTCTGCTTTTGTGTATGAGTTAGAAAATAGGCGTGTAGTTGCAAATTGCCATAAAGTGCCTACGGATAAATTCAATAAGAAATTATTAAATGTAGAAGATGTGTTAGCCGTTTTGGATAATGTAATGCACCGCATATTCATGTTTAATTCAACTGTAAAAATAATGTTTACCATAAGCCCAGTAAGGCATTTACGGGATGGTTTTGTAGAAAATAATAGAAGTAAAGCAGTGTTGATACAAGCTGTACATCATTTAGTAAATAAGTTTAACAAGTTGTTTTATTTCCCTGCATATGAATTAGTTATAGATGATTTAAGAGATTATCGTTTTTATGCCGAAGATATGGTACACCCCAATTACGCCGCTACCAATTATGTTTGGGATAAATTAGTTGATTGTTGTATTGATGAAAATACTATTCAATTAATGAAACAACTCAATGAAATTAATGCAGGGGTAAACCACAAATCATTTAACCCAACAACCGAGGCACACCAAAAATTTATTGATACTACGTTAAGCAAAATCAATACTATTAAAAAATTACACCCTCATATAAATTTTACTAACGATGAAAGCTATTTGAATGCACAAAAATCGTAACCAAAAAATTGTACATTTCTAATGTATTCTATCCCCCCTTACTTCACTACTATTCATTAATTCTTTTTCGTAAGCCAACCACTGTGCCCATCTAGTACGAACCATTTTTTTAGGCATGTATAATTCCGATAAGTTTATAAACATGGTGTAATGCCCTGCTTCACTCTCCATAAATTTTCTGTAAAACTTTCTCATGTATTCATCATCAAGCCCTTCACTAAGTCGTTTAAAACGTTCACAACTTCTAGCTTCTATTAAAGCCATAATTAATAATCTATCTAAAAAACGTTGCTCTGGGCTTCCATCTTTTTTTTGAAACTCTAATAATTTATTTACGTAAATATCTTTTCGTTGTTTGCCTAAGGGTAAATTTCTTTTTTTAAGCTCTGCTAATACGGCTCTAAAATGTCCCCATTCTTCGGTTACAATTGGGCTAAGTTCTTCTACTAATTCTACTCTATCAGAATATTTTTGAATTAATGTTATACAAGTGGTTGCTGCTTTTTGCTCACAATAAGCATGGTCGGTTAATATTTCTTCTAACTTTATTCCTGCTAGGTTTACCCACCTAGGGTCTGTAGGCAATTGTAAACCCAAAATATTTTTTACATCAATTGTATCCTCTCTCATCTTACAAAAATAAAACAAACTTTTAAGCAATTATCGTTTAGGTTTTGTATTTTACAGCATAAATTTTTTTATGAAGCTATTTCCTTTTATTATAAGTGCCGCCACCACAGTAGGTTTAGTAACTGTTTTAAATTCTACGCTAGTTTTACCAGCCCCCTTGGGTAAAATTTTAAACCCACAAAGTGGCGTTTGGCAAAATGCAGAAAGTGCAAACGAAAATTTTAATGCAAACCTTAGTTTCCCTAATTTAAAAGGCAATGCCAATGTTTATTTTGATGAACGTTTAGTGCCCCATGTATTTGCAGAAAATGATGAAGATATTTATTTTATTCAGGGATACTTGCATGCAAAATTTAGATTATTTCAAATGGATTTACAAACTAAAGCTGCGGAGGGAAGAGCTAGTGAAATTGCTGGGAGTAAAGCTATACAGTTTGATAGAGAACAACGCAGATTAGGTATGCGTTATGCCGCTGAAAACTCATTAATAGAAATGGAAAAAGAGCCTAAGCAAAAAGCATTGTTTAATGCTTATACGAATGGTGTAAATGCGTATATCGAAAAATTATCTCCCAAAAATTATCCATTAGAATATAAAGTACTAAACATTGAGCCAGAAAAATGGACTAATATTCGTACTGCCTTATTATTAAAAATGATGGCAAAAATGTTAAGTAGCGGCACCGAGGCTGATTTAGAAGGCACTAACGCAAAAAATATTTTTATGCCCGATGAATTAAAAGTAATTTATCCGCAAGTAAATGATTCGTTAGTACCCATGATACCAAAAGGTACAGTATTTGAAAACCCTGCTATAGTTCCCATTAAACCTGCAAATGCAGATAGTTTATATTTTAACAATCAAAAATTAGTGGCAGCAAAGCAAGCCTATAAACCAAATATAAATAACGGTAGTAATAATTGGGTTGTAGGTGGTAGTAAAACACAATCGGGTTCACCCATTTTATGTAACGATCCACATTTAGAATTATCGCTACCAAGCATTTGGTACGAAATGCAATTAAATACACCTACTTGTAATGTGTATGGTGCTACTTTGCCAGGCAGCCCATTTGTAATAATTGGGTTTAATGATAGTTGTGCTTGGGGTGTAACCAATGCACAACGAGATGTAAAAGATTACTACGAAATAAAATTTAAAGATGCAAGTAAAAAGGAATATTGGTTTAATAACCAATGGCAAGCTTCTAAATTAAGAATAGAGGAAATAAAAGTAAAAGGAGGTGCTAGCGTTTTTGATACTGTTGCATATACTATTTTTGGTCCAGTAATGTTTGATGCTAGTTATAATGGCATGGCTACAAATGTATCTGAAAATAGAAATTTAGCTATACGTTGGGTAGCACATGACCCAAGCGATGAAGCTAGTACCTTCTATAATTTAAATAGAGCAAAAAATTATGATGATTATTTAAACGCTATTAAATCATTTCAATGCCCTGGTCAAAATTTTATTTTCGCTAGTAAAACAGGCGATATTGCTTTGTGGCAACAAGCTAAATTTCCTGCAAGATGGTCTGGACAAGGCTTGTACATAATGCCTGGGCAAGATAGTAGCTTTATGTGGCAAGGGTTTATTCCACAAAATGAAAACCCTCATATCAAAAATCCTGACCGTGGGTTTATTGAAAGCGCTAATCAACGTCCTGTTGATAGTACGTATCCCTATTTTATTCCGGGCCAATACCTAATTCCAAGAGGAAGAGCTATTGAACACTATTTAACAACAATGAATAGTATAACACCAAAGGATATGATGGAATTGCAAAATAATTATTACAATATTACGGCTAATAATATTGTGCCAACCTTATTAAAATATGTAAATGAAAATGAGCTAGGTGAAAATGAAAAAAAGTATTTAGACTATATCAAACTTTGGAATTTTATGGCCAATGCTGATAGTAAGGGACAAACTGTTTACAATGTTTGGTGGAAAAATTTGCAACAATTTATTTGGGATGATGATTTAAAGAAATCAAAAGCTAATGTGGCTTATCCAACATCCCAAACCACTATGGAGTTGCTAAAAAAGGATACTGCTTTAAAATTTATTGATAATATTGGTACTCCACAAAAAGAAACGATTGTAGATGCAGTAACAACATCCTTTAAAACAGCAGTAACTATATTAGCTAACTACGATGCAAATGGTGGTTTAGAATGGAGTAAAATTAATAAAGGCAGTGTGTATCATTTATTAAAAACAAATATGCCAGGCTTTAGCCGACCAAACTTAAATGTTGGAGGCAATGGCGATATAATTAATGCTATACATGATAGCCATGGCCCAAGCTGGCGTATGATTGTAAGCCTTACCCAAAAAACAGAAGCCTATGGTGTTTACCCAGGCGGACAAAGCGGAAACCCAGGTAGTAAATATTACGATGATTATGTAAATAATTGGGCAGAGGGAAAATATTTTCCATTGTGGATGATGAATAAAGCAGAGGCAACAGATAAAAAAATAATGGCAACAATAAATTTTAAAAAGGGATAAATTAATACTACAATGAAATTTTTAACATCTATACTACTAACTGCTTTATTAAGTTTTGCTGCTTGTTTATATTTACCTTGGTGGAGTATTGCTGTAGTTGCTTTTATAGTGGCAGCACTCATACCACAAAAGCCAGGTAAAGCTTTTTTAACAGCTTTTATTGCCTTATTTATTTTATGGTTTGCTTTATGCTTTTTCTTAAGCAGTGCTAATAATAATGTTTTGGCACATAAGGTTTCTATTTTAATTATTAAAATGGATAACCCTTATTTATTAATGACTGTTACTGCATTAATAGGTGCTTTAGTAGCAGGTTTTGCAGGCTTAAGTGGCAGTTATTTGAGAAGGAGTAAATAAATAAAATTAACTTTAGTTTTTCACTAACATATTCCAACTTATTTTCGTGGTTACTAAAGAATCACTTAATGAAAGTACTTTTATCTCTTATATCCTTACTATTAATTTTTACATCTTCATCCGCTCAAAAAATATACGGTACTGTATTTACTAATAAAGGAGATTTATTACCGTATTCTTCCATAACCATTAAAGGGACATCGCTTGGTGCTAGTGCAAACAATAGAGGTAGATATTCATTTACTTTAGCACCGGGCACCTACACCCTTGTTTGCCAGCACGTTGGCTTTAGTAAAATAGAAAAGCAAGTAACCGTAGAAAAAAACGATGTTGAATTAGCCTTTATTTTATCGGAACAAAAGCTTGACCTAAATGAAGTATTAATAAAATCGGGTGGAGAAAATCCTGCTTATGCAATAATTAGAAATGCAATAAAAAAAAGAGCCTACTATGCAAAAGAGGTAAACGGCTTTACTTGCGATTTATACACTAAAGATTTATTAAAACTACGAAGCCTTCCAAAAAAAATAATGGGTAAAAAAATACCTGATGCCGATAGGCAAGAAATGGGTTTAGATACCAGTGGACAAGGAATAATTTATTTAAGTGAATCGGTTGCAAAAGTGTATACCCAACAACCCAATAAATTTAAAATGGATGTATTAAGCAGCAGGGTTAGTGGTAGCAATGGTTTTGGCTTTACGTTTCCGTCGTTTATAAGTTTGTATAATAATAATGTTACCATTTTTACAGAGCGCTTTAACCCAAGAGGCTTTATGAGCCCAATTGCAGAAGGTGGTTTAAGTTTATACAAATACCAATATTTAGGAACGTTTTATGAAGATGGAAAAGATGTGCATAGTATAAAAGTTATACCTCGAAGGGCTTATGAGCCTTGTTTTAGTGGTGTTATTAATATTTGTGAAGGGAGTTGGCGCATACACAGCTTTGATTTAATACTTACAAAAAAAGCACAACTAGAATTATTAGACACCTTACAATTAACGCAAATACATGTGCCTTTATCAAACGATATTTGGCGAGTAAAAAATCAACTTATTCATTTTAATTTTAATCAATTTGGAGTAGATGCAGTTGGTAATTTTTTAAATGTGTATACAAACTATTCTATCAACCCAACGTACACTAAAAAGTTTTTTGATAAAATTATTATTAAGTATGATACGGCTGTAAATAAAAAATCAAAGGAATATTGGGATACTATTCGCCCTGTGCCATTAGAGCAAGAGGAGAAAAAAGATTACATAGTAAAAGATAGTATTTTTCAATTGCAACAAGATAGCTCACTAAGTAAACGATCAATAGATTCCCTTAAAAATAGACAAGGAAAAATTAAGCCCTTAGCTATTTTTTTAAATGGAATTAACAGAACACATTATAGTAAAACAAACACCTACAAGTGGGGAGTGGGTAGTTTACTTAAAAATGTAGAATATAACCCTGCAGAAGGGTTGGTAATGAATGTGCCCATCTACTTTGAAAAATATTTAAAAAAAGCAAAAACAAATTTAAGTATAGAGCCAACAGTAAGATATGGATTTAGTAATGCACATTTAAATGCTTGGGTTGATGTTAATTTACGTACTAGAGATTGGAGTACAGATAAAAAGATAAAAAGACAAACTTGGAGTTTTAGTGGAGGTAAACGAGTAAGCCAATTTAACAAAGAAAGTACCTTCTTACCGTTGACGAATAGTATTGGAACATTATTATACGGCGATAATTTTATGAAAACGTACGAAAACTATTTTGTGCGTTTAGGGTTTAGCAAACGTTTCGAAAGCGGATTTAGAGTTTCCATAAACGGATTGTATGAAGATAGAATTCCGCTTGATAATACAACGGATTTTACCCTTATCAAAAAAAATAAAATAAATATTACCCCTAATTATCCAACCGAAAAATTAACAGCACAATTTTTACCGCATCAAGTATTTATACTTTCATTAGATGTAAGTATTAAGCCGGGGCAACGCTATATTCAATTTCCTAATAATAAAATAAGTATAGGCTCAAAGTATCCAACCTTTAGTTTTAATTATACCAAAGGGGTAAAAAATATTTTGGGTAGCGATGGTGATTTTGATAAATGGCGTTTAACCATAAACGATGATAAAAATTTAAAGCTAGCTGGCAAATTAAGTTACAAAGTAGGGATTGGTGGTTTTTTAAATAACAAAAATGTTTATTTACAAGATTATCAGCATTTCAACGGTAACCGTTCTTTACTAGCATCCGAATATATAAACAGTTTTCAATTGGCACCTTTTTATGCCAATAGTACAAATGCATCTTTTTATACCATAGGGCATTTGGAGCATCACTTTAATGGATTGTTGACAAATAAAATTCCATTCTTTAAAAAATTAAACTGGAATTTGGTAACTGGTGGCAATGCATTTTTTGTAAATACAACTAATAATTATGTAGAAGCCTTTATAGGTATTGAAAATATTTTTAAAATTCTTAGACTTGATTATGTGGTAGGCTACAATAATGGTAAAACTGGCTTAAGTGGTTTTAGGCTTGGTTTAGGTGGGGTTATTGGTGGAGGTATTAAAATGAGCAATACTGGTAGAAACCGCTCGGTAAATATTAGTTTATAATTTTTTATATTTGCATATTAATTTGGTTTGCCCTGCAAGCATCCAATCTTTAAACGATTTTCTACTTTTTGTAGAATCAAATTTTAAAATATGGCAGTACTACACAACCGTCTTAACCAGGCAGAATGTAAAGCATTATTGAATAGGGAAACATTCAAACGAATTACCCTCTCCTTTTATCAATACTTTGCAATAGACAATCCACAAGAGTTAAGAGATACCCTTTACAAAAACTTTTTGGAATTAAACGTATTAGGTAGAATTTACCTTGCCCATGAAGGCATTAATGCTCAAGTAAGTGTACCCGAAGATAATGTTGAAGCCTTCAAAAATTATTTATATTCAATACCTCAACTCAATAATCTACGCTTAAACAATGCGTTTGATGATGATGGTAAAAGCTTTTGGATGCTAAAAATTAAAGTGCGCCAAAAAATTGTGGCAGATGGAATTACAGACGAAAACTTTAGTATGGAAAATAAGGGCAAATATGTAAATGCCCAACAAATGAATGAATTGCTAAACGATGAAAGCACAGTGGTTATTGATATGCGTAATCACTACGAATATGAGGTAGGGCATTTTGATAAGGCTTTAGAAATACCTAGTGATACCTTTAGAGATCAGCTACCCATGGCGGTAGATATGATGAAAGATAAAAAAGATAAAAACATAATTATGTATTGCACTGGAGGTATACGATGTGAAAAAGCAAGTGCTTATATGCTACATAATGGCTTTACTAATGTTTTTCATTTAGAAGGGGGGGTAATTAATTATGCTCAACAAATTAAACAACAAGGATTACCAAGTAAATTTATTGGCAAAAATTTTGTGTTTGATGGTAGGCTAGGAGAACGAATTACAGAAGATATTATTTCTAAATGCCACCAATGCGGCAAGCCAGCAGATACACATACCAACTGTTTAAACGATGGTTGTCATTTATTATTTATACAATGCAATACATGTAAAATAGAATTTGATGGCTGTTGTACAGTAAAATGTAAAACTATTTATCAATTACCCATTGAGGAACAAAAACAATTACGAAAAGGGATTGATAAAGGAAATATGGTTTTTAATAAAAGTAAACAACGTTTACGGCCAAGGTTGAATGAAGAGTAGTTGATCCGTTAACTAATTAAGTATATTTATTTTGAGGTTGCTTTGCACTATCAAGTTGCATAAAGCCAGTTTTATAAAGCAGCAACTATTTTATGGTAAGTTTCTACTTCACTTAAACTTTCTGGTATAAATTTTTCGCCAATAATTTTTTCGTATAACTCAATATATCTATTACTAATGGTATCAATCCATTCATCTGTCATAAGCGGAATAGTTTGCCCTTCTTTCCCCATAAAATTATTTTCAATAAGCCACTCTCTCACAAACTCTTTACTCAATTGTTTTTGTTTTTCTCCATTTTTTTGTCTTTGTTCAAAACCATCGGCGTAAAAATATCTTGAGCTATCGGGTGTATGTATTTCATCCATCAACACAATCTCCTCACCTATCTTACCAAACTCATATTTTGTATCTACTAAAATTAGGCCTTGTTTTGCAGCTATTTTTTTACCTCGTTCAAAAAGCGCTAAAGTATATTGGCAAAGGGTATCCCATTCTTTTTGGGTTGCCAAACCTTGTTGTATTATTTCGGCAGGGCTAATATCCTCATCATGGCCTTCACTTGCTTTAGTGCTAGGTGTGATAATAGGGGAAGGGAAAAAGTCATTTTCGTTCATATTTTCAGGTAAAATTGCTCCACAAAGAGTTCTTTTACCGCTACTATAGGTACGCCATGCATGGCCAGTTAAGTTACCTCTAACCACCATTTCAAGCTTAAATGGGGTACATTTTTTACCTATTGCTACGTTTGGGGCAGGTATAGATAATAACCAATTTGGGCAAATATCTTTAGTTGCATTAAGCATATAAGCAGCTATTTGGTTTAAAACCTGTCCTTTGTAGGGTATATCTCTAGGTAAAACAACATCAAAAGCAGAAATACGATTACTAGCAACCATTATAAGTAAATTATTGCTTAAATAGTAAACATCTCTTACTTTTCCTTTATAAAAAGCTACTTGATCGGGAAAATTAAATGGTGTCATTTTGCTAAAATAAGGCGAAGATTAGTATCTACCTAAAAATGTAACACATTAGATTTCAACAGATGTTTAGAAATAAAATTTTTATCTAAAAGTAACTATACGTATTTTGCCGTATATTTAAAAACAAAACAACGCAATATGAAGAAAATTACAAATTATTTAGTTACCTTTTTGCTAGCTAATATTTTGTGTATTACCGTTCTTGCACAAAATACCACCATAAGCGGTAATGTAAGAAACAGTGCTACCAAAGAAAATGCAGGAGCAGTTTCGGTTACAGTAAAAGATGGTACAACAGGTACATACACCGATGACAAAGGAAATTTTAAATTAAGTGTAAAATCGTTACCGGTTACTTTACTAGTATCGTCTATTGGTTACGAACTACAAGAAATAACCGTAACTAGTACCGCTAAGTTACAAGTAGAATTTGTACCATCAAATGCTTTAGGGCAAGAGGTAGTAGTATCTGCAAGTAGAGTACCACAGCGTATTTTAGAAAGCCCGGTAAGTATTGAACGTATAAATGCAACGGCTATACGAAATGCACCAGCTGTGTCTTATTACGATGTGTTATCTACATTAAAAGGGGTAGATGTTACTACTTCATCGTTAACCTTTAAAACACCTACTACTCGTGGATTTAGTGGAAGTGGAAGTGCAAGAGTTACTCAGTTAATGGATGGAATGGATAACCAATTACCTGGTTTAAACTTTTCGGTAGGAAGTGTAATTGGTTTAACTGAATTAGATATTGATAATGTTGAATTATTACCTGGTGCCTCATCTGCATTATATGGCCCAGGTGGTATGAATGGTACCATTTTAATAGCGAGTAAAAACCCCTTCAAATATCAAGGCTTATCTTTTCAAGTAAAAGCTGGTGTAATGAATACCGACAAGCGTTACCGCTCTGCTTCTCCTTATCATAACTGGAGTATGCGTTGGGCAAAAAAGGTTAGTGAAAAATTTGCATTTAAAATTGGTACTGAAATAGTTGCGGCTAAAGATTGGTTAGGTTACGATAATAGAAATTATGAAAGAAATGGTACGTTAGGTTCCATAAAAGCTGGCGATAGAGCATCAGACCCTAACTACGATGGTGTAAATGTATATGGAGATGAAACTACCACCGATATAAGAACAGCTGTATTAAATGCAATTGGCGCTTCAGCTGCTCCATTCTTAAAAAACTTTATTGATACCTTAAATAATGGAAGACCTATCAATGTATCTCGTACTGGATATGCAGAATCTGATATTGTAAACCCTAATACTATAAACTATAAAGTATCTGGTGCATTACATTATAAAATTACGCCTAAAATTGAGGCCGTTTTAGCAGGCCATTGGGGTACTGGTAACACCGTATATACAGGTAGCGAAAGATATAGCTTAAGAGATTTTAAAATAGGCCAATACAAATTTGAATTAAATAGTAAAAATTGGTTTTTAAAGGCATTTACTACACAAGAAAATGCTGGAGAAAGTTTTAATGCTACCGTTACTACTCGTTTAACTAATGAGGCGTGGAAGCCTAGTGGTGGAAGTACTGGATGGTTTTCTCAATACGCTCAAACTTATTTAGGTGCAAGATTAAATGGAGCAACAGACTTTAATGCACAAACGGTTGCAAGACAAACTGCTGATGTTGGAAGACCAGCAGCTGGTAGCGCAGCTTTTAAAACATTATTTGATAAAGTAAGAAGTGTGCCAATTTCTGCAGGTGGTGGTTTATTTGTAGATAAATCTGATTTATATATGGTTGAAGGCCAATACAATTTGTCTTCAATTACTAATAAGTTTGCTGATATTTTAGTTGGAGCAAACTTTAAACAATATGCCTTAAATAGTGAAGGAACGTTGTTCGCAGATCAAAATCAAAAAATAAATATTAATGAATTTGGTGGCTATATTCAAGCTACAAGATCTTTTTTAGAAGATAAAATTAAAGTTGCATTAAGTGGTAGATACGATAAGAACGAAAATTTTGAAGGTAGATTTACTCCAAGAGCAACTGCAGTTGTTAAAGTAGCTAAGAATAATAATATTCGTGTAAGTTATCAAACAGCTTATCGTTTTCCAACTACACAACAACAATGGATTGATTTAGGCGTTGGCTCAAATACAAGATTATTAGGTGGAGCAGAGTACTTTAATACTACCTACCAATTAAGCACTAAACCAACTTTTGAACTTGCTGCTTTGCCAACGAACACATCTGCCTATAAAGTAAATAAATTTAAGGCAGAGTCTGTAGCTACTTACGAAATTGGCTATAAAGGATTGTTGTTGAGTGATAAATTATTAATTGATGCGTATGGTTATTTTGGGGAGTATAAAGACTTTTTAACTCGTACTTTACTAATACAACCAACCAGTGGTAATGTTTCCGATGTTTTAAATGCATTGGCTAATAAAATACCGGTAAGTAATGTTGGTAATATTTATTCTGTTCCTGTAAATTCTTCAAGCAAAGTAAAAACATTTGGTTGGGGCTTCAGCGTTGATTACAGATTGCCTTTAAATTTTGCTCTTAGTGGTAATGTATATTCCGATGAGTTAAAAGATGTGCCTGCAAATTTCGTGGCCTTTTTTAGCACTCCTAAATACAGAACAAATCTAAGCATTGCTAATACTGGTTTTGGACCTAGGAAAAGATTAGGCTTTAATGTTTCGTACAGATGGCAAGATGCTTTCTTGTATCAAGCAGATTTTGCTAATGATTTTCTTCCTGCAGTTCATACTGTTGATGCACAGGTTAGTTTAAAATTGCCAAAGACCAAATCAATTTTAAAAGTTGGGGCAAATAATTTATTAAACCAATATTATGTAAATGCGCCAGGTAATTCAATTGTAGGTGGTTTATACTATGTATCGTTTGCTTATAATGTATTTTAATATTGCTTAATTACTATAAAATAATAAATATGAAACTAATTAATAAAATAAAAAATAATGCAGCCCTTTTTGTAGTTGCAGGGGTATTATTTGCATCTTGTAATAAGGTGCCCGAAACACCAATTCCAAGTGTAATTCCTCCAAATCCTGCAAGTGGTATTTCATTATCAGCAACTATCACAGCAAATGCAGATGATAGTTTATTTAATAGGCTAGTGATAAGAACGGGCTCTCAAGCTGTTCTTAACAATACACTAAATAGGTATACAGTATATGTACCTAATAATGCAGCAATGAGGAATTTTGTTAATGCGGCATCTGGTGGAATGATTCCAGTGGCATCACCTGATGCAGTACACTCCAATTTTTTGAATACAACCTTGCCTATTGCTAGTGCAGGAGGAATTGTACAGTATAATATTTCTCCACAAGTTGTAACATCTGCTACTATTACGAGCACATTTCCAAATTTTGCTTACCCATCAATTATTAATCCAAACCCTGCTGCTAGTGCTTTATTACGTTTAAATAACTATCCTAGCAAAAGAAGTAATGGAGCTTGGTTGAATAATATTCCATTAGTACCAGGGATTGATGTTGCTGCTGCAAATGGTGTTATACACCATACTGCTGCAGTTACCACGCCTCCATCGGCGTTTTTATGGAGTAGAATTAATACAGACGCCGATATGACGTATTTAAGAGCTGCAATTTTAAGGGCAGATAGTGGCACAACGGCAACACCAGGTACATTAAATTCGGCTAATTTGCAATCTGTACTATCTGAATTTGGACCTAACTTAACCGTTTTTGCACCAACAAATGCTGCTTTTTCAGCAACATTAACAGGGGCTATCTATCAAGGATTAGTTGCACAGGGCTTTCCTGTTGGTGCTGGAACTTTAGCAACAGCAACAGCCTTAGCAACTGCAACAGATGCTAATGGTCCAACTGTGTTTAGAAATCCAATTCTTTTTAGTGTGCTAACTGCACAAGTTGTTAAAGGGATTGTGGTTTATCATATATTAGGAGATAGAGCATTTAG
This sequence comes from Bacteroidota bacterium, assembly GCA_031377245.1. GTDB lineage: Bacteria > Bacteroidota > Bacteroidia > Chitinophagales > Chitinophagaceae > Ferruginibacter. The sequence goes on from JANMEU010000019.1 coordinate 78,772, forward strand.
TGTAAATTGTCCAACAACTACAACTAATGTAAGAACGTTATTAAACAGTGCAGTTCCTACACATCCAGGTATTGGTATTACTGCAACATTTACAGGGCCAGGTGTTACTGCTATTACAGTTAAAGGAGTGGGTAATCCGTCAGCTTTCCCTGTATCTATTAACCCTACACCAAACCCGTTTGGTGCAAGCGATCAGCATTTTGTAAATGGGGTGTTACATAAATTAAATGGAGTATTACTTCCTCAATAAAAAGTTTAGAATACTATTAAAAAAAAGACATCTTGTAAAAGATGTCTTTTTTTATGTTAATAATAATTGAACAATAAGTTTATCTATGGGCAACGAAACATCTTCAGTGGTTAATTTATCTAGATCAATAAATCGAAATGTTTCTATTTCTTTTTGTTGTTCGTAAATTTTTAATTGCTCGTCATCAAAATCGAATGGTTTGGTACGAAGTGGGGCAGTAATTTTTTCAAGTGCATTTACAAAGTAATAAATAGAAACTATTTGATGGCTGGCATTAAATGCACTGATTTGAAAATAATCGGTAGTGTATAAATGTTCACCAACTTCTACATTTAAATTCATTTCTTCTAAAAATTCTCTTTTTAAACAATCTCTAGTTCCTTCCCCAAACTCTAAACCACCACCGGGAAATTTAGTAATCTTCATTCCACGAATGTATTCATCACTTACCAATAGTTGATTTTGTTCATTTATTAAGATGCCGTAAACTCTTAGGTTGAAATTCATTTAATTTTTAATTTTTAACCTGCCTGACGGCAGGCAGGTTCCAAATTCCTAATTCTTTATTACTTCTTATATCTTTTCCAATAATTAAAAATTGTAAAGGCTAATATTGCAAAGGCTAAAATAACGGGTACCCAAAAAGCATAGTGAGATGTTTGGTAGGGTATAGGTACGTTCATACCGTAAATACTTGCTATTAAAACGGGTATGCTAAGAAAAATTGTGAGCGTAGTCAAACGTTTTAAAACCTCGTTTTGATTATTACTTATTATACTTGCAAACGCATCTAACGAAGAACTTAAAATTGTTGTGTATGTATTTGCGGTTTCTAATGCCTGACTTGTTTCTACGACTAAATCGTCTAAAAAATCTTTTTCATCTTCGGTTAGTTGTAAAATATTCGTTCGTAATAATTTCATCATCAATAACTCATTACTTCGTAAGGCTGTAATAAAGTAAACTAAACTTTTTTGAATACGCATTAGTTGCAACAACTCTTCATTTCTATTAGCATCGTATAACTTTTGCTCTAACACATTTCTTCGCTGATTTATCTCCTTAAGATGATCTTGAAAATTAGTGGTTACTTTTTCAAATACTTTAAGTACCATCATATTTTTTTTATCTGGATGACGGTTTTGAAAACTATTTAAAAACTTTTTTATTGCCTCGTTTTCAAACGAATTTACGGTTACAATTTGGTTGTGTGTAAGTATAATACATATAGGGATGGTAATATAAAATGCATCACTTTCGTTAAACGAATTGTTTTCTGTAGGCGTTTTTATTACAATTAACTTTACATTATCATCAATTTCGTAGCGGCTACGTTCATCAATATCTAAGGAGTCTTTTAAAAAGTCAATAGGTATGTCAAGGCTTTCGCTTAGCTCCGTAAACTCTTCTTGCTTTAATGGGGGTAGTACATTAACCCAACTGCCGGCTTCAGGCTTTTCTATAGCAATGGTTTGGTGCTCTATAATTTTAAAATATTGGATCATTTTTTTCTTGGGTAAGGGTTGTAATAATTTTAATATGATGTTGCGTATGGTAAATAGTAAAATAGCAGAGTTCTCTTAATGTAATTTTACCGAGTAGTGGATGTTTTATTAAAAAATTATCCAAATCTTGCTCTGTTCTATTTTTTTGTAAGGAAGATAAATAATGTGTTGATACTTTATTCCATTGTTTTAACAAGCTATCTTTTGAGGTTAAATCTTTATTTAGTTTTGGAACAAATCTACCTGTTGCAACTCCACCTTCGGCTAATTTTAAGGTATACTTGTTTACCAATTCCTCAAATGTTTTTGATGGCCTATTCGGTGTACCTCCAATCCATCTTACTAGAAATTTAGGTAACCAAAAAGCTAAAGCAGATATATTAGTAGAAATTAATAAATGCTTTACATTATCTGCCACAGACCATTTATTGGATGGCTTTGTAAAAAACAAAGTATCATCCATTGTAGCGGTTATACTTTTTATTTTTTCAAATTCCTTATTGGTTTGTTCTATTATTTCTTGTTTTGTCATATATAAATAGTTCCTCCAAAAACAAACTCGGCTGGGCCGCTCAACCAAATATTTTCAAAATGTGTTTCGCTTAGCTTATTAAATTCTACAAATAAATGCCCACCCGGGGTTTTAATATTCACTAAATTAAAACCATTATCATTATGAGCACTTGCAAGTGCTGCAGCCGTTACACCCGTTCCACAGCTAAGGGTTTCATCCTCTACACCACGTTCGTAGGTACGTACATATATACTATCTGCATTTAAGCGTTCTACAAAATTTACATTTATGCCTTCTGCTTCAAATGCTTTACTGTATCTAATATCTCTACCCATTTCCACTACATCTATATCTTTTACATTACTGCTATATTTTATAAAATGTGGCGATCCTGTATTTAATAGGGTATAAGTTGCATGATTTTCTACTTTTTTTACATCATTCATTTTAAGCCGTACAATTCCTTTATCTGTTATTTCTGCATTATGCTCACCATCTATTGCACAAAAAGTATATACCGATTTATGTATACCCATAGCGTAAGCAAATTTTACTAAACATCGTCCTCCATTTCCACACATTGTACTTTCATTGCCATCGGCATTATAATAAACCATTTTAAAATCGTATCCTTCTTCTTTATTTAATAACATTAATCCATCCGCCCCTATGCCAAATTTTCTATCGCATAAAAAATTAATTTGCTTTTTGGATAATTCATTTACTTCATTTTGTCTATTATCCAAAATAATAAAATCGTTTCCGGTGCCTTGATATTTGTAAAACGTACGTTGCATTAAATATTTTCACTTATTATTTGTAAAGATTTTTTTATTAAATTTTCAACAGCAGCATTTCCATCTTTACTAAACTCTTTTGTAATGCGGTTTGCTACAATTGCGTTTAGCGATAAACAATGATGTCCTAAAATTTTACCTAACCCATAAATACCAGCAGTTTCCATTTCAAAATTAGAAATGCGATGATTACCAAAACTAAAGGTGGTTAAATTATCGATTAATGCAGCATTTGCCAAACCCATACGTAAAACTCTGCCTTGTGGACCATAAAACCCCGGACAAGTTACGGTGATTCCCTGATGAAAACCAGTAACAAAATGTTTAAGTAAAAATCCACTAGCGCTACTAATATATGGATGGGCAAATTTATTATGTAATTGAGTTTGTGTTATAAACTGCTGAACTAATTGCTCCTCTTCATTATTATTTTGTAAAAGATAAAAATTTAATAAATTATCTATACCCAATCCGTGGCTACTTGCTACAAAACTATCTACGGGTATGTTTTTTTGTAACGATCCGGAAGTGCCTATGCGTATAATATTAAGATGCGTTAGTTGTTCTTTAATTTGCCTTGTATCAAAATCAATGTTTACCAAAGCATCTAACTCATTTAATACAATATCAATATTATCTGTACCAATGCCTGTACTTACACAGCTTATTCTTTTATTGCCAATGTAGCCCGTGTGGGTTACAAACTCTCTATGTTGATTTTTGCATTCAATTTTATCAAAATGTTTACTAACCTCCTTAACTCTATCTGGGTCGCCAACTGTTATTATATTTGTTGCAATTTCTGTTGGTGTACAATCTAAATGATAAATTGCACCTCTGTTATTTATAATTAATTCCGACTCGGCTATACGGCTCATAATAATTTTATTTTGAAATTCGAATTTCGGCATTACTATTAACAAAATACAGAAAAAATTCCCTTATTTTTGCATACGTTTTAATGGTCCTTTGGCCGAGTGGCTAGGCAAAGCTCTGCAAAAGCTTCTACAGCAGTTCGAATCTGCTAGGGACCTCCAAAAATCGCTAGTTATCTTAACTGGCGATTTTAATTTTAAATATACTATGGTTACAAAAATTTTACATTGGTTAGGCCTTATAGCCGCAATTTTATTAATTATTGCCTGCTTTATTCCTTGGACTTATCATGCAGATGTAAACGAAAGTTTTACAGGATTTTATAGTTTTAAAAACACTTACGGTAAGCCAAGTAAGTTTTTATTAGTAGTAGGTGTACTTGGGTTTATTTTTGTGTTATTACCAAAAGTTTGGGCAAAAAGGATAAATCTTTTTTTAGCTGCATTGGGTATGGGGTACGCCATTAAAACATTTGTATTATTTACTGGTTGTTATAATGCATATTGCCCTCAAAGACTACCAGGGCTTTACATTATGCTAATTAGTTCAATTGTATTAATGCTAGCTGCTGTTTTCCCTAATTTAAAAGTTGCTGTTAAAAAAGAAAATTAACCTTCCTTTTTTGTTTCTTTAACCCAAGCATCTTTTAAGGTTACCGTTCTATTAAATACTAATTTTTCTGGTGTAGCATCTTTGTCTAAACAAAAATATCCTTTGCGTATAAATTGATAACGCATCGTTTCTGTTGCATTTTTTAAAGAAGGCTCAATGTATGCTGTTGTTATGATTTGTAACGAGGCCGGATTAATATAATCTTTAAAATCACCTCCCGAACCGTCTGGATCACTACTAGGGTTTTCTACTTTAAATAATCTATCGTATAAACGAACTTCTGCTGTTAAAGCTTGAGCAACACTTACCCAATGTATTACTCCTTTTGTTACTAAGCCACTTGTATCGTTACCACTCTTACTTTCAGGAAAATAAGTACAATGTATTTCTGTAACATTCCCATTCGTATCTTTTAAAAAATTATCGCACTTAACTATATAGGCACTTTTTAAACGAACCATAGCCCCTGGGGCTAGCCTAAACCATTTTTTTGCTGGTACTTCCATAAAATCTTCACGTTCTATCCAAAGTTCTTTACTAAAGGGTAGTAGCCTTGCCCCTAAATTTTCATCGGGGCCATTTTCACTTGATAACTCTTCTACCTTATCTTTTTCATAATTTGTAATAATTAATTTTATAGGATCTAACACCACCATTGCTCTATGTGCTGTATTATTCAAATCTTCTCTTAAGCAAAATTCAAGTAAACTAAAATCAATTATGTTTTCCCTTTTAGCAATACCCACTTTATCACAAAACGTACGAATGCTCTGCGGAGTAAAGCCTCTACGCCTCATGCCACTTATAGTGGGCATCCTTGGATCATCCCAACCATTTACATGCTTATCATTTACTAGTTGTAATAATTTTCGTTTACTCATTACTGTATAACTCAAATTACGCCTTGCAAATTCGTATTGATGTGATGGATAAATTTCTAATTTTTCTATAAACCAATCGTACAATTCTCTGTGTGGTATAAACTCTAATGTACAAATGGAGTGTGTAATATTTTCTATACTATCGCTTTGCCCGTGGGCAAAATCGTACATCGGGTAAATACACCAATCGTCGCCCGTACGATGATGATGTGCATGTTTAATACGATAGAGTAGTGGATCTCTCATCAACATATTAGTATGTGTCATATCTATCTTAGCTCTCAAGGTTCTTGCTCCATCAATAAATTCACCATTTTTCATTCGGGTAAATAAATCTAAATTTTCCTCAATAGTTCTGTTTCTATATGGACTATCTTTTCCATGTTCGGTAGGAGTACCTTTTAGTTTAGCAATTTCTTCTGCGGTTAAATCATCAACATAGGCCAACCCTTTTTTAATTAGTGTTATGGCGTATTGATAAAGCTGTTCAAAATAATCTGAAGCATACAACTCATTCTTCCACTCAAAGCCTAGCCATTTAATATCAGCTTTAATACTTTCTACATATTCAGTATCTTCTGTAAGTGGGTTGGTATCATCAAAACGTAAATTGGTATATCCGGGGTATTTTTTTGTAAGGCCAAAGTTTAAACAAATAGCTGTTGCATGCCCCATATGTAAATATCCATTAGGCTCGGGCGGAAAACGGGTAACAATCGAATGATATTTTCCTTCTTTTAAATCTTGTTCAATAATATCTTCTAAAAAATTTAAACTTTTTTCTTCACTCATAGTTGTAATTGAGTGGTGAAATTACGAAAAAGTGTGGTTTTTTTATTCAATTGCTTGATGTGCTTATTTCTTTAACTCTTTTAGTAATATTATTATTTGGTCAAGTTTTTCAATTTCTATTTTACTAAGATGCAATTGAAGGGCTTCTATCTCTTTTTTAGCTTCTTGATTAACTGTATAATCTTCTTCCGCTTTTATTCTATCCCTAGCATTTTGCCTGTTTTGGCTCATCATTATTATTGGTGCAGCATACGCTGCTTGTGTAGAAAAAATTAGGTTTAGTAAGATAAATGGATAAGCATCCCACTGGCGAATAAAGCCAATAACATTGGTAATCATCCACAACACTACAAAAATACTTTGCCAAATAATAAACTTCCAACTGCCCATACCTGTAGCTACTTTATCTGCAATTTTATCTCCTACACTGTAACTTTCTACGTGTTTTAGATGCCAGTTTTTCATTTTCTTTATTTTGGTTAAATATGTTTATAAAAATGCCTTTACATTATCCGTTGGAACACCAAGGTAACATAAAGGCAAGTAAATTAAGTATTCTTTTATTTAAGCTCTTCCCATTTTTTTAAGATGCATAGTATGAGATACTAAAGCATGGCGCATTCTACGATATTCAATATATTTTACACCAAACTCAGTACAAGTTTGCTTAATAATTTTACTTATTTCTGGATAATGTATGTGTGAAATTTTAGGAAATAAGTGATGCTCAATTTGAAAATTTAAGCCACCTACTAACCAGCTAATTAATTTGTTTTTAGTGGCAAAATTTGCCGTTGTTTGTATTTGATGTATTGCCCACTCATTTTCAATTCTATTAGCATCACCATCTGGTACAGGAAAGGCAGTTTCTTCAACGGTATGCGCTAACTGAAAAACCACACTTAATATTAGGCCAGCAAACATAGCAATGGTAAAAAAACCTACTAGCCAAGGTAAAAAGCCTACCAAATAAATAGGTAACACAATCATTAACCCGTAGTAAATAACTTTTGCAGCCCAAAAAGCAACATGCTCAAACGAACTCATTTTTTTAATAGGAACGCTACCTACTTTTTTTCTAAAATACTTTGTATAGTCTGTAGCAAAAACCCAAATAACTAAAAGCAACGTGTATAAAAACCAAACATAAATGTGTTGGTATTTGTGTATCCAATATTTTTTTTGTGTGCTACACATACGTAGCATTGGTTTAATTTCAATATCATCATCCACACCATCTATGTTGGTATAGGTATGATGGATAATGTTGTGTTTATTATTCCACATAATTGCACTTGCCCCCAAACCATTTACTGAAAATGCGGCTACTTTATTCCAAAATTTACTATTACTAAAACTACCGTGTCCTCCATCATGCATTACATTAAAACCAATTGCAGCGGTTAGGCCACCCATTAACAAGCATTCTAAAATTGCCCACAATGTTGGGGGGGTATAAAAAACAACATGTATATAAAATGCAACATATAAACTCCAAAAAAGAATAGCTTTAAAGTACAATCCAACATTTCCTGTTGGTAATTTTTTTGCTTTTACAAAGTACTCGTTTACTCTTTTTTTAAGCTCTTGATGAAAGGTAGATCCTGCAATATTTGCAAATTTTGGAGTTGCCATTTATATTTTTTTAAGTATTTTCTTTAATTAAGGCATCAAAATTTTTGAAGCCAATTGTTTTTTCACTTATAAACCCTTCAGCATATTTTACGCCAATCATTTTGCCAAACCATTTATGCCTATATATTACACTATCTAAAAAGTCAGGTGTACTAATATACGTTTGTTGGCCATCTTCTTTTTGGCTATTAAACTGCGTTTTGTAAGCTTTAATTGATTCTAATTTTTGCTCAAACACCTCAGTAACATCTAGTACAAAATTTGGAATCAATAATCTATCCTGAATGTAATTTAAAACATATTTAGGTCGCCATGCTAATTGTTTTTCCCCATTATGCATTGTTTCAACTTTCTGCAATCCACTCAAAAAAGATGCATCTGCTACTAATTTTGCAGATCGTCCATGATCTGGATGCCTATCTGTTGGAGCATTGCATAGTACTATTTCTGGTTTATACTTTCTAAGTATTTCAACAATTTTACGTTGATTAAGTTCGTTATTTTCAAAAAAGCCATCTGCCATTTTTAAGTTTTCTCTAACATCTACCTTTAAAATTTTAGCCGCTGCTGCCGCTTCAGTATAACGAGTTTCAGCTGTACCTCTAGTACCTAATTCGCCTTGTGTAAGATCGATAATGCCCGTTTTTTTGCCTTGTTTTTTTTCTACTAATAATACACCCCCACAACTTAGTTCTACATCATCTGGGTGTACACCAAAGGCCAATACATCTAGCTTCATTTAACTTTAAATTTGTGCAAAAGTAACCTTTTTTATACGGAGGAAGTGTTAATGTTTAACCATTTGTATACCCATACATTCGGCGTACATCTTGTACTATTTTTTCAATTTCGGCATCTTCGCCGGCAGCATTGTACGGTTGCTTTAAACTACTGTTAAAGAAAAAGGCTACTGTTTGGTAAAACCTTGCCATAAAGCCACCTTTAAATTCTTTAATTATTTCGTAGCAATTATTACCCGTTTCTCTATTTATCAACTTCATTAATATTTTACCTTGGTAAACAGATAAATTGGTGAGGGGTGTAGTAAATTCCTTTTTTAAATCCTTTTCTCTAGATTTTATGTATTCTCTTCGTTTTTCTTTTTCTGGGATATTAGCAAGTACAATATTCATTTCATTCATTAAACCACCTGCTCTTTTAGCATACGGATAGGTTATGTACACTGCATTACGTAGTCTGGTCCATTTAGCTAAGGCCTCTAATTGTGCTGGAGTAAGTTTTCCATTTATTTGTACGAGGTCAAGTGTTTTTGCTTCTAACGTATCGCCATTGTAAACTACAGCACCTGTAATAACCGTATCGTAAACGTTAGTTTGCGAAAAGGATAATTTACCCACACTAATAAAAAGTAGTAAGAAAAAAAGGAATTTGTATGAAAAGGAATTTATCAATTGAACATAAATGTACATATTTATACTACTGAAATTATACTTTTAGCCAATTTTAACATTAATTAGCTAATAAAAACATATAAAACATAAACACACTTACTAATACCAATGCAATTGCAGCATAAACAGTGTTTAGCTTTGCTCTTTTTATAGCACTAATGGTAAACCCAATAGCCATAATAATTAAGCCTAACCACACCAAATTTATATAAGGGAAAACATAGGCTTTAAGGGTTACAAAATCTATGGGATCGGTGCTTTCTTTAATACCTAATTTTATTTTTTGGTTATCGGTTACACCAGCAAATTTTACAAATAAATTTTGTGCATAAATAGTATCATCAATAGGTGTTGCCGCAATTGCATCTACTTGAATAACGGGTTGGGCTTTATAACGCATACTATCTTTACTGTAAATGGTTACATCTGCCATTAAAGCAATTTCATTTTTAGGGGTGTGGTATTTTTCGGTATGTGGATTTTTTATTACTTTATTTAAAATCATATAGCCGTTACTGTAAAAAGCTGTATCGCCTTCGGCTAGTTCAGTAATTTTAAATTGTGCAGTATCGTTTTGTTCGCCTTTATTTAAGGTATAGGAAATGTAAGTAAAAATATCTTTGCTTAAATAAGCCTTTGTATCGGGGTTACTACTCATATTATTATCCTTCATTAAATACACATCGGGCTGTAAGGTAAATTGCTCGGTAATTTTATTTGTACTATCCTTTTTTACAAACAACATTTTATAAAAACGTCTGTTTTTTTCATTTCCTAACGAGTCATTTAAGTACGTAACCTCATAATTACCCAAACGGGCTGGTACTTGGCGTACAAGGGTTAAATTTTCTAATGGGTTATCTTGTTGCTTAGTTAACGGATCTTTACCCATGGGTATATTAATACCATTTACTCTACTACTACTAATTATTTCTTTATTGCTCGACGAAACAAGCATACCTAATAACATTAACGCAAACCCAATATGTGCCACAGAGCCACCAGCCGATTTAATATTGCCTTTTGAGCCAACAAAAATATAATTGGCATTTGCCACAACAGCATAAATGCTAGCAAAAGATGCAACATATATTGCTGCTAAAAACCCTATCCCTTGCTTAGTATACGTAAATGGATAAAATACGGCCAATAACGCAGTAATAATTGCTGCAATTAACGTAGGTAAAGCAATTTTTTTTATGGTATAGGTAGAGGGCGTTTGTTTGTATTTAAAATATTGAGTAATGGCTGTTAACGTACCAATAATTATGGCCACCATAATCATTACTTTATTGTACGAAAATTCTCTATCCTCTGGCTCTGCTATATGGCTGCCAAAAATTTTATTATAAACGGGTATTGATGTTTTGGCAATAATAAACATGGCCGATAAAAAGAAAACTAACGAACCTATAAACATCCAAAACTCTCTGCTATCCAAACGTTCTTCTTTATGCTCTTGTGGTATTTTTTTACTATGTATAAAAAAGTATATTAATGGGGTAATAGAAAATAAGGAAACAAAGAAACCAATCATAATATTGGTGGCCATACCAGGGTCGGTAAAAGAGTGTACAGAGGAGTCGCCTAAAATACCCGTTTTAGTTAAAAAAGTAGAATATAAAATAAAGGCTAACGTTAAAAAACAAAAGATATAACTAGCTTTTAGAGAATGGCCAGTAGCTTTATAAATAACCATGGTATGAAGTCCTGCAATTAAAATCATCCAAGGTACTAGGGAAGCATTTTCTACAGGATCCCAAGCCCAATAGCCACCAAAAGATAACGATTCGTAAGCCCATTTTCCGCCCATCATTATTCCAACACCTAGTATACAAGCACTTGTTAAGGCCCAAGGTAATGCTGGTTTTACCCAATCGCCAAAGCGCTTGGTTTGTATCCCACCGTATGCATAAGCAAAAGGAACTATGGTAGTTGCAAAACCTAAAAATAAAATAGGAGGGTGTATAACCATCCAATAATTACGGAGTAAAACATTTAAACCAACTCCATCTTTAATAAAAGATAAGTAATTAGGTTGGCTAAATATGGGGCCACTAATTTCGTTACGAGTTAAGGTAAATAAACTACTACCTAATCTAACATCAAACACATAAATACCAAGCATCATAAAAAGCATACAAAATTGTGCAAGGCTTATAACCGTCATTATAGGCGCTTCCCATTCTTTTGCTTTAAACATAAGTATAACTCCTAATATGCAATGCCACAAGGTCCATAATAAAAAACTACCTTCTTGTCCCTCCCAAATGCAGGCTAGTAAATACTTTGGCTCTAGCTCTTTACTTGCATGCTTGTAGGCATACATATACTCAAAATAATGATTGGCACAAATACTGTAAATAATAACAAATACTGCTATTAAGGAAAATAGTTGTGTAAGAAACACGATGCGGCTAAATTTTAGCCAACTATTTTTTTCTACTATATCGGTTTTTCTTGCTGCAGTAAAATAGGCAATAGTGGAAAGTATAGAGGCAACAAATGCCAATACTATAAACAAATGACCAAGTTTCCCAATCCATAAATGTTCTCCTTCAAATTCCATTTTTATTATTTAGTGGTTTCGTCCAACGTTTTTTCTAATTGTGTTTTATCATCTTTGTATTTGCTAGGACATTTTAATAAAATGTCTTTACATTCAAAATGTGTTGCTTGCATTTTTCCCTTTAGTACAATACGTTCACTTTTTTCTAAATCTTGTGGTTTACTATTATGGTAAACAACTTTAGTATTACCTCCAAGGCTATCTATTGCATAAAAGGTTACATAATTAGGGTTGTTTATTGCATCGTACTCAATAGGTTTGGTTTTATCTAACTTAGCAATTAAATGAACAAATTTACCTTGCTTTTTATGTGCAGATGAAATCGTATCGTACGTAGAGAAGTCGCCTACCGAAAATACTATTAAAGCCACTATTGCTACAGCAATACCAACTAGCATTATAATATGTGTCCTTTTCATGGTTTTAAATTATTTGCAAAGGTAACACAAAAGCAGTTTTTTGTTTCATTTGTTTATGTTTATTAATTGAGTTGTATTTTACATAAAATTTGCAACAACTTGTTTTTACAAAAAATATATAAAGAGTGGCGATTACTATTTTGGGCTGTTTTATTTTTTATAGCTGCTCAATGTTTTTTTATGTATAAAGGCATTAGTACTATTCCCTTTTTTTTATATTATATGTATGGGCAAAAACACCCCAAAAAACAATCAATAGATGTAATTCTGCTTAAAACACCTACTGGATATTTTAATACAAATAAGCTAAGCGGAAGAGAGCAAGAGATGTTACTTAACCCAATTGATTTGTATATAAGTTTAAAAACGAAGGGTGATGGAAATACCTTTAACATTAACCACCGGTTTTCTTCAACATCAATAAACAACTATTTTAAAAAAATGTTGTGTAATGATAGTTTATCAATTGAACAATTTCCAACATGGTGGGCAACGTATTATAAAGCCGTAGCAAAGCCTTTACACGATAGTGTAACTGTTGTAAAATCTAGCGTTAGTACAACTTATCCTTATTTAAAATTGGATAAGGATTCAGTTATTTTTAAAGTAAAAATAAATTGACTATAACAACTACAACCTATTATCCACGGGCATTTATGGCAAGATGTATTTTTGCTTGGTTAACCCTTATTTTATTTTATTTTTTTTTCACACATAGTTTAGTCCATCAATTAGTTCAACCTGTTTTAAAATATCCTGGATCCGATAATACGTTTTGGTTAGTTTATGCAACAGGAATACCTTCTTTTTTTATGCAACATAAATGGGCTGCATTGCTATTTGATGTTGCTTTAATTGCTAGTTGTATTTTAGCAGTCATTTTCCCTCAAAAAAAAATATTTAGTCTTATTGCTATAGTAGGCAGTTGGTTATTGTATATTTTTTATTGTAGTGCAGCTGGTAAACATTATGCACAAATAGGTTATTTAATTACCCCCCATGCTTTTGTGGTATTAAACGAAAAAAAATTTGATTTACTATGGAATTTGGTAAGATATTGGGTTTGTTTTTTATATACATTCGCCGGGTTATCAAAACTTTTTTATGGCGGATTTGCCTTTGAGGGCACAATGAGTAATATTTTACTGCAACACCAAGCCTTAGGTAATGTTTTTTTAGAGGATGGGTGGAGACATACTTTATCGCATTATCTTATTGAAAACCCGGGTATTGCTCAGTTTTTTTATAGGCTTGCCGCAATGTTTGAGGCAGCTTGTATAGTTGGCTTTTTTACCAAAAAATTCGATAAATGGCTTTTAGTAGGTTTGGTAAGTTTTCATGTGGGTAATTTCTTTTTACTTAACATTTCCTTTGTGGAGCAGTCTCTTATCTTTGCAGCGTTTTTGCCTTGGAAAAAATGGGCAGTTCACTTTCAATACAACAATAAAAATGACTGATTTATCTACTTTTGACCCCAACGGCGTGGGTAACCCTAACAATAATATTTTTGGTTTGCCTTTTGAAGAGGACGATGCACAATTAATAATTTTACCCATACCTTGGGAAGTAACAGTAAGCTACAATGCAGGTACAGCAAGAGCCCCAGAGCATATTTTTACTGCAAGTTTGCAAGTAGATTTATTTGACCCCGATGTTAAAGACGGTTGGAAAAAGGGGTATTACATGCGACCAACGGATAAAAAAATATTAATGAAGAGTGACTATTTGAGAAAAGAGGCTGAGCTATACATAAAATATATTGCAGATGGAGATATAGTTGGGGATAATAAATTTATGTGCAAAACACTAAAGGAAATTAATGAGGGTAGTGTTTTTTTAAATAATTGGGTTTACGAGCAAACGATTGAATTGTTAAATAAAGGGAAGTTGGTTGCTTTATTGGGAGGAGACCATAGCACACCACTTGGCTTTTTTAAAGCCATTGCCAAAACGCATGGCGATTTTGGTATTTTACAAATAGATGCACACTGCGATTTACGAGTTGCATACGAAGGCTTTAATTATTCTCATGCATCGGTTATGTATAATGCATTAGAAGAAATACCTCAGTTAACAAAATTGGTACAAGTTGGGGTAAGAGATTATTGTGAAGAAGAATTTGATTATATAAGCAACAGCAATTTTAGAATAGTTACTTATTTTGATAAAGATATAAAGGAGCGCCAATACGAAGGTCAACAGTGGAAACAACTTGTTGATGAAATTGTAAACCATTTACCCGAAAAAGTTTTTATTAGTTTTGATATTGATGGCCTAGACCCAAAGCTTTGCCCACACACAGGTACACCAGTACAAGGAGGTTTTGAAACAGAGCAAATTTTTTACTTATTTAAAAAAGTGTTGCAAAGTGGCAGAAAATTAATAGGGTTCGACTTAAATGAAGTAGGGGTAAGCCATGATGAATGGGATGAAAACGTAGGAGCAAGATGTTTATTTAAGTTGTGTAATTTACTTACAGCAAGCAATACTTAATTGCCCATGTATACGTTTGTAATCAAAAATGATAAAACCGTTATTGAAATAGCTCTCCTCAGAGCTATTCTGGCCATTACAGCAGTTGCTTGTTTTGTTTATGCTAACGAAAAATATCTTTTCATTAGTTATTTAGGGTCTCTAATTTTTATAGGAGCATCACTGTTTGTAAAAAAAATTATTGAAAAACTCAAGTTAAATAAATTTATTTTTTTACAAATTTCTGTACTATCTCTTTTTATTATCTCTGGACAAATAGCTTTACCAGCTATACTTTTACTATATGGAGGTCTTTTAAAAATTCTTAATAAAGGGATTGAATTTATTATAAATGAAACTGGAATAGTGTCAAAATCTATTTTTGTAAATACTAAATATCTTTGGAATGAGTTTAATAATGTAGTTATAAAAGACGGGTTACTCACTTTTGATTTTAAAAATAATAGGCTTAAATATATTGCTATTGAAGAAGTGGTAGACGAAGCTAAATTTAACGAGTATTGCATACAGCAACTTGCTGAAATAAAAAGGAGTTAAATCTTTATGGAATTTTCCTGCAGTGCATCTCACAAAAAAACTACCGCTTATGAATACCAAATATTCCCTTCATGTAGTTCTGCCAGCGTTTGAGCTACTTAAAAAATCGGCTAAAATTTTACATTTTATTGCTGCATCTGCTATTTTATTAAATGCCTGGCACGAATGGCAAGTACATAGTGAAAATATAGTGCTTTGTATTACCCAAGCAATTTTAGGGATAGATATTTTGTTGCTTGTATTTTTTACGGGCAATTTATTGTTAGAAAATCCTAAGCTTAATATAATTTTTAGATTTATAGAAACGATCATACTTTTTGGTATTTCATTATCCTTATTTTTAAATAGTCATATCATCCTTGGATTGCTGCATACAGTTGCCGGAGTAGGGTACTATATTTTATTACATAGAGAAGCAAGGGTATTAAAAAACGAAGATGTTGAAATTAAATCAACCGGTATTTTAATTCCAAATTTAATAAAAGATGTAGAAATTAGTTGGGCAGATATAAAGAGTATTATACCTCAATATCATAGTGTACTTATAGAGACATTTAAAAACAAACGAATACAATTTGAGTTGCGTAAAAATTTGCAAATTGATGAGTTACAACAACTAAATGAATTTTGCGCCAAGCATTTAAGCGTCAGATAAACGTATTATTTCTAACTATAAAATTCTTCCAAGGCACCAAAATAATTTTCATTCCAACCACTTACAATATCATCATAGGCTTCGTTTGGTATGTTAGTGTGTATTAGCTCAACAGAGCAACCTTGCTTATGTGGGTGTAATTTTATAGTTACTATTGATGGATTTTCTTGCTCACCAAAATACCACTCTTGCTGTATTTTTTTATTGGGTTCAAAAGCAATATTCATTCCTGCAATACTGCCTTCCCATAACGAAAATTCTGTGTTAGGCTCGGTACTCATTACTGCAGGTTCGCCTGTCCATAATTGTATAGTTGCTGGGTTGGTAAGGGCTAAATAAATTTCCTCTGGCTGTGCAGTAATAATATAATACTTTTTAAAGTCTTTCATTCTATTCTAGTTAATAATTTAAATAATTTAAGTAGTATCATCATTATACTATTTGCCCATAATCTAACACCAACTCTTCACCAATTTGAATGTTTTTTATTGCCTCAAAATAATCTCCATCGTTTATTGAAATAATATTTGGGGTAATGCTATGGTTAATAAATAACGAAAGGTCAATCTCTTTAAATCCTTTTGCAGGTACAAAATAATTTTCATCATCATCGTACAAACAATAATTACCTACTAAAAATTTAGCATGACTAGGTAGTTCATCAACTTCATTTTTGCTAAGCGTTATCCATTCATCATTTACATTGGGCTTACTAAACATTTCTCTGCAACCTACAGGAATATTTTGTACAGCAAAAACGCCAATACCACTAATGGGAGAGGGCTGTAGCATTACATACGTGTGGTTGTTTAGTTCACATAATAAGTCTACTTTATTCATCTTTCAAAAGTAATCAATTGTATTTTTATAACACAACAATTGCTAAAAAGTATGTAAAAATATGTGTACATTCACTTTATGCAACCTAACCAAAATTTTAAACGAACGCTTGGGTTATACACGGCTATTTCTTTGGTAATAGGCTCTGTAATTGGTAGTGGTATTTTTATGCGTCCGGCAGAAATGGCTTTGCTATTGGGTTCCCCATCATTAATTTTATTGGTTTGGATAATTGGTGGAGTATTAAGTTTATTTGTAGCCATGGTAGTAGCAGAGGTGGGAGCTATGATGCCAGAAACGGGAGGACAGTATTTTTTCATGCGTAAAATGTATGGAGACTTTTGGGCTTACTTATATGGGTGGGCCAACTTTTCGGTTATAAATACTGCAGGAACAGCGGGAGTGGCATTTATTTGTAGTCAATACGTTGAATACTTTTTTACTCTTCCAAAATTTAGTAACGTAATTGAACAATCTTTTAAAATACATCTGCCTTTTATTGGTACAATTTTACCCTTGGAAAACATTGGTGTAAAATTGCTCACTATCTTATTATTAGTTGTACTTACTTTTATTAGTTATAGAAGTACAAAAACTGGGGGCATTATTCAAGTTGTTTTTACAGCAGCAAAAATTTTAGCTATTGTATTATTAGTTGGAGGATTATTTTTTTATGAAAAAGGTTCGGTAAAAAATTTCACTACAACTTCAGCCACCATTAAACCGATTGGTTTTGCATTAATTGCAGCTATCATTGCCGCTTGTAATGGTGCTTTACAAGCCTACGATGGTTGGGGAAATATGGTTAATGTAGCAGGCGAAATAAAAAATCCACAAAAAAATATTCCTAAAAGTTTATTTATTGGATTGATAAGTTGTATTGGAATTTATTTATTAGTTACATTAGCTATGTTATATGTTCTGCCTGTTAACGAAATGGCAAAGTCTTCATTAGTAGCAAGTGTTGCAGCCGAAAAAGTGTTTGGAACAATAGGCGGAGGAGTAATTGCTTTTTTAATTTGTTTATCTGTATTAGGCGTTACTAATGCAAGTATTTTAGCGCCTCCTCGTATGACGTTTGCAATGGCACAAGAAGGTAAATTTTTTGCCTTTGCTGGTAAAATACATCCTAGATTCAACACACCTGGTAATGCTATGCTTTTGCATTTAGGTTGGATGATTGTAATGGTATTTAGTGGCTCTTTTTACATATTAGCGGATATGTACATTTTTGTAACTTGGCTTTTTAATTTAATGCTAGTTGCAGGTGTGTTTATTTTACGAAAAAAAATGCCCAATGCAATTCGCCCTTATAAAGTGTGGGGATATCCTTTTGTGCCAATTATTGCATTATTATGTACATCGTTTTATTTAATTATTACATTGTACAACGATATAACTGCCTATAATAGTGGTAAAATAAATTTAATAAATTCGGTTTTTGGCATTGCGCTTACCGCAATTGGCATTCCGTTTTATTTTTATTTTAAAAATAAGTATAAATAGAATAATCTAATTTATTTCTATGTAGGGATTTCCTCCAAATAATTTTTGGCGTATGCTATCTCTTATGTAAGCCGTATCTGAAAGTGGTTTGGTAAATGGCATAGCTACTTTGTAGGTAATTGAATCTTTTGTATAAAGTTTCAGCTTGTGCCCATAGCTCGTTAATTTTAAAAAAGATTTATTTGCTGCTTCAAAAGTTGGATAATTTTTTAATACAACCTTAAATGTAAAACTATCTTTTGCAACAGTAATGTTTGGATTAGCTGTAACCGAATCTTTTTTGTTAGGTATTGAGTCCTTTATAGTAGGAGTTGAGACAGGAGCTTCAACTAATATAGGATTGGAAGGGGCTTGTTTAGTAACAAGATAAAAAACTCCCCAACCTAATAATGCAAGTATGGCTATTACGCTTAAAAGTATAAATGCTTTTTTAGGCGATTTAGTTTCTTTCGCTACACTAGCAAATGAAATATCAACATCTGCTTTTTCTTTTATGTTAGAAGCAATTACAGTTTCTGCTTTAGTATTTGCAAAAACTCCTTGGGTAAATTGATATTCTCCCGTTTGTTTTTTTTCTAATGTACCAATCCCTTCTATTTTAAAAGGTTTGCCAATATTTAAAAATTGTTTGCCAAGTGTTAAAAACGAATCTAAATCGGCAGATGCTAGAGGACGTATTTTTTTGGTGTTTTGAACAATGTAAGTTATTAGCCCTTCATCTTCAGTAGCCTTAATATTATATTCAAATCCAATTGCATTTTCTGGCATTACTATTTCCTTTTCTGTATCTAGCGGCAGCACAAAATCTTGTGATAAAAAAAATCTACCAATTCCTTGTAGGGATATTTCTTTTGACGTATAAAAATATTGTGTTAATAAGTGTTCTAATTTCATTAAAATTAATTGAGATGAACAAACCTACAAGTAATTAACTACATAACAAAAAGTAAGCCTTTTTTTAAGTAATTTTGAGTAATGTTATCCGAAAAAGAAATAAAATTTATTACCTATTGGGAGCTAGAACGAGAACAAAGGGCAAAATTCTCTAATAAACTATTAAGTGGCATACCCATGGCTTTTTTATTTGGGTTGCCTATTTTATTAAGCATTACAGTAGTTTATTTATTTTTTCCAGAGTGGTACACAAAAATATCTAATTTGCCTAAAGGCATTTTGCCTACAATTCTTTTAGCGGTAATTTTATCAATGTTATTTTTTTCTTATTTTAGAATGCAATACAAATGGGAAATGAATGAACAACTCTATCAAGAGTTGAAAAGTAAACAGAAAAAAGAAGTAACTTTGTAAAAAATACTTATTTATAATGATTGGAAAATTAATTTTAATAGTAGCGGTAACATCACTATTTTTTTTAACAAGTTGTTTAAAAGAAGCCAAAACTCCTGCTAGTAATTGTGTAACCAACACAACAGGTGTGCCTACAGCCACTGAAATTACAGATTTACAGGCTTATTTAACCTCAAAAAATATTACAAATGCCGTGCAAGACACTAGAGGCTTTTTTTATACTATAACTAATGCAGGAGCAGGGGCTAATCCAACTCCAACTTCTACCGTTGTAGTAAAATATGTTGGGTCTTTAACAAATGGTAATGTGTTTGATAGAAATAATAACCCTGGAGGTGAAATCTTTCCACTTACACAATTAATAAAAGGTTGGCAATTTGGTATTCCACTAATTAAAAAAGGTGGGTCTATTACCTTATATTTACCGCCAACTTTAGGGTATGGTTGTTCAGCAGTGGGTTCAATACCCCAAGGTTCAATTTTAATTTTTACAATCGATTTAGTAGATATACTATAAACCATTTTAATTGAGCCACGAATCCATTTCAGTATTTGATATGTTTAAAATTGGTGTAGGCCCAAGTAGCAGCCACACCCTTGGTCCTTGGAGAGCTGCACAACAATTCACAGCATCTTTACAACAAAAAAATACTTTACAACACGTAAAAAGTATAACTGTTCTGCTCTATGGTTCTTTAGCCAAAACGGGTATTGGGCATGGTACAGATATTGCCGTACAATTGGGTTTATGTGGAGATGATCCTGTAACCTTTGATGTAAACAACATAACACCAAAAATTGCAGCTATAAAAACTAGCCAAAAATTGGTGTTGGCGGGCATTCATCAAATCAATTTTAATCCTACAGAAGATATTCAGTTTTTATTTGGAGAGGTCTTGCCTTATCACCCCAATGCATTAACATTTTTAGTAAAGCTTAACAACGATGATACATTTGCCGAAACCTATTACTCCATTGGTGGCGGTTTTGTAAGTAAAGAAGGAGAAGAGGCTAATAAAAAAGACGAAGTAACCTTACCCTTTCCTATAAACACAGCCGATGAGTTATTGCATTGGTGTAGAAAAACAGGGCTAAGTATTAGTGAAATTGTACTAGAAAACGAAAACGCATGGCGTACCGAAAAGGAAACGAAAGAGGGCGTTTTAAAAATTTGGGATACAATGGCAGCTTGTATTTATCGTGGTTGTCATACTCAAGGTATATTACCCGGTGGGTTAAATGTAAAGAGAAGGGCTAATGCGTTAAACAATCGTTTAACGATTGGCAACCAATACACCGATTATAACAGCTGGTTACAAGTAATAAAAAATGGGGGAACCGACTTTAACTATATTTTAGATTGGGTAAGTTGTTTTGCACTTGCTGTAAACGAGGAAAATGCAAGTTTTGGTAGGGTAGTAACTGCTCCTACAAATGGTGCAGCTGGTGTAATACCAGCAGTATTACAGTATTATATAGCTTTTTGTAAGGGCAGTAGTATAGAAAAAATAATTCAATTTTTATTAACTGCATCCGAAGTGGGCAGTATATTTAAAAAGGGAGCAACTATATCTGCCGCAATGGGTGGCTGTCAAGCAGAAATTGGTGTTAGCAGTGCAATGGCTGCTGCAGCCCTTACCGAATGTATGGGCGGCACTCAACGTCAAGCATTAATGGCAGCTGAAATTGCCATGGAGCATCACTTAGGCTTAACCTGCGACCCCATTGGAGGGTTAGTGCAAATACCTTGTATTGAGCGAAATACTATGGGTGCTATAAAAGCCATAACAGCCTCACAATTGGCCTTACAAAGTACACCAGACTTTGCTAAAGTTAGTTTAGATGGGGTTATTAAAACCATGTGGGACACTGCTTTAGATATGAATAGCAAGTATAAAGAAACTGCCGATGGAGGCCTAGCTATAAATATACCATTGAGTTTGAGTGAGTGTTAAACTAAAAATTCAACTTAGTTTAGTATATTTTACAAAAAAAACATACCTTTGCCGACCAAAAAAGAGATAAACTCTTTTTTACACATTTCCCACAAGGCTCAAAAAGTGTTTCTTCCTTTAGAAACCGCCAGTAGGGAGTAACTAAAAATAAGTTATATAATGCCAAAGGTTAAAACCAACAGTAGCGCAAAAAAACGCTTCAAAGTTACCGGTACCGGTAAAATTACATTTCAAAAGGCTTTCAAACGTCACATTCTTACCAAAAAAAGTACTAAGCGCAAACGTAATATGCGTAAAGATGGTGTGGTTGCAGATAGCAATATGCACTTTGTAAGACGTTTATTAGGGTTAAAATAAACCCACCATCCCATTGGGAATTAACAAATTTTAAAAAATTTCTAAATTTATAAGAAATGCCACGTTCAAAAAATGCAGTTGCATCAAGAGCCAGAAGAAAAAATATACTAAAGAAAGCTAAAGGCTACTATGGTAAGCGTAAAAATGTATATACCGTTGCCAAAAACGTAATGGAAAAAGGATTAACGTATAGCTACGTTGGTCGAAAAATTAAAAAGAGAGATTACCGCACTTTATGGATTGCACGTATTAATGCAGCCGTAAGAGCAGAAGGTATTACTTACAGCGAATTCATACACAAATTAGCTACAAAAAATATCGATTTAAACCGTAAGGTTTTAGCAGATTTAGCTATGAACGAGCCAGAAACATTTAAAAAACTAGTTGACTCCGTTAAATAGAATATAAAAACGAAAAAGAACAAAGAAAAGACTGCTGTAAAGGCAGTCTTTTTTGTTTTAGCAAGTTTTACAAATGGCGAAATATAGCTAACATTCATTTACATTTGCAAAACTAATTTTTACCATTAAATAATTTTGTGTAAATGAATAATACCTATAAAGATTTAGTTGATCAAACCTTTGTTTTTCCGCAAGAAGATTTTAAAATAAAGGATAATTATTTACAGTACAATAATGTAGATGTAAAAGCATTGATTGATAAATACGGTACACCTTTAAAAATAAGTTATTTACCAAAAATTGGTAGCCAAATAAATAAGGCAAAAACCATGTTTGCCAATGCTATAAAAAAGCATAAGTACGAGGGGCAGTACAATTATTGTTATTGTACAAAAAGTAGCCATTTTAGTTTTATTGTAGAAGAAACATTAAAACACAATATTCATTTAGAAACATCTTTTGCCTACGACATAGATATTATTAATGCCTTGTATAAAAAAAGAAAAATTACAAAAGATATAAATATTGTTTGCAACGGGTTTAAGCAAAAAAACTATACCACCCGTATTGTTAAGTTAATAAACGATGGGTTTAAAAATGTAATTCCCGTATTAGATAATATGGAGGAATTACAAATGTATAAAAGAGGAATACGCACAGGTAAACCTTTTCAATTAGGTATACGAATTGCTGCTGAGGAAGAGCCCTCTTTTCCATTTTACACCAGTCGCTTAGGTATAAAAGCAAAAGATGTATTAGGTTTTTATGTAGATGAAATTGAAGGATATGAAGATAAATTTCAATTAAAAATGCTACACATTTTTTTAAACAAAGGAATAAAAGATGATGTGTATTACTGGAGTGAATTACAAAAAAGTATTTCGTTGTATTGCCAGTTAAAAAAGATTTGCCCCGAGTTAGATTCTATAAATATTGGTGGCGGTTTTCCTATTAAACATTCACTAGGGTTTAATTTTGATTATCAATTTATGATAAACGAAATAGTAGGAAATATAAAAGCAGCTTGTAAAAAAGCAAAAGTGCCCGTGCCTAATATTTATACTGAGTTTGGTAGCTATACCGTAGGCGAAAGTATGGCACATATTTAC
The DNA here is from genome assembly GCA_031377245.1 of Bacteroidota bacterium. Taxonomy (GTDB): domain Bacteria; phylum Bacteroidota; class Bacteroidia; order Chitinophagales; family Chitinophagaceae; genus Ferruginibacter. The sequence goes on from JANMEU010000019.1 coordinate 102,195, forward strand.
AGTGTAATAGGCGAAAAAATGCAAAACGATAGAGAAACTTGGTATATGATAGACTCTTCGTTTATTACCACTTTGCCAGATACCTGGGGTATTGGAGAAAAGTTTTTAATGCTACCTATAAATAAATGGGATAACGAATATCAACGAGTAGTGCTTGGTGGTATTACTTGCGATGGGCATGATTATTATGATAGCGAAGAGCACATTAACGAAGTCTTTTTGCCAAAAATAAAAAGTACGGAAAAAGATAATGAACTAAACAATAAACAACCTTTGTATGTTGGCTTTTTTCATACCGGTGCTTATCAAGATCAAATTAGTGGATACGGTGGAATAAAACATTGCCTAATACCATCACCAAAACATATTATTATTGAAAAAGATGCAAAAACAGGTAAGTTAGTTGATTGGGTTTATGCCAAGGAACAAACTAGCCAAAGTATGCTTAAAATATTGGGGTATTCTTAATCATTATGCAATTCAAAAATAGTTCAATTTCCATAGCTTCATTTCAAGATGTTGAAGCTATAACATCTTTGCTTAACAGTGCTTACCGTGGCCAAGAATCTAGAAAAGGATGGACAACCGAAGCCGATTTAATTGCTGGCGAAGTACGAACTAGCAGCGAAAGTTTACAAAAAATAATACAGCAGCCTAATAGCGTTATCCTAAAATTTACGGATTCAACTACTAAAATTGTTGGTTGTGTAAACTTGCAAAAACATAATACAAAAGTATATTTAGGAATGCTTAGCGTATCGCCAATTTTACAAAATGCAGGTATTGGCAAGCAATTATTAGCTGCCGCAGATGAATATGCTTTGCGACAAAATTGTTCATCTCTTTATATGACTGTTATTACCCAACGAACAGAATTAATAAATTGGTACAACCGCCATGGCTACAGTGATACCGGAGAAAGAAAACCCTTTATTGAAGATGACGAAACTGGCAAGCATTTACAAAAACTAGAATTTATGGTTTTGGAGAAAGGATTACGATAACCACAGATTACCCAGATTATAGCACAGATTTATAGGATTACAATCTGTGGTCATCTGAGAAATTAATCTGAGTAATCTGTGGTTAAAACGGAAATCAATTTCTACTTTTCTTAGGTTTTACTCCATCTCGTTCATATTTAACATCTAAATAAAATTGTCCATCGTTGTTTTTCCAATATCGATAACCATATTCATTGTCATAATATAATTCACCTTCATCATTAGTTTTTGTTTTTTCTTTTGAAACGGTTATTACGCCTGGTGGGGAATAATTGGCAGGTATCTCTATTTCTTCTTTTTCGGTAATGGTTTTTTGTGCAACATTTTTATGGCTGCAGCCAATAGCAAGCAAAGAGGCAAATGCTATGGTAAAATACCATTTATGTAATTTTATAGGATACATACCCTAAGCTTTTTATATTTATACTTCAATAAAAAGACCAAAAAATGCTAAACAAGTTTAACAAAGCTGTTTTTATATTTCTTTTAACAGCCCTTGCAATTACCGTAAAAGCACAAACGGCTGAAGATTCTATTAAAGCTGTTATTAATAAAACTTTTGTAGGAATGAAGAATGGAGACACCAATCTTATAAAAACATGTTTTACCGAAGGGGCAATTTTGCAAACCTTTGTACGACAAAAAGATGGTAAAATGGGCTTAACAAAAGAGAGTGTAAGCGATTTTTGTAAAGCAATTGCTAGTATACCAAAAGGAATGGTTGCCGATGAGCAAATTGTATTTAAAGATTTAAAAATAGATGGATCAATGGCTGCTGTGTGGACCCCTTTTAAATTGTACTTTGATGGTAAATTTTATAGCTGCGGCGTAAATTCTTTTCAATTAGTAAAGCTAGATGGAGAGTGGAAAATTCAATATATTTTGGATACCCGGCGAACAAGTAATTGTGACTAAAAAAATAATCCCCGCTAAGACTAGAGGGGATTTTTTTAAACCAACTGTATGTTTTAAAACCAAAACTAAAATTCTTATTGAATTGTAATTTCTTTCGCCGCAATTTTTGCTTCTTCTTTTTTAGGAAGCTCTACGGTTAAAATTCCGTTTTCGTATTTAGCCGCAATATTTGTTGAATCAATTTTTTCATCAACTGTAAAACTGCGTTTAAATGTTTTTAGGGTAAATTCTTTTCTTATACTTTTTGCCGTTTCATCTTTCACTTCTTCTTTTTTATCGCCACTTATAGTTAAAATATTGGCATCTAATTTTACAGAAAAATCTGCCTTATCAAAACCAGGTGCATTTAATTGAATATGGTAGCTATTTGTTTTTTCTACAATATTCACTGGTGGAAAATGTAATACATCTTCTCTAATAGCTTTACCAAAAGATGTTGGCAATTCATTAAAAATTTCGTTCATTAAACCATCAAATGATTTTGCAAATGGATGTTGTGTTTTTACGAGTGTCATAGTTATATTTTTTTACGTTTAATAATTTACTTAGCATTTGCAAATAGTATTCCAGCCACTTTTAGCTGTTAAAATTTCATTTTTTTAAATTAATTAATGCCATAGTGGCGCTAATTGAATTTTAAAATGACAAAAAGGCACTAAAATTGGTATTTACCAAAACCGAAATTATTAAAACAGATGTTTGAAAGAATTAATAAACCTTGTAATTTTGTTCCTCAATTAAAAATTCAAGCGAATATGTATCCAGAAGAAATTGTATTACCAATGAAGGAAGAGTTAACAGAAAATGGGTTTGCCGAAATGTTAACTCCGACAGATGTAGAAGATAAATTAGCCATTGAAGGAACCACTTTAGTAGTTATTAATTCGGTTTGTGGTTGTAGTGCAGGTACTGCTAGGCCTGGGGTATTAATGGCTGTACACAATAGTGCAATAAAGCCTACACAATTAGCAACTAGTTTTGCAGGGTTTGATGTAGATGCGGTTAAAAAATTAAGGGAACATTTATTGCCTTATCCTCCCTCATCTCCTTCTATTGCTTTATTTAAAAATGGCGAAGTTGTGCATTTTATTGAGCGCCATAATATAGAAGGAAGAAGCGCCCAAATGATTGCAGAGAATTTGATAGGAGCTTTTGAACAATATTGTAATTAAGATATTTACCGGCTGGTTACCGGTAGATTATCCATTATTTTAATGGGTTAGTAAGTATAATCCCTTTGCTTTTGCAAGGGGATTTTTATTTAACTATTTTTAATTAATTAACTTGCAACGTATTTATTATTTTTTAAAATTTTAATTAGTAACATGTATCCCAATTTATATTACGTTTTAAAAGACTTATTTGGAATAGAATGGCATAAGTTAGAATTTATAAATATGTTTGGTTTAATGGTTGCTTTTGCATTTGCAGCAGCAGCTTGGGTAATAAGCAAAGAATTACAACGTAAAGAAAAGCAAGGATTATTAACGTCGAGAGATGAAGTTATAATGGTTGGCAAACCTGCATCTATAGCCGATTTAGTATTGAATGGACTAGTAGGGTTTGTTTTTGGCTATAAAATAATTGGCTTATTGTTTAGTAAACCTATTGAAGTAAATGCACAAGATTATATTTTTAGTAAACAAGGAAATATTGTTGGTGGAATTTTAATTGCAGCTTTAATGGCTGGAGTAAAATGGTGGGATGCAAATAAACAAAAACTTGCACAGCCCGAAAGAAGAACTGTACGAATTTGGCCACACGATAGAGTAGGAGATATTATAGTATTAGGTTTAATTTTTGGAATACTGGGGGCAAAGCTTTTTGATGCTGTTGAAAATATGGATAGTCTAATTGAAGATCCGATTGGAACAATTTTTTCTGCAAGTGGATTAACTTTTTATGGTGGATTAATTTTAGCTTCCATAGCTATATGTTGGTACGGTTATAAAAAAGGAATAAAACTTATACATTTAGTTGATAGTGCTGCCCCTGCATTAATGATAGCTTATGCCATTGGCCGTATTGGCTGCCAAGTAGCAGGAGATGGAGATTGGGGAGTTTATAACTCAGCTTATACATTAAATGAAAATGGAAAAATAATAGCTGCTACCGCTAATGAATTTGAAAATAAACTAAAACAACACGAAACCTATTTTTTAAATGGTAGTGTACCCGATAGTACAGGTAAACAGCTATTTGTAACCAACCGAACTTACCCATCATTGCAAGATGTGCCACGTAAATATTTTAAAGGCCCATCTTTTTTACCTAACTGGTTGTTTGCATACCCTTATCCAAAAAATGTAAATAAAGATGGTATTTTTATTAAGGGAGATAAGGATGAACATAATAAAGTTTTACCTAGCCCTGTATTTCCAACCCCACTTTACGAAATAATTATTTGTACCTTCTTCTTTTTTATACTTTGGGCAATACGCAAAAAAATAAATATAGCTGGCGTAATGTTTAGCTTGTACCTAATTTTAAATGGTACTGAGCGCTTTTTAATCGAAAAAATCAGAGTAAACGATCATTATAATACTGCAGGGGTTAGTTTATCGCAGGCGCAAATTATTGCTATTTCATTAGTTTTACTAGGCTTTTTATTTGCTTTTTGGAGCATTTCAAAGTCCAAAACTTCCTCAAATAAGTAATTTCATCTTATTTCCCTCCATTTTACCATCTATCACGAAATAGTACCGTTCAATCTATTGCAATGTACTATGCAAAACAAAGTACCTACTTTTGTGAAGTAGTAATTAAAATACATTATTACAATAACTAAAGTATAGTAGCTCTACAGCCATGGAGCTTTAACCAAAACAAAAAAAAGTATAGTCATGAAATCAAAGATTAACGAACACAACAGCAACAATATATTTGTTGTGAGTAAAAAATTATTTAGCGTTTTAGCTTTTACAAGCATTGTATTGTTAAGCCAAGCTCAATCCGTAACCAACGGAAAAATTAGTGGAAGTATTAAAGATGGGGGAATTCAAAAAGTAATTGATGCCGCCTCTGTTTCGCTTTTAAAGGCAAAGGATAGTAGCCTTGTAAAAGTAGCTGTTACAGATAAGGAAGGTAATTTTTCCTTTGAAAATGTGAAAGAAGGTAATTATCTTATTTTAGCCACCTCAGTGGGGCATACTAAAACATATAGTAGCCTTTTAAGTATTACCCCATCTACCCAAATCCAACAAACGGGTGTTTTACAACTAAAAGAAGCTAGCCAAAGTTTAAAAGAAGTAACAGTTTCTTCAAAAAAACAATTTATTGAACGTAAAGCCGATAAAACAGTAATTAATGTTGATGCTATGATAAGTAATACAGGGACTACTGCTTTAGAAGTATTAGAAAAATCGCCAGGTGTTACGGTAGATAAAGATGGTAATATTAGCCTTAAGGGAAAACCTAGTGTACAAATTTTTATTGATGGTAAGCCCACTTATTTATCTGCACAAGAGGTTAGTACCATGCTAAGTAATATGCCAAGTAATGGGTTAGATCAAATTGAAATTATGACCAACCCATCTGCAAAATACGATGCAGCTGGCCGTTCGGGTATCATTAACATTAAAACAAAGAAAAATAAACAAAAAGGATTTAATGGTAACTTTTCCACTGCTTATGGCCAAGGTTTTTATCCTAAAACAAATAACAGTTTAAGCCTTAATTATAAAACAGGCAAGGTAAATATGTTTAGTAATTTTGGAAGCTCTTATAGAGAAAATTTTCAAGATTTAAATATTAACCGCATTTATTTAAACAACGATAAATCTACCCAAGCTGTTTTTGAGCAAGAGTCTAGAGAAAAAAAGAGTAACGCTTATTTAAATGCAAAAATAGGAGCCGATTTTTATCTTACTAAAAAAACCACCGTTGGATTTGTATTTACGGGTGCAACAGCACCTAGAAAACAACGATTAAAAAATGTAAGTAATTTAAAAAGTAGCGCTGGTATAATAGATTCAATTGTTACTGCACAAAATACAGAAAATAGCACTTGGAAGAACGCTGGTGTAAACTTAAACTTTCGCCATATTTTTGATTCAACTGGCACAGAATTAACTGCCGATGTAGACTATGTAAAATATGATGCAAACAAAGATCAATATTTTTTAAATACTAGCTTTACACCAACTTGGTTAAAAAAAGGGTTTGATGAAAGTATTGGAGAATTGCCTTCAGATATAAATATCTATTCTGCTAAAATTGATTTTACTAAGCCCTTAAAAAAAGGATTAAAGTTTGAGTCTGGTTTAAAATCTAGCTATGTAGATACCAAAAATAATGCAGGTTATTATCTTATAGAAAATGGCGTAAATGTTATTGATTATAATAGAACAAATCAGTTTAACTATAAAGAAAATATTAATGCAGTATATGTTAACTTAAATAAAGAATGGAAAAAATGGAGCGTACAAACTGGGCTACGTTTAGAAAATACAAATGTTGATGGATTGCAATTTGGTAACCCCCTAAGAAGTGATTCAAGTTTTGTAAGGACTTATACCAACTTGTTTCCTACGGTTTATGTAGGGTACAATGCATCAGAAAAAAATCAATTTAGTGCTTCAATTGGTCGTAGAATTAATAGGCCAGATTATGAAGACTTAAATCCCTTTTTGTTTTACTTAGATAAGTATACCTATGGCGCAGGAAATCCTTTTTTAAGACCTATGTATACAAATACTTTAGAATTAAGCCATACCTATAAACAATTTTTAACGACTACGCTTAACCTAAGCAAAAGTAAAGATTTGTTTGGTGAATCGTTTGAACAAAGAGGTTTTGCTACAGTAGTAAACAAAGCAAATTTTGGAATAATGAATGATGTTAGTTTAGCAGTTAGTGCACAATTACCTGTAAGAAAATGGTGGATGGCACAAGTATATACCGAAGGAAGGTATAACCAATACAAGGGCTTTTTACATGGTGAAAATGTTAATGTAGATGCAACAACAGCCTTATTAAATGTTACTAATCAATTTACATTTAAAAAAGGATGGAGTGCAGAGGTATCTGGCTTTTATAGAACAAAAGGAATAGAAGGGCAACTAATAATTAAGGGCTTAGGACAAGTAACTACTGCTGTACAAAAGCAAGTATTAAAAAATAAAGGCAATTTAAAATTAGCTGTAAGAGATGTGTTAAACACCATGCGTCCTAAAGGAAACATAGATTTTCAAAACACAAGAGCCAGCTTTAGTCAACGACAAGATAATCAAGTTGCAACCCTAAGTTTTAGTTACCGCTTTGGTAAACCAATTAAAGGCATACAAAAAAGAAAAACAGGTGGGGCAGGAGATGAGCAAAATAGAGTAAAAGGAAGCAACTAAAGCAAGTAGTATACCTATTTATTCAAGACCTATCGAATATTTTTTGTTACAAAAAGTATTCGATAGGTCATTTTTATAAATTACCCTATTAAAACTCTACTTTTGTAAAAAAAACACTGATATGCCATCATTTGATATTACCAGTAAAGTAGATTTACAAACCTTAGATAACGCCATAAATGTGGTAAGTAAAGAAATTACCAATCGCTTTGATTTTAAGGGAAGCCATGTAGTTATTGAGTTAAATAAAAAAGATTTTAAAGTAGCCTTAGAAGCCGATAGCGAAATGAAGATTGACCAAATTGTGGATGTACTTATTAGCCGAAGTATGAAACAAGGGTTGGCAGCAGAAATTTACGATTTAAGTAAAGAACCATTCCCAAGCGGAAAAATTACCAAAAAAGAAATTATTGTACGTAATGGTATAAAGCAAGAAGATGCCAAGAAAATTGTTAAACTAATAAAAGACAGCGGTCTAAAAGTTCAAGCTGCAATTATGGATGATATTATACGAGTAAATGGTAAAAAAATAGATGATTTACAAGAAGTTATGCAGGCTACTAAAAGCTGGAATGTAGGTATTGCGATGCAATTTGTAAATATGAAGAGTTAGTGGTTTGCTGCTTTTACGTGTATTTTTTAAGATTTAACTAATTTTAATAAACAGGTTACTTTTTCATCAGTTTTAAGTTTTTGCCAAAAACACTGAATTGAAAATAGAAAATCCTTATCTTTGCACACTTAATAATAAAAAATACGGCAAAATCCGTATAAAAAATAAAAATAATATGAAACAAGGAATTCACCCAGGAAATTACAGAGTAGTAGTTTTTAAAGATATGAGTAATGGTACTCAGTTTTTAAGTCGCTCAACTGCAGCATCAAACGAAACCGTTACTTTTGAAGATGGTAACGATTACCCTGTAATTAAATTAGAGATTTCAAATACATCTCATCCATTTTATACCGGTAAAAATGTATTGGTAGATACTGCAGGTCGTATTGATAAGTTCAAAAAACGTTACGAAAAAAAGGCAAAATAATTGGAGTAAGTTATTTACATTTACTCTTGAAATTTGTTTTTCATGGCTATACTTTAAGTCCCTTCGGTTTTCCGGGGGGATTTTTTATTTAAGTTGTACTTTAGAGTATGCATAACACTAATTTTTATCCATTTACCAAAGTGGTAGATGACGATAGTGATTTTTTAATGGGCTGTTTTTCATTTGCCGAAAGAAATAGTTTCGGTATAGGGACTCCTTATTTGGTAGCGATAAAAAACTGTGTAAATATTGTAAAAAATAATGCGGCCACTATTGTAGGAGACGTAGCTATAAAACAAATCAATAAAGCTACGTTAGAACTTAGCAGCTCCAGCCAAATTATACATGCGTACAATATTTTTGTAGAAGAAGGAGCAATTTTAGAAAACTGCATTTTAAACGCAAGCGAAGGCCCTATCTATATTGCTAAAAATTGCAAAATAATGGATGGTGCAATTTTAAGGGGGCCAATTTTTATTGATGAAGGGAGCATAGTAAAAATGGGAGCAACCATTTATGGAGGTACAAGTATTGGTAAAAACTGTGTTGTAGGTGGTGAAATTAAAAACAGTATAATTAATAATTTTAGTAACAAAGCACATCATGGTTATTTGGGCGATAGCATAATAGGCAAATGGTGTAATTTAGGAGCAGGCACAAGTAATAGTAACGTTAAAAATAATGGAAGCGATATAGTACTTCAATTAGAGAAAGAACAACTAAATGCAGGGAATAAATTTGGATTATTAATGGGAGATTATAGTAGGTGTGCAATAAATACATCCTTTAATACAGGAACGGTTGTTGGTACTTGTTGTAACATTTTTACAGAGGGGTTAACACCCAAATATATTCCTAATTTTAGCTGGGGGTGCAAAGGCGAAAGGTATGAATTGCCAAAAGCATTTACCGATATTGAAAACTGGAAAATAATGAAAGGAGAAACTTTATCAAAAGATGAAAGAGAATTATTAAAAAATTTATATACTAACTAAACTTTTTAAACTAACTAACCATGCGTAAACAAATTGCTGCAGCTAACTGGAAAATGAATTTAACACTACAACAAGCAGAAGCCTTGGTAGATGAATTGTTAGCTACCCCGTTTTCTTTAAATGAAAATCAACAAGCTATTTTTGGAGTACCTTTTCCCTATTTAATTAATATACAAAATAAATTTGTAGGAAAAAATAACTGCTATGTGTCGGCACAAAACTGTTACACCAAAAAAAATGGAGCCTACACTGGCGAAACAAGTGTAGAAATGCTCACTAGCATAGGTATAACATATGTAATAATTGGACATAGCGAACGCAGAGAGTTTTTTAATGAAAGTAATGCAATGCTTGCAGAAAAAATTAATAGTTGTTTAAGTAATAATTTAAAACCAATTTTTTGTTGTGGAGAGCCGTTGCAAATTCGTGAAGCAGAAACACAAAACAGTTTTGTAGAAACGCAATTGAAAGAAAGTCTTTTTCATTTAACTGCAGAACAAATTACTAATTTTATTATTGCATACGAACCAATATGGGCAATAGGTACAGGTAAAACAGCTAGTAATGAGCAAGCACAACAAATGCACAAACATATACGTGCCGTTTTAGCAAACAACTATGGAGCAGATGTTGCTAATACTATTTCAATATTATATGGGGGTAGTGTAAAAGCTACCAATGCTGCCGATATTTTTGCCCAACCAGATGTTGATGGGGGATTAGTAGGAGGTGCTAGTTTAGTTGCAGCAGATTTTGCGGTAATTATTAATAGTTTAAAAAAATAATTTTACTGTAGCCTAAAATAAAAGCCCAATGAAAAAATCGTTGGGCTTTTATCATTGTATAAAAAATAGGTTATGCTTTTAGTGAAAATAGTAAAGATTTTATTTTTCTAACTTCATCTTCATCTACAGCTACTGTTTTTAAATTTTCATTCATCCCATCTACCTTAAAGTTCATTTTACTTTCTGTAAAAATTCTTGCAGAAGTATGAAATTCAACTGCTCCAGTTTTTTGTGCTAATGCCAAAATAGTATCGCTGCGTACACCACTACCTGGCATAAGTATAATTCTATCCTTAGCTTGTACTATTAAATCTGCAATTGTATCTACTCCCTCTAGGGCAGTTGGTTTTTGGCCAGATGTTAGTATTCTTGTACATCCAATTTCTATAATATCTTCTAACGCTTTTGAGGCATCTATTACTCTATCAAATGCTCTATGAAAAGTTACTTGTAAAGGATACGCTAAATCAACGAGTTGTTTGCATCTTTCTTTATCAACTGTACCATCGGCATTTAATATACCAATTACAACACCATGGCAACCAAAAACTTTACAAACTTTTATTTCAGCTTTTATTACATCAAACTCAGCATCATTATATAAAAAATCTCCACCTCTTGGTCTAATGATAGGGAATAAATCAATAGTTAAAATATCTCTAGCCATTTTTATTAATCCGTACGATGGGGTAGTACCACCTTCCATTGGATTAGCACATAATTCAATTCTATCTGCTCCAGCATTTTGTGCTGCAACACAACCGTTAATATCAAAACCAATAACCTCTAAAACCCCAACCGCTGCCGGCGCTTTTACAACTTCTTCATTCATATGAACTTTTATTTTTCTGCTCTTTAAATATTTCTAAATTAAAAATTTAGAATCATATATTTTATTTTCGTTATTACTTTTTACACTAAATACAAACCCCTTTTGTATGGCATAAGCTCCAAATTGTCCTTTTTTATTCATAGCCAAAAAACCAACTTGAAACGTTTTTGCTTTTACTCTATCTCTTTTTACAATTCGTTCAACTGCTTTTTTACAAGCCATTTCGGGGCTATATCCTTGCCGCATAAATTCTACAACTAAATGAGTTCCACAAATTCTTATTACTTCTTCGCCTGTACCACTACTTGTGGCGGCGCCAAACTCATTGTCTACAAACAACCCTGCACCAATTATTGGCGAATCGCCAACTCTGCCATGCACTTTGTACGCCATACCACTAGTAGTTACAGCTCCAGATAAATTATTTTTAATGTCCATTGCTATTAACCCCATCGTATCATGATTAGGTGTTCCATCATCAAAAAAATTAGGAGCAAAAGGGCCGTTTTGTTTACGTTCAATATTAATAACAGGTTTGTATTCGTTTTTTTTAATCCACTCCGCATAAGCATTTTTTGCATCGGTAGATAAGGCTGCACTTTCTAACGTAAAGCCATTTTCTAGCGCAAATTGTTGGGCACCATTGCCTACCAAAATTACATGTGGTGTTTTTTCCATTACTTTTCTTGCAACCGAAATGGGGTGTTTAATTCTTTCTATACCTGCAACAGCGCCGCAGTTAGCGTTGTGGTCCATAATACAAGCATCTAACGTAACAATGCCATCTCTATCAGGATAACCGCCTAAACCTACACAGCAGTTAATATCATTTTCTATATGTATTGCTCCAGCCTCAACGGCGTCAAGTGCCGTTCCATTTTTTTCTAAAATTTTCCAAGCAGCAGCATTAACGGGCATTCCACTATCCCAAGTACTAATTACTATAGGTTTATTTTTTTGTTGTGCTGAGTGGGCTATCGCATTTTTTGATAGTAAAAAAGGTGCTGTTAGTGCTGAAAGATTTAAGAATTTTCGTCTATTCATAAAAGGTATAATTTTTTTCTGCTGTTGAAACTTTATTCAAGAAAAGAGTTAGCGTATTAAAAGCGTTTAATAGTCATCTGTTAAGGCAAAAATTGGTTTCTTTGTTTTCCATTTACCTCTGGTAAAATCAGGAATGTTCTGTACTTGACCGCCCTCGGCAATACTTTTTTCGCTAAGGGGTGTAATGGCATACCAACTTGCAAAATCATATACATCCATCGGAAAATCGGTTCCTCTTTTTATACACTCTATAAAAGCATGATCTACAAAAAAATCCATACCTCCATGCCCTGCTCCTTCAGCAATAGGGCCATATTTTTTCCAAAGAGGATGATCGTTTTCTGTAATCCACTTTTCTGTACTATCCCAACGGTGGCTATGTTTCATTTGTTTTTCAAAATAAATAAAACCTTGATTTTTTTCTCCCCAACCATAATCTTGCCAAATGCCCTCTGTGCCTTGCACTCTAAAACCTAAATTGTAAGGGCGCTGCAAACTGGTATCATGTGTTAGTAAAATAGTTTCGCCATTGGCACATTGTATTTGGGTAGTTACAATATCGCCACATTTAAATTTTACTTTTGCATTAGGATGATTTTCACCACCGTTTTTATGTTCTTTAATATATTTAGTTAAACCTCTTGCTTTACTTGCCATTGAGGATAACTTGGTCATTCTATTTCCTCTATTTACATCCATCATTAAAGCAACTGGGCCAACTCCATGTGTAGGGTATAACTCTCCATTTCTATCAATATAGTGCTGTGTTCTCCATTGAGCTTCACTGTAGGCAGTTTTACCAAATTCAACTCCGCTGTTGTATGCTGTTTTGCCATCATTAAAAAGTACACCACGTAAATCATGTTCGTAGCCTCCTTGCCCATGTATCAATTCGCCAAACATCCCTTTTTTTACCATATGCATAATCGCCATCACATCTCTTCGATAGCATACATTTTCCATCATCATTAAAGGCATTTTTGTTTTTTCAGACGTGTTCACAACATCCCAACAATCTTGCAACTTCATAGCACCACAAACTTCAATGCCTACAATTTTTCCGGCATTCATTGCATCAATAGCTTGTACACTATGCCATTCCCAGGGGCTGCAAATAACAACGGCATCTATATCATCTCTTTTTAATAAATTTTTATAATCTTCATTACCGTTTTTATAAATAACCGGTTCGTTTTTTCGGTATTTTTTGTATTCTTTTAAGGCTTCGTCTATACTACGTTGTTGAGGGTCGGCAAAAGCTATTATTTCCACATCTTCTCTTTGTAAAAAATTGCCCATATGTTCGTGACTTCTAAAGCCTACACCTATCATACCAATGCGTACTTTATCTTTTTTTGAAGATGAAAAAGCCTTTAGTTGATTTGTTAAAGTAAGTGCAACGCCTGTAAGTGTTGATGTTTTAATAAAATTTCTTCGGCTAAATGGCATAGGTTATTTCTTTTATTTATGGATTGATAATTTTTTAATCATTTGTGTTGATGCTGATTCTGCATACATTCCGTAGGCACTTGTTAACGTACCTTTTATGGTTCCATCCCTAGATTCTACTGCATAAACAATATCCTCATCGCTTGGATTTGTGTCACCTTCAAATCTATATATTTCTACAATTTCAAATTCTTCAATAGTAAGGCAGAGTTCATTATTTGAGCAAATTATTTTATCGAAAGCAATATTAAAATCTATGCTATAGTTCCTTTTTTTTTAAATCTATTAAAGCTTCAGTAACGGTTTCGTATGTTATCATTTTAATAAATTAATTAACTAGATTATTGCTATCTTTTTTCCCACTTAAAGTTAGGTAAATTACAACAATAATAGTTACCAATGCGGTTGTTAAAAATGTAGTTATTGAGCCAAAATTGTACCATAAAATACCACAAAAACTACTTGCAAATAATGCCGCTAAACTTTGAAAACCAGTAAATGTACCAATAGCAGTAGCGGTTTCATCTTTATTAACCATATTGCTTATCCAAGCTTTGCTAATACCATCCGTTGCAGCTGCATACATGCCGTAAATACCAAATAATATAATAAATACTATTAAATTATTGGTAAATGCAAAACCAATATATACAAGTGCAAAAAGGATTAATCCTGTAAGTAATGTTTTTTTAAAGCCCAATTTATCTGCCAAAATACCAATAGGGTAGGCTAATAAGGCAAACACTAAATTGTAAAAAATATACACGGCAATTATAGCTGTATCTGTTAATCCACTTTCTTTCATCTTTAATAACAAAAAAACATCGCTACTATTAAAAAGGGCAAATAAAATTAAGCCAGTTACTAATTTTTTATATTGGTCCGGAGATTTTTTCCAATAAGAAGTAAAAGCAAAAAATTGGATAGACGACCAATTGTGTTTTTTTATTGGCTCAGTTTTTTTCTTTTCCTTTAGTACAAAAGTTAATAAAATTGCTAGTGATCCTGGCAGTAGGGCAAATAAAAAGAGTGATTTATAATCAAAAGGAAAAAAGTACAGGTATACAAGTGCTATGGCAGGCCCAATAACTGCACCTAAGGTATCCATACTTCTATGAAATCCAAAAACTTGTCCCTTAGTTTCTTTTGTACATTCATCGCTTAACATCCCATCTCTAGCGGCAGTACGTATTCCTTTACCAATTTTATCCATACTCTTTGCTAACAATATCCATAAGGGATAAGCAAACAGCACTAATATTGATTTACCCACAGCGCTTAATGAATAGCCTAATTGCACAAAGGGTAAACGCTTGCCCAACGCATCACTTTGTTTACCAAAATAGGGTTTAGTTAACCCTGCAATTAATTCGGCTATACCTTCTAAAATACCTATAAAAACTACACCATAGCCAATGTGCTTTAAAAAAATTGGCATTATAGGAATTAGCATTTCGCTGGCTACATCGTTAAATAAACTAACTAAAGACAGTATCCAAATTGTTTTTGTAATTATACGTTGTGGGGAAGTTGTTAGTTCTTGCAATTCCTTAGCTTTTATCGAATGTAGTAATTAGTTGGTAAATTGCAAGATAATTTGATTTTTACGCTGTTGTTATCATTATATAGGTAAAAGTTTAATAAAGAAAAATTGTACAGGCTACAACTTTAAAGTTTAAAGAGGATTTAAAGCGTTGTACATATTAAAAATTATGAATAAAGAAAAAAAAGGGTCAAAAAAAACGACTCACCTACACTTACTAAAAGGTGTGTTAGATATTAGCCGAAGCGGTATGGGGTTTGTGCTTGTAGAAGGACAAGCAAAAGATATTAAAATTAAGCCAAATGATTTTGGCAGAGCTTTTCATGGAGATGTTGTAAGGGTAGAAGTGGACAAGCATACCAGTGGTAACCAACGCATAGAGGGACGAATTGTAGAAGTAGTAGAACGAAAGCAAAGTGAGTTTATGGGAAACTTAAGTATTAGTAAAAATTTTGCTTTTTTTACTGCAGATACTGAAAAATTAATGCCCGATTTTTTTATTCCTATTGATAAAATTAATGGAGCGGTTGATGGCGACAGAGTATTAGTAAAAATGATAAAATGGGGCAAGGCAGATAAAAAGCCTGAAGGTGAGGTATTAAGTGTAATTACTGCCGAAAATATTAACGATTTTGCCATGAGGGAAATTTTGACAGACACAGGTTTCCCTATTGGCTTTGATGATGAAGTGATGAAAGCAGCTAATGCTTTATCTGAAAATATTACTAGAGAAGAAATAAAAAAGCGAAAAGATTGTAGAGATATATTAACCTTTACTATAGATCCTATTGATGCTAAAGATTTTGATGACGCTATTTCTATTCGAAATTTAGATAATGGCTGTTACGAAATTGGTGTTCATATAGCCGATGTGAGCCATTTTGTAACGCCCAACTCCATTTTAGATAAAAGTGCCTATGAAAGAGCAACGAGTGTGTATTTGCCCGATAGAGTAAACCCTATGTTGCCCGAAAAAATTAGTAACGAGTTGTGTAGCTTACGACCAAACGAAGATAAATATACGTTTAGCTGCATTTTTCAAATTACGAACAAAGCAGAAATAAAACACAAGTGGATTGGGAGAACAATTATACATAGCGATCATAGATTTAGTTACGAAGATGTACAAGAAATTATAGAGACTAAAGATGGTCTTCATTACAAAGCCATTTTACTTTTAAATGATTTGGCACAACAATTTAGAAAAGAGCGATTTAATAATGGCGCAATAAATTTCAGTAGCCAAGAAGTACGTTTTAAATTAGATGAAAAAGGAAAGCCTTTGGGTATTGTAATAAAAGAAAGTAAGGAAGCTCATAAATTAATTGAGGAGTTTATGTTATTGGCCAACAGAACAGTGGCAGAGTATATTTCCAAAATAAAAGTAAATAAAGAGCCTATCCCTTTTCCGTATCGTATACACAATACACCCGATGAAGAAAAGTTAAAACCTTTTGCGGCATTTGCCAAAAAATTTGGCTACACGTTTGATTTGAAAGATGAGGCGGCCATTGCAAAATCATTCAACCAGCTATTAAAGGATGTAGCTGGAAAGCCCGAGCAGCATGTGCTTGAACAATTGGGTATTCGTACTATGGCTAAGGCAGTTTACACTAGCGAAAATATTGGGCACTATGGTTTAGGTTTTGAGCATTATTGTCATTTTACATCACCTATTCGCAGATATCCGGACGTGATGGCACATAGAATTTTACAAGAATGTTTGGAAAAAAACTTGAAGCTTGATAAAAAAATGGATGAAAAATGCAAACATTGTAGCGATAGAGAACGCAAAGCAATGGAGGCAGAAAGAGCTAGTAATAAATACAAGCAAGTAGAATTTATGCAGCAATATTTAGGGGAAGAGTTTGAAGGAATAATTAGCGGAGTTGCGGCATTTGGTTTTTTTGTAGAAACTGTTTTGCATAAATGCGAAGGAATGGTAACCGTTAGAGATTTAAGTGAGTATGATGATTTTAGATTAGATGAAACCGATTATGCTTTAGTAGGCTTACGCACAAAAAAGAAATTTAGGATGGGAGATGCAGTAACTATAAAGGTAGTGGCAGCTAATTTAGGCAAACGTCAGTTAGATTATATGTGGGTTGATGGTAAAGTAGGAAAAACTAGTACAACAAATAAAGTGGTAAAGGCAATAAAAAGTAATAAAGTTATAAAGGCAAAGAAAAAATAAGTATGCAGTCTTTTTTAGAATTAGCTCAACAATTTGAAACAAAATTTAGTATAAGGCATTTTCCAAAAGAGCCACAAACACTTTATGATGCTGCACAATATATTTTAGCTATTGGTGGTAAAAGAGTACGCCCAGTATGTGTTTTGATGGGTAATGAGTTATTTGCCGACATAAATAAAGATGCCTGGCAAGTAGGCGCTGCAATAGAATTATTCCATAATTTTAGTTTAATACACGATGATATAATGGACAAAGCTCCATTACGCAGAGGTATGCAAACTGTACATGCTAAGTATGGGGATGCTACTGCATTATTAGCAGGCGATGTAATGTTTGCACAAGCATATGATTACCTTACTCGTATTGATTTAAACTATGTTCAAAAAATTATAAAGCTATTTAATCAAACTAGTAAAGAGGTTTGCGAAGGGCAGCAAATTGATATGGATTTTGAGCAAATGCAACATGTGGGAATGGAGCAATATATACAAATGATAACACTTAAAACATCGGTATTATTGGCCGCTAGTTTGCAACTGGGTGCAATACTTGGTGGGGCAGGAGAGGGTAATCAACAACATATCTATTCGTTTGGGAAAAACCTGGGAATAGCTTTTCAAATACAAGATGATTATTTAGATGCTTTTGGCGACCCTGAAAAGTTTGGTAAACAAATTGGTGGCGATATTTTAGCCAACAAAAAAACATTTTTATTATTGCATGCCATAGAGGTTGCAACTACTAATCAACAAAAAGAAATAGAAACTTTAATTTCTACCAATCCAACGGATAAAGTAGAAAAAATGTTGGCTATTTATAAAGATTGTAAGGTTGCTGAATGGGCTAATGAATTAAAAGAAAAATATTACAAAACTGCACTCAAAAATTTAGATGATGTGGCTGTACTTGCCATTCGTAAAAAACCTCTTTATGAGTTGGCTTCTTATTTAATGGAAAGAGAATCTTAGGAAAAATCTATCATCTACCAAAATCATCTTGCAGCCTTACTATATCTTCTTCGTTAGATGGATTATTAACATCGGAATGTTGCCAAATTTCGGCAAGGATACCCCAACTATCTAACCCAATAATTCGATGACGTTCTCCTTGTTGCAATTTAATTTTATCACCAACTTTTAAAATTCGTTTAACCCCTTCTTCATTTGTTAGGCTAGTAACTACTTCAACTTTACCATCAATACAACGCCATATTTCTGCACGGCGATGATGATATTGCCAACTTAGTCTTTTAGTTGGTGCAACTATTAATAACTTAGGGCTAAGTTTTTCAGTAATTTTTAATGTTTCAATGTCTTCCTCAGAAAAAAAATGCTTTGCAAAAGCCTGGGCTTGTTTTTCGTTGATTACATAAAAGCCTCCCCAAGGCCTAGTGGTATCTTGACTTACAATTTCAAAATTTAATTGTTCTAAAATTTTTTTTGCTTTTTTAAAAGCAATGGCTTCATGTTTCAATTTATAGGGGCGTTAAAATTCTATTTATTTTTATCAAATTAAATTCCGGCTAAAAAACTGTTGTGTATTAAATCCACTACATCTATTAGGCTATTCGTTTCACTATATTTCTTTAGCTGTCTATCTGCACCAGTGCCACCTTCCAGCATATTATGTACATTAGCAACGGCATGTCGGCTGCCCAAATGAGGTACTACATCATCAATAAAATCTAATAATTCATAAATTAAAATACGAGTATTTACTTCACTTTCTTTACCAAAATCTATTAAACTGCCATCAATTCCGTATCTACCTGCTCTCCATTTATTTTCTGTAATTAAAGCTCTGCTGTACATCATAAAATTTAAATTCTGTGTACGCAATTTGTACAATTTTGCACAAATGGCTTGAAACAATGCAGCAATGGTAATGGATTCTTGCACAGTCATGGGTACATCGCAAATTCTAAACTCAACGGTATTAAAAAATGGATGTACTCTTAAATCCCACCATATTTTTTTAGCATTATCTATACAATTTGTTTTTACCAATAGTTTAATATAACTATCATACGCTTCAATACTTTCAAAATAATCGGGTATGCCTGTACGTGGAAATTTATCAAATACTTTTGTTCTAAAGCTTTTGTAACCTGTAGTGCGGCCCTCCCAAAATGGGGAGTTAGTACTTAAAGCATAGATGTGGGGTAAAAAATAACGGGCACTATTAGCAATATGTATAGCCATTTCTCTATTATCCATTCCTACATGAACATGCAAACCAAAAATTAAATTGCTTCTAGCGGCCTCTTGTAATTCATTTACAATTTCGTTGTAGCGTACATGCTCAGTAATGAGCTGGCTTTCCCAATGGCTAAAAGGGTGAGTTCCACTAGCCCCAACCCAAAGCCCAAGGCCTTCGGCAATTCCACTAATTGTTTTACGTAATGCACTAACATCCATAAAAGCTTCATCCACATCTTGGCAAATATCTGTTCCCACTTCTACAACTGCTTGGTGCATTTCTGCTTTTACTTTATCCTTAATAACTTTTTGCCCCTCTTGTACAATTTTTTGTTCATGACTTTTTAACTCTCTCGTTATTGGATCAATAACCATGTACTCTTCCTCTACACCTATTGTAAAATGTTTGTATGATAAATTTGCCATTTTAAATATTTAATGTTTGTATTAATTGGTAAGTACCATTTGTTCAGCAATTAAAATAGTACTTGAATAAAACCTGTTAATATAATTTTTGTTTATTACTACTTCTAGTAATGTACTTACCCCACGTTAAATTATCAGCAGCATCTACATTTTCTTGTGCTTTTTCTATAGCATAGTTAGCTAATGTTTCTACTACCCAATCAAAATTTTCTTGGCCAACACTAGTTACTTCGGCATCTGGTGCAGGATTACAAAAGTCAATGGCATAAGGCACACCATCTCTTAACGCTAATTCTACTGTATTAAAATCGTAGCCTAAATATTGGCAAATTCTTAATACAATATCTTCCATTTCTTTGTACTTTTCTGGTGTAGGCTTAAAATCGGCTACATAACGTAAATGATGCGGATTACGAGGCTCGTAAGGCATTATACGTACATGTTTACCACCTATACAGTAGCAACGATAATATTCTTCAAATTTAATTTCCTCTTGCAACATCATTACTAGTTGCTCTGTTTCGGCATGTTTTTCAAAAAATTCTTCCATGCTATTTAATTGATAAACACTCTTCCATCCACCACCAGCAAAGGGTTTCATATATGCAGGGAAACCAATGTATTTAAAAATTCCATCCCAATCAAGTGGGTAAGATAAGTTGCTAAAACTTTCTTCACTTGTATCTGCAGGCAAATCTCTACTCGGCAAAATAACTGTTTTGGGAACAGGTACTCCAATTTTTGTAGCTAAGCAATTATTAAAAAACTTTTCATCTGCACTCCACCAAAATGGATTATTTATTACTGTAGTTCCACACAAAGCTGCATTTTTTAAATACGCTCTATAAAAAGGTACATCTTGGCTAATTCTGTCAAATATTACTGCATAGCCGCTAGGTTCGCCTTGCATTACTTTATCAATACTAACTGCCTCTGCAATAATACCAGGTACATTTTTGCTATTAACTCTTGCTACAAAAGCTTCCGGAAAACTTCTTTCTTTTCCGAATAACATGCCTATTTTCTTCATAAACGTTTTTTTGTTAGTTATAAATAAAAGTTATTCAAATATATTTTTTCAAATCCAATAAAAAAAATAATGTTTAGCAAATCAAGGCTATTTATAAAGCTTCTTTGCTTATTTTTGAAGTATATGATGAATGTGAAACAGAAAGCTGTTGTTATTGATAAACACATACTTACTTCTACCTATTTACGCAGAGATGTTCGTATAGATTGTTATTTACCTCCACAAGTAACTAATTTTTCGGAAGCTAGTTTATTGCTCATTAACGACGGGCAAGATTTAGTAACCATGGGCTTTAATAAAATATTGGATAATCTAAACCAAAACGATAACATTACCCCTCTTTTTTGTATAGGCATACATTGTGCACCCGATAGAAAAAATGAATATGGTACTGCAAAATATTTAGACTTTAAAGGGAGAGGTGTAAAAGCACCCTTATTTAACCAGTTTGTATTTAAAGAATTATTACCCTTTATTCGATTAACCTACAAAACTACTTCCTTTAAAGAAAAAGCTTATGCAGGTTTTTCGTTAGGTGGGTTGTGTGCTATGGATATTGTGTGGAATAACCCAATTGAATTTACTAAAGTAGGCGCTTTTAGTGGATCTTTTTGGTGGCGAGATAAAGACCAAGATGCGGTAGATTTTGATGAAGACACAGATAGAATTATGCATCGCCAAATAAGAGAGGGTAGCTATGCACCATGGCTACAATTCTTTTTTGAAGTAGGTACTAAAGACGAAACTGCTGATAGAAATAACAATGGAATAATAGATGCTATTGATGATACCCTTGGACTAATTACTGAGCTAGAAAAAATTGGCTATAACAAAGAACGTGATATAAAATATGTAGAGCTAAAAGATGGAACACATGATGTGCCTACTTGGGCAAAGGCTTTTCCTGCTTTTTTAGAATGGGGTTGGGGGGTAGAGAAGGAAGAGATTGACTAATTTGTTTATTTTATTGTAAAAAAAAATCCTGATTAATTATTAATCAGGATTTTTTATACTTTAAATGTTTTGTGTTTAGAAAGAGTATCTTATAGTAGCTTGACCGTTCCAACGGCTACTATTAAATGCATTTATACCATCACTAATAACACCTACTTTGTTATCTGGAGGTCTATTAAATCTGTAGTTAGGTGTGTTTCCAGTAAAGTTTACTACCTGTATAACTTGAGCTTGATCAAAGTTAAAGAAGAATTGACGACCTGCATTTTTATCAATTAAGTTAGTAAGATTAAAAATGTCAAATCTTATCGATAAGTTATGACGAACTTTTCCTACCATAACACTAAAGTTTTGTTCAACATTTGCATCAAGTATATTTGTAAAAGGAGCTCTTGCGCCATTACGTTCTGCAAACTTACCACGATTTTTTCTTAAGTATTTATCCGATTGAATAAAGGCTTCAAATTGATCTTTTTGAATAGTTGATGTTAAAGCACCATTGGTTGGAAAAGACATTAAATCCATTTCTGCCCTTGATGCAGGTATGTACATTAAATCATTATTTGTACCACCATCGCCAATAAATCCATTACCACTCATAGTGTAACTGTAAGCACCTCCCGATTGTCCGTTATAAACAAAACTAACAGTGGTTGACATTTTGCCTTTCATGTATGTAAATTTCTTAGATACTAAAGCAAATATTCTATGTCCCATATCAAAGTCAGAAGTACCGAGACCAAGATAATTTCTTGAGCTAACTGCTTCCATATTTAACCAGTTAGATGTGTTTACTGAACTGGTAGCCTCGTTACGAACTTGCGAATTACCGTAGGTATAATTAGCATTGATTACAAAACCATTTTTGGTTTGTTTTTCTATACCAGTTGTAAAGTTGTACGAAAATCCTTTTTTACCAGTCGAGTTTCTTATTAAAATTACATTTGAGTAAGGATTACGAGCCGTGGCACTAATAGCAGTAGGTCTGTAAACTAATCTAGTAGGTTGTCCACTTGTTGAATATATTGTCCTAGCATCTGGTCCTGTTGATGTCAGAGTAGGGGTTGCAAAATTTACATTTAACCAATCAACCTCAAAAATATTTTTTGTGTACATCACGTCAAGATTGTACGTCCAGCCACTTCCTAATTTTTTATCAAAACCAAATGAACCTCTCATAACAGCTGGCAAACGAAAGTTTTTAGACACTATATTCATATCTCCTTGAGGTTTGATAATGCTTGGAGCAAGACCAAAATCGGATTGATTGTATTGATTGTTTGGATCTGCCCTAAAAGGAAGCGGTAAGCCATTTAATAAAACTGGTGATGTTTGGTTAACACCTGCTTGATCTAACGCACCAATAGTAACTCCATTATTTTGATATACACCACCTGGCCATACTAATGGTGTTCTTCCACCAAAAATTCCAAGACCACCTCTTATAGTAACTCCTTCATCATCCAAATTTAATTTGAATCCAATACGTGGAGAAATCTGCCATTTTGGTGTGAATTTGCCACCAGAAACTGCTCCTTCCAAATTGTAAACTGAAGCAATAACAGCCCTAGCAGTATCATTAAAGAACTTATCTGTAGGTGCAGCGGTTGTAAAGGCACTTTTATCGGCACGTAAACCTAAAGTCACAGTAAGTCTATTTGAAACTTTTATATCGTTATTAATAAAAAAGCCCAAACGAACTGAATTAAATCTAGCCGCAGCATTTACCGCTAAATCTCCTCCTTTATCGTTGGCATCTACAAGAGAGTAACCTCTTCTTATACGGTTTGCACCTCTATCTTCCATAAATGCTTGTAAGGATCCAATTTGAGATGGGCCAGAAGCACCAAGATTATTATACCCATAAAGGCCTAGGGCACGGTTCATAAATAGATTATAGGATTTATTGAAATCTATATCTGCACCAACTGTAATTGCACTTTTGCCTGCATAAAATTTAAAGGCATCGTAAAAATTGATAATTCTTTGTTTTAATAAATTGGCAGATGAAGCAGCTTCTGTTCCAAAATTAATAGTAGGGCCACCATTAAATGTTTGAAGTGTAACAGCTGGGAACAAAGCCCCTACAGAACCACGGTCATCTACAACATCAGTAAAAGAAACCCTAAATTTATTATTTACTTTGTTAGTAAATTTAGTATTCAATTCAACATTTCCAGAATGAGTAGTTGAAGGGAAAAGCTCACCACTATTTACAAAATTTATACTGTTTACAGTGCTTCTTCCTGGGTTTTCTCTTTCGGTTTTAGTATAACGATAGCTAACGGTTAATTTATTTTTACTGTTTATATTAAAATCAAAACGAGTATTTAAATTAATACGATCAATATTATCAGGATTATTTAAATAATCACCTGTTGCATAACCATATTTAGTTTGTAAATGGTTTACAATTTTGTTTACAGAATCTACAATATTGTAGCGGATTGTACCGTCTGGATTTAATACATTTACTGGAGTAAATGGTTGCGGACGGTTATCTTTTTGAATTTCAGCATTTACAAAAAAGAAGGCTTTATTTTTAATAATTGGGCCACCAATAGTAAAACCATAGGTTTGGTTTTTAAAATCAGTTAATTTTTTACGTAAACTATCAGCAATAGATCCTGGAGTTTTACCTGCCATATTTTGGTTGCGGAAAATATAATATGCCGAGCCATGAAATGCATTTGTACCCGATTTGGTAATTGCATTAATAGAACCTCCTGTAAAGTTACCTAATGCCGCATCGTATGGAGAAATTTGAACAACAATTTGATCAATCGCATCAATACTAATAGGAGGTGTACCAGCACGACCACCATTTGTTCCTTGATCACTTAATCCAAATACATCGTTATTTACAGCGCCATCTATTAGAAAACCGTTATAACGATTGTTTTGTCCTGCTATTGAAATACCTCCAGTAGAGGTAATTTTAGTTTGAGGGGTAAACCTAACAAAGTCGTTAAGGTTTCTACCAATAGTTGGTAAAATAGCTAACTTATCTCTTCCTATATTAGTTTCGCTACCTGTTTTTATTGTACCCTTTGTACCAGAAACAATCACTTCACTTAGTTGTGTAGATTTATCACCTAATGATACATTTAAAGTTTGTGTTTCACCTAAGGAAAGAAATACATCTTCTTTCTTGTCGGTTTCAAATCCAACAAAGCTTACTGTAACAGTGTATGGACCGCCAGGATTCATATTGTTAATATCGAAACGACCACCAGAACGGCTTTGTGCAGTATAAACACTACCAGTAGGTACGTGTATTGCAGTAATTGTACTGCCAGGTAAGGGGTTACCCGATTTATTTTTTATTACTCCAGACATGCTACTGGTAGTAATTTGTGCATTTGCTCCAACAAAAAAAGCAACAAAAGCAATTAATATTGGTAAAACTTTTTTCATTCTCATAATAGTTATTTTTATTAACAAGTGCAAAGAAACTAAATAATTACCTAATTACCCCCAACTTTTATTAACAAAATTTTACACAATAATAAGTTAACATTAGTTGTATTAAAGCAATTTTTTATATGTAGTGTTTTTTTATATTATTTATTGATAAAACAATTGGTTTTATTATGTGTTTTAGTATTGCTAAAAACGAGTAAAAATAATTAGTTGTATAAACTTTCTTCAAGAAAATCTTTAAAAATATCGCCTAGATATTCTTGTTTCTAAAAACGAAAATGAATGGCGTAAAACACAAGTATCTTTGCAAATAAATAAAAAAGTATGTTGAATAGTATTGAAAGTGCAATAGCCGATATTAAAAAAGGTAAATTAGTAATAGTTGTTGATGATGAAGACAGAGAAAACGAAGGTGATTTTGTAACTGCAGCCAGTAATGTAACCCCTGAGTTAATTAATTTTATGAGTAAAGAGGGTAGAGGGTTAATTTGTGCATCGTTAACAGAAGAAAGATGCCAACAATTGCAGTTACATCCCATGGTAACCAACAACACCTCAAGCCACGAAACCGCATTTACAGTTAGTGTTGATTTATTAGGCAATGGCTGCACCACAGGTATTTCTGCTCAGGACAGAGCCAAAACCATTCAAGCATTAATTAACCCTTCAACCTTATCGCAAGATTTAGGAAGGCCGGGTCATATTTTTCCCCTAAAAGCAAAATCAGGTGGTGTTTTACGCCGAAGTGGTCATACCGAAGCTACCATAGATTTGGCTAGATTAGCTGGCCTAGAACCTGCTGGTGTTTTAGTAGAGATTATGAATGAAGATGGAACAATGGCAAGGTTACCAGAGCTTTTAGAAATTGCCAAAAAATTTGATCTTAAAATAATTTCTATAAAAGATTTAATTGAATATAGAGTAAAACATGAGTCGTTAATACAAGAAGAAGAAAGAGTACAATTGCCAACCAAATTTGGCCATTTTGAATTGATTGCTTTTAGTCAACTAAACACTGGCGAAATTCATTTAGCTATGAAAAAAGGTACTTGGGAAAAAGACGAACCTATTTTGGTAAGAGTGCATAGTAGCTGTGTTACTGGAGATATTTTAGGCAGCCTTCGTTGCGATTGTGGAGATCAGTTACACCTTGCCATGCAAATGATTGAGCAAGAGGGTAAGGGTGTTGTTTTATATATGAACCAAGAGGGAAGAGGCATTGGGTTATTAAGCAAACTAAAAGCCTATAAACTTCAAGAAAATGGTAGAGATACAGTAGAAGCTAATGTGGAACTTGGTTTTGGTATGGATGAACGAGATTATGGTGTAGGGGCGCAAATTTTACGTCATTTAAACGTTAGTAAAATGAAACTAATGAGTAATAACCCTCGTAAACGAGCTGGTTTATTAGGTTATGGCTTAGAGGTTGTGGATACCGTTGCTATTGAAATAAAAAGCAATACCCACAACGAAAAATATTTACAAACTAAACGAGATAAATTAGGACATACTATTTTAGGCAGTTAAGTAAACATCTCTCTTACTTTATCAAAAAACGATTTATCATTTTTATCCGGTTTAGGGATAAAATTTGGGGAGTGTTGCATTTTTTCTAACATTGTTTTTTCTTCATTGCTTACATGCTGTGGCGTCCATACATTTACTTGTATTAACTGGTCGCCTTTTTCGTAACTATTTACATTAGGGAATCCTTTACCCTTCAACCTAAATATTTTTCCACTTTGTGTACCAGGGGGTATTTTAATTTTTGCTCTACCATCAATAGTAGGCACTTCTACTTGAATGCCAAAAACAGCATCGGCAAAACTA
Source organism: Bacteroidota bacterium (assembly GCA_031377245.1). Classification (GTDB taxonomy): domain Bacteria; phylum Bacteroidota; class Bacteroidia; order Chitinophagales; family Chitinophagaceae; genus Ferruginibacter. The sequence continues at coordinate 129,202 of JANMEU010000019.1, forward strand.
ATATGTAAATCGTAGGCTACATTTAATCCATCTCTATGTAGTTGTGCATGTGCTTCTTCCTCTATCAATACAATTAAATCGCCATTACTACCGCCTCTTTCGCCAGCATTGCCTTTGCCACTTACACTTAGCTGCATTCCTTCTTGCACACCTGCAGGTATTTCAATGGTTACTGTTTCTTCTCCATAAACTCTTCCCTCGCCTTTACATGGGGTACATTTATTTGTTATCGTACTACCTTCACCGTTACAAGTTGGGCAAGTAGTTACGGTTTGCATTTGTCCTAAAAAAGTATTTTGTACTCGGCGTACTTGTCCGCTACCACCACAAGTACCACAATTTTGCATACTGTTTTTATCCTTTGCACCACTACCACTACAGGTAGTACAACCTACATATTTTTTTACCTTAATTGTTTTTGAGGCACCTTTTGCAATCTCTTCGTAAGTCAATTTTATTTTTACCCTAAGGTTACTTCCTTTTGTACCACGGCTTTTGCCACCACCGCTACTTCTACGACCACCACCGCCAAAAAAACTTCCAAATGGATTATCATCACCAAAAATATCACCAAACTGGCTAAAAATATCCTCTGTATTCATTCCTCCTCCACTAAAACCACCACCACCGCCTCTTCCAGCGCTAAATGCTTGATGTCCAAATCGGTCGTATTGTGCTCTTTTATCGGCATCGCTTAAAATTTCGTATGCCTCAGCTGCTTCTTTAAATTTCTCTTCAGCAGGTTTATCGCCCGGGTTTCTATCTGGGTGATATTGCATAGCAACCTTACGATACGCTTTTTTAATTTCATCAGCAGATGAAGATTTACTTACCCCCAATATTTCGTAAAAATCTTTTTTCATACCCCTAACCCCTAAAGGGGAATTTTAGCGTCTAAATAATTTAGACTTTATTTAATAATTATTATTTTAAAATCACACTACCCAAGTTCCCCCTTCAGGGGGGTGGAGGGGGTTTACTTCCCCACTACTACTTTTGCAAATCTTATAATCTTATCGTTTAAGTAATATCCCTTAATTACTTCATCTACAACTTTATCAATTAAATCTTCTGTTGGTGCAGGTATTTCAGTAATAGCTTCGTGTTTTTCAACATCAAAACTAGTATGTATACTTTCCATAGCCTTAACCCCTTTTGATGCCATTGTTGATCTAAGTTTTGCAAAAACCAATTGTATGCCTTCTTTAATTTGAGCAATATCCTCACTGGTTTCTAATTGCTTTTCTGCTCTATCACAATCATCTAGCACTTCTAACATACTAACTACAACATCTTTACTAGCAGTTTGCATAAGCTCAATGCGTTCTTTAGCGGTACGGCGTTTAAAATTATCAAACTCTGCAAAAAGGCGTAAGTATTTATCTTTTTGATCATTTAAATCCGCCTGAAATTTTTCTAGTGTATTATCTATGCTCTCGTTGCTTGAATTTGTAGTGTCAAGTGTATCAGCATCGGCATTAATATTTGTTTCTTCGTTTTGTGTAATTGTATCTTTTTCTTCCATAAAATTTAAAATAGTTTGCAAAGGTAAGGTAGTCAAAGGGTTTGCCAACGGTAAGTTTACAGTCAAATTGTCGGTTATTTAAGCAAAATATCCATGATGGCACCTAACTAATCCATAAAATAACTACGTATTAATTCATTCAACAATTTCTTTATAGGATAACTATTTTAAAATTGCTGCTAACTTGCACCCATGAAAAGTATTGTGTTAAAGAAAAATATAAGTAAAAGAGTAGAAAATGGACATCCTTGGATATTTGCAAATGAAGTAAATGCCGCAATGGAAAAAGATACCAATGCTAAGCCTGGTGAAATTGTACATGTTTACACGTTTGATAAAAAATTTATTGGGCAAGGATATTATAACCCACAATCGCAAATAAGTGTACGGCTATTAACCAGAGATAAAAATGATAAAATTGATGATTCATTTTTTTACAAAAGAATTTTAAACGCTTGGGAATATAGAAAAAAAATTGGCTACACAGAAAACTGTAGATTGATTTTTGGCGAGGCAGATGATTTGCCACAATTAATAATAGATAAGTTTAATGATTATTTTGTAATTCAAACCTTGGCCTTGGGTATTGATGTTTGGAAGCTAGCCATTGTTGATGCACTAAATAAAATTTTTACACCTAAGGGTATATATGAACGTAACGATGTATCGGTTAGAGAATTGGAAGGATTGGAGCAAATAAAAGGATTTTTAAGTGAGCCCTTTGATACTACTATTGAAATAATAGAAAATGGAATAAAATTTAATGTAGATATTGCCAACGGACAAAAAACAGGTTATTTTTTAGACCAACAAGATAACCGTAGAGCTATTAAAAATATTGTAAAAGATGCGGATGTTTTAGGGGCATTTTGCTACACAGGCACGTTTGAAATTCATGCAGCACATTACGGAGCAAAAAGTGTTTTGGGTTTAGATATTTCTCAAAACGCTATTGACATGTGTACTAAAAATGCGACCCTTAATGAATTAAGTGAGGTTTGCACCTTTAGTTGTGTTAATGCATTTGATGTTTTAAAAACTTGGGTTAAGGAAGGTAAGCAATATGATGTTGTGATGCTTGACCCACCTTCATTTACAAAGAATAGGGCAACAATAGATAAGGCTATAGCTGGTTATAAAGAAATTAATTTAAGAGGCATAAAATTAGTAAAGCCTGGAGGGTTTTTGGTAACAAGCAGTTGCACTAATTTAGTACAACCCCATGTTTTTTTAAACATTATACAGGCTGCTGCATTTGATGCAAAACGTAAATTAAGACAAGTCGTTTTTAATGCACAAAGTGCCGATCATCCTATTATTAATGGTCAGGAAAATACACACTATTTAAAATTTTTAATTGTACAAGTATTGTAAATACTTATAGGTTCAATTGCATACACTACCACCTAAATTAATTTTTTAAATCAGTACAAAAAAAGAGTAGTATAAATTGGTAGAAAGAGAGAGGTTATTTTACAACCTGAAAACGACCTGTTTCAATAAGGCGTTTATTTTTATCGATTAAATGATAGTAGTATAATCCTCTAAAAAAATCATTTAAAGGTAAAACCATTCTTGCAGAAACATTTTTTACTTCGTATACCTTTTTGCCCATGAAATTGTATACCTGCAAAGAGAAAAGTCTATCATAACTACGTACAAAATCAAAAGTAATAGTTGTACTAGCAGGTATGGGGTATAACTTTAAAAATTTTTGCTGCGGTTCAGCCTGTTTAGTTTGAGCAAAAGAAGTAAAAGTTAATCCAATAATAAAAGTAAATATGTAAATAAATTTAATCAATACGTAAAGTTATGGAATTATTTTAAATATCCATACAAAATACAATAAACTAAAAAAATGCCAAATTTTGTTAAAATTGGCATTTTAAAAACGCGTTCAATCGTTAATTATTTTATGATGCTAGTGTTGATAACATTTCATTTATTACATCAAAATTTGGCATGTCTCCTGCACTTTCCAATACTTCAGCATACGCTATATTTCCTTCAGTATTTATAATAAACGCAGCTCTTTTGCTAACGCCTTTCATATCTAAAATCCAATCGGTATAAATGCAACCATAGGCAGTGCTAACTTCTTTGTTAAAATCACTCAACAAATCAAAATTATATTTTTGCTCTGCTTTAAATTTTTCTAACGTAAAAACAGAATCTACCGAAATGCCTAAAACTACTGCACTGGCATTGTTGTACTGGCTAATATCATCTCTTATTGCACATAATTCCTTTGTACAAACACCTGTAAAAGCCTGTGGAAAGAATAATAAAAGTACATTTTTGCCAGCATAATCGACCAGAGATACCTTGTTTTTTTCTGAATTGTATAACGAAAATTGAGGAGCTTTTTGTCCTGTTTGTAGTGCCATAATTGTTTTTTTTGTAAATATATTGTTTAAAAATTCATAACACTCCTTTATTGTTTTTGTTCAGGTATTCGCTTAATATTTTTTAATTAATACAACTTTATATTAAAAATCCCCGTCAACGACGGGGACTTTAATATCCAAACAATCAATAAAAACAAAAATCTTTAAAGCCTATTTAAGACTTTTGTAAAGGATTGATTAATGTGTAGTTAAAAACAGTTTTACCTGATTGTGTTTTTCAAACTATTGGACAATTGTAAAACGAAATTGTTTGAACTTTAGTATATAAACAAAAAAAAACTTGCACAAAAGTGCAAGTTTTTTAATTATTAGGTCAATTAGCAATTGGCGCCAACACAATCTTTTTTCTTTTTAGCTTTTGCAACTTTAGCTGTTTTAGTTGATTTAGCTTTTACTTTAGTATTGGTAGCAACAGCGGGGGTAACTTCACCAGTTTTTACAAGAGAAGCAGCAGCAGGGGTTTGTTGTTGTGCTTTCCATAATACATATTCTGGCTCAGCCAACACATCTCCTTTAATTGTTATGCTTTTCATTTCATCTACACCTGCAAATTTTACAGTTAAATGTTTTTCAAAATGACCAGGATTTGCAGCGTTAAATTTTGCTGAAATAAAGCCACTACCACCCGGAGGGATAGGTGTTTTAGTATAATCACCCATTGTGCATCCACAAGTTGGGTTTGCTTGCTCAATAATCAAGGGTTCCTTTGTAATGTTTGTTACAATAAATTTTGCTTCTTCAGGTGAGTTTTGTTTTAATTTACCTTGGTCTATTGTTTCCATTGCAAATTTTGCAACATCATCTGCCTTTTTTTGGGCAAATGCTACTGTACTTAAACCAAGTACTGATAAGGCTAAGAATAATTTTTTCATGATTTTAATTTAGTTTTTAATGTTTAGTTGTTTTTTAATTTTTTAAATCGTTTATAGAATTATTTTCTGGGGCAGATGCATTTGGTGTTTTCCAAACTTCTCCTTTAATGGTAATTACTTTTGATTGATTATCGTTGTAATAAATAGTAATTGTTTTAGTAAATACACCTTCTGCGGCAGCATTATATCCTACATTTATTTTTGAACTTGCACCCACTGCAATTTTTTTATCTTTTTCCCACTCTGGTGTAGTACATCCGCAGCTTGCAGCTACATTCGAAATAAATAAAGAATCTTTTCCAATATTACTAACTTCAAAAACATGGGTTACTGGCTTACCCTGAGGTATTTTGCCGAAATTATATTCAATTTCTTTTAACCCCAATGCTTCAATTGTGGTTGCAGGTACTGTTATTCCATTACTAACATTTACGTTAGTTGCATTAGCAGCAATTTTTTGGGAAAAAGCCCCAAACGAAATAACTGTTAAAACAAAAATCGATACGATATTTTTCATTTGTAATTTAGTTTACGCTATAAAGATACAAAAACGTTTTATTTCGTTGCAAATTGTGGTATCCTTAGCTAATTATTAACAAAGCTGCCGTATTCTTTCTATTTTTGTAGCAGATATATTACAATATGGAAAATACTACAAACAACGATACTGCCTTACAAGACAAATTTAGCTTTGATACATTTAGAAATGCTGTATTGGCCGATTATAAAATAGTTTGCCAAAGCAGAGAAACGAGTTTACTAGGCAGAAAAGAAGTGCTTACTGGTAAGGCTAAATTTGGCATTTTTGGCGATGGGCAAGAGGTAGCACAAGTAGCCATGGCAAAATTTTTTAAACCTGGCGATTTTAGAAGTGGATATTATAGAGATCAAACTTTTATGTTTTCTACAGGTATTGCAACCATAGAGCAGTTTTTTAGTCAATTATATGCCGATCCAAATGTTGAGCATGATCCATTTAGTGCTGGTCGCCAAATGAATGCACATTTTGCTACAAAAATGGTGAATGAAAATGGAGATTGGTTACCCCTAGCTACTTTAAAAAATGTAAGTAGCGATATTGCCCCTACCGCAGGGCAAATGCCCCGTGGCTTAGGTTTAGCATTTGCCTCAAAAGCATTTAGGAAAATAGAGGGGCTGCAAAACCTGACTGAGTTAAGTACAAATGGTAACGAAATTTGTTTTTGTACTATTGGAGATTCATCTACAAGCGAAGGCCATTTTTGGGAAACCATAAATGCAGCAGGTGTGCTGCAAGTACCCCTAGCAGTTTTTGTGTGGGATAATGGCTATGGTATTTCTGTTCCTAAAAAATTTCAAACCACAAAAAGTTCAATTTCCGATGCATTAAGCGGTTTTCAAAAGCAAGAAGGAACCAATGGCTTAGATATTTATAAATTAAAAGGTTGGGATTATGCCGGTATGTGTGAGGTTATAGAGCCTGCTTTACAAAAAATGAGAGATACCCATATACCTGCCATTTTTCATGTTGAAGAAATTACTCAACCACAAGGGCATTCAACTTCGGGTAGTCATGAGAGATATAAAAGCGCTGATAGGTTAGATTGGGAAAAAGAATGGGATTGTATAAAACAAATGAGAGAGTGGATTTTAGAAAATGCGTTGGCAGAAGAAGAGGAATTGAGCAAAATTGAAGAAGATGCAAAAGAGTTAGTAAAGCAAAGTAAACAAGCTGCTTGGGATAAATATAGTGCACCTATAAAACAACAAGTAACTAAAACGGTAGAACTGTTAGCTAATTATGCCCAAACCAATGCTGCCATACAACAAAGCAGTACAACCTTACAAAATAATAGAGAGCCACTTAGGAGAGATGTTTTAAAAACATTGGCTATTGCATTAGACCATGCTCCTACTGCAAATGAAATAAAGGAATATGAGCAAGAATTAAAAGCCGCCAATAAAAAGTTGTACAATACCATGTTGTATAACGAAGGAGAAAAATCTGCATTAAAAGTAGCTGAAATAAAGCCTTATTATGCTGATGATGCACCTATAGTAAACGGCTTTGAAGTATTAAATAATTATTTTGACAAATTGTTTGAAACGAACAATAAGGTTATTGCCTTTGGCGAAGATTTAGGACATATTGGAGATGTTAACCAAGGCTTTAGTGGCTTACAAGAAAAGTATGGCAAACGCCGTATTTTTGATACTGGAATAAGGGAACTTACTATAATGGGGCAGGGGATAGGCTTAGCTTTACGTGGTTTACGCCCTATTGCCGAAATACAATATTTAGATTATTTATTGTATGGTTTACAACCCCTAAGTGATGATGTATGTACTACACATTTTAGAACAGCGGGTCAACAAAGTTGCCCATTAATTGTACGTACAAGAGGGCATAGGTTAGAAGGCATTTGGCATAGTGGCTCACCAATGGGTATGATAATAAATGCACTACGTGGAATGTATGTATGTGTGCCTCGTAACATGACTCAAGCGGTTGGTATGTATAATACACTTTTACAAAGCAACGATCCTGGCTTAATTATAGAATGTTTAAACGGCTATCGCCTTAAAGAAAAATTACCAAGTAATCTTTTAGCCTATACTGTACCGTTAGGTGTGCCAGAAATTGTACATGAAGGAACAGATATAACAATAGTTACTTACGGCTCTACTTTACGTATTGTTCAAGATGCTGTGATCAATTTAAACAATGTTACTATAAGCTGTGAAGTGGTAGATGTACAAACCTTATTACCTTTTGATATTAACCATACCATTGTAAACTCTTTACAAAAAACAAACAGAATACTTTTTGTAGATGAAGATGTACCCGGTGGAGCTGCTGCTTACATGTTTAATAAGGTAATGGAAGAGCAAGGTGGCTATAAATATTTAGATGTAGCCCCACGTACACTTACAGCTCATGCCCACCGCCCAAGCTATGGTAGCGATGGTGATTATTTTAGTAAACCAAATGTAGAGGACGTAATACGAGTTGTAAAGGAGATGATGGCGGAGTAAAGAAAATTTTTATTAACTATATGATAAATAGAATGAAATTTAACTTAGTTGTATTTTTTTTAGCTTTATCTCTAATAGCTACTGCTCAAAAAAAAGAAAATTATTTTCAGCAAAAAGTTGACTATGATATTAATGTAGAATTAAATCCAGAGTCAAAAGAGATTGTTGGAAATCTTAAAATAATTTACACCAATAATTCAAATAAGAACCTAGATTTTATATGGTTTCATCTATGGCCAAATGCTTATAAGGATAAAACCACCTCTTTATATCAACAATTAAGTAAAATTTCTGATAGGAATGAAAAAATTGAAATTGAGCATGAATCTGGATTTATAGACCAATTAAATTGGAAGATTAATAATATACCTGCACGGTTTGAACAAGATCAAAAAAGTATAGATATTATAAAGTTGTTATTACCCAAACCTCTTTTACCTAATGAAGCTATAACCATTACTACTCCATTTAGAGTAAAACTTCCTGATTATTTTTCAAGGTCTGGTTATAAAAATTCTCAATTTATAATTACGCAATGGTATCCAAAGCCTGCGGTATATGATAATTACGGATGGCATCCAATGCCGTATTTAGACATGGGTGAATTTTATAGTGAATTTGGCTATTTTAATGTAAACATTACCGTGCCAGCAAATTATGTTATTGGGGCTTCTGGGATGTTGCAAAATAAGGAAGAGTTGGAGAATTACAAAACTATTGGAATTTTAAATAATACAATTATTAAAAGTGCAATATTAGCAAATGATAGTTCTGATTATGAAAAATTAATTAGCAAATTGAGATTGTACAAACCCTTGGGCACTAAAACAAAAAAAACATTAAATTTCAAGGCAGAAAATGTACATGATTTTGCTTGGTTTGCCGACCCAGAGTTCATAGTACAATTTGATAGCGTAAAGCTTTATACTAAAAAAAATGTTGACTTATTTTCATATTACCACAAGCAAAGTATTGGAAAATGGATGATGAGCAATCAATATTTAAAAGATGCAATTAATCATTACTCAATTAATGTCGGTGAGTATCCCTATGGAATTGCATCTGTTGTAGAGGGCCCTTTAAATAGCGGCTCTGGTGGAATGGAATATCCTATGGTAACAATGATAACCCAACCAGATGCAACTGCAGAAGGTTTAGATGCAACAATAACTCATGAAGTTGGGCATAATTGGTTTTATGGGATTTTGGCTTCTAACGAAAGAATTCATGCATGGATGGATGAAGGAATGAATACCTTCTTTCAATTTAGATATGAAGCAAAGAAGTATCATTCTAATTCAATTTTACCAAAAACTCCTGAAAAATTAAAATTGATTCCAGTTGCTGATTTTGAAAAAATTGTATACAAAACACTAACTCAAATGAAGGCGAATCATGAAATTGATAAGCCTACTGACGAATTTAAATTAGGTTATGATTATGGTAGTAGTGTTTATTTAAAAGCTGCTATGTGGATGTATAAATTAGAAAAGGAAATGGGAAAAGACGATTTTCAAAAAGGGATTGAGCTCTACTTTAATCGTTGGAAATTTAAACATCCTTATCCTGATGATTTTAGAGATATAATGGAAGAAGTTGAGGGTAAGAGTTTAAAGAAAATTTTCAAACTATTAAATTCAAAAGAACCTTTTGTTGTAGACGATTTTTAGTAGTTATGTTATAAACAAGTTTTTTTATCCTTTAATTTTTAATTAAAAATTGAACCTTTTACAATACCAAGCTTTTTTATTTGATATGGATGGTGTGTTAGCAGATACAGATCCTACCCATAAACTAGCGTTTAAAAAATATTTAGCTGAATACAACATTGATTGTACCGATGAATATTTTGATACATTTATTTCGGGTAATCATAATACGGCTATTGCAAAAATGGTTTTAGGTAAGGAAGCATCTGCCCAACAAATAAAAAAATGGAGCCAAGCTAAAGAAGAATATTTTAGAAATTTATATGCTCCCATTGCAAAAGAATTAGCTGGAGTTACGCCTTTTTTGCAATGGTTAAAACAACACAACAAAAAATTAGCTGTTTGCACCTCTGCCCCCAAACAAAATTTAGATTTTTTGATGGACGATTTACATCTTCGCCAATATTTTGATGTACTCCTTTGCGAAGATGATGTAACTGAATTTAAACCTCATCCACAAATTTATTTAAAAGCCTGTGCATTACTACAAGAGTTTCCACAAAACGCTGTAGTGTTTGAAGATAGCGAAAAAGGCTCTGCTGCTGGTTTTGCTGCTGGTTGTGGGGTTGTGCTTATAAACAACACAAAATTAAACGCAACTAAATTTTTAGGTGTGGCAACGAATTTTGAGGATCTTCAAACTATGTTTGACTAGTTCCAAAAACTGAAACTACTCTCACTAACAATTTATTCTTGTCATTTGTGTATTACTCTTTATTTGGAAAATAAAATGAGATACTTCACTTCGTTCAGTATGACTAAAGCTAGTTTTAGGCTTAATAGTAATCCTTTTTTAATTTAGAGTGGGCTATTTGTAAAAAAAATGCTTTAGTCATGTTGAGGAACGAAACATCTAACTACAATACTTAGGTGTAGCATATGATGTTGTATGATTTATTTTAATACTTAGCAAGTATAGGCTAGTTCAATCTTCTGCAAAAAAAAGCTACCGAAGTAGCTTTTGCATTTATTTTAAATTATGATACACTTTTTGCACATCCTCATCCTGCTCTAATTTATCTACCAATTTTAATACATCATTTGCTGCATCTTCATCGAGCTCCATTGTGGTTGTAGGTATTCTGGTAAGTTCGGCAGTTATTACCTCAATTTTTTTATCATCCAAGGCTTTAGCCATATTGCCAAACTCATTAAAGGCTGTACGAATAATTATATTGCCTTCACTATCCTCACCAATTTCTTCTAAACCAAAATCAATTAATTCTAATTCCAACTCATCAATATTTTGGCCAATATTTTTTACTTTAAACTCACCCATTCTTGTAAAACCAAAACTCACACTACCGCTTGTACCTAACGCACCTTGGCTTTTGGTAAAGTGCATACGCACATTAGCCACCGTTCTGGTACTATTATCTGTTGCCGTTTCTACTAAAATGGCAATGCCATGGGGTGCATGCCCTTCGTAGGTAATTTCTTCGTAGCTGCTCGTATCTTTCCCCATTGCCCGTTTAATGGCAGCTTCCACTCTGTCTTTAGGCATATTACATGCCTTTGCATTTAAGTAACACCTGCGTAGGGCAGGGTTATTATCAGGCTCTGGTCCGGCGGCTTTAACAGCAATAGCAATTTCTTTACCAATACGTGTAAAGTCTTTAGCCATTTTATCCCAACGGGCAAACATGGCACCTTTTCTTACTTCAAAAATTCTTCCCATTTGTAATTAGTTAATAGTTCATTGTTCATCGTTGATTGCAATTCATTTGAATTAGTTCGTAATAAGTTTACTATGAACTATGAACCATTTGCAATGAACAAAAAGCAAATTTACGAAAATCATTTTTTAAGGCAGTACAATTATGTAAGTTTGCTACAAATTTATTTTATGGAGCAAAAGCCTGTTTATTATAAAGACTATTTAGCGTTAGATAAAATTTTAGACGCCCAACATCCAGAAAGTTTTGCCCAAGGTAAACAACCTGCTCATGATGAAATGTTATTCATCATCATTCACCAAGCTTATGAGCTATGGTTTAAGCAAATTTTATTTGAGGTAGATAGTGTAATTGCTATTATGAGTAAACCTGCCGTAAACGATAATAGTCCAGAATTGCAAACGATTGTGCATCGTTTAAAAAGGTGTGTTACCATTTTAAAAGTATTGGTACAACAAATTGATATAATGGAAACGATGACGCCTATGGACTTTTTAGATTTTAGAGATATGCTTCGACCAGCTTCAGGTTTTCAAAGCTATCAATTTAAAATTATTGAGGCTAAGTTGGGTTTAAAATTTGAACATAGGCACGGTCAATCCTACTATACTAGTCAATTAAAAGAAAAAGATATTGAACTAATTAAAGAGGCCGAAAAAACAAAATCGGTAATTGAGTTAGTAAATAGTTGGTTAGAGCGAATGCCTTTTCATGAAAATGAAGCAGATTGGGCTGCCTATGAAAAAGTGTATGTGAATAGCCTAGCCGACGCTGAAAAAAATAATGCAGATTTTTTTAATGCAATATTAAAAGATAGTGGATACAAGGGAGAACAACCAAGGCAACTTTCTGCAAAAGCAAACAGAGCAGCATTATTTATTATGCTATACCGTGGCTATCCAATGTTAGAATTACCTTTTCAGTTGTTAGATACGTTATTAGAAATAGATAATCAATTGGCTAGTTGGAGAAGCCGCCACATAAATATGGTACAGCGTATGATAGGTACTCGTATAGGTACAGGCGGTAGTACAGGAGCAGGTTACCTAAAAGCTGCTATGGATAAGCATTTTGTGTTTAAAGAAATAGCGCAGCTTAGTAGTTTTTTGGTAGATAGAAAAAAATTACCAACACTAGATGATGCGTTGATTAAACGGTTAGGGTATGTATAATTTTTTATACATCTTTATTTTCTTCATACCATTCATCTACCAGCAAATTTTTTCCGTCGGCGGCAGCGGTAGCTAATTCGTCGCAGCGGTTATTATATGGATTACTGGCATGCCCTTTAACCCAAGTTAATTTTATAGAAAATTGTTTTGCTAAGGCGTAATATTTTGTCCAGAGATCTTTATTTTTTTTGCCTCCTTTAAAATTGTTTTTAATCCAATTGTTAAGCCAACCTTCGTTAATAGCTTTTACAACATATTGGCTATCGCTATAAATATGAATTGGCAATTCTTTTTTCTTTATACTTTCTAATGCTACTATAACAGCTAACAACTCCATACGGTTATTGGTGGTTAGCCTGTAGCCTTGTGCAAACTCTTTTTTATGATTACCATACAGTAGCACAAAGCCAAAGCCACCTGGGCCTGGGTTTCCTCTTGCAGCGCCATCGGTATATAAGGTAATGTTACTCAATTTTTTTGTGCAAGATAGGGTAGATTTTTATAATTTTTTTGTAAGGTAGAAGTGTTAGTTATTTATTTTTTTATTTTATCACTTAAACATTTCATGAAAAACTCCTTTGTGGTCGCTTAGTCTTGTTGCTTTATTTTCTGTGTGAAATAATTCATACGCTGTTCCTAAATTTATAAATTCATTCGACTCAATTAAAACTAAAATATCTGCATCTAGTTTCTTTAGATAGTCAACAATAGCTGGGCTTTTTTTGCCTTTTCTTGTAGGTCTTTCAATGCTCCAAGTAGCAATTTTCATTTTTGAATATATTGTGGTATTTGCTATGAACTTTCTTTTTCCACTATTATGTTCACTGGCCACAGAAACCTTGGCGGAGTTAGTAAGATTCGACCTTTCAAAAAAATCCACACCTGGGCTTTTGTCTTCTCACACCATTGTGCTTTGCATGAAGTTATTATTCTAAGCACTTGTTGGTATCTTCTTTACAAACAATTTATTTCGTAAGATGTGTATTTCGCTTTTCCAGAACCTCCACACTTTTTGCAATTAGTGGAGTATGTTCCGCTGTATGTAATTTTTGCGCCAAGTGTATATTGATAGTCGTTAGTATGAGAGTAACTTGAGCTCCATCTACCAGCCCCGTTGCAATTTGAGCAAGTAGCAAAACCATCAAAATTATTATAGTAAATTCCATCAAATACATAAAATAATTTTTCTGCATCTATTTCATCAGAATAAGCATAGCAGCCATACCTTTTAGTGTATCTAATTTTATACCTTAGGTATTCTGGGGTACTTGTTTCGGTAAGCCCCACAATTTTCATAACAAAACTTTCAACCTTTACAGAACGAGGGTCAAACACGTTATAATCGGTTGATTTTTTTTCGTAAGTGAAATATTTGCCAATTAAAGTTTTTGCTTGGTATTCTGATACACTTGACTTTGCTGGATTTGAATTTGAAGATTTGGAAGTATTTGAAACTGGAGGTTGATATGTTGCTTTATCACTACTTACCGTTTTCCCCCATCCAAAGCCTGGCTTAGGAATCCATGATGGGTAAGGGGGAACCGGCCTATTATTTTGGCTTGCCGTAAACTCATCAATTGAGTATTGTGAAAGGGCTTTTATTCCTGCTCTCTGTTGTTGAGTTAACGCTAACATAGCCTTACTAAAAATCATAATCCTGCTTCTTTCACATTTCATCAATGCCTCAAATACGGAATAATAATCTATTTCTACTGCCTGTGTAAATTTTTGCGACAATAGGTATAGAATCTGGCCATCAGTATACTTTAGGTTTTGCAAGCCTTTTTCGTATTCAAAAAATGCTTTAGCTCTTTCAGGTGAATTATTTGCTAATTTAAAAGCATTTTGAAAGGTTGTTTCGTAAGGCTCTGGTGTTGGCTTCATTGTTTGACCAGTGTTATCAATCAAAAATTCTTTTCTATCCTTTTTAACCATAATTATTCCACCATCAAATTCTTTCCGTGAAACCTTATCATATTCAAACGGCACAAGTATTTCGTTTTTTTGATTGATGAAACCATATTTTTTATTTTTTACAGCACAGGCAACTTTATCATCATAAGCAAAACCAAAAATACTATCGTAAACACAGGTAGAAATTTCTTTGCCTTTGTAACTATACATGCCCAGTAGTTTTGTTTTGGAATCTTCCATAATATATATATAGGGAACAAGATTACGGATAAGGCTGAAATTAAAAGGGGATAGTTGGGTTCCTTGTATATTTACAAGACCCCACCTGCCTTTTGAGTTTTGTTCTGGCATCACTAATTTTCCGTTGTACAGAATTTTGCCACCTTTAAATACAGTAAGAATACTATCCATAGAGTTATAGTCACTTATAAATTCATACTGGGGCTGCACCATAATACTATTTTTATCGCAATTGATAATTCCCCATTTTCCTCCCGTAATAAAACCCTCTTCATTTACAAAAGCCCCAACATTAAAAGAAAAATAATTTGAAATTTGTGACATCATACCATCATACTGTGGTTGAATGACAAGGCCCCGATAGTAATGTAATACACCCCATTTACCCGGTGATCCCAGTATTTTTTTTCCATTGACTATTTTATACTGTTTTCCAATATTTACTTCTGCAAAACCTGCACCGTTGTATGGCATGGCAATATCATATTTAGGCGCTACATCCACTTTTCCATCTTTGTACTTATAGCCCCATTTTCCATTAGCATCTTGGAAAGGTTCTGCAAGTTGTGCATGAACAATTATTGAAAAAAGAATAAGAAGTAAGCTTAATGTAAATCGCATAGTTTTATATTTTTTTGAAAAATGATATATAGATTTTTTGGCCATTGTTTGTTACACCACAAATCTTTGTTCATGAGCCATAGTGGGTATTGTTGTTATCAAAATTTTCATCTAATAATTTTTTTATAATATTAGCTAGTTTACCAATATCTTTTTTAGTAGAAGCTATTCATAATATGCAATTTTTCGGGTCATTCCACCTGTTTTCCAAATCCAATTTCCATTTGCATCTAGTTTATATTCGGTAATTTCTGTTTTATTATTTTCGGAGTACAAGTCTTTTATCAAACTTCCTTTTTTATCATAATATTTTTTCTTTTCATATTCACTTACTGTGCCACCTGCAAAACTCGGATAACTTTTCCCTTTTACTGTAACCACATTTCCTTCATAACTGTATACTTCCTCCCTACCTAATTTGCCTCCGCCATTAAAATCCCACAGTTTGATTAATTGCCCTTTGCTGTTGTATTCATAATAGCTGTAATACGCCTTTTGTGTGGAATACCTGTTTGCACTGCTGTCTTTTATCAGCAAATTTTCCCGGTAGTCAAATTTCCGCAAAGGGTCATCTTCTTTGTATAAGGAAAACTCCACCTCTTGATTACTATTATACTTGTATAGGTTATTAATGGGAGGTAGTTTACCTGTTTGTTGTGTTTGTTTTATGGTATTATTAGATTTGTCATACGTATAGTTTGTAGTAGTTGGCATACCCGAATAACTAACCAGAGTTGTCCTTCTTCCTTCTTGATCAAATAGCTCATCTGTCATTAAATAATTATTACTGCCATAGCTTGTTACGGATTTAATCTTCCCCTTTAAACCATAATGTTTCAGCAGGTATTTATAGGCTACCGGGTTTTCACTAATATTAATTTTCTGAGCATTTGCCCAAAATGAGGAAAAGAGTAACAGTAAAATAAAATGTATACTATGCTTCATTTTTTTATTTTAAAAGTATAAAAAAATACATAAATACATATACCCTCAATTGGGTATAACTAAAATGGGGAGTTATTTTGTAAAACTATTTCTGAAAAATATAATTAGTAGTTTGTGTTACTTAACTACTTACGCTTTTATCGGATAAAATAAACAGATTGGTGTGCATAATTTAATCGGGTAATTTTTTCTTATTGGAAAATGCTGCTTTCAACATAACAGCAGAGGTATAAAGTATAACGAATATAACTATCCAACGTAATGTATCCATAGGCAATGACTTAACGATTAACGCAGCAATTAAAACGGCTATCATGCCCGGTATTGCCATGGCCACAGCGGCTTTACGGTTATAGGCTCCTTCTTTTATAAATTTAACAGAAGCTGGCGGCATTAAAAAAGCACATGAACCCATCATTATAGGAAAGGCCACCACTGGCGATAGGCCCAATGCAAAAACCAAAGCCATACAGGGAGCATAAAGTCCTATACCAGCAGTCATTAAGGCGCCTAAAATAAAGTTAACAAAAACAGCAATGGCAAGCTTTACATTAGTCAAACCAATATCTGTTCCACCACCCTGAATCCAATTCATTTTACGGGCAAACATAAAACCCGCTGTAATTAACAAGGCAATACCCATGGTTAGTTGAATCTTTTTTTCAGATAATTTTGAAACAATGCCTGCACCTAATATGGCGCCTGCTGTTGCTGCAAGTAGCATGAGTATTAACGTTACAGGTTCAACCTCAATAACCGTAATAAAAATTATAGCTTGTATTAAAACAGGAAGTGTATTGGCAACATTAAGGGTGCCCGGCAAAACCCTATCTTCTGTTTGTTTGGTAAATTTTAATAAGGCTGTTTGAGGTGCAAAAGCACCAATGCCTAATACATCAAAAAAATTAACTACAAAACCTATTAGGCCTGTCTTAACCCAACTCACAGGTTCAAGGTTATTTTTATGTTTTAAAAAATCTTTTATTAAAACTATGCTATACCAAATAGTTAAAACGGCAAGAGAAATCCAAATGAATGCTATCATACTATTATTAGTTTAGTTGTTGGATAATGTGAAAATACTTCAAACGAATTAATAAAAAACAATAAATTATTCAGCATGATGGTGTAATTTATAGGAGATTATGGCAATAAGCTAGGGTTAAAACACTACGCTGAAATGCGGCACAAGATGGAAGATTTTGAAATAATAATTTGTAACTTACATGTACAATAAATGTAGCATTATGAGCACTTACCCAAGTATATTCAACGATGTAATTGGCCCGGTAATGAGGGGCCCATCTAGTTCTCATTGTGCTGCATCTTTACGCATTGCCCGTTTGTGCAGAGATTTGATGGATGAAAATATCAAAGATATTTTAATAGAATTTGATCCCAATGGTTCACTAGCTACTACCCACAAAAGCCAGGGATCGGATATGGGATTGTTTGGCGGTTTTTTAGGATGGGAAGCCCATGATGAACGATTGCCACAATCTGATAAACATATTGTAACTGCCGGAATAAATGTAAAAATTGATATTCTTGATATTGGCAACGGTCATCCAAACCTGTATAAAATAACGCTGCATAATAGTAAAGAAACCAGAAAGTTAACCGCCATCTCCACCGGTGGTGGTATGATAGAAGTAATTGCTATTGATGATGTGCCCGTTTCCATGGCAGGAGATTATTTTGAAACATTAGTTTATTGTAAAGAACCTGAAAATATTATTGCGTTTTTAAACGCATCAACAACCTATGATGAGATTGAATTTCATAAAGGCGAACTATCTTTTATTGAAATTAAAGCACAGGCATTTTTGGATGAAGGCATTTGTAAAGAGTTGAAGGCGATGGAAGGAGTTTTATTTATTAAACAACTGCAACCGGTTTTGCCTGTAATGGCAAGAAAAAATTTAAAAGTGCCTTTTATTACCTGTACTCAAATGATGGAATACAATGCTGGTAAAAACAAAGCCCTTTGGCAACTTGCAGTTGATTATGAAATGGCAAGAGGAAATATATCTGCACCCGAAGTAGTTGAAAAAATGCGGAGCATTATTCATATTATGGGTAATGCAATTGAAGTAGGATTAAAAGGAACAAAATATCATGACCGAATTTTAGGAGCTCAGTCGCCACAATTTAGAGAGAAAATGGATGCCGGTAAATTATTGGGTGGCGATACCAATAACCGAATTATTATGTACACCAGTGCTATGATGGAAGTTAAATCTTCTATGGGGGTTATTGTTGCCGCACCCACAGCCGGAAGTTGTGGGGCATTACCGGGAGCATTGTTTGGTACCGCACATTCGTTAGAATTGCCCGAAGATGTATTGGTTAAAGCAATGCTATCTGCAGGTTTAATTGGCGTGTTCATTGCAGCACATGCAACATTTGCAGCAGAAGTTGGAGGCTGTATGGCCGAAACCGGATCGGGCGGAGGCATGGCTGCAGCAGCTATTGTAGAAATGAAAGGGGGCACGTTACAACAATCTATTGCTGCTTCGTCATTAGCGTTACAAAATTCACTAGGCATAATTTGTGACCCTATTGGCAACAGAGTAGAAGCACCTTGTTTAGGAAGAAATGTAATGGCTGCAACCAATGCCGTATCCTGTGCAAATATGGCTTTGTCTGATTATGAACAACTGATACCATTAGATGAAGTTATTGAAACCATGAAAGCTGTAGGGGATCAAATTCATCATACATTACGTTGCACTAATCTTGGTGGGCTTTCTATTACAAATGCTGCTAAAAAAATTGAAGCGATGCTTGAAGAACAACCATCTGTTTTTTTTAAAAGCTGCTAATTGGAATACTAAGCTTTATTGCATTTGTAGGTGAGGATAAAATAAGGTGGTTTTTAAAATGGTAAATGAAACGCCTAAAACCAATAACTTTGATACAGTAACCCATCCAAATCAAAATTACCAATTAAATAAAAACTAACATGAAATCATTCTTTGTTTGCAGCTTAATAATGCTGTCCTTTCAATTGAGCTATGGCCAATTAAAATATCCCGAAACAAAAAAAGAAAGCCAAGTAGATACGTATTTTGGTACTACTGTGTCCGATCCTTATCGCTGGCTTGAAAATGATAATAGTGCCGAGACAAAAGCTTGGGTTACCGAGGAAAATAATGTAACCTTTAGCTACCTAGATAAGATTCCTTTTCGTAGGCAGTGGCTTATGCGGATAGAAGAAATGAACGACTATCCAAAATATTCTTCCCCATCACGTAACAACGAATATTTTTATTTTAATAAGAATAATGGTTTGCAAAACCAATCGGTATTGTATCGTCAAAAAGGATTGACAGGTACACCGGAAGAAGTAATTGACCCCAATAAATTTTCAAAAGAGGGAACAGCAGGGTTAGCAGCATTTCAGCTTTCTAAAAATGGCAGGTATGCTGTTGTTGGAAAATCTGCTGGCGGCAGCGACTGGAGAACGTTTTTTGTAATGGATATGCAAACATTAACCTACCTGCCCGATTCGCTGGCTTGGGTTAAAGTAAGCGGTGCAAACTGGTTAGGCAATGGCTTTTTTTACAGCCGTTATCCTACCCCTGAAAAGGGTAAGGAGCTTACCACAAAAAACGAAAATCATCAGGTGTATTACCATAACGTGGGCACAGCACAAAGTGAAGATAAATTGATTTATGAAGACCCGGCCAACCCGGCACGTTTTAACGGTGTATCTACTAGCAAAGATGAACGTTATGTTTTTTTGAATATAGTTGACCGGAGTAAAAAAGAAGGGAATGCCGTATGGTATTACGACAATGCTAGTGCTGATAAAACGTTTAAACCTATTATTAAAGAAGCTGGAGATTTTTCGTATAATTTTTTAGAGGAGTACAAAGGCAAATTTATTATGAGCACCAATGATGGTGCAAAAAACCGCCGTATAATTTTAGTTGATCCAACACAACCGGAAAGCAGCAACTGGAAAACCATTATTGCAGAAAAAGAAGAAAATATTGCAGGCGTTACTAGCGCTGGCAATAAACTATTTATCACTTATGCCAAAGATGTTACGAGCAGGGTATATGTTTATTCTTTAGAGGGTAAATTGGAAAAGGAAGTTAAACTGCCTGCATTGGGTACAGCAAGTGGTTTTGGTGGAGAGCAAGAAGACAAGTTTGTATTCTATACATTTACTTCATTTACTTTTCCGCCAACAATTTATAAGTATGATATTGCTACAGGCAAAAGCGAAGTGTTTCGCAAGCCAGAAGTAAAATTTAAGCCCGAAGGTTTTGTTACCGAGCAGGTATTTTATAAAAGTAAGGATGGTACAAAAGTGCCTATGTTTATTATTTATAAAAAAGGTTTAAAAAAGAATGGTAAAAATCCAACGATGTTATATGCCTATGGTGGTTTCAATATTAGCACAACGCCATCGTTTAATCCAGCAAGAATTTCGTGGTTGGAGCAGGGCGGCATTTATGTATCTGCCAACCTACGTGGCGGAAGTGAGTACGGCGAAAAATGGCACCAAGGTGGTATGTTATTGAACAAACAAAATGTGTTTGATGATTTTATTGCCGCAGCAGAATATCTTATTGCTAATAAATATTCATCGGCAGATTATATGAGTATTTATGGAGGCTCAAACGGTGGCTTATTGGTAGGTGCGGTGGCTAACCAACGCCCCGAATTATTTAAAGTTGCCATACCTGCAGTTGGTGTAATGGATATGTTGCGTTATCATAAATTTACGATTGGTTTTAATTGGATAGCCGAGTATGGCAGCAGCGAAAAATCGGAAGCAGAGTTTAAAAACCTTTATGGTTATTCGCCCATGCATAATATTAGTCCAACAAAAAATTATCCTGCAATAATGGCTACCACTGCCGATCACGACGATAGGGTAGTGCCTGCTCATTCCTTTAAATACATGGCCACTTTACAAGAAAAATATAAAGGCAAAAACCCAGTGTTAATAAGAGTAGATGTAAACAGTGGACATGGCGCCAGTAACCTTAAAAAAGGGTTAGAAACTACAGCAGATATTTACTCCTTTATATTTTATAATATGGGTGTAACACCTAAATTTTAAATACATACTCTATCGGTTGGTAAATATTCCAACCGATAGAGTACTATAATTGATAGTAATTACAGCTAATAAACCCAACATGATAAAGAAAATAAGTTTCCTATTGCTCATTGTATTGTATGCTGCTGCAGGAATAAATCATTTTGTTCATCAAGCTTTTTATTATCCCATGTTTCCCTCTTATTTACCAAACCCTGTATTACTTAATATACTTGCAGGTATTGCCGAAGTTATTGCTGCAGCCTTACTTATTTTACCAAGTACAAGAAAATATGGTGCGTATTTAATTATTGCTACACTTATTGCTTTTATTCCTGTACATGTATACATGATACAAATGGGAGGCTGTATGAGTAAAGATATTTGTATACCAACCTGGGCTGCTTGGCTACGGTTATTTCCTTTACAGTTTGTATTAATGTGGTGGGCTTGGAGCTATAGAAACTATATTTTTTCTACTGCACCAACAGTAAAGAAATAAGGAGAACGATTTTGTATGTGGGCTTTAAGTACAGAAAAGTATTCTAAAAAATTTATTAAACATAGAGGTACCTTTTGCTTTTTTTTTCTAGCATTCGTATTTTGGAAAGACAGGTTGACTAAAAATAAATAGAATTTTTTTGCCTAAAGCACTACTAAAGTTTAGTGCTATTTTTTTATAAAAGCGAACGGTTGGTGGGCCAATAACTTAGGTGGAAAAGAAGCAATCCGTATAACCGTTATAAAAAACATAATAATCTATTAACTCTTTCGTGTTGCTGAGTCTTTTCTTTGAAAACCCCTCTGGAAATTAAAATACTATTACCATTATTTTAACTTTGTTTTTCTAAAAGCTAATCTTTTTCCATAGGTCAATTGCCGCCATATCCATTCTAGTGGACCGTAATTAAAACGGGTAAACCACCAGTTGCTGTAAATTACCTGTAACAAAAACAATGCAAAAGCAATGGGCATATACAATGCTGGGCCAAACCGGCCACCTAAACCTAGGCCAATACCGTAATAAATAAATACACCCATTACAGATTGCATTATGTAGTTGGTAAGGGCCATGCGTCCTACGGGTTGTAACCACGTCCATATTTTTGAAAACCTGCCTTTTAAATACCACAATGTAATGGATGCAACATAACCAATGGCTAGGGGCGTTACATTTAATGCATACATAAGTGTATCCCATATACCTTCAAAAGCAGGTAGTGATTTTTTATCTGATTCAAACCATGCAAAAGCCAATCCAGCTGGTATACCAATTCCTAATCCCCAAAGCTGCAATTTTTTGAGCATTGGTTTAATATCTTCCAGTTTAAGGTAAAGTTGATTTCTGCCTACATATAATCCCAATAAGAATAGGGCAAATACTTTCATAATCCGATTGCTGTCTAGCCTTAATTGCCAGCTCCACCAAAAACCAGATTCTGACCATTTTAGCAGGTACTCATAACTGTTATGTGTAATAAGCCAATTGCCCGGATAAAACCCCTCAATGCCGTTTCTTTTATCAACAGCCATTGCTTTTTCAAGAAAGGGGTTAGCTATGTTCCACTTGCCATTTGAAATGATTTTAAGCGTATCAACTAACAGCGGAGAAAGCATTAAAATAAAAAACAACCATAAAAGTGTTTTGTTACTAGTGTTGCAAAAAAATGGTAATAACATCCCTACAACTGCATAAAAGAACAATATATCCCCGTCCCATAATAGAAAAGAATGACAAAGGCCAAACAGGATAAGTATGAAGAGGCGGCGGTAAAAAATTAATAAACCATTTTTGCCCTTGTTTTTATTACGAAGAAAAATGATAGAGAAACCGATACCAAATAATAAAGAAAATATAGAGTAGAATTTGCCTTCAATAAAGGCGTGTCCAAAAAAACTTAACATTCCATCAACTGGGGCGGTAAAAAAAGATTCCCTTTGTACGGGGGTATTAAATATATATAAGGAAAAGACTGCCGAGTTTGCTAGTAAAATACCCAGCAAGGCAAAGCCACGGAGAGCATCAAGTATACCAGCTCGTTCATCTGGTAAAGCATTAGAAGCAGTATTTTTCATAATTCTTACTTATCTTTTTTAGATTTTGCTGAGGTTTTTTTCCGGTCAGCCATGGTTTGTGAGCCACGAACAAAGGCTGAGCAATACTATTCAGTTTTTTTCAAGAAAAATAAAATTAAAAAAAGCATTTTAATCTTTCTTAGAAAAAATTAATCGAAAGTAAAACATTGGCTGTCTAAATAATTTTCCTCGTTTACTTACATTACCAAGCCCTTCTGTAAGCTGGTTACCAATATAACTAACTTCACTTGCTTTTTTGATAATGAAATTACAAAACAGTGGCCATTTTGCAATACTTAAAAGCATTTTACTAAGTTTAAATTCCTTTTCCATTTTTTGGTAAATAATGTTGTCATACGCTTTATTAAACACCGCCGAAAAATCATTTTTTTTAAAACAATCCATACTATGCGCTGCCGCCAAACGACCACTTCGTACTGCATTTCCAATACCCTCGCCCGAAAATGGATCTATTAACGAAGCTGCATCTCCTATCAATAAAAATCGATTGCCGGATAAGTTTCGCTTTTTACCTCCAAAAGGTAAACCAAAACCTTTTACTGTTTCTAATGGCTCTGCATCTTTAAACCTTTCTATAAGGGTAGGCTTTGTTGTAATTAAATGTTGCATTAGCTCTTTCAGATTAATTTTCTTTTTTGCCACTTTACTACTCAACATACCAATACCAATATTTGCAAAGCCGTCGGGCATGGGAAACATCCAAAAATAACCTGGAGCTGTTTCTTTAAAAAAATGTAGCTCTATCATGTTATCTACATTAAAGCCCGTAACATTTTTATAATATTGCCTTATACCTGCACCATAATTATTTTTATCTACTTCATGTAGTCCAAAAGTTTTTGCTACAATTGAATGAGCACCATCAGCCCCAATAATTAATTTTGTTGTAAATAAATTATTGCCTGCAGTAAATGAAATGCAGTCAGTTTTTTCTTCAATTTTTTTTACGCAAGTATCTTCATAACAAAAAATATTCTTGTGCGATTTAGCTTCTTCAAACAAATAGTTATCAAAATCAAACCTCTTCATTACATAACCACAACTTTTTACTTTGTTATGGTATAATGGCATAGCAAAAGAAGCTTTTGTAGAAAATATCTTTATGCCATACGAAGCTGTTTTTTGAGCATTATTTTCAAAATTTTTTAAAATACTTTCGCCCATTAATTTTAATTGATTTACAACATCAATATTTAATGCATCGCCACATATTTTATCTCTTGGAAAAATGGCCTTATCTATTAATGCAACTCTTAGCCCACTTTCAGCTAAAGATATTGCACAACAACAACCAGCTGGCCCAGCACCAATAATAGCCACATCAAATTCTTCTTTTTTCACACTTGTTTTTTGTTGGTTAATTTTACAGTATATTTTTGCTGTACATACTTTTGTTGTTTACAATTTTTGTTAAATAATTACTGCAACAATGTCTTAGTCTTGGTTAGAAACACCACTAACCATTGTGCCTAAGCCATACAGGCTGTGATTATTTTTATTTACTAAGGCTGTTTTTTTTATTAAGATAGTACAATTTTATTAAGCCATCAAAACTCCACGCTTTACTTTAAAGTGTTCTTATATAAAGTATAGCTTTGTTTAAAGTATTGGTGTGTACATCTGCTAATTTAAAACAATTTTTCTTTTTTGTATTATTTCGGTTTGTTGGGGACAAACTAAGGGGAAGAAATCAAATGCTTTAATACAAGTGGGAGGGAAATTTCTGTTGAGGAATACAATAAAAATTAATTTTTAAATAAATCTTGCCTTGGTTCGTTTAACCACTAACCGTTCTCTTAGATTTAAGTTGTTAGGATTTATGATTAAGAAACCTTAGCTAAGAAGTATCTTCATTATTACATCATGAACATGCTCATTTCTTATACAGATTTCTAACCTGTGGCAACAAAGCAACTAAAATGAGTGGAATAGCATATAGCATATAGAAAGTTTGTAGCCAGCCAACGCCTTGTATATATATTGTTTCAACTTGTATCCAAATAATAAGTGCAAAAGCTACATAAATACTGAAAGTCCAGGCCCAGTGCATATCCTTAAAAAAGTTTAATCGCTCTGCAAATAAAGAGTTTGGTTTTTTTAGGAGTGCTAATACTAATAAGCTGGGTATAATTCCTAAAACAACAAATAGAATAATGCCCGGAACTAAAAAGTCATTAAAAGGAGACCGTTCTAAAATTGACAGAGGCAAGCCACCCAATAATTTTCCTGAAGGAGAAATAATTAAGGCAATTATACCCTTTTACACGCAAAGTAAATGTGGAAAACTATTTGGTTCATTGGAGTGAACTGTGAACCAAATGTATTATATTTGCTGCATGAGAAGGATGGACTTAGATATATTAATAAGCGTTAAAACATTTGCGAAGCATAACGATGTTAGCACGTCTTATGTTTACAGGCTGATAAGACAAGGCAGAATGAGTTCTATTTTAATTGATGATGTACATTTTATTTTGAAGGGGGCTACATTACCAACACGATAACTATATTTTTTTACCTCACAAGTTCACACTTGTGTACAATGAACAAACATGGATTTTAATTTCAAAACAACACACGAGTTTAACGAGTTCTTTCACAATGAAAGAGTATGTTATGAGTTCTACGAATTGATACGGTGGGATGGTGTTCCCTGTTGTCCGCATTGTGGCAGCGTTAAGTATTACAATGTAAAACCACGAGGAAAGTTTAAAGACATTCCTTCTTATCGTTGTGGTATTCGTGAATGTGGTTTGCCATTTACTGTAAGGACTAAAACAATATTTGAAGGTAGCAAGGTTGAGTTTCGCAAATGGTTCTTAGCAATATTTGAAATATCTACAAGAAAGAAAAGTATTAGTTCTATTGAGTTAGGAGTACGCATTGGCACTTCTCAAAAGACAGCATGGCATATTAATCATAGAATACGTGAAATGCTGAAAGAAACAGAGCCGGAATTATTAAGAGATGTGGTACAACTGGACGAAACACTAATTGGTGGAAAGAATAAGAACAGACACGCCGACAAAAAAATACCACACTCACAAGGTCGTTCAAGTGCTGATAAAACAACTGTATTCGGTGCGAGGGGCTTATTAGGACAAGTAAGAACTAAGGTTATCCCTAACGCATCAGCCGAAGTATTAAAGCCTATTGTTGATAGCTGGGTAGAGAAAGGCAGTATTATGGTTACGGACGAATGGAGAGGCTATAACACTATTAAGAGAGATTATTTCCACGTACAGGTAAATCATCAGGACGGGCAATATGTATCTGGTGCATTTTCAAGTAATGGAGTAGAAAACTTTTGGTCTATTTTTAAAAGAGGGGTAATCGGAACGTTTCATAATATCAGTCCGCAGCATATCCAAAGGTATTCGGACGAATTTACATTCAGGTATAACAACAAGGGGATAAAGAATATAGCCCTGTTTAAGAAGATAATAGCTAACACAGAAGTAGAGAGGACGACCTACAAAGAATTAACAAACTGTAGACATAAGATATTCGGAGACGAATAACTATATTTGAAAAAATAAGGGCAGCATAGAAATGCCGCCCGCTTGGGACTTGTCATCGTATAGTAGCGTGTATATTACCGGATTATGAAGCCGGACATTTATACTACCTATAAATAGTCGGCTAAAACTCTGGCACGATATGCGATAACAGAATTTGAGGGCAATTAATTTTGCCCTTTAATATTTTAAAACTACCTTTGATATAGAATAAAAGGATGCCTCCTGAACAAAAATTCAGTTGCTTTATACCTTGCGAGATATAAATTAAAGGCATCACTCTAATAATAAAAAAAGCTCCTTCCGTTTTGCGACTACAGGGGGCTTTTTTTATTGTATTAAGTTATAAATAGTGTTTCCATCTTTATTAGGTTTTTTACTGTAAATTTTACCCCCTGCACTTAGAGAAGGGGCTACTCCCTTATATATGTCTTTCCACTTATCGCTACCCTTCTCAACCCCTTCTGCTTCAGCTATCGCATCTACTATCTCTCTTGATGTCATACCAAACCCGACCAAATCATTTGAAAGGACAAATCTTATCCGCTGATTCCATGAACCATTGGCAGGGTATTTAGTATCCTCTTCTGAATTTTTTGACAACTGGCTTAGCTTAGCAATCATGTTGTCTATTTCCTTGAGTTTGTTAAATACAGGTCGGTTAGCATCTACCAACTCAACTCTTTTGAGTTTATAAAACTCAACCAATTCCCCCACCTCATTGGGAGATACTGTCAAATTAAATGAAGGATTCATATTATTTACCGTTTTGCCCTGCTAAGTTACACCCCTAATATTAATCCAACAAAAAAACTTTGACTTTATTGGATAAAATAACTAACAATTTTCGCAATCTAACAAAACCCAAGTATATAATACTACTTATAAAGAATACGCTTTGCGTATTATATACAAGCAGCGTTGTTTTAAATCTTGGGCTTAATGGCTATTTTTATCTTTTAAAATTATTATTTATGCTGCCTCGTTCTTGGAAACGACCAATTTTAAACGAACGCACACCAAGCTAAATCTATTGTATTCTTATGCCTGTCTTCGATTCCAAAAAAGTTTCCGACAATGTAATAATATGGCTTGCAGTTATCGGCTTTTTTACCGTCTTAATTTTTGTTGGACGAGCCGTTGTTAGAAATCCCCCGTTATTAGTCGCTGTTACACTTGCCACCCCGATAGTTGGGCTGATATGGTATAGATATAGGGTTGCTTTATTTGGCAGGTATGAAATGAGAGAAGTAACTCTTGGAATGGTCGCTATCAGTTTCTTCTGTAGTCTTTTTATCGGTTCTAATAATGGCAAAGTAGAAAGTTATTTTAGCAAATTACTGCTAAAGGGAGAAATTGTAGAATATCAACAATATGTTGACGACGAAGAAATATATGAGGGACGCAAAACCGTTCCCGCACATTATGAAAAGGCATACAGATTTGAAGCAGATGATAAAGATAGTTGGCAATTAGACCTTATTCAATACGCTGCTATGTTTGCCTGTTTTGGTATCCCATTCATCAACTTTAAAATATTTGCATCAGCAAGTAAAAGGGCTGACTTTATGAAAAAAGATGATGAGTATAAGGAAAGAAGAAAGGAATTTATCAATTACAATTTAGAAAGGATATGACTTCTATATTTCGCAGTCCCTTTAAAACGGAATCTTTAAAGTGGAAGGACATTTATACTAAAGTAAAAATATACTACCCGGCTACATGGGAAAGAATACCATACGATGAAAAAATAGCAAATGTTGGATTTCAAGCTAAAAAAATGGTGGGAGAAAATACTGCTTTATTTATGATGGTAGCAGCCCACAGTTTTGAGAACCCATACGACAAAGAAAGGATTAACGAAATAGTACAACCATATAGCATAAAAGAAGAAATGCAAAATATAGGAGAGTATGTATGTTCTGCTAAAATTGACATATCCGAAGCAAGCGGATTTTGGGTAATTCACAAGACGAAACAGAATGATATGTTAGGCTATAGGGTTACTTATAACTTATATGGTTGGAAGTACAGGTTTATGCTTTTATATGGGACAGTTTCAACCGATATAACCGATGCCCTATCTCTATACAAAGAGAACGACCCTTTCTTTTATGACATGGCATCAAAAACAAAAATCAATTGGAAATAAAGTAACTTTATGTGATGGCTAAAAAGAAAAGGGATATTAAAAAGCCTGTAAAAGCGGTCAAACAAATAACGCCTCTTTTATAGAAATAATGAAAGCCAGTGTAAAGAACGCTGAAACTAAAAAGGCAAAAAAATGACTACTTGCCTACTTATCAACTCATTAAATTACCCTGCGTGTAAAAGGGTATAATTGCCATAATTAATGCTACACCGCCGCCAATGGCACTCAGCCCGAGAAAGGCAAGTAATGAAAGATAAATATTCCGCAATGTGGTTGTTGTCATAATTATTTTTTTAAAATTCTATAAGGGATGCCACAAACTATCGTGATGAAAAAAGTCGTGTAAATAAGCTTGTTGTTTCTTGCCAACCAATTAAGCAAATAAATATCAAAGTTATCCTTGGTTGATTCGGAATATTTACGTGCCATTATTTTAAGGGGACACATCTTTTTGAAACTAAGCAGTACTATACCTTCCAAAAAAATAAGGCCGATGCCAATCCAAACATAGTTGTCAATTTTATTTACGATTACGGCATAAGCCATATAAAATAATACTACATTAAAGAAAACCCAAATGACGGTATGAATTATTTTGATGGCTGTAAGATTACCCTTCATTTTAGTTATTAAACTTTGTGTATTTAATAAATGGTTTTATCTGCTGCATTATTTACTTTAAGGTTTAAATTCTGTCACATTGTATTCAATACTTTTCAAAGTAAATTTTCCATACACAAATTCACCATCGGGATAATGCCAGACAGTTTCTCCGTATTTCCAGATATTCCTTCCATCCATTTGCTCATATTCTTTTACCGGTGTTGAAAAACGGTATTGCTTCATATCGCCGATGGCATAGCGATCATCCGATGTGAAATTTACGAGTTGCCCCTGCTCATTAAAATAAAGAATCGCAGTTATTTTATTTACACCATTTTTAAAAATTGCTTTGGCAGATAAACTATCAATAGCCGTCCATTCGATTCTTTTATCAACTAAAGTGGCAGGCGACATTAAGCACATATCGTTAAACACTGTTACCGTTTCTGCTTTGGTCATTATTGCACCATTTATATTTACTACATTAAACAAACCAAATAATTTTATTTGCATACTAGCCGCAGCATTTTGGTAACAATGATAACCAGGCACTGTAGTTCCATACATTTTCCCTTTCATAAAAAACAGCCTTGTTGGCTCATCAAAAAAATTATATTGAACAGACCTGAATTGAAACCAGTCTTTTCCTTTGTCCCTCATTTCACCATCAAATACAACCTTTATATTTTTAACTTTAGGCTTGTTTAAAACATTGCAGTAGCGCAAATATTTTTGTACAGGTAACGGTAATAATTGGATATCATTTTCAGTTAGTAAATCAGTTTGATCAATATTGGTTTTAACCAGATTTGATTTTACATCTTTACTAAAGGTTGACTCAAAATATTGACTGCTAAAAGCTGCAATGGCAACAAGTAGCACCAATACGTTAGCAATGGTTCCAAACTTTGCATCTTTCCAAACAGTGATGATGAGGATTTGTGAAGTGACTACAGCAGCAGTTGCGATGTATGGCCAACTTTCTTTTTTAAGCAAGAATAAAAGTGTTTCCACTACAAAAAGTATTGCAGTAAGCAGCCAAAGTAAACCATTTGGTTTTGAAATAACTTTTGTTAACTGTGTTACATTACCATAGTTATAAGCTTTTGCAAAACCCATGAAATGTATAAGCCCATGAATAAGCAGGATAAAGGCAAAGAAATATTTAAGCATAAAAATATTTTGAAATATCTTTTTAAGTTTTCATA
>JANMEU010000007.1:0-49913 GCA_031377245.1 Bacteroidota bacterium
AAAAAACGGACATACCGGCGCCATTTTACAAATGATCAATGCGGCAGGTTTTCGCATTGTAGGTATGAAAATGACCAAATTAAGCAAAGAAAAAGCCGGCGAATATTATGCAGTGCATGCAGCAAGGCCTTTTTATGGCGAATTGGTTGATTTTATGAGCAGCGGCCCCATTACCGCAGCCATTCTTGAAAAAGATAATGCAGTTGAAGATTTTCGCAAACTGATTGGTGCTACCAACCCTGCCGAAGCAGCTGATGGTACCATCCGTAAATTATATGCCACTTCTATTGGTGAAAATGCTGTGCATGGCAGCGATAGCAATGAAAATGCACTGATTGAAGGTGATTTTTTCTTCAGTAAACTGGAACAGTTTTAATAAACCGATAATAGTATAATTGGCAATGCCCCTCCTACACAGTGTAGAAGGGGCATTTGTTTAAATCAATCTTTTGGGGGTTGATTTTGTCTGCCCATTTAACGATTTGGTTGAACAGTTTATTGCAAAAGCATATCGAAATATTTTCAACGGAAATTTGAATTGTATGATATTTTGTAGCTGTCATCGTCTCTAAAAGGAAAGTTGTAGATTTGGGTTATAACAGCTTGTTTACAAAGTAAAAATTATATGAAGAATATTAAGTTAATTGAAGTGCCTTCCGAAATTGGTGCCGGTACCAGGGGGGCCAGTTTGGGGGTAGATGCCATTAAAATTGCAGCGCTCGATTTTATGAGTAACTTTTTTGTTCACTTTCCTTCAGAAAAAATTGACGTAGAAAATAATTTATTGTTTGAGCCTATACAATCGCCTTATGCAAAACGTATAAGTGGTGTATTAACCATGTACGAACGTATAAGTAAGGCAGTAAGTGATAGTATGAAAAACAATTTTTTTCCCGTAGTATTAAGTGGCGATCATAGCAATGCTGGTGGAACAATAGCGGGCATTAAAATGGCAAAACCTAAAAGCAAATTAGGGGTAATTTGGATTGATGCACATGCTGATTTACATACCCCCTATACCACCCCAAGTGGAAACATGCATGGTATGCCATTAGCCGTTTCAATAGCAGAAGATAATAAAGAAAGTGGTGTACATGAATTAGATGAAAAAACATCTAAACTATGGAACGATTTAAAATCGATAGGAAAAATTAACCCGAAAGTATTACCCGAAGATGTGGTATTTATTTCGTTAAGAGATTTTGAAAAAGAAGAAAAGCATATTATTGAAAAACACGGCATTAAAGTAATTACCACTGCTGAAGTACGTAGAAATGGTGCAGAAAATGTAAGCCGAAAAGTATTACGTTACTTAAGCGACTGTACAGATATTTATGTAAGTTTTGATGTAGATAGTTTAGATAGTGCTATATCTAAAGGTACAGGAACGCCTGTTAGCAATGGTTTAAGAGAAAGAGAAGCAGAAGATTTAATAAGCAAGTTTATGCAAAACCGTAAAGTATGTTGCTTTGAAATTACAGAAGTAAACCCAACCCTAGATAAAGAAAATTTAATGGCAGAAATTGCTTTTAATATTTTACAACGGAGTGTAAATGTTTTAATGATGAATTAGTATGAAGAAGATTTTATTGTTTGCTACTTTTATTTTGTTGTTACTAAATTGTTTTGCACAACGAAAAGCAGTGAGAAGAGCAAGCAGTTATTCTATTGAAATTAAAAAATTCCAAAAAAAATATGTAGCAACACATGAAGTGGTAAGTGCAAAAAATAAAAAATATTTTAAGTTTTACCCCCCTTCCTCAAAATATAACGTACTTGCTACGTTTACAAAAATTATCGACACTACCATTATTACCCTAAAAACAAGTGGCAAAAAAATACCTGAAAAATATTTTACACGTTACGGTAAATTGACTTTTACTATTGATGGGATAGACTATCAATTAACCCTTTTTCAATCCATAGATTTATTAAATAATACGGAGTATAAAGATTATTTGTTTTTACCTTTTAGCGATAAAACAACTGGCCTTGGTTCGTATGGCACTGGTAGATATATTGATTTACTAACCACAGCTATTAAAGAAGGTAAATGCACTGTAGATTTTAATAAAGCCTACAACCCATATTGTGCTTATAGTAATGAGTACAATTGCCCTATACCTCCAAAAGAAAACAGGTTAGCTGTGGCAATAACTGCTGGCGAAATGAATTTTGCAAAATCAATGACTCACTAATGCAAAACGTTAGCCATTTATTAATGATAAAACCATTGAATTTTGGTTTTAATGAGGAAACAGCCTCTAATAATTATTTTCAACAAAACATACTTGGCAATCATCAACAAAAAGCTTTAAAAGAATTTGAAGCATTTGTAACCTTACTACAAAAAAATAATATTTTAGTTACGGTAATAAATGAAAACAACGAGGCCATAACACCAGATGCTATCTTCCCTAATAATTGGATTTCATTTGATACAGAAAAGGGTATTTACCTATACCCAATGTATGCACAAAACAGAAGATTAGAAAAAAATGAAAAAATAATTCATAGCATAAAACCGTTGGCCTCAATACAAAAAATTACCGACTTATCGTACTTTGAAAAAGAGAATAAATTTTTAGAAGGCACCGGCAGTATGGTTTTAGACAGAGAGCATAAAATTGCATACGCCTGCTTATCGCCTAGAACAGCTATTGAAGTATTAAATGAATTTTGTAAACAAACCAATTACTCCTCTTGCACATTTATATCAACCGATATTAATGACAAAGAAATTTATCATACCAATGTAATGATGTGTGTTGCGGATAAATATGTAGTGATTTGTTTAGAAAGTATAAAGAATAGAGGTGAGTTAGATACTATAAAAAAAACGATTGAACATACAAATAAAGAAATTATTGAAATAACGATACAACAAATAAATTGCTTTGCCGGCAACATGTTGCAAGTAAAAAATAAAGATGGAATTGTGTATTTACTTATGTCAACCACGGCTTACCAATCATTAACAACAATACAGATAGAAAAATTAGAAAAATATAATACCATTCTACATACCAACATTAATACTATTGAAACAATAGGCGGTGGTAGTGTTCGTTGTATGTTAGCAGAAATAGTTTAGTTTTATAGCCCTACAGGCAAACTTGTTTGCTTACGCATTTTACCTAATGCAGGGTCCATTTCAATAGCAGCATCACACATTTTTTGCCCTCTATCTGTTTGGCCTTTCTTTTGAAAACAAAGCCCAGCCTGATATAAGGCCTTTGCATCTCTAGCATCCATTTCCATTAAGCGTTGGCAATAACCTAAGGAGTTATCGTACTGTTTTGCAGAATAGTAAGCCTCTGCAATATCCCTCAGCAATTCTTTATTACCAGCTTTACGGGTTATTAAATCTTGCAAAATAGGCTCGGCATTCGTCGCATCATTAGCATAAATGTAAGCAAAAGCATAATTCTCTTTAAAATCGTTTGATTGTGTAATACCATTTTTTGCAGCATTGGTAAAACAATCTATTGCTTTTTTATATTGATTGGTATTATAATAAATTAGTCCTAATTCGCTATACCAACTAGCATTCGTATTTCTTTCTTTTAAAGCTAATTCATAAAAATCAATAGCCTTTTTTTCATTTTCTAATTCCAAATACGTCCTTGCTAAAGAAAAGGCCGCCTCTGCATCGGTTGGATTTTTTTGAACATAAGGTGCTAACAATTTTTCTGCTAACCCAAAATTTTCATCTTTGTAATAACTTATTCCGATAATTTTTTCTTTATCAGTACAACTAATGCATTTGTTCGTAAACTCTACTGCTTTTTGGTATTGTTTAAATCCAAAATACAAGGATGCTAATTCTTTAATTGCAGCTTGGTTTGTATTATCAAGTTCAAAAACTTTTGTAAAATCATTAAGTGCAAACCGTAGTTTTCGCATCTCTAAATTTGAGTAGCCACTTTCTAAATAAGCTTGTAGGTAGTTTGAGTCGAACTTTATAGCCGTTTCAAAATTTTTAGAGGCAAGCAAAAAGCGCCTTGACGTTTTTTCTTCAACACCTTTATTAAAATAAAATACAGCACTGTCATTACAAAGTGCTACTGAATGTAATAGGAATATCCCTAAAAAGGATGTAAAAAGGTTTTTCATATTTGTAAGTTACCAAAAATTGTTCCAATTTATTGGATAAGTATACCTCCTAACGCTGGAAGTTGTAAAGTTATTTCATACAAATGCTTCTTTTTATCCACTAATTTTCTAACTATTTCAGGATTATAAACATCCCCTGCCCCAAAAAATCGCTTGTCGTTACTATTAAAAATCTCTTTCCAATTGGCTTTATTCTTTACAATAACTTTCCAGTTTTTTTGTACAACAGGCCGCATATTCAAGACTATCAATACGTTATCCTCTTTATTTTTCCCTTTTCGCATATAAGAAATTACCCCCTCCTCCCTGTGGTTTAAATCTACCCATTCAAACCCTTTTGGGTTAAATTGTAATTGATATAGGGCTGGAGTATTTTTATATAAGTGGTTTAAAACTTTAACACACTCTTGTAATTGACTATGGCAATCAAATTTTAATAATTCCCAATTTAACTCCGTTGTATAATCCCATTCCTTGGTTTGTCCAAACTCGTTACCCATAAACAACAACTTTGCACCAGGGTGGGTGTACATGTAGGTATATAATAAACGTAGGGTAGCAAATTTTTGCCACTCATCACCTGGCATTTTATAAATCATTGGACTTTTACCATGCACTACTTCATCATGACTTAAGGGCAACATAAAATTTTCGTCGTAATAATACATCAAACTAAATGTAAATTTATTTTGATGGTGTTGTCTTTCCGATGGGTCAAGTTTAAAATAATCTAAGGTATCATGCATCCAACCCATCATCCACTTCATTCCAAAGCCAAGTCCATCTTCAATTGTAGGCCTGCTTATTTTTGGCCAATCGGTAGCTTCTTCAGCTATGGTTTGTACATCTGGAAAATCTCTATAAATCGTTTCGTTAAAATCTTTTATAAATGCAATGGCTTCTATATTACCATTACCACCAAATTCGTTTGGCTCCCACTCCCCTTCTTTTCTACTATAGTCTAATTGCAAAATACTACTAACTGCATCTACTCGAATTCCGTCTATATGAAATTTATCAAACCAATATCTTCCACTACTAATTAAAAAAGATTTTACCTCTCCCCTTTTATAATTAAAAATATAGCTATTCCAATCTGGGTGATAGCCCTTTCGCATATCACCATACTCATACGTATGTGCCCCATCAAACCTATACAAGCCGTGGGCATCGTTAGGAAAATGTGAGGGTACCCAATCTAAAATAACGCCAATACCTTCATTATGAAAAGCATCAATTAGCTCTTTAAATTGTTCAGGTGTTCCAAACCTAGAGGTGGGTGCAAAATAGCCGGTGCCTTGATACCCCCAACTTCCATCAAACGGAAACTCCATAACAGGCATAAACTCTATATGTGTAAAGCCCATTTTTTTTACATACGGCACTAAAAATTCTTTAAACTGCAAATAGGTATTAAAACTTTCTTCATCACTTGGTACAGGGCGTTGCCAACTGCCTAAATGCACTTCATATATACTCCATGGGGCATCTAAAGCATTGGCTTTTTTACGCTTTTTCATCCAAGCATTGTCTAACCAGTTATAATCTTCATTCCATGCAACAGACGATGTATTGGGCCTAAGCTGGGCAAAATTTGCATAAGGATCGGCCTTAAAAATTTGCACCCCTTTAAAACCTTTTATGTAATATTTATACGAGTCGCCTTTTTTAAAATGTGGTATAAAGCCTTCCCAAATACCTGATTTATCTAACCGAACAAAAAGTGGATGAACTGATTTTTTCCAGTTATTAAAATCGCCTACAACACTTATTTGTGTTGCATTTGGTGCCCATACTGCAAAATAAAAACCTTCTGTATTTAATACCGTACGTTTATGACTACCAAAAAAATTATACGCATTATACAATGTTCCATTTTGAAAATTTGTAATATCCTCA
Source organism: Bacteroidota bacterium (assembly GCA_031377245.1). Classification (GTDB taxonomy): domain Bacteria; phylum Bacteroidota; class Bacteroidia; order Chitinophagales; family Chitinophagaceae; genus Ferruginibacter. The sequence continues at coordinate 6,016 of JANMEU010000007.1, forward strand.
TCGGTAAATAACGAATAATTCCACACAGACTTAGTAGAATCAACAAATTCCACATCCTCATAATTTAATTTTATGGGTATTTTTTCCGTTGATGTTTTTTTTGTTGCCATTTATGTAAGTAAGTAAAAGTGGTTATCTATTAACTACATCTTTGTATTAACGTAAATTTAAGACTTGTACTTTACTAAATATGAACTATTTGAGAGATATTTCAGTTTTAAAAAAAAAACTACCCAAAAAACTACTAATCTTTTTATGAAAAAAAGTATTTTATTAGCTACCTTTTTTATTATTTCCTTTTCATTTTCTTTTGCCCAACTAAATCCTATTAAGGGCTCTGTTGCGGATACCACACAAGATAAATTTATAAAAAATGCTGTAATTGTATTATTAACACCCAAAGACAGTATTTTTTATGCCTTTACCAGAACCGATGCTAATGGAAATTTTACGTTAAAAAACATTGCCCCTGGCAATTATATTTTAATGACCACACACCCCTATTTTGGCGATGTAGTTGAAAATATTGAAATGGGTAACGCCGAAAAAAAATTGAAAAAAATTGTGCTCACCTCAAAAAGCAAATTATTACAAGAAGTAATTGTAAAAAGTGGAATGCCTATAAAAATAAAAGGAGATACTACCGTTTATACTGCAGATAGCTTTAAAGTAAGTGCAAATGCAAATGTGGAAGAATTATTAAAAAAATTACCCGGCATACAAGTAGATAGAGATGGAAAAATAAAAGCAATGGGAGAAACGGTAGAAAAAGTTTTGGTAGATGGAGAAGAATTTTTTGGGGATGACCCTGGGATGGCTGTAAAAAATTTAAGAGCCGATGCAGTAAAAGAAGTGCAAGTTTTTGACAAGAAAAGTGATCAGGCAGAGTTTACGGGAATAGATGATGGCAATTCTAAAAAGACAATTAACTTAAAATTAAAAGAAGATAAAAAGAAAGGGTACTTTGGTAAGTTGGATGGAGCTGGAGGCCTACAAGATAAAATAGATGACCGATACAACACAAATGCAATGATCAACGCTTTTAAAGGAAAACGAAAACTATCCGCATTTTTATTAAGTGGCAATACTGGGCAAGATGGTTTGAGCTGGCAAGACAATGATAAATATGGTGGCAATGGTGATGTTAACATGGAAATGACTGATGATGGTGGTATGATGATGTGGCGAGGCGGCGGAAGTGATGATGAACCTTATGTTGATACAGAAAACGGCTTTATACGAAATGTAAATGCTGGTTTGCAATACAGCAACAAATGGAATGATAAACAAACCATAAATTTTTCGCCAAAATATAATAGTCAAATTTATACAAATGGAGTTAGTGAGTTTACACAAGCACAAATTGGAGACTCCATATTTAATACCAATAGCAGCAAAAATATAGATGTAAATAGATATAATATTAAAACCAATGCTAGTTACGATGTTAAATTAGATAGTAACAATAGTTTAAAAATTACAGCAAGTGCTAATTTTTATAACTCAGCATCTGAGGAAACAAACTTTTCGGAAACTACGGGCAATACTAAAACACCAAAAAACTCATCATCTACTATTAATAGAATAAACTCAGATAAACAATCTTTTTCGAGTAGTATTATTTTTAAACATAAGTTTAAAAAATTAAGACGAACATTATCCTTTAATGCAGATTTTAATGCTTTACAAAGTGAAGCAGATAATTATTTAAATGCAACCAATCAGGCGTTCAACAATGGTATACCCATTTCGCCAGAGCTTTTAGATCAGTTAAGAGATAATGAAAGATCATCTACAAAAATTACAGGCAGATTAGTTTATACAGAACCGCTGGGTAAAAAATATTCGCTTGAAATTGGCCACGAACTGTCGTTTACTAAAGGATTGAACACTCAAATAACCTATGATTATAATACGTTAAATGATAAATACGATACAAGAGTAGATACCTTATCAAATGAATTTGCACAAACAATTATTGTAAATAAACCAACGGTAAAGTTTAGTTATAACAGTAAAAAATTAAAGGCTGTAATTGGCAGTGGTTTTGGGATAACAAATTTTGATTTTACCGATCAAACAGTTAATAAAGAGTACAATAGAAATTTCACCAATATTTTTCCACAAGCAAATTTTACGTATACATACAAAAGCAATCATAGCTTACGCTTAAATTATAATGGAAATACCAGACAGCCTACCTTAAACCAAGTACAGCCACTTCGTAATATTACCAATAGATTTAATCAATACATAGGAAACCCTAACCTAAAACAATCGTTTTCAAATAATTTTAATTTAAGCCATAATGCCTATAATTTTATTAAAGATATTTGGGGTTACCAATCTTTAAACTTTAGTACAACTAGCAATGCCATTACTAACAATGTGGTTACCAATATAAATACTGGCGAAAGGGTTACACAGCCCATAAATACAAATGGTAATATGAATGTAAGTTTTTGGAGTGGAATGGGCTTTAAATTAAAAAAAGCTGATGTACGTGTTAACCTACAACCAAATTTTAATTTTTCAAAAAATTCGGGCTTTATAAATAATCAAAAAAATATTTCAAAAACATTAAGTACAGGCTTCGGTTTTAATCTATCTAAGTCCAAAGATAAAAAATACGATTTTTCTATAGGCAACAACATTTCATTTAATAGAAACACTACAACACAAAATGATTTAATAAATAAATTTAGCAGTAATAATTTTGATATTAATGCAACGGTTTATTATAAAAAAACTTGGTCAATAATAAGTGATTTTAGTTACTATACCCGACCAAAAACTGCCCAAATACCAACAGCCATTAATAATAAGTTATGGAATGCACGTTTACAAAAAACATTTAAAAAAGATGAGTTTACTGCTTATGTAATGGTAAGAGATATTTTGAATCAAAATATTGGTGTAGATAGAAACTTTTATGAAAACACGTTTAGCGAAACAAGAAACGAACGTTTACAACGCTATTGGATGGTAGGATTTACTTGGAATTTTAAAAATAAAACAACAACGAAATAATTTACTATGAAAAATTTACGAACACTAATTGTTTGTTTAACAGTTTTACTATTTAGTTCTACTGATACATTTGCTCAACAATTTATTGATAAAGCAGTAATAGAATACGAGGTAAAAACGAATATTAAAAAAACTATGGGTAATAGTAATTGGGCAGAAATGATGAAAGAAAATTTGCCCCAATTTAAGACAGGTTATTACAGTTATACATTTGCTAATAATAAAAGTGTTTATAAATTTGATCGATGGGATGAAAAAGCGAAAGTACCAGAGTGGATGCGGAAAAGTGATGAAGAAAATGTTTGGTATGTTGATTTTGAAAAAGGCATCTATAACATGCAAAAAGAAGTAATAGGAAGCATGTTTAATGTAGAGGATAGTATAATAAAAATAAATTGGCAGTTTAGTAATGAGAGCAGAGTTATAGCTGGTTTTAATTGTAGAAAAGCCATTGGCAAAATTTTTGACAGCGTATATGTATTTGCTTTTTATACCGATGAAATTACTATACCAGGTGGGCCATGCAGTATTAGTGGCTTACCCGGAATGATTTTGGGTTTAACCATTCCAAGAATGTACACTAGCTTTATTGCTACAAAAATTAATGTTAATACGGTAGCCGAAGAAAATATAAAGCCAGCTAAAGCAAAAAAATATTACACTACCATCAATTTAAAAACCACTATTATAGAACGTACTAAAGATTGGAGAAACAATGATGATGAAGAAAGTAAAAAGTGGAGAGAGCAGTTTTATTGGGGTGCTATGTTGTAAAATTTTTAAGTTGATTTGGTTGGAAAGAACAAATAATACAAAAAAATACTGCTAATTGCTTAGCAGTATTTTTTTACAATTTTATTCTATTATAAATCCATCAGGAATTATTGCTCCTTTTTTAATTACGATAATATCATCTTTTATAGTGTACAATGCATGGTCAATTGGTGTTAAATGTGTCCCCCCAATTATTCGTACATTATCTCCTATTCGGCAATCTTTATCAAGGATAGCATTTTTTATTTCACAATGCTCTCCTATTCCAATTTTTGGAATTCCTCTTTCCAAAGAATGAGCCATTTCTGTAATAGTTTCATAAAAGTCGCTACCCATTATATAGGTACTTGTTATCACAGTTCCCTTCCCAATTCTAGTTCGAATACCAATAACACTATGCTCAATTTTTTTAGCATGTATAATACAGCCTTCGGCTAAAATGCTGCTAACAAAAGTTGTTCCACTAATTTTTACAGGAGGTAACATTCTAGCTCTACTGTAGACTGTTTTTGCATTATCAAATAAATTGAATGGAGGAATTTCTAAAGTTAAGGCTAAGTTTGCTTCATAAAAAGAATAGATGTTTCCAATATCTGTCCAGTACCCATCGTATTGGTAACTTATTACTTTATGTGTGTTGATGGATGTAGGAATAATTTCTTTGCCAAAATCTGTTGCTTCTTTTTTATCAACCAATAAAAAATCAAATAACGTTTTTCTATTAAAAATGTAAATACCCATGCTAGCTAAATAATTACGTCCTTGCTCATGCATAGCTGTGCCTGTATCGCTAATCCATTCTGGTAATAATTCTACAGCTGGCTTTTCTATAAAAGAGGTAATATTATTTTGTGCATCTGTTTTTAAAATCCCAAATTCTGGAGCTTCTCTATCGCCTACAGGTATAGTTGCAATGGTAATATCTGCTCCTTGTGCTGCATGGTTATCAATCATAGCGGCAAAATCCATTTGATATAATTGATCGCCACTTAAAATTAGCACATACTCAAAATCGTTATTACCAATATGTTTTAACGACTGTCTAACAGCATCTGCCGTTCCTTGAAACCAACCCGGACTATCAGGCGTTTGCTCTGCTGCCAAAATATCTACAAAGCCATTGCTAAATGCACTAAACTGGTAGGTATTTTTTATATGCTTATTTAAAGAGGCTGAGTTGTATTGGGTAAGCACAAACATTCTGTTTATGCTACTGTTTATACAGTTAGATATTGGAATATCTACCAAGCGATATTTGCCTGCAATAGGTACTGCTGGCTTACTACGAGTAGAGGTTAGTGGATAAAGACGACTACCTGCACCGCCTCCTAGAATTACTGATACTACTGATTTGCTATTCATAAAAAATGAAAAATGAAAAGTGAAAAATTAAAAATTATGTTGATTTATTACTTTTTGATGTTTTTATGCTTGATACTAATAATTTGATAAGTTCTTCACAGTCTATATTTAGTGAATCAAACATTTTTTGGTTTATAAATTCTGCTGCGTTTAAAAGTTTAAGCCAATATCTTGTTTCATTCGCTTCTTTTAAAGATACTGTTAATTTATTTATGAAATCTTTATTTGAGGCTGCAAACTCAGACTCTGTAATTGAAGCTCCAATAGATGTTCCGCTTCTTAATATTTGATTACTTATTACAATACTGGATTTATTATTGTTTAAATAACTAACTAGTTTCAAGATTCTAATTGAAAAATTAAAGCTTTTAACAGCCAAAACATTTACTTTCATACTATTTTAAATTAGAGCAATTCTTCATTTCTCATTTTTCACTTTTCACTTTTCATTTGTTAATGCTTTATAAACATTCAAATACGCCTCTGCACTTTTATCCCAACTGTTATCAATATTCATAATTTGTTTTTGAATAGCTGCCATTTTTTTTTGGTCAGCAAACAAATCATTGGCTCTATTGATAGAGAGTACAATATCATCTACACTTGCGTTATTGAAACAAATACCATATCCTTTTGGTTCACTAATGTCAACTACGGTATCTTTTAAACCACCGGTACTGCGTACAATGGGGATGGTACCATAGCGTAATGCATACATTTGATTTAATCCGCAAGGCTCTACCCTACTAGGCATTAATAAAAAATCGGCTCCTGCATACATTTGGTGTGCAAGTTTTTCGTTGTACCCTATTTGAGAATTGTAGTAACCAAAATAATTACTCCGCATACGCTCTAATTGTTTTTCAACAGCAGGATCGCCGCTACCGAGTATTAAAAAATTAACTTTTTTATCTAATGTTTCAAAGGCTTTATTAATGGCAGGTGGCAAAAGTTCAGCAGCTTTTTCACCCACTAATCTTCCTATGTAGATGAACAATGGCTTTTCTTCGTCCAAATCAAAATCATCACACAACTTTTTCTTATTTATCTTTTTACCAGCCTCCACATCTTTACTAGTAAAATTAGATAAGATATAGGTATCTGTTTTTGTATCCCACACAACACTATCAATTCCGTTTAAAATGCCCATGCATTTTCCTTTTTCATATTCAAATAAGTTTTCTAAGCCATTAGCACTATACTGTAACTCTGCCATATAACTAGGGCTAACCGTTGTAACTGCACTTGCGCATTTTACGCCACAAGCTAATGGATTAATTATATTATCCCAATCTAATAAGCCCCATTGCCACTTATCCCATGCAGGTAAAAAATTACTTTTATTCCAATCCATCCAACCCTGGTATTGTGCATTATGTATGGTAAGTACAGTAGGTATTGCAGCTAAAGTATTATACACATAACAATGCTGCATCATAAAAGGAATAAGCCCTGCATGATGGTCGTGTACATGAACAACATCTGGCCTATGCTCCCATTTACTCAACCAATCTGTTACAGCAATTTGAAAGGCTACAAACCTTTCGGTATCGTCGTCATAGCCATAAATTTTTTCTCTATCCAATAACCCATATATATCAACGCAGTAAAAATCAAACCCTAGTTTATTTGTTTTTTCTTTAATAATGGTGTATTCAAAAAAGCTACTAGCCATCATAAATGCACCTTTATGTATAGTTTCCCATTCATTATCGTACAAAAATTTTGTACGGTGCATAGGCACAACAACCTTTACTATATTTCCTAAGTCTTGTTGATATTTTGGCAAAGCACCCACTACATCTGCTAGCCCTCCAGCTTTAGCGTAAGGATAACATTCTGCACTTACATGAAGTATTTCCATTTAATAATTTATGAATTCAAATTAAGGAAGATTTGCTTACCAACAAATTAAAGTAGGCTAAAAATTTTTGCAGTTGAGTAAATTATTCTATTTTCAACACTTAAACTAACGATTATGTCAAATGTACACAACAAACCAACCCAAGAAACGAATTATGGTGCTCTTGGAACTTTAGTAACCGTTTTCTTTTTTTGGGGGTTTATTGCAGCTGGTAACAGTGTATTTATTCCTTTTTGTAAACATAAATTTAATTTAGACCAGTTTCAAAGCCAATTAGTGGATACCGCTTTTTACTTTGCTTATTTTATTGGTGCTTTAATTTTATTTGCTGTTGGAGCAATGAAGGGTAACGACCCTGTGGCAAAATGGGGGTATAAAAAAAGTATTGTGTATGGTTTACTTTTTTCGGCTTTAGGTGCTGCAGCTATGATTGTAGCTGTTAACTTAGGCACTTTTCCTGGAATGTTGGTTGGTTTATTTATTGTAGCACTAGGTTTTTCGTTACAACAAACGGCTGCACAACCTTTTGCTATTGCACTTGGCGACCCAGCAACCGGTACAAATAGAGTAACGCTTGGTGGGGCTATAAATTCATTTGGAACTACCATTGGCCCTTTGGTTGTTGCGTTAGCTTTATTTGGAACTACTGCTGCTATTACAGATGAAAAAATTGCAAGCCTTAGTTTAGGTAAAGTAATATTATTATACAGTTGTGTGGGTGCTTTATTTATTGGAGCTGCCGCATTATTTTATTTTTCTAAAAAAGTACCTAGCGGTATTAATTTAGAAAAAACAGAAAAGGCAAACAAAGCTTTAAGCATGTTATTAATGATGACAGGTTTGTTAGCGGTAATGTTTGTACCCATTTTTAGTAGCTATAAGGGAGATCCTACTTTGTTATCAGATGTTGAAAAACATGGTTTAGAAGCTTATAGATTAAAATGGTTGATTGGTGCATTTGCAGTAATTTTTGTTGGTTTATTAGCAGTAAATGTATCTGCTAAAAAAAATGCAGAAGGTTGGGGAGCTATGAAGTACCCTCAATTAGTACTAGGCATGTTAGCTATTTTCTTTTATGTTGGTGTAGAAGTATCTGTAGGTAGTAATCTATCTGAGCTTTTAAAACAAACTGATTTTGGTGGTTTATCCTCCTCTGAAGCTACTCCTTATGTTGCCATGTATTGGGGAAGTTTAATGATTGGTAGATGGGCTGGCGCTGTGGGTGCCTTTGGATTTTCAAAACAAAAAAGAGTTATTCTACAATTTATAGTGCCTATAGTTGCATTTTTTATATTGATACTTGTTAACACAGCTTTTGGTTATGATATGCAAAATCTTTATTGGTATTTAGTATGTGTTGCTATACAAATTGGTGCATTTTTTGTAAGCAATGATAAGCCAGTAAGAACTTTATTAATTTTTTCACTATTAGGTGTAGCCGCAATGATTATTGGCACATTAAGTACAGGTACCGTTGCTATTTATGCTTTTTTGAGTGGAGGTTTATGTTGCTCAATTATGTGGCCTTGTATTTTTAGTTTGTCAATTGCAGGGTTGGGTAAATACACTACACAAGGTTCCGCTTTTTTAATAATGATGATTTTAGGGGGCGGTATTATTCCACCAATACAAGGAAAGTTTGCTGATTATCTTCAAGCTAATTCAACAGTTGCTGGCAGTGGCATTCATGCTTCCTATTGGGTAGCAACTTTATGCTTTGCTTATTTAGCCTTTTTTGCATTTGCAGTAAAAGGAATTTTAAGCAAACAAGGCATTAATTACGATGCAGAAACTACAGGCGGAGGTCACTAATTTTTTTTAACAAGATCATACAGTTTAAAAATGAAAGAATTTGCAGTAGGAATAGATATTGGGGGCACCACAACTAAGTTTGGAATAGTAAATCGCAAGGGCGAAATTATTATGCAAGATAGAATACCTAGTAACGAACATGAAGTTGCTGAAGATTTTATAGACGACCTCTATAAAAAATTAAAACCAATGATTGATAGTGTTGGTGGTAACGAAAATTTTGTAGGGATTGGTATGGGTGCACCTAATGGTAATTTTTATAGTGGTACTATTGAATATGCTCCTAATTTAAAATGGAAAGGCATTATTCCTATTGCAGATATGATGTACAAAAAATTTGGCTTACACACCAAATTAACCAACGATGCAAATGCTGCTGCAATGGGCGAATATATTTTTGGTTGCACCAAAGGCATTAAACATTTTATAACCATTACATTGGGTACAGGTGTTGGTAGTGGGATTGTAATTGATGGAAAAATTGTTTTAGGACATGATGGTTTTGCTGGAGAATTAGGGCATACTATAATACGCCCTGGCGGTAGAACTCATAAAGGAACAGGTGCACACGGTAGCCTAGAGGCATACGCAAGTGCAACAGGTGTTAGAGAAACCGCTATTGAATTATTAACAGAATACCCCGAAAGAGAGAGTCTTTTACGCAATTATACCATTAATGAATTAACCAGCGAAGCTGTTTACGATTGTGCTATGCAAGGCGATAGCATTGCCAACGAAATATTTGAATTTACTGGCCAAATATTAGGCGAATCGTTAGCCAATTTTATTATGTTTAGTTCACCAGAAGCAATTGTGCTTTTTGGCGGTTTAACCAAAGCTGGCGACCTTTTACTAAAACCTACACGTAAGGCGATGGAAGCAAATTTGCTACCCATTTTTCAAAATAAAGTAAAGTTGTTGTTTAGCGAATTAAAAGAGGCTGATGCTGCAATATTGGGAGCAAGTAGTTTGGTGTGGGAATAAAAAATTTTACAAATAACTAATAAAAGAAGCCACTAAATTATAGTGGCTTCTTTATTTATAGTTAACCTTAAAAAACTTTATGGTTTCAATTTTATAACTGGTATTAATCTGTACGTACCATTACCCTCTTGCTTAATAGATAAACCTGCATCAAAATCAATAACTACACTTTCAAATGTTGCCTGTATTTTTTTAGCTACTTTTATTTTAAGTTTAGGTTGGTCACCAGAGTTTAACACCAACGGATAAACTTGCCCATTAACTTTTACAGTATTATTAGTTCCAAGATAAATTCTTATTTCACGTAAAATAGCATTTGTAGGAATATTATTGCCTAAAGCCAATACGGTATCAATTCCATTTTGTAATCGCAATAAATCGTAAACCCCAGCATTTACATTTAAATCTACCCAACCATCGTTAGATAACGTATCATCATTAAATTTAACTTTAACATCTTTAATATCTACATTAACTTCTTCATAATCTCCTGGGCCATCGGTTAACCTAATTTGTAACGTAGAGGTTGTTTCGCTATTATTTTTTTGGCATGATGCTACTCCTAAACTTATAACAGCTAAAAATAGTAGTGCATAAACAAAATGTAATTTTTTCATATTTATTAAATTTGATTGATTCATAATACTATAACTAAATACTATGCCAAACTGCTTAAACAGTAGAAAACTATTTTTTTTTAACAAATTAGCTAGCTACGTTAAAATCAAATTTAACAGGGGAGTTCAAGGAATAAAAAAAGTTGGAATAGGTTATAAAAATAGTTTCTTCAAACTCCACCTCTAGCTTATAATAACTTCCATAATACAAACAGTTTTTTACAACTCCACTAAATTTCCCTTGTGCATGAATACTAAAATTATTTGGCCTAAAATATTTTAGGTTAGCTACACCAAAGGTTTTTTGTACAGAGGATGTTAGGGTACAATAATCTCCTAAAAGCCCTGCTACCAAATCATTTGACGGATGGGTATATACTTCTTTTGCAGTGTTTTGCTGTATTATTTTCCCTTGGTCTAATATAATCAGTTCATCTGCCCAAGGCAATACATCGCTAGCATCGTGTGAGCAAAGCAAACAAGTAATGTCTACTTCGTGAGCAATGGTATTTAATACATTTTTTAAAATTGACTTATGTATATTATCTAAATTACTAAACGGTTCGTCTAAAATTAATAGTTTAGGTTTTGTAAGTAATAATCTTGCTAGTGCTACTCGTTGCTTTTCGCCCCCACTAAGCTCTACCGATTTTCGCTTTTGTAAATAATTTACATTGCATATTTCAAAAAGATGATGGGCCTGTTCTTTTGTAAACTCTTCATTGGCATAGTCAAACAACTCCTCCATCCTATAATTATTTCTTAACTCAAAATATTGAGATAAATAAGCAATGCCTTTTTCTCCAGCCACCAGCTGATAGTTTGGCCCTAAAACTTTTTTACCATCAAAATAAATGGCACCCCCTTTATGTTGTATAAAACCTGCAATCGTTTTTAATAACGTAGATTTTCCACTACCGGTTTGCCCCATCAAGGCTACTTTTTTACCTACGGGAATAGTAAAGGAAATATTTTCTAACGCAAACCCACCAAGCAACTCATCCGATTGTAAATCTTTTACTTCAAGTATATTCATTATTTTTTTTGTTGTATTAAAAATACTGCTGGCACTGCTCTTTGGCCTGTTTTATCGCTTGGTGTTATGGTTTCTTTACCATTAATTAACATACAACTACTTCCACCACCATCTAAATTTAAAGCTTCTACACAACCTATATCTTTAAATAATTTTGCTAATTGTGGCAACGTAACACCATCTGCTACACCGGGGTTTCTGCCCGCTACTACCATAATAATTAAATGTCCATTGGCTGTATAGCCCATTGCTGTACGAGGGTGCTTATCGGTTAAACCCGTTTTTCCGTTAAACTTTAACTCTTCGTTATTGGTAATTTTTAGTTCGCCATTTTGCAAAAGAACAGGGCCTCCACCTATGGCAGTTTTTACTTTCCATTTTTTTAAAGAATGTTCAATTCTGGCTGTATAAATTATACTATTATAATAGTTAGCTTTTGAAAACTTGTAAGAACTAATAGAATCTTTTGGGGGATTACGAGTATTTTGAATAGCATATGATTTTCGTTTAAAAACTGAATCTGTAAAAACCCAAGCTACATCTGCATTCCGCTTTTTATCAATCCCAATTGCACTGCCTAGCGGATGCTTATAGGTTAACGTGTCTTTTCCTCTACCAGCAATGCTATGTACATTATAGCTAACAAGTCGCCCATTTTTAACCACTACGTTCAAATTTTGATTGGTTTCAAAACTAAAAAAAGTGCCATTTACAACTAGTAAGGGTTGATTATTTTTTTGATAGAATTGCTGGGGAGTAAATCTTCGGTTTAATGTTGTATCCGTTGTAAAATGTAGTTTTTTATCTTTTAATTTTGCCTGAACATAGTAGCCAATAAATGGTTTTCCATCAAGGCTATCGGTACATTTATAAACATGAAAATTTTGGGGTATGGGCTGAAAAAGTGAATCAACATTTTGCCATTTTACTTGAGCAACTAAACAATTGCTTTGAAGTAAAAATAGCCAAAAACAAATTTTTTGTAACGATGCCATTATATATATAGATGAAAGTATTGCAACGCAACAATGATGCTATAAAAAACCAAAGCTGGTATCAAAAAAATTATACACTCTTTTCTGCCATCCACTTATTTCTGCCATAACCAGGTATTACATGCTTTTCGCTATGATAGCTAGAACGAACTAAGGGGCCACTTTCTACATAATCAAACCCAAGATTATAACCAATTTCTCTAAACGCAGCAAACTCATCTGGATGCACAAAACGGGCTACAGGTAAATGTTTTTTTGTTGGTTGTAAATATTGCCCAATCGTTACCACATCTACATTACTTGCTTTTAAATCTTTTAACGTTTGTATCACCTCCTCTTTTTCTTCGCCAAGCCCAAGCATAATACCACTTTTGGTACGCATGCCACCCTCTTTTAAAAATTTAAGTGTTTCCATACTTTGCCAATATTTGGCTTGTATGCGTACTTTTCGTGTAAGCGTTTCCGTTGTTTCAATATTATGACTAACTACTTCTGGTGCAGCATCAATAATGCGTTGTATATTTTCTTTTTCGGCTTTAAAATCGGGTATTAAGGTTTCTAAGGTTGTGTTGGGGTTTAGTGCTTTAATAGCTTTTATAGTATTGTACCAAATAATACTGCCCCCATCTTTTAATTCATCTCTATCTACACTAGTAACTACAGCATGTTTTACTTTCATTAAATTAATAGCCTCTGCCACTCGTTGAGGTTCATCCCAATCCACCTCTAACGGTCTGCCTGTAGCTACATTACAAAAGCCGCAACTACGGGTACAAATATTACCTAAAATCATAAAGGTTGCGGTACCCTCTCCCCAACATTCGCCCATATTTGGGCAATTGCCGCTTTCGCAAATGGTATGCAATTTATGGGTATCTACAAGGCTTCGTACATGCCTGTATTCTTCTCCTATGGGCAACTTAACTCTAAGCCAGTTGGGCTTGGTAGGCTTCTGCTCTATAATTCCATCTATAACGGGTAACTCAATCATTACTGCTTTATTAATTTTAATACAAATGTTTTAAAATACGCTGAATTTTGTGCAAAGATACACGGTAAATGAATAGTATAAAAGCTGATTAAAGCTATGTAGAATAAAGGTAATTTGTACAAAGAGAATACAACTATACCTTAACGATTAAGGACTATTTATATCCCAAATAATTATTTGCGTCTACCAATTATCAATGCTACATAGGCCGAGAAAAAGAAATTTTGCTGCTTTTGGTAAACCATTTGAGGGATTTTTTTACTATAAAATTCACCCATTACACCAACCTCTATAGCACTAATCATTTCATTAAATTTCCCATAATCAAACCGTACAGCAGGTTTTATGTAAATGCCTGGAGTTATCTTTAAATTTTTCCAGCCTCGCCCAAAACCCGGACCGCCAAAATAGGGCCCGTTTAAAAACAACAAACTATCTGGAGAATCGTACCGTACAAAAGTACTTTCACCATTTTTTTCTACCTCAACTTCATAGGGGCGAAGCAATCCTAATACTAAGCCTCCACCCAAATTACCTGTTATGCTTACTCCATTTTTGCTGCTTTTATTACCTAATAATACTTGCAATTGCATACCTAATTTTATGGGGTAAAAAAAGTTTTGCTTGCCGTAAATTATTGGGGCCGAAAAGTTAAACGGATTGGATTGTTTCTCTTCCTTAACATGTTTGCGTTCGGTAATTTCTAGTTGAAATAAAAGGGCTTTTTTTACCGACTTAGATATCCCTTTTTCAATAAATCCACCATATCCATCACTCGTTAATTTTACCCCACCAGCAAAGCTTTTTTTGTATACAATTACTCCTTCTTCCTCTTGCTTTATTTTGGCATCAGTTTTTTTACGTTTTTCTTCTTTTCTTGCTTTTCGGCCACTACTTCTTTCCTGTGCTTGTGCATTAAAACAAAACAAAACGGCTATTATAATAAATGTAAATTGCTTCATATTTTTATTTATACCGTAAATTTATGCAAAAAATGTGTGTATTGTATAAAGATGCTTTTAAAAATGCGCTAACACCTAAATCTTAACTAAAATTTTAAAATTATGACAGCCAGTATTATTTATAAAGGGGATTTACGATGTGAGTGTACCCATGTACAAAGTGGTACCCTAATTGAAACAGATGCCCCAACCGATAACAGGGGTAAAGGCGAACGTTTTAGTCCAACAGATACCCTCTGTGTTGCCCTAGCCACTTGTATTGTAACCACCATGGCGTTAAAAGCAAACGATATGGATATTAATTTGGCAGGCACAAAAATTGATGTTACTAAGCATATGATTGCCGACCCCAGGCGTATTGGTAAAATAGATATTGTACTACATTTTGATAGTAATCTGCAATTAGAAGAAAAAGATAAAACTATTTTGAAAAGAGTGGGCGACAATTGCCCGGTTGCTAAAAGTTTAGATCCTAATTTAGAAGTTGATATTACATATAATTGGTAAACCTTTTAGTGATTTTGAGGGTTACGTTTTTAACAACTTGTTGCCTACCGCACATTCTAAACAGCGTTTTTTTGAGCAGTACTCGTTTTTTAATTGCAACAATGCTTGGCTATCAAAAGCGTTTTTTATTTTTATTTGTAAAGATGAGAAACCATTAATTCGACTATTTTTTTCGGCCGCTAATTGAGAAAGCCATAGTAAAGCCTTGTCTTTAAATTGATATTCTTTTGTATAGTGCCCATAAGCAAATAAAATAGGTATAACGGTATTTATAATAAGGTTGTTTATCATTTGAGCGCCTACCTTTTTTACTTTAAATGCAGATAGTTCATCAAAATTGTAATGATAATGCCAGTAATCATTGGCGGTAACATTCAATAATTTTTTAACATTTTCTACTTCCACTATTTCTTTAATTTTGCTAAATAAATGAACACTATGCACTACCAACATAGCCAATTGGGCCAACCTTACCGTAGGAAAATTTGCAGGCCTCATTCTAAGAAAAAAAAGGTTGGCGTTAGTGCTTTGGAGGTTGTACTTGCTTTTATAGAATTGATACTCCTTGCGTAATAGTATTGGGTAATCTTCTTCAAAATCTTTATCTAACAAACCAGCTTGCCCAAACAACAAGGCTTCTATTTGATGAAGTTGATTTTTATGTTTTGCTAATACAGTTATAGGAATTGATTGAGCAATTTTTTCAAACGCTTCACTATTTACTTTTATCCCAAAATTTTTGGCTATCATCCACCAAAAAGTTTCCTCCCAATGATAGTTATTTTTTGAAAGATACTCATTAACACTAGTTGATTTTTGTTCTAACCGCTCTATCAATAAGCGTTCTTTCCAACTTAGCCACGTAATTTCTGGCACAGTGCTTATGCTATTTTCGCAAGGTATAAATGAGGAGGTATTTAATAGCTGCTGGTATTTTTCTAATAAAATTTTTGATACTCTATCTTGTAAAACTATGGTGGGTAAATTATTGGGGAGGGTACAATCGTTTTCCCAAACTATGTGTGCAATTACATTAGCATAATTTTTATCTGCACTATGTTTATGGGCAATCCATTCGCTTGTTTTGCAGTGTAGCTCTACATTTCCTACCAATAGGGTGTTTCCTATTTTTAGTTTAGCTTCTAAAAAATCGGGACCTTGGTTAGTATTGTAACTTCCTTGATAAACAATTTCCACTGTTTCGCCTTCAACAGTTTGTAAAGATGTTTTGTTGAAGTATTGAAATTGCCAAATGTATTGAAGTAAACGCTCTGTCATTAATGGATAATTGATAACGAATTAATTTATAATGTACTGAAGTTAAAGATAATTTGTACTTATTTAATTGAGTTTTTGATAAAAAAATTATCCATCACCCAATTATAAATTATTAATTATATCAACCACTCTACTTACGGGCAAGCCCATAACATTATAAAAATCTCCATGTATACTTTTAATGCCTACAACCCCTATCCACTCCTGAATAGCGTATGCACCAGCTTTATCGTACGGCTTGTATTTATCAACATAAAAAGCTAGTTGACTTGTTGTAAGCGTATGAAATTCAACTTCGGTAACATCGGCAAATGCAATTTCTTTTTGGTTGTGTAAAATTACAACACCGGTAATAACCTGATGTTTTTTGCCCGATAGTTTTGTTAAAATACCTATAGCATCTTCCCTATTTTTTGGTTTATTAATAATTTCATTTTGTAAAACAACAATAGTATCTGCTGCTAAAATAGGAATAGAAATTTTAGTTGAATTTTTTATGGCGAGTGCTTTATTTTTTGCAATATGTATAGCTATTTCACTAGGGGTTAAATGTGCAGGATAACTTTCGTCTGTTTCTTGTACAAGTACTTCAAAAGGCACTTCGGCCCATTCTAACAATTGTTTACGCCGTGGCGATTGGGAGGCTAAAATAATATTTTGCATAATTAAGAATATAATCTAAAAAACAACATAGATAAAATACCCGTAAACATTACAACTTTTACCAAGGTACTTAGTTGATGGTAATGGGCGGTTGTGTGTGCTTTGTACAATTTTTGTAAAATAACTACAAGTGGCGTAATAATAAACAATACACAATACGCAATGCTTAACCACCAATTAAATTGTAGTACATAAAATTGAAGAATGGTTAAAGCAGCTATTAGCACTACAACCCATACGGCAACAAAAACCTTTGTAGCAGTTATACCCCATACAATAGGCAGTGTTTTACTTCCATATTTTGCATCGCCATTCATATCTTCTATATCTTTTACAACTTCTCTTATTAGCGAAATAATAAAGGAAAAAGAGGCGTATAAAATTGAAAATTTAAAAAGGCGTCTACCCATACTAGCTAGTTGGCTGTTAGTACAAGTAGTGCAATAAAATGAATTAAAATACCACAAAAACACAATTACAATTACCCAAGAAGTTAGGCAGGAAATTAAAACATTGCCTATTAAAAATTTTTTCTTTAAGGAGGCAGAATAACCAAATAATAATAACACACAAAGTAAAGTGGAAAGGCCAACCCAATAGGTATGCGCTTTAAAATCTAAGTAAAAGCCAATAACAACACCTGCGCCAGATAAAACTAAATGCCAAATAATTGCCCATCTACGTTTTATAGTTTTATCAATCACTAATTTGCTAGGCTTATTTACTAAATCAATATTTAAATCGAAATAATCGTTGATAATATTACCAGCTGCTGCAATTAAAACCGAAAGTGTGATAAGCAAAGCGTAAGAAACTATATCTCGGTGTGTATTTACCCCTAATTTAAACAACGGCTCTATAAAACAATAATAAAACAACACTTGCGTAAGCACAATAAAAACCAAATTTGGCCATCGAACTAATTTAAAAAAGGCGACTATTGTTTTCATTAAATTGTTTGGGTAATGAAGATAAGACTATTAACGTATTTTTTGAAACACACAGCCCTATAGTTGATGCAACTATTTTTTATGTTCCTATATGCCTAGGTGTTTAAACTTTTTCTATTTCGCTGCTACCCCACTCTCTAAATCCCAATGTCCATTAAGTTTTAACACTTTTTCAATTACATCTCTGGCACAGCCATTACCCCCATTTATAGGAGAAATGTATTGGCATAAGTGTTTTATTTCGGTAGCGGCGTCTGATGGACAACAGGCCAAACCAACTAATTGCATGGGTGAGTAATCGGGTATATCATCTCCCATAAATAAAATTTCATTCCATTTTAAATTATGCGTAGTGCAATAGTCTAAAAGTTTTTCTTTTTTATGTTCAACCTTCATAAAAACATCAAGTATACCTAATTTTTCTAATCGTTCTTTTACTGCGTTGCTTGTGCCTCCACTAATTATGGCAACTCTATATCCTTTTTTTACAGCTAACTGTAAAGCATAACCGTCTTTAATATTCATTTGCCTGGCCAACTGCCCATCATCTAATACCAATAAATTACCATTGGTAAGTACACCATCTACATCAAAAATAAAAGTGGTTATGGGCTTAAATAAATGTAGCATAATAGTTTCCCCTGTCCCCTAAAGGGGTACTTGGTACGTAAATGTAAAATTAAATATGATAATACAATTAATTAACTGGTTGCATTAAAAAAATTGCTTTAAGCCCCTTTAGGGGTTTGGGGTTTTATTTTTTTTGATTATCTCTCCACTCATACACCCAACTGCTCTGTATCATTTCTAAATGACCTTCGTTGCTATCTTCTGGCTTGCCTTCAAATTTCGGAATTTCCAAAACCCATTTCAATAAATCGGTAAACCGAATACGATAAATTCTACTTTCGGTAAAATCATCGCCAAATCGTTCGTACAATTTCATGGCAATATCTTCATAATCGTTCCAATGTATGGGTGGTTCAAAAGTCATAATATTAATTTGATGATTAGCAAAATAGCTAATTTGATAATTTCTTAGATTTAAATTCTTTTTGTTTTATTAAGCTCGGATTAGTTTAGGTATTGACTCATTAGTAATATTATCAAATTAGCTAATTATCACATTATCCAATTATCTAATTAGCTAATTGTCTTATTCGCCCAAAAACTGAGTTTGATCAGGCAATGTTACTACAATATCTCCATCTCCTTTGTTTAATACACATTGGCAGCTTAATCTAGAGTTTAATCGAGGATTTACAGCCCTGTCAATAAAATCTTCCTCTCTATCCGTTAATTCCTCCACTAAGGTTTCGCCCTTTTCTATATACAAATGGCAAGTACTGCAGGCACAAACACCACCACAATTATGGTGTAAATTAATATCGTTTTTTAATGCAACCTCTAAAATCGATTCTCCGTCTTTTATATTCTCAAAGGTAATAGGCTCTAATCCTTTCTGTTCAAACTTAAATGTTATTGTATACATAGTGCAAATTTCGGATTGCAAACCTAGCTTAAATTACGAATTATGAAAAATCTTATTAATAATACTTGTTTTTCTATAGTAAAAAGTATATTTTCCTATTCAAATTTACTGTAATGTTTAACAAAAAAAGGGCTGTACTTTTATTAGCCAGTTGTTGTGTGCTGTTTTCTTGCAACAATAAAACGGCCGAAAAAAATCAACAACAAAGTAGTCTGAAAGATAGTACACCAAAAAAAACTGCCCAAACACCCCTTGAGGCAAAACCCCCTACCATTAATATTTTTGATTCCATTATTGTACCTAAAATTGTTATTTGCTTGAAAGATAGTAGTGCAAGTTTTGAAGGCATAGGGCAAAAATTAGCAATTATGTATGCTAAAATTGGTAAAGATGTACTAGCAAAAAATAAACTAACCCCAACTGCACAACCCATGGCTTGGTATAAAAGCGAAAAAGCTCCTTATTTTTTTGAAGCCGGAATTGCGGTAACAAAAGCCCCTGCCAAACTACCAAGCGGTATGTTTATTAAAACAATAAAAACAGATAGTGCAACCATTGCTCACTTTTATGGCCCGTACAGTTTACTCTTTAAGGGTTACGATGCTATAAAAGAAAGATTACTCGATCAAAAGAAAAGTGCAAAAGGTAAACCCTACGAAATTTATGTAAGCGATCCTATAGATGCTTCAGGGAAATTATTAGATGCCTATAAAGTAAGAACAGATATTGTTTTCCCTTGGCACTAAGGTATTTTCCAATTCATAATACTATCCGTTAGTTTTAAATAAATGTATTTTAATTTAGGATGAGTAGAAAGTAATTTTAAATGTTTATCTAAAGTGTACACATCATTTCGTATAGCCGGGCCGGTTTGCACATCCAGTGGCGAAAACTGAGTTATTCTAGTGGCTGTTTCTTGTATTAACGGATATAAAAGTGTAAAGTCCACACCCTCTTTTTTACAAAAATCTTCTGCCAACATATATAAGTGGTTAGAAAAATTACTTACCACTACGCCCGACATATGCAGTTTTACTCGTTCCTCATCGGTAGTACGTTTTACGATAGGCGTTAACGTTGCAGCAAATTGCTCAAGTTGTTGTATAGACTCTTCGCTGTTGGCATCAACCAATATAGGTATGTTAGGCAGTACGGTATTTTCCTTACGTAAGGTTTGAAACGGATATAAAACACCATAATTGCTTGACACATCGCTTAACACATCTTTAGAAACAGACCCAGCCGTGTGTACTATTAATTTATCACCAAGATTAAACGATTTGTTCAGGTTAAATAAAACATGATCAGATAAAGAAACCACATACAAATCAGCATCCATATTTGTAGTGCCTTCAAAATTGGTATACGTACTGCCTAATTCAGTAGCTAAACTTTCGCCAGTAACTTTATTTCTACTCATTACTTGCAAAACAGTATGGCCATTCTTTATAAATAGTCTACCTACAATGGTAGCAACATTGCCCGATCCAATAATTACTATTTTCATAGTCTATCTTTGTGGTGTGAGATTTAAACAAAGATTAGCAATAAACTACATACAAACAAAATTTAAAGTGTTAACTGTTGTCTCAAAAAGAAAAGCAGCTGAAAAAGCCTTTGAGTTATTTTGTACCCCGTTAAACAAAAGTATTAGCAAAAAAGAATTAAAAAATGCAGAAACCGCCTCTTTTAAATTAAACACTAAAACAATAAGAGGTTACCAATGGAATAGCGAGGGCAACAAAACCCTGTTAATATTACACGGTTTTGGAAGTGCTGCCTATAAATTTGAACGTTATGTAAACCCTGCTGTAAAAAAAGGTTACCGAGTATTGGCTTTTGACGCCCCAGCCCACGGCTTAAGCGATGGAAAAACTACAGATGCCGTAGAATACAGCGAAACTATTTTAAAAATTATTGAACAGTACGGAACGGTTCATTCCTTTATTGGCCATAGTTTTGGAGGCATTGGGTTAAGCCTTGCCTTAGAAAATATGGAAGATGCGGAAACTAAAAAAGTGGTATTTATTGCACCAGCTACCGAAACTACAACAGCCATAAGCAAAGCATTTGAGTTTTTAAAAATTACCAATAATGAGGTAAGAGAAGAAATAAATAAATTAATTTTTGAGAAAGGCGGCAAGCCAACCGAGTGGTATAGCATACGCAGAGTTTTACAATATATACACCCACAAATTTTATGGATACACGATGAAGCAGATGATATTACCCCATTAAGTGATGCCTTAAAAGTAAAGGAAGACAACCATAATAACATAAATTTCGTTATTACAAAGGGGCTTGGTCATCAACGAATATACCACGATGCTGAAGTGCGAAAACAAGTAATTGATTTTTTGTAGTGTGTATCTAATAATTACATATTTAAGATCTTAAAAAAGTAAAAGAATTTATTAGCAATGGCCTCGAATAAAAAGTGCTAGAAATTTACAATACTTGTCGTGAAGAAATCAACGCTGTTTGAGCCAGTATTTAGGTTGATTTAAAAATACTTACGGCGAGTTCGTTGATTTTAGACAAGTATTGAAAATTTCAGCCTTTTTATTCGCAGCCTTGATTTTTTTTGTTACTTTTTTGTATCAAGACAAAAAAGTAAATAGTAACTTATTTAATAAAGTATAGTAAAAAAAGAAATTCCCAAAAAACCAAATCGTTTACATCTTTTTTAAAATAAATGTTGATTTTTCAATTTTAAAGTAATATTGCATATAAATTTATGGCCTAGTAATTGCTAAGATAAAACTAGTAAAAAAGCGTAAAACCCTTTACCCTACTACATTTTATTCAACTACAAAAGGTAAAAAACTAAATAGAGTAAACAAAACGAAAGAAGCTTCTAAAACAAAAAAAGAGTAAATGGCAAAAAATTTATTGATTGTAGAGAGTCCGGCAAAAGCTAAAACAATTGAAGCTATTTTAGGAAAAGACTTTGAAGTAAAAAGTTGTTTTGGGCATATTAGAGATTTGGCAAAAAATGATATGGGTATAGATATCCAAAATAAATTTATGCCTCAATACATTGTATCGCCAGAAAAAACTAAAGTGGTAAACGAATTAAAAGCACTGGCTAAAAAAAGTGATGAAGTGTGGTTAGCATCGGATGAGGATAGAGAAGGAGAAAGTATTAGTTGGCATTTAGCCGAGGTTTTAAAGCTAGATCCAAAAACAACCAAGCGTATTGTTTTTCATGAAATTACAAAACCAGCCATACAAAAAGCAGTAGCTAATCCTAGGTTAATAAATATGGATTTAGTAAATGCACAACAAGCCCGTAGAGTGTTAGATAGAATTGTAGGGTTTGAGCTTAGCCCAGTATTATGGCGTAAAATTGGCATGAAAGGCGGCTTAAGTGCAGGCAGAGTGCAAAGTGTTGCCGTAAAATTAATAGTAGAAAAAGAAAGAGAAATAAATCAATTTACTGCAGTAAGTAGTTTTAAAATAGAAGCATTTTTAGCCGCAACCGATTTAAATAATAAAACCGTACAGTTTAAAGCAGAGGGTAATAAATACGCTGAAGTTAACGATGCAGAAGCGTTTTTACAAACTTGTGTAGGTGCAAAATACACCGTAAAAGATATACAAGTAAAGCCCGGTAAACGCACCCCAGCAGCACCTTTTACTACATCTACCCTGCAACAAGAGGCAAGCAGAAAATTAGGGTATGGCGTAAGTAAAACAATGCTACTAGCACAAAAACTATACGAAAGTGGTAAAATAACCTATATGCGTACAGATAGTGTAAACCTTAGCGAAACTGCTATGGAAGGCATTAAGGCAGAGATAGGTAAAAGCTATGGCGATAAGTATATACAAATACGCAAATACAAAAATAAAAACGAAAGTGCACAAGAGGCGCATGAAGCTATACGCCCTACCTACATGGAAAACCATTTTGTAAACGACCCCGAGTTAACAAAGTTGTATGAATTAATTTGGAAACGCACTATAGCCTCACAAATGAGTGATGCCGTATTAGAAAAAACGGTTGCAAAAATTGATATTAGTACCAATTCACCTACCGGACAGGCAGGTAAGCAAGAATTAACAGCTAGCGGTGAAGTAATAAAATTTGATGGATTTTTAAAAGTATATTTTGAAGGTACAGATGATGATGAAAACGAAGAGGGCGATGAAAGCCGCTTACCAAATTTAACTGTTGGGCAGGGGTTAGATTTTAACCAAATGACCGCCACCGAACGTTTTACCAAACACAGTGCAAGGTACACCGAGGCAAGCCTGGTAAAAAAAATGGAGGAGTTGGGCATTGGCCGACCAAGTACCTACGCCCCTACTATTTCTACTATTATTAAACGTACCTATGTTGAGAAAAAAGATAAGGAAGGTACCAAAAGAGATTTTAGAGTATTGCAATTAAAGAACGATGCCATTAAAAAAATAACAGAGCAAGAAAATACGGGGGCAGAAAAAAGTAAACTATTCCCTACCGATTTAGGATTGGTGGTAACCGATTTTTTAAGCCAGCATTTTAAAGATGTTATGGATTATAGTTTTACTGCAAATATTGAAAAAGAATTTGATGAAATTGCCGATGGTAAAATGATTTGGAATACCATGGTAGAAGATTTTTATACCCCTTTTCATAAAGGAGTAGAGCATACCTTAGAAAATGCAGAACGTGCCGTTGGCGAAAGAATGTTAGGCGTAAGTGAAGATGGAAAACCCATAACTGCCAGAATGGGACGCTATGGCCCAATGGTACAAATAGGTGCACAAAACGATGAAGAAAAACCAAAATTTGCCAAATTAAAAAATACCCAAAGTATAGAGACTATTACGTTAGAGGAAGCCATGGATTTATTTAAGCTGGGTGCATCACTTGGCGAATACGAAGGGCAAGATATAACGGTAAACATTGGACGCTTTGGCCCCTATGTAAAATTTGGCGATCAGTTTATAAGCATACCCAAAGGCGAAGATGCTGCAGCCGTAGATTTACAAAGAGCCATAGAAATTATACAAGCCAAAAAAGTAGAGGACGCCCCTATTGCTACCTATAACGAAAAGCCAGTAACCAAAGGCAAAGGACGTTTTGGCCCCTTTATAAAATGGAACGATTTATTTATTAATATACCCAAAGCCTATAATTTTGATACCCTTACCCAACAAGATTGTAACGAACTTATAGAAAAGAAAATTGAAAAAGAAGCCAACCGTTTTATACAACAATGGCCTACCGATAAAATTGCCATAGAAAACGGCCGTTGGGGCCCCTTTATACGCTTTGGTAAAAAAATGTTGAAGTTAGTGGGTAAAGGTGCTGCTGGTAAATTTACCCCAGAAGAGTTAGCTGTACTGCCTTTAGAAGAAGTAAAGAAAATGATTTTAGTACAAGAGCCAAAAGCTTTTGACAAAGCACCTGCTAAGAAAAAGGCGGTGGCAAAAAAAGCGGCGGTTAAGAAAAAGTAGGGGTAGAATTAGGTGAAGTTTTATATTGAAAGAATTCAAAATTAAAGCCACTGAATAATTATAAAAGAATAATTTATAAATTATGAAAAGTTGAGGGTTTCATGTTATATTGTGGTAGCTCACATACATAAGACCATGACCAATGACAAGTGTTACAAAGAAAATAACGACTAATACAAGAGTAATTAAGGACCTCTTTACTAAGTATACCGATACATTCATTGCTTTAAAGGAGTTGTTGAATAATTCTATTCAGGCAAAAGCAAAAAATATACATTTACAAATTGAATATAGTGAAGACCTTTTATGTAAATCATCAATTAAACAAATTGAAGTATTTGACGATGGACATGGTGTGTCCTATTCAGACTTTGACAAAAAAATACTTGAAATAGGAACTACTTCAAAAGAAAAAGGACAAGGAATTGGCAGATTTAGTTCATTTCAAATTGGTGAGCTAATGCATATAGAGACGGTTGGTTATGATGATTCTAAAAAATCATTTGCAAAAACTTCTCTAAGTATAGACACCACAGACTTTCAGGATGCTCAACTTGAACAAACAGAGTTTAAAGTCGACTATGAATACTTTACAAAAAAAATAAGTACCTATTATAAAGTTATAATTCAAAATTTATATCACAATATCCTACCAAAACCTGCAAGAAGAAATTTAATTACACAAAATTTTTTACAGCTAAACATAAAGCAATCAATTTTTGAAAACTATCCATTTGAGATATTTCATGACAAGGTAAAATTTCATATAAACGGTGAAGAAATTAAAAGAGATGACTTTTTAATTGGTTTGCCTGTTAAAAAAACAATAAACTATATCGACAAAAAAGGTACAAGTCATCAGGTTAAATTTTACTTCTACAATATCAAGTCACCTCTTAAAAAAGTAAAAGTTTTTTTCCAAATCGATAATTCGGGAATTAAAAGCGTTGCTCATGAATATACTTACTCATCTGATTGGTATACTCCAGACTTAGGAACATGGTTTATCTACATTGAATCTGATATTTTAAACATTGACCTTTTTAGGAATTTAGATATAGAATCTCTTGGAGAAGAGGAAACTAAAAATTTGAAGGAACATATCAAAATTACTATAAACGATTTTTTTAAAGCAAGAAACGAAAAATTTAAAAAATTCATTGTTTCCTTAGAACAAGATAAATCATATCCCTACAAGGATGAATCACCTGCTTCCAAAGCTCAAGAAATAATATTTAAAAAGGCTGCGTATCTAATCGAAGAAGAACACGGCTTAATTAAAAAAAATGATAAAATAAGAACATTCTTATATCCTCTGTTAGACCGTTCTATTTCCAATGGAGATATCGAATATATTTTTAAGAAAATTCTAAAAATGTCGAATGATGGAGTAGAGAAATTCAGAAGCCTATTAGACAAAACTGAAATTGAAGACGTAATTCATTTTGCAAATCTTGTTGCAGATAAGTTAGAGTTTTTAAACTTCCTGCATGACCTGACTTACGGACAAATTTCTGGCTTTCTAAGGGAACGTAGCCAACTTCATAAGATATTGGAAAATGAACTTTGGATTTTTGGAGAAAACTATAATGCTACGCCCCATCTTTGGTCGGACAAAAAAATTGGAAATATTTTAAAGGAATTGCGAAACAAACACTTTGACTATACTCCAACAGAAGAAGACGGGAATCTTATAGAATTAAAAGGCAACCCAGATGATATTACAGACTTGTTTTTTATGAATGAAAAAGTTAACGACTCTGATGAAAGAGAAATAATGGTTGTTGAATTAAAAGCACCCAAATGCTCTATAAGTGAAAAAGAATTAAACCAAATTGATAGGTATGCATTTACTATAGAAGAACATGCAGGACTTCCTAGCGAAAAGGTAAAATACAAGCTGTTATTAATCTCTTCAAAATTGACAAAGTATACTAAGTCAAAAGTTAAATCACGACGTGAGAGTTTTCCTGACCATCCTTTTTTGTATGACAGAAAAATCGAGAAAAATATTGAAGTTTACGTAATGGAATGGTCAGAATTAATCGAACAAAATAAAAGGAAATTGGGTTATTTATCTAATCAACTAAAGGTGAAAGACAAATCAGTAAATGAAAAGTTTGAAACACAATATTCTGAATTGATAACTGAAAAAATATCAGCTCAATTAAGGTTCGTGAAATAATATGTCGACTAAAATTGGTATTGCCAATAGTAAGACTTCACTTTGGAGCAATTAGCAACTTAATTATATGAAACTTTGGTTCGGCCTTTAATTAACGAAGCCCAGTTTTAGTTCTTATTATTTAACTTTATTAAAAAGTCTGGTAGTAATTCCAAGGGAAACGTAAAATTCCTCACCACTGTCAATCTCTGCAATTAACTGACCAGGCTAAAATATTATTGATGGACAAATAATGTCTCTTGATGTATAAAAGTAAATAGCCAAAAATGGCAAATGAATATTATCATACTAGCATGAAGAGTGAAAGACAAACAACTTGTTTAAAGGTGTGGGGATAAAATATTTCTTAAAATTAGATGCCATTAGTACAAAAAAGTTAAAAAAATTAATTAATAATGCGACATATTTAAAAAATTATAACCAAAAGTGAAATAGTGAATTTATAAGAAATAATAAATGCTTAAAAATACATTTCAACATATTGAAGGTTTTGGAACTTTAAAAGAAGTTAGTTTGTGGCAGTCGGGGCTACTTACTTGGGATGATTATTTAGATAAGCACTCATATAAAAACACGTTATTTCCTAATGAACCTTTTGTTTCTATATTGGATGCTTCAATTGATGCATACAATAATGGAGATACTAATTTTTTCGCTAAAACATTAAATTCTCAGGAGTACTACAGAATTGCCTTATCGTTTCCAAAAGATGTTATGTTTTTGGATATAGAAACTACAGGGTTAAGTAAATACTATGACCATATAACGCAAATTGGTTGGTCATATGAAAATCAATTTAGTGTTTACTACAAAGGATTACCAAAAGATGAATTTTTAAAAGCGATTAAAAGGGCAAAATGTATAGTTACTTATAATGGTTCTATTTTTGACATTCCATTTATAAAAAACGAGTTTCCTGATATTGAATTTCCGCTTTGCCAGATTGATTTAAGATTTTTTAGCAAACGTTTTGGCTATACCGGAGGCTTAAAGAAAATTGAAACAGAAATTGGCTATATAAGGGATTTAGAAGATAACGAAATGACGGGTGAAATCGCACCTGTGCTTTGGCATAAATATAAAGAAGGAAATATTAAAGCATTAAAACAACTCATTGAATATAATAAAGATGATGTTGAAAGTATGAAATTGCTATTAGATATTTGTATAGAAAATGCCTTACAAAATGTACAGATAATTGGCGATAAAATTATCCCTCACAAATTTGCCAATAATAAATCAAAAGTTCAGTTTACCACAAAGGATAATCAAAAGAACAAAATTTTTATTAAAAAGTATGATGGTAAAATAGGTACAGCTGTAACATTAAAAGATTTACCTCAATATGAAGAACTGAGTATTGTAGGTATTGATTTAACAGGCTCTGAAACCAAGCCCTCAGGTTGGTGTCATTTATTATATAATATTGCTGTTACAAAACAAGTTCTATCTGATGATGAATTGGTAGCTGAAACTATAAAAACTAATCCTCATATAATTTCTATTGATTCCCCACTATCACTTCCAAAAGGTAGAACTTCTGCTTTTGATGATGATCCTGTTAGAGATGAATTTGGCATTATGCGTATTTGTGAGAGAATACTAAAAAGACGTGGTGTAAGTGTATATCCTGCATTGATACCAAGTATGCAAAAACTTACATTAAGAGGTATTCATTTAGCTGACAGATTTAGAAAATTAGGTTATACTGTTATAGAAAGTTATCCAGGAGCAGCACAAGATATTTTAGGTATTCCTCGTAAAAGAGCAAGTTTAGAATATTTAATTAAAGGATTAAGTTCATTTGGTATTCAGGGAGATTATGAAACAATAGAAGTTAGCCACGATGAATTAGATGCAATAACTTCTGCAATGCTTGGCTACTTTTTTTGGTGTGGTATGTTTGAAGCGCTTGGTACAGATGATGAAAACTATTTAATAATTCCACAGATTGATGAAAAGTTTAAGGAATGGGAAAACAAATTAGTAATTGGGTTAAGTGGTGGATTATCTTCAGGCAAAACAACAGCAGGTGAATATATAAAAGAAAAAGGATTTGAATATTGCAGATTCAGTATGGTAATTGCTAAATTGTTAATAGATAAAGCAGAAGAACCAAATAGGAAAAATATGCAAGAAATGGGAGAATATGTAAATCAGGAAAAAGGGCAACGATGGCTTTGTAATACATTACTTAATGAGTTCCTAATTAACTCTGAACATATTGTAATTGATGGATTAAGATTTCCAGATGACCATTCTTTCATGAAAGAAAAGTTTGGCCCCAACTTTATACACATTCATTTAACGTGTCCTGATGAAATTCGCAAGCAAAGATATGTTACACAACAGCGTAATGATATTATCTTTGAAGTAGCATTAAATCACCCTGTAGAAAGAGATGTAAATAAGTTAGCCGATTTAGCTGATTTTGTAATAATAAATGATAAAGATTTAGACAATTTATACAAACAATTAAATAAACATTTAAAATAAAATAATATGCCAGTATCAGTAATTTTTGGTGGCCAATTTGGCTCAGAAGGCAAAGGTAAAGTTGCTCACTATTTTGCAAAAGAATTAAATGCAAAAGCAGTAATCCGTGTAGGGGGACCAAATTCAGGCCACACAGTTATACAACCAAATGGCGTACCATTGGTTTTAAAACAACTACCTACAGCTGCAATTTTAGATAATGTTCATAGCATAATTAGCTCAGGCAGTTATATTAATGTTGACATTCTTTTGAAGGAAATAGAACTAACAGGAATAAAGGATGATTTCTTATATATTGATCCTTATGCAGTTATAATCTCAAATGAAGATATTGAAAATGAAAGTAACAATGGATTAAAAGAAAACATTGGTTCTACAGGCAGTGGAATAGGTTCTGCTTTGTCTAACAGAGTAAATAGATTATCTGTAGTAAAATTTGCCAAAGATGTAGAAGTACTTTCTAAATATATCTGTAACACAAAATCTATGATTCGACATTTTCTTTTAGATAATGAAAGAATCATTATTGAAGGTACTCAAGGTTTTGGCTTATCATTACTTCATTCCAATCTATACCCTTTCACTACAAGCAGAGATACTTCAGCAGCAGCATTTGTTTCAGAAGCAGGGATTAGCCCTTTAGATGTTGATGATGTGATAATGGTGCTTAGAACTTATCCAATAAGGGTAGGTGGCAATTCAGGTCCTTTACCAAAAGAGATTGATTGGGATAAAGTAACCTTAAATTCAAAAAGCGAAGAAGCATTAATTGAATACACTTCTGTTACAAAAAAAATTAGAAGAGTTGCAGAATTTGATGCAGAAGTTGTCAAAAGAGCCATTGAAGTAAACCAGCCAACTAAAATCGTATTGAATCATTGCGATTATTTTGATCTGTCAGGTAAAGAATTAGTGGAATCCGAAATAATTATTTCAAAAGTAAAAGAGATTGAAAGGTTGATTAATTCAAAAATCAGATATATAGGCATTAATAGAAAATCAATAATTGAAAATAATTTAAGTGCAACAAATTCAATTTCTAAAGTTTTAAATTAAAGAATTATGGCAGAAAAAATATCTTTAAGTGATACCTTAGAAGAGGCGATAGAAAAGTTTAAACAATTTGGAAAAGTTGACCCTTACCCTGAAATAGAACCTTCTTTGCTTAATAGTGCAGACATTTTAGATTATGTTGCAAAAACAGGAATGATTTACCCTTTTGATGTTTCTTGTTTAAAACCAGCATCTTATGGCGTTAAGCTTCAAGGCGAATATATGTATTGGGAGAGTTTGGAAAAACCAGCGATAGAAGGAAAGTTAGAAAATATAACAGAGAAAGATATTGATGGTGATTTTGTTTTCATACTAAAAAAGGATTCTATTGCATTTGTTGGATTAGAACCAGACTTTAGATTTCCTGATTATATTGCTGCAAGATTTAATTTAAAAATTAAGCATATTTATCAAGGCTTGCTTTTGGGAACAGGTCCAATAGTTGACCCAGGCTACCAAGGAAAAATATATATTCCTCTTCACAACTTAACTAACAATGATTATAAGATTAAAATAAATAAGACATTAATCTGGATGGAATTTACCAAGTTGAGTTCTAATAAAAATTGGAGGAGCTCATATAATAAAAATGAAGATAGAATTGGAGAGTATATTCCTTTTGATTTTGATAAACTAAGAGTCAAAAAAAATCTAAAAGGTTATTTGGCAGATTCACATAATGGAGCAATATTAAGTACTATGCAAGGGTTGCAAAGTCAAATTAATAAAAACTTAGATGATACAAAAGATTTGCAAAAGCAATCTCAATCAACACTAGATAGATTTAATTGGCTAGGTATATTAAGTATTGCAACGCTATTAATAGGAATAACCACATTTATGTATAATTCTTTTATTATGAATAATCAAAATGTGAATGATTATCAAAAAATGGAAAAACATATAGATTCATTGAACAAGAAATTAGATTCAATTATAATAAAAGTTCAAAAAAAATAGTAGATGTTTAAAAATACAAAAACTAGGATTGCAAAAGGGTTAAATTATATTGCGAAAAACAAAACAATATTAATCTCCAAGTTCTTTCTTATTCTCTCGAAATCTACTTTAATTTTATTCGTTTTTTTTACTGTAATTATGGTTAGCATTTTTAATAAAAGAAATTCTGTTAATAAAAGAGTTTTTAATAAAATTGAAAATTCAAAAGCAAAATCTTACATAATTATTGATTCATTAAATAAAAGAAGATAGTATATGCGTATAGAAATATGTGGAGGCATTGGTTCAGGTAAAACAACCCTATGTGCTGTAATAAAGGAAAAAATTACAGAAAGTGTTTTTGAAAATTTTAAAATAAACCCATTCTGGCAACCCTTTTATTCTAATCCAGATAAATACAACTTTGAAACGGAGATTACATTTTTATTACAACATTATCACGATATAAAAGTAGCACTTCAATCCAAAGCATATTTTGCCTGTGATTTCTCTTTTTACCAAGATTTAGCATATGCAGTTATGGGTTTAAAAGCTAATAGACTTACAATTTTTAAAGAAGTGATGAATGAATGTTTGGCAGAAGTGCAAAACCCTGATTTGCTTATTTATTTGGAATGTGATGAGTTTACTTTATTAGATAGGATAAAAAACAGAGGTAGAAGTGAAGAAACAACAATAACAACAGATTTTTTAAATTTTTTAAATTCACATATTATTGATGTAGTTACAGAAGAAAAAAAAGAACTAAATATTTTAACAATTAATAGTAGTAAAGTAAATTTTGCAACAGATATCAATGGTCAGGATATTGTTGTTGACTTAATAAATAAAGAGTTGAAAAGAATAAAACAATAACTTCCACCTCGGACCCTGTCCCATAAACCAAAACACCGCCAAAACAAAAAACGATTTAAATTACCCTGATTTAGTAAACTTAAATAATAACAACCTCTATGAATTATATACAATGTATACAATGGTTCGTGGAGGCACAAACTAAAGCATACTTGTTTCTCAGCAACGTCCCAAGCCATGTGAGCAAGCCAAGGACATTGCGTTGAATATAAAAGTTGTAATGATTTAATATTAAGGCCTAGTTATTTGCCCTGAACATTGTGTAGTTAATCCTGAACCAACTAGGGAAAAAATTAAATTACACATTTTTACTGATACTTTTCCTCCTACATGGCTTACATAAATTTTTTGCCCAGGTCGGCTATGAAAATAATTACTGTTATATATAAAACTTACTGAAACATCTTCAAAATCTTGGGTAACACTAAAGATAGGTACGTCAGTAGTATTGTAAACCCCATCGGGTGGGTCAAAAACGCCGTTATAAGAATTAAATAAAACTCTAAAACTTGAAGGATATCCGAAAGCGCCATTTCCCATAAGTGCCATACCATTATATGTTGGGTCTATCCCGTATGTTACCGAGGTTATTGTTAAGTTGGGTATGCTACTAAATGTAATCAAATTATTTACTGGACTACAAGGCGGAGCTTCTTGTTTTAATTTTATATCAATAAAAATACTGTCTCTTAATGTTATGTTACAATCAGTAATTGATTTAGCACAATAATACCACCCTCTACCAGCATAATTTGCATTACTAATGGTTAACTTATTTCCAATTGTACCACTAAAATTTCCCGGGCCACTCCAAGTGAAGTATCCATTACCATCCAACTCGGGGGCAGTAATTTCAAACGACTCTCCAACGGCAGGTGTTGGGTTTGAAACAGTAAGTTTCATCGAATTAGGGCAATCAGTTTTTTTTTCACAACTACTGAATAATAGCATAGCAGCTATTAGGATACCAGAATATTTTAAATACATAAGTTTTTTTGCAAAAATACAGGTATAACAGCATTTTTTTTATTTATTGCCAAGTTTTTCGCCGCTTGTGTCCCCACCAGCGGCTAATGTAAATACATTTGTCTTTAAAAAAAATATTAACTTTGATATGCAAAAAAAATCTGGCGAAGTGGAAAGGTTGAAAAAAATCATCCTTTCTCTTTCAAAAGAAATTTAATAATCTACTACGATATTAACCTCTTCTCAACTTCAAGTAAGGTACATAGGAACCCCGTGTTGGGCGTAGTTTTATTTAGAAAGCATTTCAATTATCTTTTTATATACTTCGTAAAAACCTACAATTGCAAATACAAAAATAATTGCAAGTAATATATGTCTAAATATTTTTTTAGCTTTTCCCACTTAATAGATTGTTTACAGGTTGATAAATTAAAAATACCACAATCCCTGCAAATGTTGTGTAGTTCATATCTTTAGTAAAATAGTAGCTACAAGCAGCTATAACTGCTCCAATTCCTAATTCTAAAATTTTTTGCTGAAAATACTCTTTGGTTTTACTTATACTTTCTTTGCTTTCGGGAATTTCATTAATTCTATCTTTATTTTTCAAATTGTCACGGACTGAAATTATTTTATCTCTAATACTATCTTCATATACGGCGTCTGTAGAAAAGGATTTTATTAAAATTGGGATTGTTTCTACAAGTAAAAAAAGAAGCATTATTCCTAAAGAAATTTTCTCAATGTCTTTATCATTTTTCTTTAGACTTTCTAAAGCTCTAAATCTTTCTAATAAGCCTAAATTATTGTTATTGTCGGAATAAAAATTTCTAATCCGTTCTTGTTCAATTTTCAAATCATTTTCTCTTTCTAATAATCTTTGCTTTCTAGCTTTAGCAACAGGTCCTTCACCAATTCTGCCTGTCAAACCTTTACCTGCTGTTTCTTTATGATATTGGTCTTCTAAATTATTTACTTCTTGCTTAAATTCTTTAATAGTTGTTGATGAGTTTTGTTCGATTTTGATTGTTTCATTTGTTAATAAACTTTCAAATAGTTTTAATTCTAAGGGAACGCTTATTATTAAAGAAATTCCAATAGCAAGCATTAACCTTACTACAAAATTGATGTAATAACCAAAACTATTTTTTGATGTTTTGATTGAACCACTTACTATTAATCTGTCTAAATTGAAAATCATTAGCCCCCAAACTATTCCCAAGAAAATGCAAGTAACTTTTTCTTTAAATACCCAACTCATAGCAAATCCAAATGAAAAACTTGCGAATAAACCTGTAAAGAAAACAGCTCCTCCAATTCCAACAACTTTATTGATGTCGGGCTTTATGTCATTGTCTGATAATAATGTGTGGTCTCCACCACCGCAATGAAGTAGAAAATCTTCAAAAATACTAAGTCCCATATTTGCTTAGATTAGTTTTGGTTTAGTAAAGTGTCACAGAAAAATTCTGACTAACGTTTTTTTTGCTTTTGTAAATCAATTCGTTGTAAAGCCTATATCTTCTTTAGTAAGCCCAAATTTAGTAATTGTTTTCCGTACTTGTTTTACAATTTTGAGAGCTCTTTTTTGGTCAAGGAAAAGATATTCAGTTGGAGGTTTGTAAGGTACTTTTTGTGTAATCATTGTCCAGATGATTACGCCCAGTTTTCTGGCGGTGGCACTCACAGCAGTTGCTCTGCCTTTTCTGTAGGCAATTCTTCTAAAAAAATCGGAGAGGTGCGTATCTTTCAACCCAACGAGAGGGTATGTTCACGAAATACGTGACCCTTGTCACTAACTCGAAACCAGCGATCCCAACACCCTCACCAGCGATGGTGAAGTGAAAGCTCTGGTTCCGCAATAGAAGCTGACCCCAGCCCCGGCGGTCTCAACCACAATTAATGGACTGATTGACCTTTAGGTTTGATGATACGAAACCGGGCGGTGAAAAACCGTTCGGGCTCTTTATTTTCTTTCCAGCAACGTGACTCGTCATAAAATTGTATTATCGTAATTTTGCAAAACAGGGTTATTAAACTTAAATAATAACAACCTCCATGAATCATACACAATGGTTTGTGGAGAGAGTATTTTAAATTACACCACAACAAACTACAACATGAAAAATATTTTTGGAGAACCCTTAAAATGTTGCTGCACAAAACCCTTAACCGGATTTTATAGAGATGGTTTTTGCAGAACAAATGATGAAGATAGTGGTAAGCATGTGGTTTGTGCTATTGTTACAGCAGCGTTCCTGGAGTTTTCAAAAAGCAAAGGAAACGATTTAACAACGCCACGGCCAGAGTATAATTTCGCTGGGCTACAGCCCGGTGATAAATGGTGCTTGTGTGTATTAAGATGGAAAGAAGCATTTGATGCAGGTTGTGCCCCAAAAGTGGCATTAGAGGCAACCGATGAAAGAGCGTTGAAATACGTTACAATAAATGACCTTATTATTCATGCAGAAAAGACCAATGATTAACTTAGACTATTCATATTTATCGCTACCCAATACATTTTATCAATTGGTAAAGCCTGCTGCATTTAGCAAACCACAAACAGTGTTACTTAATGAGGCCTTATTGAAAGAACTTAGTATTCCGTTTGCAAATAAAGAGGAGCTTCTTTCATTTTTAGTAGAAAACAAAGGGGTTGATAAAACTTCTTCTTTTGCTCAAGCCTATGCAGGTCATCAATTTGGAAATTTTACAAAATTGGGTGATGGAAGAGCCATTGTAATTGGTGAATACATCACTCCTACTAATAAACGATTCGACATTCAACTTAAGGGAGGCGGAAGAACGTTATACTCCAGAGGTGGAGATGGAAAGGCTACGTTAAAAGCAATGCTAAGAGAGTATCTTATAAGCGAAGCAATGCATTACTTAAATATTCCCACATCTAGAAGTTTGCTAGTAGCAAAAACAGGAGAATTTGTGCAACGAGAAAAACAACAGGATGGTGCTGTTGTAGCCCGACTAATGAAAAGCCATATTAGAATAGGAACTTTTGAATATGCTAGACATTTAGGAACAACCGAAGATTTGAAAGCCCTTACTGAGTATACCATCAATCGCTTGTACCCCGAAATTAAAAACGACGAAAACCCTGCATTAAGTTTACTTAAAAAACTAAGGTCTGTTCAAATTGATTTGGTGGTAAATTGGATGCGTATAGGATTTATACATGGTGTAATGAATACAGATAATGTTGCCATAAGTGGCGAAACATTTGACTATGGTCCGTGTGCTTTTATGAATGTTTACAACCCTACTACTGTTTTTAGTTCAATAGACATAAACGGTCGTTATGCATTTGGTAACCAACCTAATATTATCAAATGGAATATTGCCCGGTTTGCAGATGCTTTGTTGCCTATTATACATCCTGAACCTGCCACTGCACTGCAATTAGCGCAAACCTGTATAGATGAGTTTGAGCCTATATGGTATGAAAAATATTATGAAATGATGCTTTTAAAATTAGGCATTCAAAAAAAAGCACCAGAGCTATACGTGTTGGTAGATGAACTGCTCACCTTAATGTTTACGTTGAAACTAGATTATACAAATACCTTTTTAGCATTAACTAGTAATACAGGATCTGAAGTAGAAAAAATGGCTACTCCTGAATTTAAAATTTGGCTTGAAAAATGGAAAAACACCATCAACAACTCTGGTGGAATTGAAAAAGCAAGAAAGTGTATGCAAGAAAATAATCCAGCATTTATTCCACGCAATCATTTGGTAGAAGAAGCATTAGACGCAGCAACAAATGGAAATTTTAACGTAATAGAAAAATTATTAGTTGTGTTGAGTAGACCATATCAGTACCAAGAAAAGTTGAGCCATTTTACTATTCCACCACCTACAGTTTTTGAAAACGAATATGCAACCTATTGTGGTACGTAATTATTTAGCCTTGGTTTGTTTACCTATAACCTAAATAGTGTAGCGTTGAGGCATCATAAAATTGTATTATCTTAATATTGTAAATAGGTTTATTAAATGGATATAATAACAGCCTGTATGGCTCGGTTAAAAGTGTTTAGTAAACAAGGCGGAAATAGATTAACATTTTTTAAAAAATTGTGACCTATTTAAAATAAGATTCACCAAAACAATAGCTAAAAACAACAGCAATGAAAAAGTTACTATATCCACGTTTTTTAATAGTGAAAGATGATTTTTACCCTAACCCAAATGAAGTGTATGAAACAGCACTAAAGTCTACCTTTTATGAACCTGAGCATGTAACCGGCTTTAGAAGTACACATGTTTATCACACCAAAGGAATAAAAAGCCGACTAGAAAAAATACTCGGAATAAAAATTATCCGTTGGGATACTGACCCCATTGAAGAGAACGGAGTTTTTTACCAAGGTTTTGCCAAAGGAAAAAGAAAAGAAATTCCTGGAGTTCATTCAGACGAACCTTTTAACGACATTACTGTGGTAGTATATTTAACGCCCGGTATTCCGCTAAATTGCGGCACATCTTTATGGATGCATAAACAAACAGGATTAATTGATCCGGCTACACCTGCAGCGGCAAGAAAACATAAACTAAAATTTGCACAACTAAAAAATCAGTTAGAAGAAGAAAGTAAAGACCGCAGTAAATGGATTGAAATTGACAGGGCTGGTTACCGCTTTAACCGCATGGTTGCTTATCCTTCAGGCGCTTTTCACTCTGCTACAAATCATTATGGTGGCAGTTTACAGGGCGGTCGTATTTACCAAACATTCAGGATTGGTGTGGACTGGAGTACTTTTAAGATGAGTTAAATGAATATTATTTTTCAAAAAATTTTCGCAACAAATTCTGGTATGCATAAATATTTGTGCTTGATGTAAAAACCATTTGTTTCATCAGTTGTAGTTTTTGTTTATCTGTAATTTGCATAGCCATGGCCCAAAGGGCAATGTCTTCCATAATTTTTATTTCTATTACAGAAAGTTTGTTGCTGTTAAGTTGTACAAGATTGCAAAAACTTTCAGTCGCAAGTTTTCGGGCATGTTGGTAATTATTTTTCCAATCTTTTTTTATACAACTTAATACCTTTGTTGTAATGTTAATAACATCTTGCGGAATGCTGTTACCCAATTTTAAAGCAATATTACATGCGGTAAAACCAACCAGTGTTTTGGCACTACTACGGTAATTTTTCCGTGTCTTTATTTTTTGTTGCTCTAATTCTACCTGTTCAAAAATTTCCTTTTCAACCGGCCTAAAACCAAAACGGTAATAAAACCAAAATGCACCACTGGCAATGGCATCTTCATTATCGGCTCCAAATTGAAAAGGCTCCACTTCAAAATAACTAATATTAAAAAACTGTTTGTAAACTCTTAGCAATTGGCAAAGCAAATAACCAGACTCTCCGCCACGATAGGGCTCAAAAACATTAAAACCAACCTTGGCTCTTTTACCAAACAACCACATACCGCCATAGGAAACTGGCAACCCATTTTTAAATATAGTGAAGCCCATATAGGTTTCCAGCGGTAACTGCCTTTCGGGATACATGCCATAAATTGCCATGGTTAACCCTCTTTCTAAAACAATAAACCGCATAGAATCTTCCTGTAGGTAAGTGGCCGGATCTATCTCCCTCTCTGTTAACGACATAGCATATTTAATTACTTTAACCAGTTTATCTTTCCCGGTTTTTCCCAATACTTTTTCTGGCAGTGCTGGTTGATGTGGTAGTCCTTCATTCATCAATTGTACATGATCAAATCGTTTTAGCATATCCTGATGATAATAAACAGACTGCTGCGGTATGCGATTATAAGAACGGGAAAACTCTTTGCTTTTAGGAACAACTTGTACAAAAAGATTGAGCCCCTCAGCTAACATATCTTTTGCCTGAGGATGTGTTTTTAGTGCTTCAACCTGGCCATGCACAAATTCCAAGTATTGGGTTGGTTTAAGGCCTAATACTTTTAACAACTCTTCAGGGCTTAACCCTGCTGTGGTTTCTGCCTTTAATAAAGAGGGCAGTGTACAATTCAATACTTCATTTAATGTTAACGTGGAGTTGTAAAAGGAGTCGAAAATAAGGGAGAAATCTTTTTGTTTAAGCAACCATCCAAGTGAATCGGGAGAAAAACTTGTGATGGTTTCTGTAAAAGGCAGTCCCGAATTTTCGGGCAATGATTTTTTAATGATCCTGTATTTTTTTTTCAGGTGCAGGGCAATGCGGTCTAGTTCATTTTGAGCAAGTTTTCGTAAATCTGCATTGCCGGCATAAGCGCATAAAAACAATAACGTATCGTTATAAATGGGTAAATATTTAGCCGCAGGTAAAGCCATACTACCAAGCCTTTGTAGCAATTTTTTTTTAACAAGGTTTGAATCCTTATCCATGTTGGCTGCAATTTCTTTTAGCGCTTGTAGGCTAGGGCCAAACTTGTTTTTTGTATGTAAAGAAACGGTGTTTAGTTGCATCAGTTAATTTTTATGCTGGGTTTTATTAGTTCAATTTAAGCATAAATTTTAAGAAGAGAGATATCCTTGTATTTACAAATGATTATAACACGTCCTAAAATAAGTTTAAAAAAAGTGAAAATATGGCATAACAAAACCTTCCTATCTACAAAACTTAAATAATAAAAAGATAGCTTCATTTACACTATAGTTAAGTTCATAAAACTGTAATACAACACTCCTAAACACTTAACAACATCTCCAATTTGTTATTGTGTGAATTATGTAATTCATTTCATCAATTGTATAACATTATACATGCAAATTAATTGACCTTGAGTAACTGTAATAATTATGTTGCAGCATAAATTAATTCATCATGAAAAGTAATCAAGAATTACAGATAGACGTTTAAAACACCATTAAGTAAAAACCGCTATGGAATGTAGTAGAAATAGGCGTTACTGCCAAAGACGGTGCTGTGGATCAAAGGCAAAGCATATGTAGTTTAAAATAGAAAAGATTTTGGCACATTTATAATATTTAATGAAGCAAAAAATCACGAAAGGGAAATAGACTATTTTAAAATATTGAACAATTAATAAATTAATAGGATGACTAAAGTAATTGTATTAAATAAACGACCTGTAGGAAAACCAACATTAAGTGACTTTAAATTTGAAACAGAAGAAGTTGCATCTGTTAATGAAGGTGAGATGCTGTTAAAAACGGTTTATGTTTCCGTTGATCCATATTTACGTGGAAGAATGAATGATACTAAATCTTATGTACCACCATTTGAGCTAAACAAACCAATACAATCTGGAATTATAGCTGAGGTTGTTGAAAGCAAAAATGCAGAATTTAAAAAAGGTGAGTTCATTTCTGGGAATTTAGACTGGAAAGAATATCAAGTCTCAAATGGAAAAAGTTTACACAAAGTGGATGAAAGCGAAGCAAAACTATCGGCATATTTGGGAGTGTTAGGGATGACAGGGCTTACCGCCTATTTAGGTTTAACTGAAATAGGATTGCCAAGGCAAGATGAAACAATAGTTATTTCTGGTGCTGCTGGAGCTGTAGGAAGCATAGTGGGTCAAGTAGGTAAACTATTGGGTTGCAAAGTTGTAGGAATTTCAGGCTCAGATGAAAAAGTAGCGTTACTAAAATCTAAGTTCAAATTTGATGATGCCATTAACTATAAAACAACTCCAGATTTAAAAGTTGCCATTAAGAACGCCTGCCCTAATGGAGTAGATATTTATTTTGATAATGTTGGCGGAGATATTTCAGATGCTGTTTTAGCAAATATTAACCAATACGCAAGACTTCCTGTTTGTGGAGCCATATCACTTTACAATAATACCACTGTTGCTATTGGCCCTCGACTACAGCCAATAATTTTAACTAAAAGTGCAACTATGCGTGGGTTTATTGTAAGCGATTTTATCGAAAAATTCCCAGCAGCAATAAAACAATTGACGAAATGGCTCAAAGAGAATAAAATCGGTTTTAGCGAAACCATTGTTGAGGGTTTTGATAATATTCCTCAAGCATTTATGGATTTGTTTGAAGGGAAAAATGAAGGAAAAATGATTGTAAAAATTTAATACTAACAACTAAAAATTAATTATATGAAAATACTATTTGTATTAACATCGCACAGCGAATTAGGAACTACCAACGAAAAAACCGGCTTTTGGATAGAAGAATTTGCAACACCTTATTATGTTTTAGCAGATGGTGGAGCTACAATTACTATTGCATCTCCAAAAGGTGGTCAACCACCCGTTGACCCTAAAAGTGAGTTAGCAGATGCTCAAACTCCTTCTACAGAAAGATTTTATAAAGACAATATCCTTATTGATAAAGTGGCCTATTCTTTAAAGCTAAGTGAAGTAAAGTTTGAAGAGTACGATGCTGTTTTTTATCCTGGTGGTCATGGTCCATTATGGGATTTAGCAACAGATAAATCTTCTATTAAATTAATAGAAGATTTTTATAACCATCAAAAACCAATTGCTTTTGTTTGCCACGCTCCTGCTGCATTAATTAATGTGAAAGCAGCAAATGGAGAATCACTTGTAAAAGGCAAGCATCTTACAAGCTTTTCAAATACAGAAGAAGAAGCTGTAAAGTTAACTAAAATAGTTCCGTTTTTATTAGAAGACGAACTTGTTAAAAATGGAGGACAGTATTCAAAAGGTAGCGATTGGTCATCGTATGTACAGCAAGATGGTTTATTAATTACTGGACAAAATCCTGCTTCTTCTGGTGCTGTTGCAACTCTTCTTTTAAAAACGTTGGAAGAAAAAAAATAACTATATGTTAGCGCAGTAACCACCTATTACTCAATTTATTTTAGGTGCAAAAAATTAACAACACATAAAATTAATAAAAATGAAAGTTCAATTTAATACAGACAAAAGCATTAATGGAGATGAAAGACATCAAGATTTTTTTACCCACCAAATTGCTAAAGAGCTTGATCGATTTGATTCTCATATTACCAGAATAGAAGCTCATTTAACAGATCAAAATGGAAAAAAAGAAGGTAGAAATGATATTCTATGTTTATTGGAAGCAAGGCTTGAAGGTAGACAGCCAATTGCTGTATCGGAGCATGCTGAAACTATGGCACAAGCAGTATCAGGAGCTCTTGACAAACTAAAAGCATCCTTAGCAACTATATTAAGTCGTTTGCAAAACCATCCAAAATAAAATTTGTAAAAATGTATAGCCTTGAAATAGGTTGACTCCAAAAAAATGGATAAGTCAGCTAATAACAGGACAAAGAATGAGTAAAAAAAAGTGATTAGCAGGTTTGGGGCGCAACTATTGTTTTACAAATAAATCAGCCTTGCAAAAAAGCTGCAATTGCCTATTAACAGAACGCCCTCCCTGGCTAAATCAAATAACATTTTATATTGCCAGTATAAAGAGAAGTGTGAATTATGCAAGTATTTACTATATACTATATAAGCTGCTACTTTTTATTAAACCTACCTTTAGATGGACCAAGAAATTGCATATAATGAAAAGACGAAAATTTATAGCTATTACCGGAAGTTCAATAATTATTGCAGGAGTAACCTATTACTTAGTAAGTGATAAAAGAAATTTTGTACGAGTAGATAGTAAGCAAAATGTCCCAGTTAGTATTTTATTAAAACCTGATGAAAGGGAGATATTATTTTTAGCATCGCTTGCCCCAAGCGGCCACAACACACAACCTTGGTTTGTAAAATATGTTGAGCCTTATCATTGGATAATTGGTAATGATAAAAACCGTTGGCTTCCCGGCGTTGACCCAACACAACGAGAAACCATTTTATCAATTGGGGCTTTTTTACAAAATTTAGAGTATGCCGCTAGTAACTTGGGCTATAATTGCCAGTTCAATATTTTATCAACAATAAACCAGGATGAAAATATAGTTGATGTAAAACTTACTAAAGCAGTTGGCATTATCAAGTATAATATTGACCAAATAAAACATCGCCGTACTGTACTGTCAAACTATCTAAACGATGTGCTTAAAAAAGAGGATATTTTGTATCTGCTTGATGAAGAAACTGATTTTATCCATTACTTGCCCAATACTTCAAAAGAACATCAATGGCTAAATAAACAAACCATTGAAGCCAACAGGATACAAGCATACCGGGATACGGCACAAAGTGAATTAGCAAACTGGATTCGGTTTTCAAGCAAAGATGCTGCTGAACATATGGATGGGTTAACACTGGCGGGAATGGAAATAGATGGCATACCGGGCTGGTATTTACGCAACTTTTACGATAAAGAAAAAGTGATGAAAAAAAGTTTCAGAGAACAAAGTATTGACAAAGTGGTGAAGCAGGTTTCACAATCTGCGGGCTGGTTGTTGATTACAAGTAAAGATAATTCGGTAACTGCATTATTGGAAACAGGTAAAAGACTACAGCGGTTATGGTTAAAAATAAGGGATAAGAATATCGCTCTACATCCAATGACGCAAATAATTGAAGAAGCAGCAACTAGTCAACTATTAAATAATTCTATTGGTATTAATGAGCCTATTCAATTCATTTTACGAACAGGGTATTTAAAAAATTATCCAGAGCCTGTTTCTCTTAGGCGGCCTGTTGAGCGGTTTATGAAAACTTAAAAAGTTATTTCAAAAATATTTTTATGCTTAAAT
>JANMEU010000021.1:0-211513 GCA_031377245.1 Bacteroidota bacterium
AGCAGGATGTACTGCAACGGGTTCTGTAACAATAGCTCAACCTTCATCAGCCTTAGTAGCAAGTTCAAGTGCAACTGCAATTTTATGTAACGGTGGTTCATCTACCGTAACAGTAAGTGCAACAGGCGGAACTGCTCCTTATACAGGAACAGGAACGTTCACTGTAACAGCAGGTACATACAATTACACAGTAACGGATGCTAATGGATGTACAGTAGTAACAAGTGTTACTATCGTAGAACCAACAGCAGTATTAGTTGCTTCATCAAGTGCAACTGAAATTACTTGTAACGGTGCTTCATCTACAGTTACAGTTAGCGCAACAGGTGGAACTGCTCCTTACACAGGAACAGGAACCTTTAGCAGAACAGCAGGTACTTACAGCTTTACAGTAACAGATGCCAACGGATGTACAGCGGTAACAACCATTACCATTGCTCAGCCTGCAGCTATTATTGTTACTGCAACAGCAACACCAATCTTATGTAACGGTGGTTCATCTACCGTAACAGTAAGTGCAACAGGTGGTACTGCTCCTTATACAGGAACAGGTACTTTCAATGTTACAGCGGGTACTTATACTTACACTGTAATGGATGCTAACGAGTGTACATCATCAACTACAATTACTGTAGCTCAACCTGCAGTATTGGTAGCTTCATCAACAACAACTGTAATAGCTTGTAACGGTGGTTCAGCCACAGTTACCGTATCTGCAATCGGTGGAACTGCTCCTTACACTGGAACAGGAACTTTCAGCAGAACAGCAGGTACTTATACCTTTACTGTAACTGATGCCAACGGAT
This sequence comes from Bacteroidota bacterium, assembly GCA_031377245.1. Taxonomy (GTDB): domain Bacteria; phylum Bacteroidota; class Bacteroidia; order Chitinophagales; family Chitinophagaceae; genus Ferruginibacter. Next base: position 807 of record JANMEU010000021.1, read on the forward strand.
GTACAGCGGTAACAACCATTACCATTGCACAACCTGCAGTATTAGTTGCTGCTTCATCTGCAACTGCAATTTTATGTAACGGTGGTTCATCTACAGTTACAGTTAGCGCAACAGGTGGAACTGCTCCTTACACAGGAACAGGCACTTTCAGCAGAACAGCAGGTACATACACCTTTACAGTAACTGATGCAAGAGGTTGCACAGCGGTAACTACAATTACTATTGCACAACCTGCAGTATTGGTTGCTGCTTCAACTGCAACTGTAATAGCTTGTAACGGTGGTTCATCTACAGTTACTGTATCTGCAACTGGCGGTACTAGTCCTTACACAGGAACAGGTACTTTCAGCAGAACAGCAGGTACATATAACTTCACAGTAACAGATGCCAACGGATGTATAGCGGTAACAACCATTACCATTGCACAACCTGCGGTATTGGCAGTTACAACAACATCAACTCCTGCTTCAATTGGGTCTAACGGAACAGCAACAGCCACTCCGGCTGGAGGTACTGCTCCTTACACTTACCTGTGGACGCCTGGTGGACAAACCACACAGACAGCAACAGCTTTGGCAGCAGGAAGTTACACCGTTGTTGTAACAGATTCAAGAGGATGTACAGCTACTGCAATAGTAGCCGTTGCTTCTAACGGTTGCACATTGGTAGTAAATGCTGGCCCTGATAGAACCTTATGCAACGGCGCAAGCGTTACATTGGCAGCTACAGTTTCTGGCGTATCTGCAGGGCTTCCTGCAGCAACACCGTTCACTGAAGTTAGCGGCAGCACGGCCGATATGAGATTGTTCAGTGGAAACATTGATCAAATCACTATCGGTAATACATTCAGCCAGTCTGAAGACAGGAATAACTGTAACAAAAATGCCACTTCGGCCAGAACACTTACCATACCTTCAGGCGCAACAGTTAGGAGAGCATACCTGTACTGGTCTGGTTCAGGCAGTTTGGATAATAGGGTTAGCCTAAACGGAACCTCAGTAACTGCTGATGGAACTAAGACAGCTTCACGGACAGGAGGATTCAGTTATTTTGCTGCAAGAAGGGATGTAACAAGTTTAGTTTCAGCATCGGGCACTTATACAGTAAGTAACCTTAACTGGAGCAACGGAAGTCCTTATTGCTTTGATAACTCTGCCTATGGCGGATGGGCTATGACCGTAATTTACGAGCAAGCTGCATTGCCAAGTGCAAGAATTCATGTAAACACCGAGAAATTTGTGTATACTTTTCCTGCAAATACTTATTCAACCACAATCAACAATATCAGTGTTCCAGCAGGCTGTACAGCCGATGCGAAACTAACCATTGTTGCATTTGAAGGGGATAACTATAAAGGAGAGAGGTTCAGGATCAATGGAGTATTGGATGCAGACCCTAACAATTTCCGTGGTCAGGCAGGTCCAAACTTGGATATCATTACCAAGAATGCACCAAGCATAGTGGGTGGTACTACTTCTTTAACATACTCTATCGAGTCATACTTAGCAAACACCGTATTTGGCCCAGCCACTGAAGGTTTGTTTGATTATGTAAAAGTGTTGAAGTATAACAACTGCCCAGCTACTGCTCCATGCAATGTTACTTATCAGTGGAGGAGAGGAACTACAGTTGTGGGAACAACTCAAAGCATCTCGGTTAATACCCCAGGTACTTATGATGTGACTACAACAGATTGCAGAGGTTGTATAGCTACCGATCAGGTAGTAGTAACAGCTTCTACTTTTGCTGCAACAGCAACTGTAGGTACACCTATCAATTGTTTTGGTGGTAATACAACAGTAACGATTGCTGCAACAGGTGGAACCGCTCCTTTCACAGGAACAGGAACATTCACCAGAGGTGCAGGTACCTGGAACTTCACAGTAACAGATGCAGCAGGCTGCTCAGTGGTGCGTACAGTAACCATTTCTCAACCAGTTCAATTGGTAGCTTCAGCTACAGCCCCAGCCATTCCATTCTGCGGAACCACTACTACAGTAACCGTATCCGCAACCGGTGGAACTGCTCCTTACACAGGAACAGGAACATTTGTAAGAGGTGCAGGTACTTATACTTTCACTGTAACAGATGCAAGGGGATGTACATCACCATGCACCATTACGATTGCTGCTCCACAGTGTGGACCGGTTGATCCTAACAAGTGCTACAAGTTGGTTAACCGCAATAGTGGTAAAGTATTGAATATTGAAGGATGCTCAAACAGTGATGATAAGCGGGCAGAACAGGAAACAAGTTCAACTTGTTCAACCTTTAGATTTGTACAGGTACAACCTGGCTTCTACCAGATCATTAATGTTAATAGTGGCAAATCGCTTCGTATTAGAAATGGAGATCTTCGAGATGACCAGCAGGTTAAGCAATTCTCCTATACGGGCAATGATTTTGAGCAATGGAGTCTAACAGCAAGTGGTGCTTTCTTTGTTATAAAAGCCAAGCACAGCGGAAAAGCCATGTCGGTGAAGGGCGCAAGCACTTCCAATGGTGCCGATGTTGTACAGAAAGGAACAGGCAGCAACAACCATGAGCAATGGCAGATTGTTGAAGTTTCATGTGGTACTCCATTTGCAAGTAATGGAACTAACGAAATATATGTTTCGGCAGAACCAGTATTCAATGTTAATGTTTCTCCAAATCCAAGCAGAAGTTACTTTAACCTGAACATTAAGAGTGACGATGTTACAACGCCAATTCAAGTTCGAGTTACGGACTTAACTGGTAAGTCAATATCATTATTCCCTAATGTTAATTCACTTAAAGGAAGTTCTCAGCTTAGAATTGACGCTGAACAATTACCAGCGGGAATTTATGTTGCAGAAGTTATGCAAGGAAAATTACGCAAATCGGTAAAAATGGTAAAACTATAAAGTTTATAGTTAGCTAAATAATAAAAAAGAGCCTCGAAAGGGGCTCTTTTTTTATTATCAATTTGCTTAAAATTATTCCCCTTTTTTCTAAAAAACACATTACACTAAGTTTACAATAAGTTCATCTACACAGTAACTTTTATATAGTAATTTGCAGTTAAGTTATTAATCTTCTTTTAAACATTATTATGAAAAAGTATTTACATATTTCTTTCCTTTTGATAGGAATGACACTTATTTTAAATAGCACAAAAGCTCAAGATAATTTTGCGTATACGGTTACAGATTCTGTACAAAACGGAGTAAAATGGAGTTTTCTTCGTAAAATAGATTTACGAAATGGGACTTTTGGCAAAATACTTCTTCGGTTGGTAAACAAAAACGATACGGTTGCTAACTCAACACTATTTAACGGTGTAGCCGCCATTGGATACGATAATAAAAGTAATAGGCTATATTTTACGCCTATGTTAAAAGATAGGCTTAGTTATGTTGATTTAAGAACAATGAAAATAAATGTAGTAACTAATAACTTTACAGGTACACCTACCAGGGCAAACGACCAAAGTAATGTGTTAACAAGAATGGTTATTACGAAAAATAGTAATGGTTATACATTATCTAACGATGCTAATACCTTTGTTAAATTTAATACTCGTACACATACTATAAGAAACTTAGGAGCTTTAATAGATGTTCCAGGAAATACAGTTTCGGTGCATGAAATATGCAGCAGTTTTGGAGGAGATCTTATTGCAGATAAAGACGAAGAAATTCTTTATCTTATAACATCTCGTAATCATGTTTTTAAAATTAATGTAGATAATAGAAGAGCAAAATATTTAGGAACTATAACTGGTCTTCCTGCTACTTTTACAACAAGTGGTGCATCAGTTGATTTTCGTGGTAATGATACCAAGTTTGTATTAACTAGCTCTGGCGATAAAACAGATCTTTATTCTGTTAAGTTTAAAACCCTTAATGCAGTTGGTTTGCAGTCAACTAATCCTTGGTTAGCCTCCGATTTAGCAAATAGCAATACCTTAAATGTAAAAGATAAGGATGATGAAGAAGATGAAGAAGAGAACAAAGCAGAAATATTTGTTAGTAACAATAATCTTTACAACGATAAAATAAAACTATATCCTAATCCGGTTACTAACAATGAATTTAAAATTCAATTTATAGACATAAAGCAGGGCGCTTATACAGTTGACATTATAAATGTTTTAGGTCAAGTAATACTTACAAAGGTTGTAAACATAGGTAAAAATAATATTGCTAGCATTAACATTCCAGAGCTAACAAGTAAAGGGATTTTAGTAGTAAAAATTAGTGACAAAACAAATAATCCAATATATGTAGAAAAAATTATTTTGCAATAAAATTCACTTTAATACAAGAAAATATATTTTTTAAACCGCACTTAATTCAACTAATGGAGCTCCTAATAATGGGGCTCTGTTTGTTTTGTTTATAAAAACAGTGAAAATGCTATATGTACTATAAACAAGATTTGTAACTAACAATAAAATAGTAAAGGATTAATCGCTATCAGTAGTTTATTTACATCAATTGCTTTAAGCAACAAACTATAGGATTAAAGATGATTTTTTATTACTAATTATAAATATTTAACCTTTTGATTATAATTTATTAACAGTCTTAGTTTTTCCTAACATTACATTTGTATTTCTTTAAAGAGAATCATTAGGTATAATGAAATTAATCCATTTCCTAATTTTTTATTTTAACAACAAGTTGTTTAAAGTTTAGTACTGATTTAAAAGACAAAACAACATGTTGATGAAGATGAAAATTCTTAATAATAAAAAAGATAGCAAAACCTAATGCCAGCCTTGTCAAGAGATAAACATAAAAAATTCTGCACATTAATTACCGAAATAAAAAAGGCTAATCTATTAAGTGATGATGAATTGAATGAACTTCATCAACAGTTAGAGATTATTTATAATACATACAAAATTTCAGTAAATGAAATTAAAGTGTTAATAACAGAATATGAAACAAAGCAAAAGTTAATCAGAAATAAAGTAAAAATCTTACTAAAAAACACGACAATTAAGCAAAAAAAAACACCATCCTTTGCCTAATAAAATATTAGTATCGTATGTGAATTATATTAGAAGTCAGCTAAAATCGCTTCATTGTTTTAATTAATTATCTAAATAGTTTATTACAAAAGGCATTCCTAATTAGGAGTGCCTTTTTTGTTTTTTTGAAACCTACTTCTTCTTTGGGGTGTTGTGTGTTTTTAAATGGATATTGTGCTATAAAACGAGACTTGATTTTTAGAAAAAAGTGACGGAAGTAAGACTACTTCCGTCTTTACCCTAATAAAACCCTAAACCAGCAAAAAGTTAATTACTATTTAATATGTTTTTTATAATGTTTGTTACATTTTTTCTAAAACTGTATATCGCCAATACTATGCCAAAGCACAATAATTGTGGACAACTAATTTAAAATTTAAAATAAGTTCCTTATTCATAGCCTCTTCATTTTTTTATTGAATTTTTACTACGTTTTTTACTATTGCGCCATGTAAAACTACTGTAGTATAAAAGCCTCTATTTTACTACCTTTGCACACTTATTTAAGAGATATAGCAATAAAATATGGCGGCTAAATACAAAGAATATCAACAATTAAATCTTCCGAGCATTAGCGAGGAAATTTTAGCAAAATGGAAAGCAGCGCAGGCTTTTGAAAAAAGTGTGAGCTTACGAGATGGGGCTAAACCATTTGTATTTTACGAAGGGCCACCTAGTGCCAATGGCTTACCCGGTATACACCATGTAATTAGCCGTACCTTAAAAGATTTGATTTGCAGATACAAAACCATGCAAGGCTTTCAGGTAAAACGTAAAGGCGGCTGGGATACGCATGGCCTACCAATAGAGCTAGGTGTAGAAAAGGAATTAGGCATTACAAAAGAAGATATTGGCAAAAAAATTAGTGTTGAAGAGTACAACCAAAAATGTAGAGAAGCCGTTTTACGCTATAAAGATAAATGGGATGATATAACCGAGAAAAGTGGCTACTGGGTAGATTTAAAAAACCCTTATGTAACCTTTGAAAATAATTATATTGAAAGCCTTTGGTGGTGCCTAAGCACCTTATATAAAAAAGGTTATTTATACGAAAGTGTAAGTATACAGCCCTATAGCCCTGCAGCAGGTACTGGTTTATCATCGCATGAGTTAAACCAACCCGGTACCTATAAAGATGTGAAGGATACAAGTGCAACGGTGATGTTTAAAGTAGTTGACAGCGGAAAAGTGAAAGTGGAAAGTGGTGAGTTTTTTTTAATGGCTTGGACTACAACGCCTTGGACGTTGCCTTCTAACCTTGGATTAACAGTGGGAGGTAATATTGATTATGTTTTGGTAGAAACGTTTAATCCATATACTAATCTGCCAATTAAAGTAATTCTTGCAAAAGCATTACTGCATAAGTATTTTAAAACAGAAGGCGAAAATGGAGATTTTGAAAATTATTCTGCAGAAGTAAAATTAATTCCTTGGAAAGTTTTAGCCGAATATAAAGGCAGCGAATTAGAAGGTTTACTTTACGAACAACTCCTTCCATCAGAAGCAAATACGCTTGAAAAAATTCAAGAAATAACTCCCGAAGCAAAACCATTTAGAGTTGTGTTAGGCGATTTTGTTACCACCGAAGATGGTACTGGTATTGTACACACTTCCCCAGCATTTGGTGCAGATGATTATAAAGTAGGTAAAAAAAATAATTTAGGCATTTTAACCTTGGTAGATAAACAAGGAAAATTTGTAGATGGTGTTGGTGAATTTAGCGGCCGCTATGTAAAAAATTATAAAGACGATGCAGCTTATGTAGATGTTAATGTAGATATTGCCGTAAAACTTAAATTAGAAAACAGAGCGTTTAAAGTAGAAAAATACGAGCACAATTACCCTCATTGCTGGCGTACCGATAAGCCAATTATTTATTATCCGTTAGATGCTTGGTTTATTAAAACCACCGCTGTAAAAGATAGAATGGTAGAGTTGAATAAAACCATCAATTGGAAGCCAGAATCCACCGGTACTGGCCGTTTTGGTAATTGGTTAGAGAATATGGTGGATTGGAATTTAAGCCGAAGTCGTTTTTGGGGAACACCTTTACCCATTTGGAAAACTGAAGATGGCGAAGAAGAAAAATGTATTGGAAGCATTGAAGAATTAAATACCGAAATAAGAAAAGCTGCCGAAATGTTGAGGGGAGAAACTAACAAACATTATTTGCATAATGGTATACTCGATTTACACAAGCCTTATGTAGATGATATAGTTTTAGTATCTACCACAGGTAAACCAATGAAACGTGTACCCGACCTTATTGATGTATGGTTTGATAGTGGCGCTATGCCCTATGCTCAATGGCATTTTCCGTTTGAAAATAAGGAAACATTTGAGCAAAATTTTCCTGCCGATTTTATTGCCGAAGGTGTAGACCAAACAAGAGGTTGGTTTTATACCCTACATGCTTTAGCGGTGTTGTTATTTGATAGTGTGGCATACAAAACGGTGGTAAGCAATGGGTTGGTTTTAGATAAAAACGGTGTTAAAATGAGCAAGCGGTTAGGCAATATTGTTGATCCGTTTGATACCATAACTAAATACGGTGCCGATGCTACCAGGTGGTATTTAATTACCAACGCCAGCCCTTGGGATAGTTTAAAATTTGACATTGGCGGAATACAAGAAGTACAACGTAAATTTTTTGGTACACTTTACAATACCTATCAATTTTTTGCATTGTATGCAAATGTTGATGGCTTTGCATTTAAAGAAAAGTATATTCCTGTAAAAGATAGACCAGAAATTGATCAATGGATTTTATCTAGCCTAAATACCTTAATAAAAACCGTACAGCAAAATATGGATGAGTACGAGCCAACACAGGCAGGTAGGGCTATTGAAGAATTTTTAGATACGCATTTAAGCAATTGGTATGTACGCCTTTGCCGTCGACGTTTTTGGAAAGGAGATTATGAGCAAGATAAAATTTGTGCCTATCAAACCCTTTACGAATGTTTGGAAACACTAAGTTTATTAATTGCACCAATAGCACCGTTTTTTGCCGATTGGTTATTTGCCAATTTAAACGAAGTAAGTGGTCGTTATTCAAACGAATCGGTACACCATGTATTATTCCCTAAGGTAAATGAAACGCTAATAAATGCTGATTTAGAAAAAAGGATGCAGTTAGCACAAGATGCCTCTTCCTTAATTTTATCGTTACGTAAAAAAGTAAATATTAAGGTTCGCCAGCCATTGCAAAAAGTAATGATACCTGCATTGGACGAAAGCATGATAATAAACATAAAAGACGCAGCGGAAATTATAAAAGCCGAAACGAATATCAAGGAAATTGAAATTTTAAATGCCGATAACGACTTTATACGTAAAAAGGCAAAAGCAAATTTTAAAACCCTAGGTAAAAAACTGGGGGCAAAAATGAAATGGGCAGCCGATGAAATTGCAAAGTTCACCAATGATCAAATTAACCAGTTAGATAGCGAAGACATAACGTTACAATCAACCGATAACGAAAGTATACAAATAAATAAAGAAGATGTTGAAGTGGTTACCGATGAAATACCTGGCTTTGAGGTAGCTTCAAAAGGTTCATTAACAGTAGCTTTAGATATTAATATTTCAGACAATTTAAAAAAAGAAGGAAACGCAAGAGAGTTTATTAATAAAATTCAAAATATAAGAAAAGATCAAAATTTTGAAATTGCAGATAGAATTGTAGTGGAAGTAGAGGTAAATGATATAATGGAATTGTCATTAAATGAATATAAAGCATATATTTGCGGCGAAATTCTAGCTGATTCACTTGAGTTTAAACAAACTTTATCCGAAGGCGTTGACATTGAAGTGAATGAAGCTATATTAAAAGTGAACGTACTGAAAAAATAGATAGTATGGCAACAAAGAAAAAGGCCGTAAAGCCTGTAAAAAAGGCAGCCCCAGCAAAAAAAGTAGTGAAGGTAGCCCCAAAAAAGGTGGTAAAAGCTGTTCCTAAAAAAACAGTAAAACCAGCAGCTAAAAAAGTAGTCGTTACAAAAAAAGCTGCTGTAAAACCAGTGGCTAAAAAAGTAGTACCTGCTAAAGTTGCACCTTCCAAGGGTAAAAAGGTAGTAAAACCAGTTGCAAAAGCACCAGCAAAAAAATCAATAGTTAAAGCAAAGCCAGTAAGTAAACAACCTATGATAAAAAAGATAGAAGTAAAAAAAGTAATAACTAAGCCAGTAGCTAAAGCTGGGGCAAAAGCAACACCAAAAGCAACTCCAAAAGCCGTTGCCCCAGTAAAACCATCAATGCCCGAAAAGGCAAAAGATATTAAAATTGTACCTGCAAAGCCAGTGGTGTTGCCAAAAATTAATACAAAAACCTCTCGTAAATATCAACCAGATTTTACCAAATCCGTTTTGGATCAACCAAAAGCAGATCCTGGAGCACTAATTATACGCTACAGCGATAACGATTTAAATGAGTTTAAAGAATTAATTCAACGTAAGTTAGAATCAGCAAAAAAAGAGTTAAACTATTTACAAGGTTTAATAACTCGTAAAGATGAAATGGGTGGCGATAATGATGATGCTAGATATATGACCATGGAAGATGGAAGTATGAGTATGGAAAGAGAGCAACTAAGTCAAATGGCTAGTCGCCAAATTACCTTTATTGATCATTTGGATAAGGCCTTAATGCGTATTCAAAATAAAACCTACGGTGTATGCCGTGTAACAGGCCGTTTAATTGATAAGGCTCGTTTACGTGCTGTGCCACATGCAACACTTAGTATAGAAGCAAAGATGGGAGTAGTAAGATAAATTAAGAACCTGCCTGCCGTCAGGCAGGTTAAAAATGAATAATTAAAAGAGAGTGAAATTAATCACTCTCTTTTTTTGTCTTCAGTTTTTTGATTACTTTGCGAAGAAAATCAATCAATTTAATCCGTGTAAATCTGTGGCAACTATGTTTAACAAATTACGAACAGTTATATACCATGTAACCAATTTGCAACAAGCAAAAGAATGGTACACAAACCTAACTGGTATAAAGCCTTATTTTGACGAGCCTTTTTATGTAGGTTTTGATATTAATGGTTGCGAATTGGGTTTAGACCCAGATTTGACGGGCATTTCAGCCGGTAATCATTCCGTTGCCTATTGGAGTGTAACCGAAATTGAAAACTGTGTAAAAAAGTTACTAGAACTAGGAGCTACAATAAGTACAGATGTTAACGATGTTGGTGGCGGTGTTAAAGTGGCTGTTGTAAACGATTTATGGGGTAATGCTGTTGGGTTAATAGAAGGAGCTTAAATTTATTTAATACTCGATAATTTTAATATTTGTTTATTTAAATGATTCACTTACCACCAAATCTTTACTGCCGGCTGTGTAGGTATAAAAACCTTCGCCAGTTTTAACCCCCAATTTACCAGCCATTACCATATTTACTAAAAGCGGACAAGGGGCATATTTAGGATTACCAAAACCATCATGTAATACGTTTAAAATACTAAGGCAAGTATCTAGGCCAATAAAATCGGCTAGTTGTAATGGCCCCATGGGATGAGCCATTCCAAGTTTCATAACAGTATCAATTTCGGCAACACCAGCAACACCTTCAAACAAGGTAGTAATAGCCTCGTTAATCATAGGCATTAAAATGCGGTTAGCCACAAAACCCGGGTAATCATTTACCACACAAGGCACTTTACCTAGGGTTTTACTAAGCTCAACAATTGTATTGGTTACCTCTTTGTTGGTAGCATATCCATTAATAATTTCTACCAACTTCATTACAGGCACCGGATTCATAAAGTGCATACCAATTACACTTTGTGGACGGTTTGTAGCAGCTGCAATTTTTGTAATGGATATAGATGATGTGTTACTGGCTAAAATACAACCTTGTGGAGCAGCCTCATCTATAGCTTTAAATATTTTAAGTTTTAAGTCAATATTTTCAGTAGCAGCTTCTACTACTAATTGGGCATTGGCTACTCCAACAGCAATATCGGTATTGGTTGTAATATTATTTAAAGCAGCAATTTTAGCATCTTCAGTAATTGTTCCTTTTGTAATTTGTCTATCAAAATTTTTACCAATAGTTGCAATTGCTTTTTCTAATTGAGTTGCATTTACATCAATTAAGATTACACTAAAACCTGCTTGTGCAAATACGTGAGCTATTCCGTTGCCCATTTGCCCTGCACCAATTACGGATATATTGCCCCCTCCGCCCCCTAAAGGGGAAACTGAATTTGAATTTGTAGCGTTGCTCATTATTTATAAAAATTTATTTTTGATTATGATGATAGTATCTAAGTTCCCCTTTAGGGGGCGGGGGCTTTTTATTTAAACGCATTCATCCCTGTTACATCCATACCAGTTATCAATAAATGAATATCATGTGTACCCTCATAAGTAATAACACTTTCTAAATTCATCATATGTCGCATTACACTGTATTCGCCGGTAATGCCCATTCCGCCAAGCATTTGCCTAGCATCTCTACAAATATTAGTAGCTACTTCACAAGCATTACGCTTTGCCATACTTACTTGTGCCGGGGTTACTTTTCCTTCATTCATCAACACACCTAAACGCCAATTTAATAATTGTGCTTTGGTAATTTCGGTAACCATTTCGGCCAATTTTTTTTGTTGTAGTTGAAAGCCACCAATAGGTTTTCCAAACTGAACTCTTTCTTTACTATATTCTAATGCTGTTTGATAGCAATCCATTGCTGCACCAATAGCACCCCAAGCAATGCCAAATCTAGCTTTTGTTAAACAACCTAGTGGTCCTTTTAATCCTTTTACGTTAGGTAAAATATTTGCCTTTGGTACTTTTACATTATCAAAAACTAATTCGCCTGTAGCACTAGCACGTAAACTCCATTTACCATGTGTAGTTGGGGTACTAAAACCTTCCATACCACGTTCTACAATTATGCCTTGTATTTCATTGTTTTCATTATGGGCCCACACTACTGCAACTTGTGCAAAAGGGGCATTACTAATCCACATTTTTGCTCCATTTAAAATAACATACTCGTCGCCGTTATCTTTAATATTGGTAAGCATTGATGAGGGATCGCTACCATGGTTGGGTTCTGTTAATCCAAAACAACCTAGCCATTCGCCACTAGCTAATTTTGGTAAATATTTATTTCGTTGTTCCTCATTACCATATTGATAAATAGGAAACATTACTAAACTGCCTTGCACACTTGCAGTGCTACGTACTCCACTATCGCCTCGTTCAAGCTCTTGCATCATTAATCCGTAGCTAATATAATCTAACCCTCCACAACCGTATTGTGTTGGTAATGTAGGACCAAAAACACCCAACTCTCCCATTTGGTGTACAATTTGTTGAGGAAACTCTGCCCGTTGTGCATAGTCTTCTATTATTGGGCTAATTTCTTTTTTAACATAATTGCGTACGGTTTCTCTTATTAACTTATGTTCTTCGGTTAATAAATCATCTACATTAAAATAATCCGGACTTTGAAATAAATCTGTTTTTGCAGCCATCGTTTTTTCTTTTTATGAGCCAAACATCAATTCATTTTTCAACTTCATTGGTGTAGCACTCTTGTACAATATATTTTTACTTGCCTATCGTCATGCAGGTTGAGCTTCTATCTTAATGTATAGTAGAACATTAATAAAAATCTGTGTAAATCAGACAAACCTATTTTATCTATGTTCTATAGTGCAAAGATAATTACAAAATCTTAAGCCTAATTACCAAAGTTTTTAATAGCTTTAATAAAATAAGCAATATGAAAAAGAGCGTTTTATTATTAATAGCTACTACTATTTTATTAACGGTTAATGGCCAATCTAAAAAGCTGTTAAAGAAAAAAGAAAGGTTAGAGGATAAAATTGAACAATACTTTTTTGTTATGATTAAAACTGGACCAAAACACGACTTTGATTCAGCTCAAAAACAACTTCTTTTTAAAGGGCATATGGATAATATTAATAGATTGTATTACGATGGTATTTTGAAAGTTGCAGGACCATTTGACAAAAATGAGTTGGCTTGGAGAGGTATTTTTATTTTTGATTGTAAAACCAAAGAAGAGGCTGAAAATTATGTAAAAACTGACCCAGCAATTGCTGCAGGCTTATTTGCAGTAGATATTGTGCCTTGGTATTCATCACCTATTGGTAGTTTTAAACATGGGAAACCCAAAAAACCTTAAATGACTTTACTTTCAAAAATTCGTTTGCTTATCATCTTTTTTATTATAGCATTAATACTAAGCGGCATTACTGCTTTTCCGGTAGAAACTGAACTAAAATGGTTGCTAAATCACCCTAGTTTAATACCCAATTTTGCAAAAGACTGGTTGCAAAATGTATACACCGCTTTAAAAGCTACAAATGCCCAATATCCTATGCTAGCTTATGGTTACGATTGGTTAGCGTTTGCACATATTGTAATTGCACTAGCTTTTACAGGGGTTTTAAAAGACCCGGTAAAAAATAAATGGGTTATAGATTGGGCAATATTAAGTTGCCTTGCTGTAATTCCGTTAGCGTTTATTTGTGGCCCAATTCGCCAAATTCCATTATTCCATATTATTATTGATTGCGCCTTTGGTATAATTGGTTTAATACCTTTGCTCATTTGTAGGAGAATGATTAAACAATTAGAAAGAAATAATTTGGCAGATTAAACGTTAATCTATGTGCAAAGTCTATCTAAAAATAATTTTATGAAATACGTATTACTGCTTATAACAACCTTATCTTTTTTTAGCTGTAAAAAAGACGATTCGACCCCCATTACTCCATTACCAACAAACGAATATTATTATCCGCCCTTAACAGGCGATACTTGGGAAACAAAATCAAGCACCTCTTTAGGTTGGGATGATGCAAAACTTACAGAAGCCTTTGATTATGCCGGTACAAAAAGCACCTATGGTTTAATTGTATTGCACAAAGGAAAAATAGTTAAAGAACAATATTGGAACGGTTGGGATAAAACTTCAAAATACTATATTGCTAGCGCAGGAAAAAGTGTGGTGGCTTTTGTGGCAGGAATTGCACAGCAAGAAGGTACTATTAATATTAATAATAAAACATCGCAATACCTTGGTAATGGGTGGACCAATTTGCCGTTAGTAAAAGAAAATTTAATTACGGTAAAACATCAATTAGCCATGACAACCGGACTTGATGACAATGTGCCTGATGATAATTGCGTGACCCCAAGTTGTTTAATTTATAAGGCTGATGCTGGTACAAGATGGGCATATTATAATGCTCCTTACAGATTAATACATGATGTAGTGGCTGCAGCTAGTGGAAAAACTTGGAGTGCCTATTGCAAAGAAAAATTGTTTGATAAAATAGGGATGCCTAATTCTTTTTGGTTGAATAATGTAATGTGGTGCACAACAAGGGAAGCTGCCCGTTTTGGTAGCCTTGCCTTACGCAAAGGAGAGTGGAATGGTACACCGTTATTAACCGACCAAGCATATTTTAATGCAATGACCAATACATCACAAAATTATAATTTAAGCTATGGTTATTTGTGGTGGCTAAATGGTAAAGCAAGTGCAATGGCACCAGGTAGCCAAGTAGTTTTTCCTATAAGTTTAGCTCCCAATGCCCCAGCCGATATGTTAATGGCATTGGGTAAAGATGATAAAAAAATATATGTAGTGCCTAGTTTAGATGTAGTGGTGGTAAGGCTTGGAGATAATGCAAGTGGTACATCAACCCTTGGGCCAAGCAGCTTTGATAATGAGTTATGGGGTAGGCTAAAATTGGCTATGAAGTATTAAGTTAGAAATTATATAGCTTAAAAAATCGAATGGATAATCATTCGATTTTTTTATGCCTAAAAAATAGTTTAAAGTAATATGCAACATTTAATTAATTGTGGTTACTTTATAGTGTACAACATTTAAAGAGTGTAATTTTTAACTGGTGTACTTAATCAATAAACAAAACTATCTGTCTTTAATAACCAACATAACATCTGCTGAGGAATTAGTGCAACTGTGTATTGAAGGTAATACTAGTGCCTATAAAGTATTGTACGAAAAATATGCAAAAGCAATGTATAACACCGCTTTGCGTATAGTGGGAAAAGTGCCAGATGCTGAAGATGTTTTGCAAGAATCGTTTACCGATGCTTTTACTCAATTACGAACGTTTGAGCACAAGTCGACTTTTGGGGCATGGTTAAAACAAATTGTAATTTTTAAAAGTATTAGCTTTTTAAAAAAGCAGCGGTTAACATTTGCAGAGCTAAACGAAAATGTACATGATGCAATAGAGGAAAAAGAAATAAATGAAGACGAAATTTGGTTTACAGTAGAGGGGATAAAACATAAGTTAAAAGAGTTACCAGATGGGTACAGAACAGTATTGAGTTTGTATTTATTAGAAGGGTACGATCATGAAGAAATAGCAGGGATTTTAAACATAACGCATAACACCGTACGATCGCAATACAGTAGAGCTAAACAAAAACTATTACATCTTTTAAAAAATAATTAAAACCTATTTATGAGCACTAATTACTTTGAAAAGTTTGTAGCAAAAAACAGGCAAGAGTTTGATGATGAAATGCCCTCAAAAAATATTTGGGAGGGCATTGAAAAAAATCTACCTATAAAAAAACAAGCTAAAGTTTTTTCTATAAAAGATATTTATAAATGGAGTGCTGCTGCTGCTGTTTTTTTTATACTACTAACATCTGCCTATTTTTTATTTATTAATAAAGGTAATAGCTCTAAAGAAGTGGTTAATCTAACAATTCCTACAACGCAGCCCAAAAGTATTGAAACGATAGTGCCACAAAATGATACTACTGCCGAAGAATTAGGTGCAATAAAATCAACTGAAATGAATGCATTACAAGCAAATAACACAGTGGTACCAGATGGTAGAGATAAAGTGATTAGCAAGCAGCAACCTAGTAATGAGCCGAGTGATATGTTTAAAATAATAAGTGCTAAACAAGCTGAATTAAAACAGTTAACAAAAAAACAACCTTACTTATATCAAGAATTTACTGCTGATTTACGTACACTCGAAAGTAGCTACGGTGTATTAAAAACGCAGCTAAAGCAAACTAGTAATACCGATGTAATTATTACAGCCATGATGCAAAACTTACAGTTGCAAGCGGAGTTACTGGGCAGACAATTATCTATAATTAATAACATTAAAAAAAATAAGCAAAATGAAAAAAATAATAGCATTATCAATTAGCCTGTTGTTGTTAGTGTGCAGCTTAACTACAATTGCACAAGACGAAGACAAACCAAAAAAGAAATACGAATTTGAGAAAAAGAAAATGTATGAAAAAACATATACCCTTTCTTCTTCTGATAAAGTAAAAATTAGCAACCGATTTGGTTTTGTAAAATTAAATACGTGGAATAAAGATGAAGTAAAAGTTACCGTAGAAATGATTACTACTGCAAAAAGTGAAAGTAGAGCCAGTAATCTTTTAGAAAGCTTAAGTGTTGGCGACAAAAAAAACGGCAGTATAGTAAGTTTTAAAACCCTTATGGATAATGATGGAGATAATAATGGTAGCCAGACTATGGAAATAAACTATACCGTTTTTATGCCTAGCAATAATGCACTTGATTTAAAAAATGAATTTGGAGCTATAACCATTGCTGATTTTGAAGGCTTAGCTGATATTACGAGTAAATTTGGATCATTAACTGCCGGTAAATTAAGTAATGTAGAAGAGATTTTAGTAGAGTTTGGAACAGCAAAAATTGAAAGTATTGGCAATGGCACAGCTCTTTTTAAATTTAGCAAGGCAGAGGTAAACCATTTAAAAGGAAATAGCACTATAAAATTTGAATTTTGCGATAAAAGCAAGATCATGATGGATAATGATGCCACAAATGTAAACATCAACGAATCGTATAGTAAATTATACATTGTTCCATCTGCTAGCTTTTCAGCTACATATGATGTTCTTACAAGTTTTGGATCGTTTAAAAATAGAACGGGTAATAAGTTTACCCGAACCGACGAAAGCCCTGAATATGGCAACGATACCAACAAAGAATATGAGGGGCAAACTGGGAGTGGGGCTTGTAAAGTAAAAATAAAATCTAGCTTTGGAAATATTGTACTAGGGCAACCCACTGCCGAAGAAATGAAAGAAGATAAGAAGAAAGGTAAAAAGAAAAATGATGAGGACGACCAAGATGAGGAGGCATAAATAAATATAGCCAAGAAGAATAAACAACAAATAGGTTTTCATTCGTAAATTTATACGATGAAAACCTATTTAGCTTTAGGAGACAGTTATACGATTGGAGAACAAGTTTTGTTGGAAGAAAATTTTCCACATCAAACAGTTGCTTTATTAAATGGCAAATTATCAACTCCACAAATTATTGCAACCACAGGTTGGACAACCGATGAATTAGATGCTGCAATAAACACTGCTAACATTACCACCACATTTGATATTGTTTCGTTACTTATTGGTGTGAATAATCAATATAGAGAACGAACAATTAATAATTTTGAAATTGAATTTGAGCATTTACTACAAAGAGCCATAGAATTTGCAAAGAATATATCAACACATGTAGTTGTTTTAAGCATACCCGATTGGGGTGTTACCCCATTTGCCGAAGGTAGAGATAGAGAAAAAATAGCTACAGAAATTGATGCCTATAATTTAGTTTGTAAAATGGCTGCACAAAAATTTAATACTCATTTTATTGATATCACAACAGCACAACGATTAGATGGAAGTAAGGAAGAGTTTTTAGCAGTAGATAAATTACACCCAAGTGGCAAAGAGTATAAAAAATGGGCAGAAAGAGTAGCTGAAAAAATTAATGAGATTCATTCTTTCTAAATCTTTCACTAATAACACTCAAACCTTTCTCGTCAATTTTTGATGTTTTAGTCAGTAAAGCAATAAAAGCAGCCACTTCCTTTTCACTTGCAGGGCATCCCATATTTGAGCCATTAAAAAAACTATCGCCTATTAAATTCCCTGTATTATCTAAAATAACAAAAAAAGGTAGACCCTCTTTAGTTCCTTTATATTTTTCTAAGAAAATATCTGCACTCGGGTTCTCTAAATTTTTCTTCTCTTTACTTTCTTGAACAACTAAATGTGTTATTACAAAATTTTGATCAAAATATTTTTTTGTGGTTATATCATTTAATGAAGCATCCAAGCGTTTGCACCAACCACACCAACTAGCATGAAAAATAACAAACACATTTTTATTTTCTACTTTAGCCTTAGTATAAGCTTTTTGCAAAATTGTATTTGTAGTTTCAGGGGCTTGTGCATGTAATAGAACCCCACTTATTAGTAAAACGATACTTGTAAAAATTTTTTTCATCTTTTTTTCTAAATGTACAGCTAAATACCTTAATGTTTTGCTAAATAAGTAGCCATTTCTGTTTGATATTGAATAGCAATTGTCCTTGTCCAAATTAATAATAAACTAGAATTATTGTGTCTATATCTTTTTAGGGATGTATTCATTTTTTCTAAATCTAACTCTAATTTTTTCTAAATTTATTGCATCAATAGCTGTTGTTCTTTTTAAAATTTCTATAAATGCGTTTACCTCTAATTCTTTCGCAGGGCAACCTATCATACTTTTTTTATTAGCATTTTTACTATTCTCATTAGTGTAAAAGCTATTTTCTAATAATTCCCCGTTTCCATTAAGAATAAACCAATAAGGGATACCCATATTTCTTTCTCCAATATATTTTATAATTATGGAGTCAGCTCCTTTGTTTTCTAAATGTTTTTTATCAGTTTTTTCATCAATTATAAGTGAGACAAAAATAAAATTATCTTCGAACTGTTTTTTACAAATACTGTCTTCAATAGATTTATCCATTTTCTTACACCAAACACAGCAACTAGCACTGAACTTTACAAATACTTTTTTATTTTCAGCCTTAGCTTTAACAAAAGCCTGCTTTAAAATATTATCTGCTGTTTCAGGAGCTTGTGCATTTAATAAAACAACACTCAATAGTATTAGAATAAGGGTAATAATTTTTTTCATTTTTTCTAATTTAAAGAAATTAATGTTTTGCTAAATAAGTAGCCATTTCTGTTTGATATTGAATAGCAATTGCTTTAGCCTCCTCAGCAAAATCTTCGCCTTCACTAGCATAAATTATAGCACGACTTGCATTTACTAACAGCCCACAATCTTTATTCATACCGTATTTACTCACTTCTTCTAAACTTCCTCCTTGAAAACCAACACCCGGTACCAATAAAAAATGATTAGGAATAATGCCTCGTATATTTTCTAATTCTGTTGCTTGTGTAGCACCGGTAACAAACATTAAATTATTTTCGTTGCCCCATTTACTAACCGTATCTAAAACTTTTTCGTAAAGAAATTCACTTCGTAAATGTTGTTCATTACCATTTTGAATTTTCAATAACTCAAAATCATTTGCACCTTTATTACTGGTTAGGCCAAGTACAATGGTCCATTTGTTTTCATATTCTAAAAATGGCCGAATACTATCTTCACCCATATAGGGTGCTACAGTTATAGCATCAAAATTCATATTTTCAAAAAAAGCTTTGGCATACTGGCTACTTGTGTTTCCAATATCTCCACGTTTTGCATCGGCAATTTTAAAATGTGTAGCTGGGATATAGTCCACCGTTTGCATCATAGCTTCCCAACCTTTAATGCCCATAGCTTCGTAAAAAGCAGTATTAATTTTATAGCTTATACAATAGTCTTTTGTAGCATCTATTATTGCTTTATTAAATTCGAAAACAACATTGGGCTTGCCTTGTAAGTGTTTGGGGAGTTTAGTTTCATCTGTATCTAACCCAACACATAAGTACGTTTTTTTTTGTTGTATTTGTTCAACTAATGTTTTTCGATTCATATGCTTATTTTAACAATGCTTCCATTTTTGCTGCAATATAATTATCTCCAGTTAAATTTCTTAATCGTAATTGTGCAATAATATTTTTTTGTTCGGCTACAGATTTGTTTTGACTTAGTTTAAAAACACCTTGTAAATCTTCTACTTTAATACTAAAACCAACAATGGCTTTTACCATAGTGTTTATATATTCATCACTTATGTTTTTGAACCCAGCTGCACTATTTGAATCTATATGTTTTTCAGTTATTTTTTTAACGGCTTCATAAGTTCCAGCTTCATCTGTAAATTTTATTTGCCCTTTTGCATGTATCGAAATATAATTTATAGTACTGCCTTGTGCCGGCTCGGCGTACCAGTTAGCATCTATATATGCATGCGGACTATTAAAAACAACCAACACATTTTCGTTTTTTTCAAATGCTAAATGGTGGTCTGTCTTACGCATTAAATGACCACTTAAATATAAGGTGTTATTTTCTTCAACTATTTCTAAAGGTATTTGAGTAGCTACAGGAAAATTACTGCCAGTACCAGTTATTAATGCAAATGGAATTTCATTTGCAAATGCAATTAATGTATTTCTATCATCAATTGTAAAGTGCGGTAATTTGTACATGTTTAATTTTTATTACTTATACTGTTCTTTTATGCGTTACTAGTATTATTAAATTTTAAAAGCGATAATATTTTTTCTTCGGTCACTTCCTCTTGCCAGTTTGTTTCAATATCTTTTATCTTCATCACCTCATCCATTATTGCTTGTTGCTTAATACTATTTTTTAATGCATCGCTATATCTTATTTGCGGACTAAAGGTTACTTGGCTGTAAGCAGGTGTCCACATTTCAGGATATTTTTTACTAAATGCAGCTTCTATTTTTTTCTGTAATAAAAATATGGGGTCGCCAACCTTATCCCTCATTTCTACAA
Source organism: Bacteroidota bacterium (assembly GCA_031377245.1). Taxonomy (GTDB): domain Bacteria; phylum Bacteroidota; class Bacteroidia; order Chitinophagales; family Chitinophagaceae; genus Ferruginibacter. The sequence continues at coordinate 21,599 of JANMEU010000021.1, forward strand.
AATTATTTAAGGCTAATTCTGCAATGGCATCTCCATCTGGTTTTCGTAAGGCTTGGTATTCATCTAAAATTAATTTCCAATTTACCTGTCCGTTAGGTAGGTCTTCTATATGTTTATCTATCAAACTATTTAATACTAAACAATCTTCAAAACCACAATTCATTCCTTGTCCAAAAAAGGGCACAATAGCATGTGCTGCATCACCAATTAAGGCAAACTTATCATCTCTTATCCAAGGAAAACATTTTACGGTTACTAAGGAAGAAGTTGGGTTTGTAAAAAAATCTTCTTCTAAGGTTGGCATTAAACTAGCAACATTGGTAAATGTTTTTTCAAAAAATAGTTTTACTTTTTCTTTTGTTGTTAATGTATTAAAACTTGGCTCACCCTCAAAAGGAAAAAATAAGGTGCAAGTAAAACTTCCGTCCATATTAGGTAAGGCTATCATCATATAGTTTCCCCTTGGCCAAATATGTAGAGCATTTTTATCTAATAAATATTCGCCATTAGCACCAGCTGGTATAGTTAATTCTTTATAGCCAAAATCAATATAATGTTGTTGATATTGAAAGCGGTTATGCTGTAATTGGTGGGTAAGCCTTGCAGCCGAGTAGGAGCCATCGCTTCCAAAAGTGAGTGGTGATTGGTGAGTGGTGAGGTGTTGAGAAACCTCATTTATAAAATGAATTTCATTTTTCTTAAAATCAATATGTTCACATTTTTCATTAAAATTAATTTGTACACCATTTGCTTCGGCTAAGTCAATTAATTTTCTATTTAAATCGCCTCTACTAACGGAGTTTATAAATTGCCCCTCTGCTCCATAAGCTTGATAAGCATTTGAGCCATCTGCATTATGTATATATCTTCCATGCATTGGGATAGCAATTTTTTTTACTTCTTCCATAATTCCTACTTCTTCTAAGGCTTTTATTCCTCTATCGCTTAAAGCTAAATTTATGCTTCTACCAGCAGCCACCGTTGCTTTACGCATATCGCCCCGGCGTTCGTAAATAGTCACATCGTAGCCTCTCTTTTTTAAATAAATAGAAAGAAGGGAACCTACAAGCCCAGCACCAATTATTGTTATTTCTTTTTTCATAGCCCAACCCAAAAAGGGTTTTTATTTTTAAAAATTAGGAAAGTATTCTTTTAACAATTTCTCCAAAATGATAAATTTCTTTAAATGTATTATATAATGGCACTGGTGCTATTCTAATAACATTAGGCTCTCTCCAATCTGCTAATACACCATTTTGTTTTAACGTTTCAAACACTTCTTTTCCTTTTTGTAACATAAGCATACTTACTTGGCAACCCTTTTCGTTTTTTGGCGTAATTATTTCAATTGCTTTTTTAGATAAGGTAGAATTCAGTTCCTCAATAATAAAAAATAAATAATCGCTTAATTGCTTTCCTTTAGCAACTAAATTTTCTATACCAGCATCTTCAAAAATATCTAACGATGCTTTGTGTGCAGCCATACTTAAAATGGGAGCATTGCTTAATTGCCAACCCTCTGCGGTTTCAATAGGGTCAAACCCTTTTTCCATTTTAAAACGGTTCGTTTTATTTTGCCCCCACCAACCTGCTAAACGCTGTAAACTTTTATTGGTAAAATGTTTTTGATGAATGTATGCACCTGCTACACCACCTGGCCCACTATTTAAATATTTGTAGCTGCACCAACATGCAAAATCAACATCCCAATCATGTAAATGCAATTCAATATTTCCGGCAGCATGTGCCAAATCAAAACCACAATATGCGCCAACGTTATGTGCTGCTTTTGTTATAGTGGGCATATCAAAAACCTGACCGGTATAATAATTTACACCACTAAATAAAACCAATGCAATTGAACTACTATGTTTTTCAATAGTTGCAATAATATCTTCTGTTCGTATGGAATATTCACCTTCTCTCGGAGCTACTTCTATTATTGCCTCATCTGGGTTAAACCCATGTAATTTTACTTGCGACTCAAAAGCGTATTGATCGCTAGGAAAAGCTTTGGCTTCGCAAATAATTTTAAATCGTTCTTTTGTTGGGCGATAAAATGTTGTCATCAACAAATGTAAATTCACGGTAAGCTGGTTCATTACTACAACTTCTTCGGGTAAAGCCCCCACAATTTTTGCAATTTGTTGCGGAAACATTTCGTGGTAGCTAAACCAAGGATTGGTTGCATGAAAATGTCCTTCTACACCAAAATTTGCCCAATCCTCTAATTCATTAACCACATAATCTTGTGTAGTTTTTGGTTGTAGCCCTAAGGAATTTCCGGTAAAATAAATACACTCATTTCCATTAATTACGGGTATATAAAATTGCTCTCTAAAATGGTTTAAAGAATCTTGTTCATCTAATTGGTTAGCAAAGGCTAAATTATTTTCAAAAGTCATACTAATCTATTGTGGCTATTACTTTTAACTCGATACAAATTGGGGTAGGTAAACTTTTTACTTCTACGGTTGTTCTGCAAGCTTGTACAGCTGTAAAATATTCGGCATAAATTTTATTATACGTACTAAAATCTTTTTTCATGTTGGTTAAAAAAACAGTTACATCTACAATTTTACTCCAACTGCTACCACTAGCTTCTAATACAGCTTTTACATTTGCAAAACATTGATGTGTTTCTGCTGCAATATCATATTTTAAAATAGTACCATTAGCATCTACTTCTAATCCGGGTATTGAATTGTCGGTGGCACTGCGGCTTCCAATACCCGATAAAAAAAGTAAGTTGCCAACTTTACGGGCATGTGGGTAAGCACCTAAAGGTTTTGCAGCTGTTTCTGTTTTTATAATTTCGTTGCTCATAGTTTTATTTAAAATTCTAATACTGTACACATACATTTTTCTGCTCGGTAAAAAATTTCAATGCATCCCATCCTCCTTCTCTGCCTACACCGCTATTTTTTACACCTCCAAAGGGTGTTCGTAAATCTCTAAGTAGCCAACAATTTACCCAAACTATACCAGTTTGTACTTTTATTGCTATTTGGTTTGCTTTGCTAATATCTTGTGTCCACACACTTGCCGCTAAACCATAATTTGTAGCGTTTGCCATTTCAATCGCTTCATCCATGGTATCAAAAGGCTGTATAGTTACCACCGGGCCAAAAATTTCTTCTTGATTGGTTTTGCATTGTTGACTTAATCCTTCTATAATGGTGGGCTGTATAAAATATCCGTTAGCGCATCTTCCTTCGGGTTTTACCGCATGGCCTCCGCATAAAATAGTTCCACCCTCTTGCTTTGCAAGTTCAATACAGTTTATTATTTTTTCAAAATGTTGTTTACTTACAATGGCTCCTTGTTTTGATGTGTCCATTAATGGATCGCCAACAGTTAAGTTTTTTGTAATAGCAACAAAGTGCTTTTTAAATTCTTCGTAAATAGGTTTTTCAATTAAAATTCTACTACCGCATAAACATATTTGCCCTTGGTTACCAAATGCAGATCTAATAATTTCATGTAATACTTTTTTTAAATCGCAATCAGCAAAAATTAGGGTAGGGTTTTTCCCCCCTAACTCTAACGATAATTTTTTAAACATTGGTGCTGCAATACTTGCTATACGTTCCCCAGCTTTTGTACTTCCGGTAAAAGATATTGCTTTAATAGCTGGATGACGAACAATGGCTTCTCCACAATTAATTCCATCGCCATGCATAATATTTAGTACACCATCTGGCAAGCCAGCTTGTTTGCAAATTTTTCCTAATAAAAAAGAAGTAACTGGTGTAACCTCACTAGGTTTTGCAATTACACAATTGCCTGCGGCTAAAGCTGGGGCTATTTTCCACGTAAATAAATATAAAGGTAAATTCCATGGGCTTATGCAGCCAACAATACCAATAGGCTGGCGTAAGGTATAATTAATAGCATTTTTATCGGGCGTAAAATGGCTTTCGCTTGCAAAATGCATAATAGAGGTTGCAAAAAAACGAAAGTTATCCGATGCTCTTTTAATATCAACTTGTTTGCTTAGCCAAAGTGGTTTACCATTATCGTTTGTTTCTGCTAATGCTAAGGTTTCAAAATTTTCATCAATTAAATCGGCTATTTTATTTAAAATTGAAAAACGTTGTTCTGCAGATGTGTTACTCCAGCTTTCAAAAGCATTTTTTGCAGCATTTACTGCCACATCAATATCTTTAGCATTACTATTTGGTATTTGGCAAAATACTTCGGCAGTTGCCGGGTTTATACCATCAAAAAACTCCCCACTTAATGGGGCAATAAAGTTTCCGCCAATATAATTTTCTAAATGATATGGAATAGCAAGATTCATTGGATAAAGTTACGGCAATAATTATAAGGCTTGGTACAAAAAAGTATTTAACTTACAACTCTAAATTAATTTGTTATGCCAGTATTATCGCCTTTCAATTTAAAAAAATGGATTGATGAAAATAGAGATTTATTAAAACCTCCCGTGGGTAATTTTTGTTTATACAAACATGCCCAAAATTTTATTGTAATGATTGTTGGTGGCCCCAATAGCCGAAAGGATTATCACTATAATGAAAGCGAAGAATTATATTACCAAGTAGAGGGAAATATTGTATTAAAAATTATAGATGAAGGTGTACATAAAGATATTGCTATTCATGAAGGCGATATGTTTTTGCTTCCTCCTAAAACGCCACATAGCCCACAACGTGGAATAGGTACTGTTGGTTTAGTCATTGAAAAAGTTAGAGAAAATGAGGAAGATGGCTTTTTGTGGTATTGCGAAAACTGCGGCAATAAATTGTATGAAGAATATAAAGTAATTACTGATATAGTTGCTCAGTTACCTCCAGTAATGGAAGGCTTTTATAAAGATGAACATAAAAGAACTTGTACAAAGTGTGGTAGCGTAATGGCTCCACCAATTAAAAAGGGTTAGATGAAAATTGACATCCACACACACATAATGCCCGATAAAATGCCAAATTGGGTACAAAAATTTGGCTATGGTGAATTTATACATTTAGAGCATCGCAATTGTAAAGCCTGTATGATGAAAGGCGATAAATTGTTTAGAGAAGTTGACGATAATTGTTTTGATACAGTTGTTCGGTTAAAAGAAATGGATGAAACGGAGGTAACTGTACAAGTTTTATCTACCATACCCGTTTTATTTAATTATTGGGCAAAGCCAAAAGATGGCTTAGAAACTAGCCGATTTTTTAATGATGATATCGCCAACAAAGTTGTTAAAAATACAAACAGATTTATTGGGATAGGAACTGTACCCTTACAAGATATTGATTTTGCCATTGCAGAAATGGAACGTTGTATTACGCAGTTAAAAATGCCCGGATTACAAATTGGTAGCAATATTAATGGAGAAAATTTAAGCGATAAAAAGTACTTTCCCTTTTATAAAAGAGCCGAAGAATTAGGCTGTGCATTATTTATACATCCTTGGGAAATGATGGGGGAGGAGAAGATGCAAAAATATTGGCTTCCATGGTTGGTTGGTATGCCTGCAGAAACTAGCCGAGCAATTTGTAGTATGATTTTTGGGGGTGTTTTAGATACTTTTCCAAAACTTAGAGTAGCCTTTGCACATGGCGGGGGTAGTTTTCCGTTAACTATTGGTAGAATTGAGCATGGGTACAACGTACGGCCAGACTTAGTTGCAATAGATAATGCCATAAACCCCTCAGCTTATATTGGTAAATTTTGGATAGATAGTTTAGTGCATGATAAAAGAGCATTGAACTTTATTATTGACGTTATGGGGCAAGATAAAATTTGCTTAGGTAGTGATTATCCTTTTCCGCTGGGAGAGCATCACCCAGGCAAATTAATTGAGGAGATGGATTTTGGTGAAAATATAAAAGAAAAATTATTTTATAAGAATGCAAATGCATGGTTGGGGATAACGGAACGCTGACCTGTCTGCCGACAGGTCTGCGTTCAACATTTACTCATTAAATAAATTAGGGTAATCTGTAATTATTCCATCAACACCCAATGCTTTTAAACGGTCTATTTCTTTTTTATCATTAACCGTCCACGGGATAATTTTTATATTTTGTTGATGGCACTCCTCTATTAAATTTTGTGTAACCAATATATGCTCCGGGCTGTAAATTGTGGGTGTAAAGCCAATATCTTTTAATTGCTTTCTAAAACTATTTTTATTTGATCCTTCTACAAGCATAGCCGTTTTTATAGTAGGATAATTTTTATTTAAATATTGCAAGGTTCTAAAATCAAAACTTTGAATAACTACAAATTCTTCCATTCCGTAATCTTTAATAACCTTCATTAACAATTCAATAAATTCTGCAGGTGCAGGATGATAAATATTGTCAGTTGCAGGCATTGTTTTTGTTTCAATATTATATAAAGGCATTGGCCTTCTCCTAGTCATCATGGCCTCTTTTATTGCTTGAAATACCTCGGATAATAAGGGTTTAGTTACAGCTATTTTTTGTTGTTGCGGAAAACGGGGGTGTGGTTTTAAACCAACATCAAACTTTTGTGTTTCAGCATAAGACATTTTAAAAATGTTCAAATTCTTTTCCTCTTTTTCACTCACAAAACTACCATCGGCTTTTGTAGTTATTTCATGATTAAAAAAGGGTTCATGACTTAAAATCACTTTTTTATCTTTTGTAATTACAACATCCATTTCCAATGTTGTAATAGGCATTCCTAAGGTATTAATCATTGCAGGAATAGTGTTTTCGGGCATTAATCCACGGCAGCCTCTGTGGCCTTGTTTATCAAAAAACCCTAAATCTCCTGAAGGGGACTTTACAGCCTCATTACTCATAGATGTATTTTTTTTGCTTGATAAGCAAGATAAAAGGAAGATGAATAGTGTAATTGGTAAAATATTTTTCATTACTTAAAGATAGGTTTTTACCTCAGAGACGCAAAGACACATAGGGAAACTTTAACAGACTATGGTAGTTTTTTAAACTACCGTAGTATTTGAAGATAAACTGCTATTCAAAAATGTGATATGATTTTAATGCGTTGAATAAAGATATACAAGTACAAGTGAGCCTGCCTGACGGTAGGCAGGTGACACAACACTGCTTAATAGTAGTAAATATGCTAACCAAAAAATTACTCTACAATTTGCTGCACTTCTGTAGCCGCAAAATTTGCATTACGTTTTGCAATTTCTCTAACGGCATTGCCAGCAAAATCGTTAAATGCTTTTTTACTAATTACATCATCACTAACGGTAACAGGTATACCCAAATCGCCACCTTCACGTATGCTTTGTACAATAGGTATTTGTCCTAAAAAAGGGATATCAAATTCATCGGCTAAATTTTTGCCGCCATCTTTTCCAAAAATATAATATTTGTTAGTTGGCAACTCTTCAGGTGTAAAATAACTCATGTTTTCAACCAATCCAATTACGGGTACTTTTAGTTGGGCTTGTCCAAACATAGCTACGCCTTTTTTAGCATCGGCCAATGCTACTAATTGTGGTGTGGTAACCACTATTACGCCGGTTACAGGCACGGTTTGTACAATGGTTAAATGAATATCGCCAGTGCCTGGAGGCATATCAATTACTAAATAATCAAGCTCTCCCCAATCCACATCACTCACAAATTGTTTAATGGCACTACTCACCATTGGGCCACGCCAAACTACGGCTTGTTTTTCATCTATTAACAAACCAATGCTCATTACTTTAATGCCAAATTTTTCTATCGGTACAATTAATCCTTTGCCTGTTCCATCATCTTTCATTAAGGGTCTTTCTCCACGTATACCAAACATTATATGTTGGCTTGGGCCATAAATATCGGCATCCATCAACCCAACTTTTGCACCACCAGCCTCAAGCGATAAAGCTAAATTGGCACTAACGGTACTTTTGCCCACACCACCTTTTCCACTAACCACCGCAATAATATTTTTTACTCCTTTTAAAACACTTTTAGCATCAACCCTATTGCTAGTGGTATTTGCAGTAAAATTAACATGTACTACGGCATCCTTATTTACCAAAAGTTTAATAGCGTTTTCACTAGCCATACTCATTTGCTCTTTCATTGGGCAGGCAGGTGTTGTAAGCACAATGGTAAAAAATACGTTTAATCCATCAATTTTAATATCCTTAATCATGTTAAGGGTTACAAGGTCCTTCCCAAGGTCTGGTTCTTGTACATTGCTTAGTGCTTTTAAAATTTCTTCGTTCGTCATGTTACCCCAAACCCCAAACGGGGCTTTACAGTTTAATTGGTTAATAATCACTCAATTTATTGTTAAAATGAGCATATAATGTGCAAATTTAAACATTAGTATCTTTACTTTGTTTCTAATTAAGGAATGTTGTTTTTTTTGGTACAAGTAGTAGAAATTCTATTGAACTTCAGTAGGGTTGTTTCTATCCGTTTTTGCTAGATAGATAGGCTTTTGTACTCATACAAATTGGAATTTTCAACATTCGAATTAAAACACTTTCATTAAAATAAAGTTGTAAGTAGTGTATGAAAATAGTTTTACAAATTGTTATTATTAGTTGCGTATTTTTTTTATTGCCACAAAAATCAAAAGCACAGTTTGAATCGTTTAGAGATTCTGTGGTGCAGTTGTATGGATTAGTAATGACGGCCGATAGCCTTAAAGGATTAGAGGGCGTTAGCATTATGGTAAAAGGGCAAAACCGTGGTACCATGACAAATAACAGAGGTGTATTTAGTATTGTAGTTTTAAAAGGTGATCAGGTAGAGTTTACAAGTGTAGGTTTTAAACCTAAAACAATTTCTATACCACAAAATTTAGTAGGCAATCAGCAAAGTGTAATACAACTAATGGTAAATGATACGGTTTATTTAGCTGCAACCATCATTAAATCGAGGCCAAGTAGAGAACAATTTGAAAGAGATTTTATAAATACACAAATACCCGATGATAATTTAACCACGGCTCGTAAAAATAATAGTGTTGCTACTCGGCGAATTTTAGTAGCCACTTTACCGGCTGATGGTAGAGAAGCAGCTAGTACTTATTTTAGACAACAAGCCGTTAAGGCATCCTACCAGGGCCAATTACCTCCACAAAATATTTTTAACCCTGTAGCTTGGGCAGAGTTTATTAAGGCTTGGAAAAGAGGAGATTATAAGAAGAAGTAACATTTTGCGTTTAATTTTACGAAATGAAAAAACTTAAAATTTTATTTTGGGGAACTTTGGTATTTGTGATTATTTCAATAATGGTTTGGAAATTTTTTCTGTACTTTATGAGAGAGTCATTCGGTCCGAGATGTGAGTTTAAATCAACGTGGAGAATTCAGGGTTATGAAATTGTTGAAAAACAGTGCATTGGTTTTGCAGGACCTCCTTATTATCCATTGTATCTATATAAAAATAAAAATAAAAATCAAATTGATTATGTAAATTATAAAGATGATTCATGTACTGTAAAATTTATTGAAAAAAATGAAGACACTTTGTATTTTAATTTATGTACTAAAATTTTAATTCGGAAAGCTAAATAAATTAATTTCTTATAGATTTTATATGGATTTATTTTCTCTATTCAGTCTGAGATTCTTTCTTCAAAAAAACATTCTTTTTAAATGGTGTTATTCTTAATAGGCTTTATGGGCAGTGGTAAAACACATTGGGGTAAAATATGGGCAGCCAAAGCACAACTTAATTTTATTGATTTAGATATAGAAATTGAACAAGCTGTTGGTTTATCAGTTGCCCAAATTTTTGAAACCTACGGAGAAGATTTTTTTAGAACAAAAGAAACAGAAGTATTACAAGGTTTAAATTTAACACAACCCACAATTGTGGCCTGCGGTGGCGGCACACCTTGCTTTAATAATAATTTAGCTTGGATGAATACAAAGGGCAAAACTATTTATCTTAAAACTAGCCTACCTACTATTATACAACGAGTATTATTGGAGCAAGATAAACGCCCCTTACTAAAAAAAATGAATACTGCCGAGTTGCAATTTTTTATTGAGCAAAAGCTAAAAGAACGAGAAGTGTTTTATAAGGAGGCTAGTGTTTGCCTAGCTGAAAATGAATTGAATGAAGAGCTTATTTTGAGGCTAATTCAGTAATCCGTTTAAATTTTTTATAATAGTTTCAAAAAAAATCTCCCAATAAAACATTGGGAGATTTTAAAAAAATACGATAAAAAAACTAACTCATTTCTGCAAAGTATTTATGAAAATGCGGTATAGTTTCTATGCCTTTGTAAAAATTTTCTATATTAAATTTTTCGTTGGGGCTGTGTAAGTTATCGCTATCTAATCCAAAGCCCATAAATACAATTTTAAGTCCTAATTCTTTTTCAAACAATGCACAAATAGGTATACTACCACCACCACGTACTGGTATGGGGGTTTTACCAAACGTTGCTTCCATTGCTTTAGCTGCAGCTTTATATCCTTTGCTATCAATAGGCGTCATGTATGGCTCGCCACCATGGTGTAAAGTTGCTTTTACTGTAACATAAGGGGGTGCAATTTTTTGCAAATGGTTAATTAATATTTCGGTTACTTTATCACTTCCTTGGTTGGGTACTAGCCTTGCACTAATTTTTGCAAATGCTTTACTTGGTAGAACTGTTTTTGCACCTTCTCCTGTATAGCCTCCCCAAATGCCATTTAGCTCTAAGGTTGGTCTAATGCCTGTGCGTTCGTTTGTACTAAATCCTTTTTCGCCCCATAATTCTTTTACACCTAAATCATCGGCATATTCTTTTGCATCAAAAGGTGCCATGGCCATTAATTTTCTTTCTTCCTCTGTTGAAATGGCTACATCATCATAAAAACCAGGGATAGTTATGTGGTTATCTTCATCATGTAAACTTGCAATCATTTTTGCTAAAATGGTAATAGGGTTTGCTACCGCTCCACCATAAACACCACTATGCAAATCTCTATTAGGTCCTGTAACTTCTACTTCTATATAACTTAACCCACGTACTCCAATATCAATACTTGGGGTATCTAAACTAATCATAGCTGTATCGCTAATTAATATTACATCTGCCTTTAATAACTCTTTATGCGTTTTAACAAATTTTCCTAAGTTAGGGCTTCCTACTTCTTCCTCTCCTTCAATACAAAATTTAATATTTGTGGTTAATGTATTTGTTTTAACCATGGTTTCCAATGCTTTTACATGCATATAAAATTGTCCTTTATCATCACAACTTCCACGGGCATATATTTTGCCATCTTTTATTAATGGATCAAATGGGCCGCTATTCCAAAGCTCTAATGGATCGGCAGGTTGTACATCGTAATGACCATAAACCAAAACGGTGGGTTTAGTTGGATCTATAATTTTTTCGCCGTATACTAAAGGGTGCCCTTCTGTTGGGTAAATTTCTACTTTGTCGGCACCGGCTTCTAATAGTCTTGCCTTTACAGCTTCTGCACAAGTAATCATATCATCTTTATGTTCTGTTCGTGCACTTACACTTGGTATGCGTAAAAGATTGAGTAACTCGTTTAAAAAACGGTCTTTGTTTTCGGTTTGATAATCGTTCCAGACTTGCATATAATATATTTTTTTGAGAGTGTAAAGTTACGTTGTTTTAATGGTAGAATTTAGTGCCTTTTTTGGAGCAATAAATACGTTAAACAAAAAAGCCTTAGAATTTTCTAAGGCTTTTTTATTATTTATTTTAAAGCATATTTATATTTATATTTTTCATAAAGTTGGGTTTGTTTGTTTCCCAAATTAAGTTCTCTTCCTTGAATAAAGGCATGAGTAACTATACTCGATTTAATATCTAACAAATCTCCATTACTAATTACAATATTAGCATCTTTTCCTACTTCTAAGCTACCAGCTTTATCATCTATACCTAATATTTTTGCAGCATTTAGGGTTACAGCTGTTAAGGCTTCTTCTTTTGTTAAACCATAGGCCGCCATTGTGCCTGTTTGAAAAGGCAAATCTCTCTGCCGCCAAAATCCATCTCCTCCATCTTGACAAATGGTAAATAATACTCCAGCTTTTTGTAATGCTGCCCCAGTTTTAAAAGGTTGATCTACATCATCATCATCTGTATTGGGTAAACTGTGGGGCTCTGCTAAAATAACGGCTACATTATTTTGTTTTAAAATATCTGCAATGATCCAACTATCGCTACCTCCCACAATACATAGCTTAAAATTAAATTCCTTTACAAAATCTATGGCTACCATCATTTCTTTTACTAAATCGGCATGTACAAAAAAAGTTTGTGTTTTTGTAAATAATCCTTTTACGGCTTCATATTTTAAGTTGGTTTGTACAGGGTTTGGAGTAGATAAATACGCCTTAGCTTCTCTAAAAAATTTACGGGTATTTTCAATACGATCTAAGCCTTGTTTTACAGGATCAACTTGCTCACCACCTTGCCTTCTTCCACCAAATTGCGGACGATTAATTAATGCAGGCATATTGTAATGAATGCCATTATCTGTTTTGTAAGCAGCATCTTCATAATTCCAAGCATCTAGCTGTACAACGCTACTAGAGCCACTAATGCTGCCACCCCTAGGTACAATGTGTGCTAACAAAATACCATTGCTACGAAGTGTATTTATTATTTTACTATCGGTATTGTATGCAACAATACTACTTATGTTTGGGTTTATATCTCCTAACTCATTATAGTCTTGAGTTGCCCTAATTGAACCAACCTCTACCAATCCTAAATTAGTACTTGCTGCAATAATACCCGGATAAATTTCTTTACCTGTTACATCCATCATTTTATCAGCAGTTATGGTTCCGGTTTCAATTATACTAGTAATTTTTCCTCCTTCAATTTTTATACTCCCCTTAAAAACTTTACCATTACCAGTATGTATGTTGCCCCCAACTAAAACTATACTGCCTTTTTGTATGGGAGAGGGGTATATATTTTCTTGAGCAAATAAACACAAAGGCATATAAGCAAGAAGAAGTAGAGCTATATTTTTAATTATTTTTTGCATCTTTTATACTTTTTTAAAAACTTATTTTTAGAATGATTCGTTTAGTTGGTATCTGTGGTTAACATTCTGTTTTCTATTCTATCCCAAATAGATTTTCCTTCTGCATGGTCTTCTTCACAAAAATTATGTTGCTTAAAAGAAGGGATAGCTGGACCTGTTTTTTCGCCACCTTTTTTTGCACTTATCATTTTTTGTAAAACTCTTGTTCTTTCTTTAGCAATATCTTCTCTTAAAATTTTATCTTTTTCTCTATCAAAATAAATGACACCATCTATAATTGTTTTTTCGGCAACGGCATAAATACTTAATGGATTATTGCTCCACAAAACAACATCGGCATCTTTACCAATTTTTATGCTACCTGTTCTATCCGCAACATGTAACATACTTGCCGGGTTTAGCGTTACCATTTTTAAAGCATCTTCTTCACCCATACCGCCATATTTTATACTTTTTGCTGCTTCTTGATTTAAACGTCTCGCCATTTCAGCATCATCACTATTTATGGCAACATTTACTCCAACACTAGCCATAATAGCTGGGTTTTGAGGTATGGCATCTACTACTTCCATTTTATAAGCCCACCAATCGCTAAATGTACTTGCATTTGCACCGTGTGCCTTCATTTTGTCTGCAACTTTATAGCCTTCTAAAATATGAGTAAACGTGTTTACTGTAAAACCAAATTTTTCTGCAACCCTCATCATACTTGTAATTTCGCTTTGTACATAACTATGGCAAGTAATAAATCGTTTTTTATTTAGTATCTCCACTAATGTTTCTAGCTCTAAATCTTTACGTTTACTAGTGCCCATTTTTTCGTAATCTTTAGCTCGGGTAAATGCATCTGTCAATACTTCTTCTACACCCATTCTTGTATCGGGAAAGCGATTGTTACCTTGCCCATTGTACGAACGTTTTACATTTTCTCCTAATGCAAATTTTATAAACGGATCCCAATTGGCAAACTTCATTTGCTCTGCGTTTACACCCCACCTTAATTTTAGTAATTGTGTTTGTCCGCCAATGGTATTACAACTGCCATGTAAAATATGACTGCTAGTAACTCCACCACTTAATTGTCGGTAAATATCAACATCATCTGGGTCAATAACATCTGCGACTCTTACCTCAGCGGTAACGCTTTGGCTACATTCGTTAACGTCGCCTGCACATGCAATATGGCTGTGCTCATCAATAATACCTGCACTTAAATGTTTACCTGTGCCATCAATTATTTTTGCAGTTGCATCGGTTAAGTTTTTACCTATTGCAAGTATTTTACCATTTTTAATTAATACATCTGTTGCATTTAGTCTGCCTTCTTTTTCATTTGTCCAAACGGTGGTGTTTTTAATTAAAATGTTTTCTTGCTTTGGTAGTGTTGTAAAGCCATAGCCTCCATTAGGGTAAGTAAGTTGACCTACTTTTTTTTCTACTATAGCTTCTTTTTTCTTTTTTGCAGTATCGGGCGCTAAGTCTGAGGTTTTAGTAGCTATCCAATTAGCCCATTTACCTGTAGTAAATTGTGCAGTACCCATCCAATTATCTTTACCAATAATGCCTGTTAAGGTAGATGGGATTTTTGAATCTGTTTTTCCACCAAATATTATTTTTACTAATTTATCGGTAAGGTTTAAATCTACTTTTAACGTGTCCTTACTAAAAATAGTTGCTGAAGGTTTTGCAACATCTCCTTTTATTTCCATTTTAAAAACTTCGCCATTTATAGCTAAGTTATAATTACCTCTATAATCGTTCCAGCCCTCCTCTTTAAGTGTATATTTAATACCTTGTACCCAATTTTGAAATACTGTAACTTTCTCTGAAAAAATGGGTGCAGAGGCAATTAAGAAATTTGCTATTTTACCAACATCCAATGTTCCTATTTTATCAGCCATTCCTAAAAGGGTAGCAGGGTTTTTGGTAAGAGCCTCTAATGCTTTTTGCTCTGTAAGTCCATTCTGTATTGCTTTACATAGGTTACTAAAAAAGGAGTTAGCTTCTCTTAAACCAAAGCTTGTAAGGGCAAAGTTTATATTGTTTTTTTCAAACTCTGCTGGGTTGGTAGGTGCCATCTCCCAATTTTTTAAATTGGCTAACGAAACATAACGGGCATCAGTAGGGTCCTCCACATCCATGGCTTGTGGAAAAGATAATGGAACTATAAACGAAGCGTTTGTTGCTTTTATTTCGGCCATTCGTTGATATTCGTTTCCACCCGCCTTAATGATATATTGTTGGCCAAATTCATCGCCAATTTTATCGGCACGCAATACATTCCATTTATCATTGGTTTCAAAAATTTGAGGTAAGTTTTGATTTTCGTTAAAAGCTTGTAACGAAAGATTTGTACCTTCTGTAGCTGGCCTTCCACCCTGTGCGGCAGACTGATTTTTATACCATTGAGCATCTAAATAATTTTGACGAAGCAACGCTACACTCCCCATTAAAGAACTTGGATAATCCTGTGTGCTAGTGCCTTTATCAAAAGAATAATGAGATGATGCTTTGTCTTTTAATACCGTTTTATTTTCTTTTTCGCTTGCTAAAGAAACTATGGCACCTGTTCCACGGCTTATTCCATCCATTTGGTGGGTAAGCACAACGCCAAAGCCATTACTACGCATTTCTTTTGCCTTTGTCTCGTTTACTATAAAAGTTTTTGAAACATCTATTTCCGATTTTATTGCTTGGTTCCACCCATACGCTCCTTTTGTATTGGAAAGCATTTGGGATTGATTCCCAGAATTAAAACCACCCCTTGTAGCAGGTTGGGTTCCATAATCGCTATACATATCTATAAACGATGGGTAAATAAATTTACCTTTACAATCCAGCACCACAGCGTCTTTTGGAATAGTTATAGCGGCTCCCACTGCCTCAATTTTACCCTGGCGAATAACCAATGTTCCATTTTCAATTATGTTTGCTGCATCTTTTACAATGGTTGCATTGGTAAAAGCGTAGCAGCCTTCTTTAGGATTTGCCACATCATTTAATGGATAGGTTGATTGAGAAAAGAGCTTAAAGGATAGGCATAGAAATAATACAAAAAGGGGTAAATTTTTTCTTTTTAGCATGCAATTTAGTTTTGATTATTAGTAGAGGTTAATTATAGCCAATTTCTTGTTTTTATAACAACCGCTTAAGTAAAAAGTATTCTGCTATTTTTGTAGTATGAATATAGCCGCTTACATAGATCACACCGTTTTAAAACCTACTACTACCCAGGCAGATATTGTAAAGCTTTGTACAGAAGCACTTGAAAATAATTTTGCAGCAGTTTGTGTGCCTCCTTTATTTGTAAAAATGGCAAAACAAATGGTAACTAATTCTACTGTTAAGGTAGCCACTGTTATAGGTTTTCCCTTTGGTTATAGTGCTATTGAAGCAAAGGTTGCCGAAATTATTTTAGCTATAATTGATGGGGCAGATGAGTTGGATGTAGTTATAAATATTAGTGCAATTAAAAATAATGATTGGCAGTTTTTGGCAAATGAAATTAATACGTTAATGCCTATTATTCGTAAACAACAAAAAATTGTTAAAATAATTATTGAAAGTGGCATTTTAACCGATGCCGAAATAATAAAATGTTGCGATTTGTATGGAGCTGCTGGGGTTGATTTTTTAAAAACAAGTACTGGTTATGCAGAGGTAGGAGCAACACTAGAGGCTGTGGCTTTAATACGTAAACATTTAACAAATAGTATTAAAATTAAAGCAAGTGGCGGCATTAAATCCTATACTTTTGCAAAACAATTAATTGACGCTGGTGCAGATAGATTAGGATGTAGTAGTAGCTTACAAATTGTAGCGGAAAGTAAAAAGCTGGACTAATTTTTGATTAAGATTACAATATGAAAAAAAATAAATTTATTTTTTTATTATTTGGGACGCTTTGTTATATAACAGTACCCTCTTTTGCACAAGATATTGTTGTAAAAGATAGTATTATAGAAGCAAAAACAACCATAATTAAAGATGCTAGAATTGATATACTTGGACGTAAACAAAATGAGCTAAATATAAAAAATGCGGCTAATAATGCAGATTATGGTCCAAGGGCAGCAAAAGGATACAGACTAATGGTACTTAGCAGTAATGATAGAGATTTAGCTATGAAAGTTAGAGCTAAATTATTGCAACGCTTTCCTGAGCAAAAAGTTTACATGGCATTTTTGGCACCTTACATTAAATTAAAATTTGGAAATTTTGTAGATAAAGGAGATGCGGATAGATACAAAAAAATGATAAAACAAGCAGGTATTGTAAGTACGAATGTATACCTAGTGCCAGAAATTGTAGAAGTTAAGCCTGAGAAGGACAAGGATAAAGAAAAAGAAGAGGATAAATAAAAATACTTGTTGTAAATTGTTTAGAGTTTCAAATTGAAACTCTTTTTTTATATGTTATGTTAAAAGAAAAAATACAGTTACTAGCCAAACAATATGCTGCTGAGTTTATTGAGGTGCGTCATCATTTACATGCCCATCCAGAATTAAGTTATGTAGAATTTGAAACAAGCAAATTTGTACAAAACAAATTGGCGGCATTTAATATTCCTTTTGAGGTAATAGCCACTACTGGTGTAGTAGGTATAATAGAAGGTAAAAATCCTTCAAAAAAAATTATTGCTTTACGGGCAGATATGGATGCCTTGCCTATTAAAGAAGAAAATGAAGTAGCTTATAAATCTACTATTGAGGGTGTAATGCATGCTTGTGGACATGATGTACATACGACTTGCTTATTAGGAGCTGCAAAAATTTTAAGCGAATTAAAAAATGAGTGGGAGGGAACGGTGAAATTAATTTTTCAACCAGGTGAAGAAAAAAATCCTGGAGGTGCAAGTTTGATGATAGCAGACGGAGCATTAGAAAATCCAAAACCACAAAGTATTTTTGCTTTGCATGTAAACCCCGGATTGCCTGTAGGCAAATTAAGTTTTAGGCCCGGTATGAGTATGGCAAGTGCAGATGAAATTTATATAACTATAAAAGGTAAAGGTGGCCATGCTGCAGCACCGCATTTAACTGCAGATACTATTTTAATTGCAGCACATATTGTTACAAGCTTACAACAAATTATTAGCAGAAATAATAACCCCACAAACCCAAGTGTGTTAAGTATAACCGCTATCAATGGCGGAAGTGCTACTAACATAATTCCTAGCGAAGTAAAATTGATGGGAACCTTTAGAGCTATGAATGAAGAGTGGCGATTTGCTGCTCATAAATTAATTATAAAACATGTAACACAATTAACGGAAACAATGGGTGCAACAGCCGAAATAACTATTGATGTGGGCTATCCGTTTGTATTAAATGACGAAGCTTTATATGAAGTAGCAAGAAAAAATGGAGAAGAATATATAGGAGTTGAAAACGTAGAAACTACTGAATTAAGAATGGGAGCTGAAGATTTTGGCTACTATACTCATCATATGCCTGGTTGTTTTTTTAGATTAGGTGTTGGTAATGTTGAAAAGGGAATTATCAGTAATGTACACACTCCAACTTTTAATATTGATGAAAGTGCAATTGAAATAGGAATGGGAGTGATGGCTTGGATGGGAATAGTTACCCCTAACCACGCCGAGGCGGGGAAATAGGAAGTTGTTTTATGGGTTTGCATAGAAACCATTAATAAATTATAATACTTGGTTCAAATTATCTTAGCTATGCATAAAAATAATTTGAAATCAAGTTCTCCGCCGAGGCGGAGACAAGGGGTATGAAAATAGCATTTCACGGAGCTGCACAAACCGTTACAGGCAGTAAGCATTTAATAACCTTAGCAAATGGTAAAAAGTATTTGCTGGATTGTGGCATGTTTCAAGGCATGGGAAGAGATACGGATAGAATGAATCTTGAATGGGGTTTTGAGCCAAGCGAAGTAGAGCACTTAATTTTAAGCCATGCACATATTGATCATAGTGGGTTAATACCCAAATTGGTTAAAGATGGCTTTAATGGAAATATTTATTGTACACCTGCTACTAAAGATTTAAGTGGAGCATTGTTAGAGGATAGTGCAGGTATACAAGAAAACGAAGCTAAGTACGAAAATAAACGAAGAGCACAAGAAGGATTGCCTTATATACAACCCATGTATACTACATTAGATGCATTTGCAGCTTTAGATAAATTTATAGCTGTAGATTATGATAAGTGGTTTACAGTTGATGAAAATATTGAAATTAACTACACCGATGCTGGGCATATAATTGGCAGCGCCGCCGTTCATTTACGGATACACGAAAATGGAAAAATAAGACGTTTAACGTTTAGTGGTGATGTGGGTAGATACAGAGATGTAATTTTAAAAAGCCCCGCCGAATTTGACCAAGCCGAAATAATACTTATTGAAAGTACGTATGGTGATAAGTTACACGACACTACATTAACAACACCCGACCAACTTTTGCATTGGATAGAAAAAGCTTGCCTTCAAAAAAAAGGAAAATTAATTATACCTGCTTTTAGTGTTGGTAGAACGCAAGAAATTTTATTTGCCTTAAATCAATTAGAGTTAGAAGGCAGGTTACCTAATTTAGATTATTTTGTAGATAGTCCGTTGAGTGTAGAGGCTACAGAAATTGTAAAACGGTATCCAAGTTATTTTAATAAACGAATTCAAAAAATTTTACAATCTGATAATGACCCATTTGGTTTTAAAGGGCTAAAATTTGTAAAAAGTGTAGATGAAAGTAAATTGCTGAATTACAGGAACGGGCCAATGGTAATTATAAGTGCAAGTGGTATGGCCGATGCTGGTAGAGTAAAACACCATATTAGTAATAACATAGAAAGCAGCCGTAATACTATTTTATTTAGTGGTTATTGTGAGCCACGAAGCCTTGGAGGTAAATTATTAGATGGCAGAAAAGAAATAAATATTTATGGAGTTTTACATGAAGTAAATGCCGAAATAGGTAGCATACGAAGTATGAGTGCACATGGCGATTACGACGATTTATGCCAATTTTTAGCCTGTCAAAATCCTGAGTTAGTAGATAAAATTTTTATTGTACATGGAGAGTACGACGTACAAAAAATATTTAAAGAAAAACTACGTAAAAAAGGTTTTGCCGAAGTAATAATTCCGGCTTTGCATGAAAAGTTTAAGTTGGGTTAAAACCTTTCTACTCCAAAAGCACCCAAATTAATACTTGGTGCATTTTTTTGTATTAGCTCTGTAACTAATTTACCGGTGCCTGTACCTTGCGATATACCAAGCATTGCATGCCCACCTGCAAAAACAACATTTTGTAAAGAGGTTTGGTAGCCTATGTAAGGCAATCCATCTGGTGTAACTGGTCGTAAGCCACTCCAAATTTTATTGGTAGGCGGAAAGTCTATTTTTAGCGAGGGATAAAAATCTTTTGCCGAGTTGTAAATGCCTTCCATACGTTTTACTAATACGTTATTATTTATACCACTAATTTCCATAGTGCCCCCAATGCGTAAGCTATTGCCCCAAGGTGTTATAGCACATCTACCATCTACTAAAATAGCAGGATAGGTAACGTTTTTTTCTATATTTTGATAGGTATGGCTATAGCCTTTTCCAGCTTGCAACAATAAGTTTATACCTAACATTTTAGCTAATATTGGTAACCAACTACCTGCAGCTACAACAATTTCATCACATTCAAATTTTCCTTTGTTCGTTACTATTGCGGTTACTTTATTATTGCTTTTTTCAAATCCTTCAACAGTTGTATTTAAATTAAATTGTACTCCTTTTTTAACTAAGTAATTATGTAAAGCCATCATCATTTTACCAGGATTAAAATGGCAATCATCTTCAAATAAAACAGCGCCTGCAACATTAAGCTCAATAGTTGGTTCTAGTTTTTGTACTTCATCTTTATTTAATCGTTGTACATTTAATCCAAATTTTTCGGCATCGTCTGCTAAATGAAATTCATGCTCTAGCGTTTTTTGTTGCTTACACATCATTAAGCAACCTTTTTCTTCCATATCAAATGTATCGCCTATTTCTGCTCTCATTTCATTGATAAGGCCTCGGCTAAATTGTAAAATATTGTTTAAGTGTGGGGCATTTTTTAAAACTGTTTTTGCATTGCTGTTTTTCCAAAAATGATATGCCCATCGTATCAAATCCACATCTAGCCTTGGTTTTATGTAAAACGGGCTACTGCTACTAAGCATATGTTTTAAACCCTCTGCAATAATGCCTGGGCTTGCCAATGGTACAAAATGGCTTGGAGACATGTAACCCATATTGCCAAAGGAGCAACCATCTGTTATGTTACCACGTTCAATTACTGTAACAGTATACCCTTCTTTTTGTAAATAGTAAGCACTGCTTAATCCTATAATGCCACCGCCTATAATTGTAATTTTCATAATAACCCCTGTCCCCTAAAGGGGAACTTGATTTGTTAGTTAATAATTATTTCTGTCCACTTTTTTTACGCCTCGATAAAAGATGCAAAAGATTATGCCGTACAAGTGAGCCTGCCTAACGGGAGACGATGATGCCATGAAAACAAATGCTTGTTCCAAAATATTAAACAACTTTAATAATTTAATATTTTTTTTTGCTAATAGCGTAATTATCCGAGTCCCCCTTTAGGGGACAGGGGCTCTTAAATTACCTGAAACCCTAAAGCATAAGGATCATCGTCTGTATCAATTGTAATAATATTTTGACCATAAATTTTTGCCCATCCTTCAATACCAGGTTTTATAGCTGGCTTATTTGCCACAAAACACTCCTCCTCAATGGTGCCAATAAATTTACTACCTATTATACTTTCATGTATAAATAAATCGCCTTTTTTTAATTTACCTTTTGCATACCACTGTGCCATTCTTGCACTTGTGCCGGTACCACATGGGCTTCTATCAATTGCTTTATCTCCATAAAAAACAGCATTACGGGCTGTAGAGGATTCGTCTAAAACTGCACCCGTCCATAAAATATGGCTACATCCATTTATGGTTTCATTTTCTGGATGAACAAATTCGTACTTTTCGTTAATTCGTTTACGCAATTCTCTTGCCCAACTAATTAATTTATCTGCCGAATAATGCTCTAACCCTTTAAAGTTTTTTTGTACATCTACAATAGCATAAAAATTACCTCCATAGCTTACGTCAATGGTTAGCTCACCTAAATCCGGGCAATCTATAGTTAATTCGGTTGCTGCTAAATAAGAGGCTACGTTTGTTAGTTTTACAGAGGCTACTTTTTTATCCTTCATTTTGTAGCTAATATTAACTAATCCAGCTGGTGCTTCCATTTTTACAACCCCACTTACTTTTGGTTGAATTAACCCTTCTTCAATAGCAATAGTTATAGTACCAATGGTGCCATGGCCACACATAGGTAAGCATCCACTAGTTTCTATAAATAAAACAGCCACATCATTTTCAGGATGGTGTGGAGGGTATAAAATACTGCCACTCATCATATCATGCCCTCTGGGTTCGTACATTAATCCCTTACGTATCCAATCAAATTCTTTTAAAAAATGTTGCCGTTTTTCACTCATGTCTTTTCCCACTAAAACGGGTCCCCCATGTTTTACTAACCGTACCGGGTTGCCACAAGTATGAGCATCTATGCAATGAAATGTGTTTGTCATAATATTTTGTAAATTTATGGCATGGAAACGTATGGAAAAATTTTATTGATAGCGATGCCCATTTTTTTTCTGTTGGTACTTTTTGAAAAATGGTATGGATGGAGAAAAGGGAAAGAAACGGTGAACACTATGGATATGGTTAGTAGCTTGTTAAGTGGCGTTACTAATGTTACCAAAGATGTGTTGGGCTTAAGCATTTTTATTTTGGGTTACGAGTGGTATTTGCAACATTTTAATATTATCCAAATAAAAGCTGGGTGGTTGGTTTATGTAGTAGCATTTATTAGCTTAGATTTTACAGGGTATTGGGTTCATCGGATTGATCATAAAATAAATTTTTTCTGGAATAGCCATATCATACATCACAGTAGCGAAGAGTTTAATTTAGCTTGTGCATTACGCCAAAGTATATCTTCTTTTGTAAAAATATTTTCATTTTTTTTATTGCCTGCCGCACTATTGGGTGTACCTAGCATAGTAATTGCTACTATTGCACCAATCCATTTGTTTGCACAATTTTGGTATCATACACAACATATCAATAAGATGGGTTTTTTAGAGCACATTATTGTAACCCCATCTCATCATAGAGTACATCATGCATTTAATGAAAAATATTTAGATAAAAACTTTGGACAAATCTTTATTTTTTGGGATAAATTATTTGGTACATTTCAAGAAGAGTTAGTTGATATACCCCCTGCGTATGGCATTACTAGGCCTGTACAAACGTGGAATCCTATTAAAATTAATTTTCAGCATTTATGGTTATTGATTACAGATGCTTGGCGGACTAGTAATTTTTTAGATAAATTTCGTATTTGGTTTATGCCTACGGGGTGGCGACCAAAAGATGTTGAAGAGAAATTTCCTATTTATAAAATAATGGATGCAACTAATTTTAATAAGTATACAACAAGTGTAAACCCAAGGTTTATAAATTGGATGTGGATACAATTGATAGTTTTACTTTTATTGGTAAGTTATTTCTTTAGCAATATTGCCATGATAAAAACAATTGGGGTGCCCTATATTTACTGGTACGGTGCATTTATTTTTATTTTTGTGTATGCGTTAACAGAGTTAATGGATGAAAATAAAGATGCTTTAGTTTGGGAGGCGCTAAAATGCACAATAGGCTTAGCTTTTATTTATAGTATGGGTAATTGGTTTGGTAGCGATAGTTTTTCTGTACTACTTAAATACATCGTAATTTTTTATTTTATTACATCTTTAAGTATAACTTATTATTTATCAAAAAATAGAAAAAGGGCTTCTATTGCCAACGTTTAATTATTCTATCAATAATTTTTCAATGGTGGCTTTTTCTTTTTGCCAATCATATCCTTCTAATTTTACTAAAACGGTTTTGCCTTTTTTATTTAAAAGATAGGTGGTAGGATAAACATGAATGCCTAAACTGGACAACGGTTCATTGGATTTTGCGAAAATAATTTTATCGGATGAAAACCTATTTTTAAAGCCTTCAATTTTATAGGAATTCTCATCCGAAATATATAGGGTTTTAAATTTATCGTTGTTGATAGTTGTAGCTAATTCATTTAAGATTGGTGTTTCCTTAGCACAATCAATACACCAACTTTGAAAAAAGGAAACCATAACTACCTGTCCACTAAAATCGTTTATGGTTGTTTTAGTATTATTGGAAAGTAGAGTTAGCGCTGTGTTTTGAAAGTTCATTTTTGGAGCTACATTTTTGTTGTATAGTTTTATACCCAAAAATAACAGCCCTGCAATTAGCACAATTATGCTTAAATACTTTTTCATTACTTAAAGGGATTACGGTTTATTTCTTTATTATTTTCTTCGGTATTAAAACGTTTCAAAATTAATTGTAATGCCAAATTAGCTACTCTATTCTTTATAGATATGTAATTGTAAATTTGCTTGGGAGCTGCACCTAAATTTGCTTTAGCTTCTTTTGCTGTTCTGCCTAATTCTAATGTAGTAAAGCCCTTTTCTATCATTTTTTTTGCGCCCAAAAATAATAAGGCAAAGTAGGTATTATGGGTATGATTAACAGCATAATCTAATCCAATATAATGTGTTTCCATCTGTTTTTCGTAAAAAATATACGTATAAAACCCTACCATTTTATCATCTAAATACAATGCATGAAACTCAAATTTATCTTTTAAAATAGTTTTTAAGTTATAAAAATAAGTCGTGTTTATAGAGCCTAGTTTTATGGTTTGTTTATTTACTACATTCCAATAGAGTAAATCTATATTTTTTTGATTAGCTATTATTTCATCTGCGTTTAGCTCTTTTACGTTTATGGGGCTAAAATGATCTAATATTTTTATGGCCCTCTTTCTGTATTTTTTTGTAAGCGCTTTTAGGTAGTCGTCAAAACCTTGCCAGTTATTATTAGTAAACTCCATGGTTACATCGCCGCTAAAAAAATTGAATTTAAATTTTTTTAGTAAACTTTCTGTAATAGGTGCTATACAATCTTTTAATAAAATACCACAAGGTTTTTTGATGAAGCTTTTTTTTATTGCATTTATTGCCTCAAAAATTAAATCATTATTTTCTGCGTTTGCAAAATAAAATCCTTGTTGATTAATCCTAAATAAATTTCCACAAATAAGCAAAGGCAAATGTTTGGGTAAAATAAGGTGTACAAATTTACTTTTTAAAGAATTTTCTTGTTTAAAATTTATGTGTGTATAATTAAAGTTGAATAGTTGGAAATAGGCAATACCAATTAACGTATTATTCTTGTATGCGTATACATATCTGTAATGTAAATTATCTAGCTGTGCATGTTCAACTATGCCTAAATCTTTTATTAATAAATGATGATATTGCGGAAGAAACGCATCCCAATCACTATTTAATTCACTTAAAGTGTTTACTATTTTATAAGAAATACTCAATTAGGTTATGGGCGCTTTTGTTAATTCGTTATTTACAGTTCTCCAAATTTGTAAGGGGTTTTCGCTTTTTAATTCATCTGGCAATAAAGCAGTGTCCCAGTTTTGATAGGCTATTGGCCTTGCAAATCGTTTAATAGCATCTGCACCTACACTGCCAAATCTGCTATCGCTACTTGCAGGAAAAGGTCCTCCATGTTGCATAGCCTCAACTACTTCTACCCCTGTTGGTACCGTATTTAAAATAATTCTGCCACAACAGTTTTTTATACAATCAATTAAATTTTCATTGTTTTGTAAATCGGTTAATGTAGCCATAATGGTAGATGTTAATTGCCCTTCTAAATGTTTGGCAACTTGTACTAGTTCATCATCATTAACACAACGTACAATGATAGCGTATGGCCCAAAAACTTCTTTATGTAAAATTGGGTTTTGTAAAAAAGCCTTTGCAGTAGTAGTGGATAAAATAGGGGTGGGACTTAACTTATTTTCTAAATTATCCTTTTGGTTTGTAAATTCTGTTAGGGTTTTTACATCTTTTTGATCGACAGCGTTAGTAGCATGTTGTAGGTATGCTGTTGAAATGCCTTTATGTAACATTAAACCAACACTAGTATTTTTTAATTCGGTTGCTAATGTAGTTGTAAAAGTTGTTAAACTTTCACTTTCCATACCAACAAAAATTCCAGGTTTTGTACAAAATTGCCCAACACCTAATGTAATAGAAGCTGCAAACATTTTTGCAACAGCTTCAGCATCATTATTTAATTTTTCTTGCAATAAAAAAACAGGATTAGTACTGCCCATTTCTGCAAATACAGGTATAGGCTCTTTACGTTCGTTAGCCCAATCAACTAATTGTTTACCTCCAATGTACGATCCTGTAAAACCTACTGCTTTTATACTGGGGTGCATTACTAATTGTTTCCCAACCTTAAAATCTTTTCCATAAATGTGTGCAAAAATCCCTTTTGGTAAACCGCATTTTTGTGCGGCTACAAAAATTAAATTTGCTATAAACGTACTTGTTTTTTCGTGTGCAGGGTGGGCCTTAACAAGTACTGAGCAACCAGCAGCAAATGCACTAGCCGTATCGCCTCCAGCGGTTGAATAGGCAAACGGAAAGTTACTTGCACCAAAAACTACAACGGGGCCAAGGGGTGTAAGTGTTTTACGCAAATCTGGTTTTGGAGGAGTACGGTCGTTATTTGCGGTATCAATTTTTACATCTAACCAATTGCCTCGTTCGCAGGCATCGGCATAGCTATTCAGTTGAAAAATAGTTCTTGCTCTTTCATTTCTTAATCTTGCCTCTGGCAAATTAGTTTCGGCACTAGTAATAGTAAATAGTTCATCGCCACAATTTTCTAATTCTTTAGCAATTGCCCTTAAAAAATCGGCTCTTTTTGCTAAAGAAGATTTTCTATAAATAGTAAAAGCATCCCATGCTTGTTGTATAGCTTCGTCTATTTCTGCTGTTGTATTATCTGTAAACATAAATTCAAAATTTAAAAATTCGGCCTAGTAGCAATTCCATCATTAATTATTTTTATTACATCTTCTCGTTCCTTTCCTTCTAGTATTAATCTTGGTGGCCGTACAATTTCGCTACCTAATCCAACAAGGCTCTCAGCTAATTTTATATACTGTACTAATTTTGGATGAATATCTAACTCCAACAACGGCATAAACCATCTGTAAATTTTTGTAGCGGCTTCAATATTTCCTTGTTTTACTAAATTATAAATGGCAACGGTTTCTGCAGGAAAAGCACATACCAAACCTGCTACCCAACCATCTGCACCCAAGCAAAGTTCTTCCATGGCTAACGTATCTACTCCACATAAAAGTTTAAATCTATCGCCAAACTTATTTTTCATTCTGGTAACGTTTGTAACATCTCTGGTGCTTTCTTTTACGGCTTGTATATTAGTACATTCAATTAACTCAGCAAACATATCCAATGTAACTTCAATTTTATAATCTACAGGGTTGTTATAAATCATTATGGGTAAATCTGTACTATTGGCTAATGTTTTAAAATAGGTTACCGTTTCTCTATGATCGCTTTTGTAACGCATGGGAGGTAATATCATTATACCTTTTGCACCCCAGGCTTTTGCATAGGCCGCTTGTTGCAAAGCCTCTTTGGTACTGCCTTCTGCAATGTTTAAAAGTACAGGTACTTTATTTGCACATTTTTCTACTGCAAATTTTACGAGGATTTCTTTTTCGGTAATACTTAATACACTTGCCTCTCCTAATGTTCCGCCTAATACAATACCATTTACTCCTGCGGTTAATTGTGCTTGTAAATTTTTTTCAAAAAGGGGTAAGTCTAATTCGTCGTTACTGTTAAATTTTGTTGTAAGTGCAGGAAATACGCCTTGCCAATTTATACTCATATAAAATTAATTAGAGAAGCAATTTACTTAAAAAAAATTACTTAATCTTATTCACCTAACGCCTTTGTTGATTGTTTTTTACAGGTTGGAAGTACATCCATTTAACTGAATTGTACTAAAGCAACAAAACCATCAGCACTTTTGATATATGCTTTTAAGGATAATGGGTTAATTTAATAAAGGGGAAAGCTAAACGGTTAGTAAATAAAAAGGAATAATTGTGTTAAAATAAAAAAGCCTCGATAGAAATCGAGGCCGGTTACCAAAACTAACTGCTTATGAGAAAATTATTATCTTTTTGTTATACAAATTTCTATCTAAATTTTGTGTTTTAGTGTTAAGGAAAGTATAAGAACAGTTAAATCAACGTTAATAAAAAAGCTACCCTTTATAGGAGTAGCTTTTTTATACGTAGTTAATAAAGTTTATTGACCACCTAATCCGCCACCACCTTGAGTACGTTTAATTTCTTCATCGGTTGCTGCTTTTCTAACACGGGCTGCTTTAACTAAGTTACTACCAAAGCGGTAACTAAAGTTTACTTTAAACTGGCGGCTCTCGCCATAACCACTTGCAGTAGTTTGTTGGCCTGCAAAATCAATATTCCCTCTCCATTTTAGTGTACGGAACATATCCGAAACAGATACCTTAAAGTTTCCTTTGTTTTTTAGTATTGGTCTGCTAAAACCACCATCGGCACTCCATAAACTTTTTGTTTTAAAGGTACCTTGCCAAACACTTGGGCTATTGTAGAAGCCACTTAATTCAGCCGTCCACACCTTATTTAATTTAGCAGAGTGTTGCATATACAAGCTAAATGTGGCTACATCTAAATTAATAACTCTTGTCCCTCCACCAAAGTTGGCTTTATAATGTGCAAAAAAACTATTTACATTAAAAAAAGCACTGTACCATTTTTTTTGAAACGGATAACTAACATTAAGGCTCACAATATCTTGTGTAGCTAAATTCTTTTTAGTGATAAAGCTTTTACTTTTTTCAGTAGTATCCACTAATTGTGTAAAAATATCATTTACATGGCTGTAGCTTAATGTTGTGGTTAAGCGATATTTATATAAATTGGTTACGCTAATTGTATTGGTGTATTGTGGTCGTAATTCAGTATTTCCTTTTTGAAAAGTATATTCATCTAGCTTAAATTCAAACGGGTTTAAATCTTGATAAACTGGTCTATCTATTCTCCTGCTATAACTAAAACTCCATTGTTTCATTGGGTTTTTGTTAAAGGTTATAGATGCACTTGGGAAAAAATCTACATAGTTTCTTTTAAAAGCAGATCGACTAGCTGTATTAACACTAGCATCATTATTTAAAGCGTATGTACTTCCATCGCTAACTGTGTTTTCCATACGTACACCTAACTGAATCACTTTTCCTTTTAATTGGCGATTATAATTTGCATATAAGGCATTTACATTTTCAGTATAAATAAATTCGTTACTTCTTGGCACATCTAATGTTTTAATTGTACCCACCACATCGTAGCGTTCAAAATGGTTATTCGATTTTACGTAAGAAACTTTTCCTCCAAAACCTAATTTACCTTTCCAAGCATTTTGCTCATAATCTGTTTTAAAAGCAAAAATATCAATGTTAGTAGGGGCAATAAAATTATAAACTGTTTTGCTTGTAACCACTGTACCAGCTGCATTGTAGTAGGTATTTGGTTGCATTTGATTACTTTTTATTTTATAAAATCCATAATCAGCATCTATATTTAATTCATTCCCTTTTTTACCTGTGTATTTGTAATTGGTATTAAAATTTACATTGTTTCTATTACCTACAGTACTATTATCTGCTATCAATAATTTTGTGGTAGTAGCAGTGGGTAAAAAATTAATAGGTGTAGTACTTATATTTCTATTAAAATTGTTATTTATATTTCCATTTACTAAAAACCCAAGCGTACTTTGTTTATCTATATAATAATCTAACCCCACCTTAAAATTATTGTTGGTGTTTTTTGGTAAGATGTTTGTTTTTTGATAAAAACCAGTATCGCCAATAACTCTATCTAAATTAAAATCAATATCATTTAAATTATGATTGAAGTTGTAGCTACCAAAAATGTTTGTTTTTTTATTTCTGTTATTTAAATTAACACCAGCGTTGTACTTACCAAAAGTACCAATGCCATAACCAGCATTAATGCTACCATTTGTACCCAATGCTTTATTCTTTTTTAAACGAATATTAATAATACCTGCGTTACCTGCAGCTTCATACTTAGCGCTTGGGTTAGTTATTAATTCTATACTTTCAATTTGACTACTTTGCAAGCTTTTTAAGTATGCTGCTAAATCGGCACCGGCTAATGGACTTGGTTTGCCATCAATATAAATTTGTACACCATTTTTGCCAGCCATACTTATGTTATCATCTCTATCTACTTGTACGCCTGGGCTTTTGCGTAGCAATTCTAAACCATCGTTACCAACAGCATTAATTGTACCCTCTACATTTACAATCATTTTATCGGCCCTAACTTCTATCATTGGCTTTTTACTTTCAATAACTACACCTTGTAGGTTTTTACTAGCAACTGTTAACGCAATAGGATTAATTGATTTAGTTTCTCCATCCGCAACACTAAAAGAAGGGCTTGTATTTTTTACATACCCTACCGATGAAGTGCTAATAAAATAATCGCCAGCTTTTATACCAACGAATGTGTAAGTACCATCGTTACTTGTAACGGCGGTTTTTACCAACCCCGAATCTTTTACGTTGTTTAGTAATATAGTAATGGCTGGTATTCCTTTACCATTTCCATCGTTTATTACACCAGTAATTTTTGAAGTGTTTTGGGCTAGCAACGATAGGTTGCATAGCAATAATGTTGCTAAAATAAGCAGTAGTGTTTTTTTCATGTTTATACTTTTTAAAATTCTATTTATAAAATTATATCTCTGTAAATGCATTCGTTTATACAAAATGCATGAACAGTATTTTTTGCATGATGAATGGTAGCGTGTGGAGTAAAATGAAAAAATTGTTAAGTGTTATCTTCTACATACTCTAAAATATCGGCTGGTTGGCAGTTTAATACCTTGCAAATAGCTTCTAGGGTACTAAAACGAATAGCTTTTGCTTTGCCTGTTTTTAAGATAGAGAGATTGGCAAGTGTTAAATCAACTTTTAGTGAAAGCTCATTTAACGACATTTTTCGCTTTGCCATCATTACATCTAGGTTTACAATTATTGGCATGTTTATACAGTTAAATCGTTTTCGGTTTGTAATTCAATCCCCTTTTTAAAAACTTGTGCAATTATAAAAATTATCCCTGCAAAAAATAAAATCTCTCCCTCATTCCATTCAATGGGTACATTAATATTTTGCTTATGCATAATTCCTCTAGTGTAATTTCTGGCTAAATGTGCTAATATACCTGTAAACAAAGCCATGTAACTTAGTAGATTTATAAAGGATAATATTTTTTCGCTAAACGGCTTAACTAAATTGAACTGCATTGAAACTTTTACTACTATGTAAGCAATAAATGCCTTCATTCCAGTAATAGCAATTACTAAACTCATGGTAAGTATATAATGAACTTTATCGTAGTTTAATAAATCTGTTAAATTAAGCCCCATATATAAATTTTTAGTGGCTTCGGGTTTGTAAAGCCCTACTACTAGCGAAGTAAGCAATGCTCCTGTTTTTATACATAGCCCAATAAATACTATCCAAAACAATACATTCATAATTCTTAAAATAACGGTGGTTGATGTGGTTGATTGCATATTTCTTAGTTTTATAATGCAAATATAGATAAATATTTATTGATAAACAATAAATATTTATCTATTTATAAAAAATATTTTTTTGAATTAATTAACTCATTGATTGTGAAACCTTATCAATTACATCAAGATGGGTAATTAAAAACGCTAACGGTCAGTTTATTACCTTTGCAACGTTTATGAAGACAAAAACATTACATAAGGACAAAGTAAATATTATTACACTGGGCTGTAGTAAAAATATGGTAGATAGTGAAGTATTTAGTGGGCAACTAATTGCCAACGAAATTGATGTGGTGCACGAAAGTTCAAAAAAAGATCACAACATTGTAGTAATAAATACATGTGGGTTTATAGAAAAAGCAAAGGAAGAAAGCATTAACACTATTTTGCAACAAGTAGAATTAAAAAAACGAGGAAAGTTAGATAAAGTATATGTTACTGGTTGCCTTAGCGAACGTTATAAAAATAATTTAGAAGAAGAAATACCAGAGGTAGATGCGTTTTTTGGCACCATGGAATTACAGGGCATGCTAAAACAATTTAATGCAGATTATAAAAGTGATTTAATTGGCGAACGCCTTTTGTATACACCACAGCATTACGCTTATATGAAAATTAGCGAAGGTTGTAACCGTACTTGCTCTTTTTGTGCTATACCCTTAATGAGGGGACAACATGTTAGCCGAACCATAGACAGTTTGGTAGATGAGGCAAAAAAATTGGTAGATAGAGGTGTAAAAGAAGTAATGTTAATTGCACAAGAGCTTACTTATTATGGATTAGATATTTATAAAAAAAGAGAGCTTCCAAAATTATTGCATGCCCTTGCCGATGTAAAAGGATTGGAATGGATACGTTTACATTATGCTTACCCAAGCAAATTTCCGATGGATATTATTGATGCAATAAAAGACAGAGATAATATTTGTAACTATATAGATATGCCTTTGCAACATGCTGCAAATAATATGCTTAAAGCAATGAAAAGGCAAATTACCAGAGAGGAAATGGAAGATTTAGTAGGTGCTATTCGTTATAAAATACCAAATATTTGTTTACGTACCACCTTAATTGCAGGCTTCCCTGGCGAAACACAGGATGATGTAGAAGAACTAAAACAATTTTTACAAAAAATGCGTTTTGATAGAGTGGGTACTTTCACTTATAGCCACGAGGAAGGTACAAGTGCCCATGATTTAATTGATGATGTACCTGCAGATGTTAAAGAGCAAAGAGCACAAGAAATTATGGAGGTACAACAAGAAATTAGCTTAGAAAAAAATCAAGAAAAAGTAGGCAAAATATTTAAAGTGTTGATAGATAAAAAAGAGGCTGGGCGATACTTAGGGCGAACAGAGTTTGATAGTGTAGAGGTAGATAATGAAGTAGTAATTAACACCAAGAAAAAATTAATTATTGGCGATTTTGTACAAGTAAAAATTACGAAAGCCTACGATTACGATATTGAAGGAGAAGTAGTTTTAAAAATATTATCCTAATAAATAACCTGTTTTATTATATTTATAAAATGAATGCTACAGCCGAGTACATACCATACGCCAGTACAAATTCTTTTTCTAAAATTGTTGTAGATTATGTTGAAGGCAATGCTTTATTAAAACCTTTTTTTAATCATGAAGTTTCTATACAAGGTATAAAAAATGCTATTGAAGAAAGAAAACAATATCCTACCAACAGAAAATTATTAGTTGATGTTTTGCAAAAACAATATGCATCAATTACACTAACACCAAAACAACAATATAATATAGAGCAGCTAGCAAATGATAATTGCTATACGATTACTACAGCACATCAACCTAACCTATTTACAGGGCAATTATATTTTATTTATAAAATTTTACATGCTATAAAATTAGCAGCGTATTTAAAAACAGCATTGCCAGAAAATAACTATGTACCAGTGTATTATATGGGTAGCGAAGATGCCGATTTAGAAGAGCTAAATCATATTTACATAAAAGGCGAAAAGTACGAGTGGAAAACGAACCAAACCGGTGCAGTTGGTAGAATGAAAGTGGATAATGGGTTAATTGCGTTGATTAATGAAATTGCAGGACAAATTTTAGTAGAACCATTTGGTAACGAAATTATTACCACCTTAAAAAACTGTTACCAACTTAATAATACCATTGAGCAAGCCACTTTTTTATTAGTTAATGAGTTATTTGCAACATATGGATTACTAGTGTTATTGCCCGATAATGCCGATTTAAAAAGAAGCTTTATACCCATTGTTGAAAAGGAATTAGTTGAAGGGTTTTCTCATAAAGAAGTTTTAGAAACGGTGAAAAATTTCCCCGCCAAATATAAAGTGCAGGCTAGTGGAAGAGAAACGAATTTGTTTTATTTAAAAGAAGATAAAAGAGATAGAATAGAGAAGGTTAATGGTGATTGGTCAGTGGTGAATAGTGATGTAAGGTTTACAACTGCTGAAATTTTAGCAGAGTTAAATAATTATCCTGAACGTTTTAGTGCTAATGTAATTTTACGCCCAGTTTTTCAGGAGATGATTTTACCTAACATTGCTTTTATAGGCGGTGGTGGCGAAATTGCCTATTGGCTGGAGTTAAAAAAAGTATTTGAAGCAGTTGATGTTCCTTATCCTATGTTAGTATTGCGTAATTCTTTTTTATTGATTGATGATAGTAGTAGTGAATTAATAAATAAACTAAAATTATCTACGTTAAATCTTTTTCTACCTCAACAAAGCTTAATTGATACTACTGTTAAAAATGAAACAGCTTTGCAATTAAGTTTAAAAACAGAAATTAAGGAGTTGGATACGCTTTACCAAAAAATAAAAACTATTTCAACAGCTATTGATGTTACCTTATCTAAACATACCGATGCTCTCCATAAAAATGCAACCAATAAATTAATAGCCTTGCAAAAGAAAATGCTAAGGGCCGAAAAGAAAAAGTTTGAGGCACAAATACGCCAAATACAAAAACTTAAAAATCAATTATTTCCTAACAATAACTTACAAGAACGAGTAGAAAATTTTTTACCTTATTATGCAAAATGGGGTGGAAATATTTTAGACGAATTATATACATCTTCATTGGCTTTAGAGCAAAAATTTTCTAAACTTTTAGTGAACTAGCAGTATTGGGTTTGTTAAAAAAAACACAAATATATTTATGTGTAGTAAATTAACTTTTACCACACTATTATTCAATACATTTGTTCTACGATTGCTTGTCAGCTTATCTGCCGATAGGTAGATTTATCAGCCTTTGTTCAATTTTATCCCCAAAGATTTATAAGGATTTTTTTGACCAAAGGCTGAGCCAATTTAGGAAGTTAGTGTTTTTAATTTTTTAGCTAAACCTAATGAAATTATATTCCACAAAAGATAAAGCACTGCAATAATTACCAATATCCATTTTATTGTTGCTAAAATTGTAGTTAGCATTGCAATTGTATTAGAGGGCTGGTTAAATAATGTGGCTAACATTCCTATATTTTCACCTATATCTAACACACCGGCTACCAAAGCCCCTTTGGCAATTAAAAACCCAATTTTACTATTGTTTAGTTTAGCTATTTTTTGGCAACTATACCATAAAAAAAGTGCGTAAAAGAATAGGAATAAAAAATCCCAATAGGTATTATTTTTAGCTGCAGTAATAATATCTACGCTGCTAATACTTGCCCATGAGTTTATGATAAGAGTTGTTTTTGATGTGTTATAAGCAAACTCTAAATTTAAAATGCCCATAGGTGCTTCAGGTGTTTTTAAAACTGCACCAGTTTTAGCCATAACAAATATCATTACCAACGTACCAATTAATAAAAAGGGGAAGGTGAGTTTTTTCATAAATTGAAGGTAAAATATTATTTACCTATTCCTCATAGACTACTATAATTTTTATGGTTGCATTCAATAAGCTGAAAATGTAGCTTGCAAACGTATAAAAAAATATGACTTAGAAAAATTGATCAACTAGACTGTTTTACAAGGTTATATATCGTTGTGCTACATAATCCCAATTAACTACTTGCCACCAATTGTCAATATAATCGGCTCGTTTATTTTGGTATTTTAAGTAGTAGGCATGCTCCCAAACATCTAATGCTAATAATGGAAAGCCTTTTATTTCAGCTAGGTCCATCAAGGGGTTATCTTGATTAGGTGTACTTCCAATTTTTAAATTTTTGGCTGCATCTACATATAACCAAGCCCAGCCGCTACCAAACCTATTTTTACCAGCATCTGCAAATTGTTTTTTAAAATCGGCAAAGCTGGTAAATGTTTTTTCAATGCTTTCTAACAATTTACCTGTGGGTTTATTATCGTTTTGTTTTGGTCGCATACATTGCCAAAACATTTCGTGGTTGTAATGTCCGCCAGTATTGTTTCTCAGTTTAACAGAGTATTTACTTATCGATGATAAAATATCTTCTACATTTTTTTTAGGGTCAACATTTTCAGCAACAATTGCATCGTTCATATTTTTTGTATAGGCTGCTGCATGTTTGCTATAATGTATTTCCATGGTTTGGGCATCTATTACATTTTCTAATCCATCGTATTTGTAGGGTAGGGGTTTTTGTGTAAAGCCGGTAGCGAAATTATTTTTTATACTTTTTTTAGATACGTTGCAAGAGGCTAAAAATTCGCCTGAAAAACCTAAGCCTATCCCTAAAGCCATACCACCTTTTACAGTAGTGCTAATAAAATTACGTCTACTGTTTTTTTTATTTTCTTGCATGTCTTAGTTATTATGCGTTAGGTAATTGTTTTTTCTTACTAAAGGTAGTTAATAGTACACCTAGTTTTTTATAAAGGCGGTAATAAAATTCTTTATTAAACAACTGAGAGTCGTGGAGAGCTTTGTAGGTAAAAAAAACACCTACAGGTATTAGCACAATAACCGAAAGCCACATGCCTACAATAGGCCCTAAAGAGCCTTCTTTTACAAATTTTTCTCCAAACGTATTTAGCAAATGAAAAATTAAGAAAAAGATAATGGCAACAACTAATGGCATACCTAAACCGCCTTTACGTATTATTGAGCCTAGCGGTGCCCCAATAAAAAATAAAATAATACATGCTAGCGATAAAGAGAATTTTCTATGCCATTCAATTTTGTGGTATCTAATTTCTTTTTTACGAACATCAATATCGCCTCCTGTGTTTACAAAACTATTTTTTAAACTATTTACGTTATTTACCGAGTTTTCGTAAACACTAGAGTGTACACTATCAGGTATAATATCTTTTAACCTAGTAATTTTTTTTAAGGAAGTAGCTGTTGCTTTTTTCCAAATACTATCAGGTATAGTGTTATAAGTAAAATACATTTTCTGCTCTTGCCGCATACGGCTGGTTAAGGTGTCATCTATTTTTTTAATAGAGTCCATAGATATGTTAAGCTGACGAATACTTAGCATTTTATAATTTTTTTTATAAACACTGTCGTTGGTAGTTTGCTTTTGTAAAACGCTTAAATCAAATAATTTTTTGTAGGTTTTAAAACCAAGTCTAATAAATTCTGTTGCAGTGCTGTCTAATGTGTTACCTCTTTCTTGATAACGTATTCCATTTTCTAAATTAAATTCTAAAAACTTTTTATCTTCGGAAATTTTCATAATGCCTTTTTCGGCAGTAATGCAATTGTCTTGTAAATTATTTCCTTGCTCAAAAATAATTACGTTTTCAATGGTTTTTCCATCTGCTTGTTTTTTGCCTACTTTAATAGCATACGTGGGTATTTGGGTATAAAAAACGCCTTCTTTTAAATCGAATGCAGGTTTTTTGTACACTATATCGTTATATAACGTAACCGACTTTAAATTGGCATACGGAATTACATAATTGGCAAATAAAAAGGTTACACCACTTAATAAAACGGTAACAAAAAAAAGTGGACGCATAAAGCGTAATAGAGATATGCCAGACGATTTTATTGCAACCAACTCAAAACTTTCGCCCAAGTTACCAAACGTCATTATACTAGATATTAATATAGCAATAGGCATTGCTAATATTAATAAAGTGGCACTCATGTAAAATAAAAATAAACCGATGGTTCCAAAGTCTAATCCTTTACCAACCAAATCATCAACATACTTCCACACTGTTTGCATAAGCAATACAAATAGTGCAATAAAAAACGTAACAATAAAAGGACCAATAAAGGATTTTAGTATTAGTTTATCTAGCTTTTTAAACATTAAAAGTATAAGATGATTTACCCTACAAAAATACTATTTTATTTTACTGTAGGTGTATTAACGTAAACGAAGTATTAAATTATAACATACGGTTAGCAAAAAAAAAGAGTGTTTAAACAACACTCTTTAAATTTTTTAGTTGGAAATTAACTTCCTAGCCTATGAAACAAATCTTTTACTTGATACTCCCACAATTGACTTTGGTCTTTAATTTCTTTTTTTTCAGCAAAATCTTTTATCATCAAAATGGTTTGATTGGTAACCTCTGATTTTTGAATACGCCATTCAAAATACTCATCTTTTGCCATAGTATGCCATCTAAATTTTACATATTTATCGATTTCACTTTCTAATAAATCTGCTTTTTCCTCTGTACCATTCCACGAAAAACTAAAAACGCCATCTTTTTCATCCACTTTATCTGCAAACCACTCTTGTAAAGCAGATGGGTTTCTTAAAAATTCATATAATATACCAGGGGAACATCTTACTGGGTATTCTAACGTAAACAATACTTTCTTACTCATTCTATCTTTTTAAATATTTCTTATGTTGCAATAATAACAAAATAAATCACTCTACAAAGTATTTTGTTGTTTATTTTATAAATGGTAATAACAATAAAATACGTTGTAAGTTTAAAAAAATGAGCTGGAAACCAATAAATTACTTTATTTTTTTTGGAAACATATTATAATTATCATAAATTACGTTTAATAAAAATATGTTTTTAACAAATCGTTAACCCATACATTTTACTACACCGCCTTAAAACTTTGCACTTATGAGTATGCGTCAGCTTAAAATAAGCAAGTCAATTACCAATAGAGAAAGTCAAAGCCTCGAAAAATACCTGCAAGAAATAGGTAAGGTAGATTTAATTACACCGGAGGAAGAGGTAAAATTAGCTATTAAAATAAAACAAGGCTGTCAGGCATCTTTAGAAAGATTAACTAAAGCTAACCTTCGTTTTGTGGTATCTGTTGCCAAGCAGTACCAAAATCAAGGATTAACTCTGCCCGATTTAATTAACGAAGGAAACTTAGGATTAATAAAAGCAGCGCAACGGTTTGATGAAACAAGAGGGTTTAAATTTATTTCTTATGCCGTATGGTGGATACGCCAAAGTATTTTACAAGCATTAGCAGAGCAGTCAAGAATTGTGCGGTT
Source organism: Bacteroidota bacterium (assembly GCA_031377245.1). Taxonomy (GTDB): domain Bacteria; phylum Bacteroidota; class Bacteroidia; order Chitinophagales; family Chitinophagaceae; genus Ferruginibacter. The sequence continues at coordinate 60,617 of JANMEU010000021.1, forward strand.
ACCTCTAAATAAAGTAGGCCTTACCAATAGAATAAGTAAAGCGTTCAGTTTGCTAGAACAAGAGTTTGAAAGAGAACCAACTGCCGAAGAATTAGCTACGTTATTAGAAATTGATATTGAAGAAGTATCAGCAACATTAGGGATGAATGCAAGGCATGTAAGTATGGATCAACCCCTATCCGATGGGGAGGATAGCACCTTAATTGATGTAATGATAAACCCCAATGCTATAAGTACCGATAACGAATTAGCAAAAGCCTCTTTACGTACAGAAATTGATAGATCCTTAAGTACACTTACCCAACGCCAAAAAGAAGTAATTCGCTTTTTCTTTGGTTTAGGAGTAGATCATGCCCTTAGTTTAGAGGATATTGGTGAACGTTTTAATCTTACCAGAGAAAGAGTGCGACAAATAAAAGATAAAGCCATTACTAAATTAAGAGGAACAGGTAGGTGCAGTTTATTAAGGAGTTATTTGGGTACTTAGGTGATCAAACTGCTTTTTTAAGCACCTATAAACGGTAAAAAAATATATTGCTATTGCATAAATAGCTTCTTTTTTTGGCAGCAAAAAACGAATAAAAATTCAAATTGCTCTTGCAATCGGTATTGTTCCTCCAAACATCCACAAATTCAATTTTATTAATCCTTATTTTTACCGAAATTTGCACATTCTTAATAAATTACTATAAATGGCTATAGAAATAAAAGTTCCAACCGTTGGCGAAAGTATTAATGAAGTAACATTGGTAAAGTGGTTAAAAAAAGATGGCGAATATGCTAATAGAGATGAAGTAATTGCAGAGCTAGAAAGCGAAAAAGCCACTTTTGAAATTAATGCCGAACAAGCTGGTACCTTAAAAATAATTGCTCAAGAAGGCGATACGTTAAAAATTGGCGACCTTATTTGCAGTATTGATACAGATGCAGCAAAGCCAGAAGTTACAGAACAGCCTGCAGCTAGTGGTACAGAGCCTACAAAAGAAAGCAATGCCAAAGTTGAACTAGCTAAACCAACAGATGATGTTGTTAAACCACAAACCGATGTAAAAGCAACACCCGTTGCAGCAGCAATTATTGCAGACAAAAAAGTAGATGTAAAAGGTGTAACGGCTAGTGGTAGTAATGGTAAAATAATTAAGCAAGATGTTTTAGATGCATTAAATAACCCGGGGCGTAAACCAGGTGTTGAATTGTTTAGCCGTACCGATAGGCCAGAAAAAATGAGCAATTTGCGTAAAACTATTAGCCGCCGTTTGGTAGAAGCTAAAAATACGACCGCTATGCTTACTACGTTTAACGAAGTAGATATGGGGCCTGTAATGGAAATACGTAAGCAGTATAAAGATAAATTTAAAGAAGCCCACGGTGTTAATCTTGGGTTTATGAGTTTCTTTACAAAGGCTTGTTGTTATGCATTACAAGAGTTTAAATCCGTAAACGCTTACCTTGATGGCGAAAATATTATATACCACGATTATTGTGATGTATCCATTGCCGTTAGTGCACCAAAAGGATTAGTAGTGCCCGTAATAAGAAATGCAGAAAGCCTCAGTATGGCTGGTATTGAAGCAGCCGTAGTTGATTTAGCAACAAAAGCAAAAAATAATAAACTTACTATTGAAGAAATGACAGGAGGAACCTTTACTATTACAAATGGTGGAATTTTTGGAAGTATGATGAGTACACCTATTATTAATATTCCTCAAAGTGCTATTTTAGGTATGCATAATATTGTAGAGCGGCCAATGGCCGTAAACGGACAAGTAGTTGTAAAACCAATGATGTACGTAGCATTAAGTTACGATCATCGTATTATAGATGGCAGAGAATCGGTAGGCTTTTTAGTACGAGTAAAACAATTGTTAGAAAACCCTTCTTTGTTATTATTTGGTAAAGATCCTGTAAGTAGTTTATTAGAATTGTAAAAATACTTCAATAAAGTCATCCTGGGGAACGAAGCATCTCAAAGTAAAATCCTTTAAAGATGCTTCGTTCCTCAGCATGACAGATCAAGCTCTATACTTTTTCAGTTAACTGTTTTAATGCCAGTTTTCTTGCACATGGTACACTACACCTCACATATAAAATCTGCCACTACAATTATCGAGTTGTACAAAGGCGAAGAGCCTTTTGCCAATTTTTTAAAAAAATATTTTTCTGCCCATAAAAAGCATGGCTCAAAAGATAGAAAGTATATAGCCACCCTTTGCTATAATTTTTTTAGGCTTGGTAAGGCTTTGCCAAATACCTTAATAGAAGAAAAAATAGTTTTAGCTACTTTTTTTATTGGTAATTTTTCGAAAGAATTTTTATTGTTATTAAAAGATGATTGGTTAAATTTTGCCTATAAGTCGTTAGAGGAAAAATTAAAAAATGTTCCATTTGATACACTCGAAATCTTTCCTTTCGCAAAAGAATTAAGTGGAGCTGTGGAGGTAGAAAAATTATGCTTATCTTATTTTTATCAGCCCAAATTATTTTTACGTTTTAGAGAGCAATTTTTGCGATGGAAAATGTTAGAGCGTCTAACAGCATCAAAAATACCGTTTGAATGGCGTGGCTTAGATTGTTTAGCTTTTGAAAACGGAACAAACCTAGATGATGTTTTGCAAATGGGCTACGAAGTAATTGTACAAGATTATAACTCTCAACAAACCCTTAATTATATAAAGGAAAATAAAAGCCTATTTAAAACGCCTAATATAGATATGTGGGATTGTTGTGCTGCAAGTGGAGGAAAGTCTATTATGTACTACGATTTTATGCAGCTTAAAACAAAATTAACGGTATCGGATATACGGTTAAGTATTTTGCAAAATTTACATCAACGGTTTAGAAAAGCAGGTATTGATAAGTACGATTATTTTGTATGTGATTTAGCAAAAGGCCAAAGCCCTTTACCCACTATTCAATACAGCACCATTATTTGCGATGTACCTTGCAGTGGCAGCGGTACGTGGGGTCGTACACCAGAGCAACTGTATTTTTTTAAAGTAGATAAAATTAACTACTATACTGCGTTACAACAAAAAATAATTACCAATGCCATGTTACAGTTAAAACCTGGGGGGTACTTTATTTATATTACGTGCAGTGTATTTGCTGCCGAAAACGAACAGCAAGTGCAGTTTATAAAAAAACAATTTCAGGTAGAGTTACTACAAATGGAATTATTAAAAGGGTATGATAAACAGGCAGATAGTATGTTTGTAGCTGTGTTTAAAAATAAATAACTACACCACTAAGTACTTATTTAAATGTCAGGCTACTAGTGGACACTGTATGTTTTAATAGTTTTTTATTAGTGGCCAGACATTTATAAACTAGTAAACTTAAATTTTTGACCACCAATACTAGCCTCATACATTAAGCCACCTTTTTGTTGGGTAAATATCATTACACCATTTTTATATTTGACATTGGCAGAAGCTCCTTCGGTTACGGCCACAGCACTTGCTTGTGCCGAAAACTCAAACCGGTTCTCTTTAAAACGATTAAACTCTTCTTCATTTTCAAAGAAAATAACTTCTCTGTAGGCTTGTCCACCTAATTGCAAGCCAACCGTTACTTGTTTCATTTTTGCCATGCCAACTAATGTTCCATGCTCATATACTGCGCCATTGCCTGCGGCTGCACCAACTCCAATTCCTCCTTTTCCTATATTTGGAAAAATTACATAAGCAAATGCGCTTTCAAATAATGATTTAAGCAAACCGTCTTTTTCAATAAAAGCAGTTTTTGCTTCTGCAGCATCTGCAATAATTTTTTCTTTTTTTTGAGGAGATTGTGCTGTTAGGCTTTGGTTAAAAAAAAGAAGCCCTACAATAGTTAGTAGCCTTAGTGTATTGTTTTTTGCTAGTAATGTCATAAAATGTTTTTAATTAAGATACAATAATTGTGCAATTTTTTTACAAACTATTAATTTCTTTCTTTTTTAGTGCGAATAATATAAATTTTAACACAGCCTTAATAGTTAAAATTAAAAAACTCCATTTGTACGTATTGCAAATGGAGCTTTTTAATTATTATTTAGTTAAGGTAATATGTAATTTAAAAAAATAGTAAAACCAAATATTGATAGCTTTATTGATTTTCATCTTGAATTTCAGATGAATATTTTTCTTCTAATCGAAGAGCATTTTTTTTGATTATTGAAATTAATCTTTGCCAACGTTGTTTATCTTTTTTTAAAATAGCAAAAGTTGTCTCATTTTCTATTTCGAAATAGTTATAATAATTTCCTTTTTCAGCAATCCTAAATAATTGCAAAAAACTATTATCAACCTCCTCTAATTTAGAATAGCAAATTGCTGTTCTAAATCTATGTAAAACTTGACCTTTATCCATATTGTTTTTAAAAGCAATTATATATAACCTTAATGCAGATGAATAATTCTTTTTATCAAATAATGAATCTGCAATCTTCGTGATTTCTACATAGTTTAATATTTTTATTCTATTATTTGATAGAGAATCAAATGGAATTGTAATTGCGGAGCCATAGTTTTGTGAACTTGCTTTAAAATTATTGTATATGTCATTTTCTAACACTACAGTAGTGTCATTCACTATTTTTTTTTGCGAATAACATATACTGTAAATCTGCAATATTGTGATGATTAGAAATAATTTTTTCATTAGTGATGTTTTATAAAACTGCATTGTTTAATTTGTAGACAATGCAGTTAGTTGATTTAACAATATGCAGTACCTGGTTCAGGACAGATAGTTAACGTGCCTACATAGTCTTGTGGACTTAAAATTGTCATTGACCAAGTTTCATAATATGTACCATTTGAACTAATGTACCCAGGAGGGTTCATTCTTACTCTATGGAAACACCCATCATTTAATAATAACATTAGAACAACTGGAACATTTAGAGGCTTATTACACGTCGATTTAATTTTAGTATTACTTGCAAGCGATCTTTCAGGCGATATAATACACAAGAAAAAAGCTGCGGCTAAAAAAAATGATTTCATAATTTTATTTTATTGGAGATGATTATTGTTCATCAAACACAGTCCAACTCTGTTACCTACCTAGCTATTTTATAGGCAAAGCTGTCGGAATTAATTCAAGCCTTTGGCAAAAACTACATGAATGTAAGTCAATTAGTTTTGTTCTTTAAAAGTATTTTCAAATAAGGGTCTCTTAATTTCCTTTTTTACGTTTTATGTTTCAACTATTTGAATTTCTGCCTTATTCAAATTCTAAGTATAGATTTCTTATACTCAAACTTAATTAAATTTTATTTGTCAGCAAACTATTTGACAATAATTTTTTTGAGCAATAGAACCTTGTTGTATTATTTATAGCACTAATGCTCAAACAAGAGTTGCAAAGAAAAATTGGAGAGAGAATACTTGAGATAAGGACAAAACAATCTTTATCTCAAACCGATTTAGCATACATGTGTGGTTGGGATAGACAAGTACTTCATAAAATTGAAAAAGGAAAAGTAAATTGTACAATATATATATTGTATATCATTGCAACAGAGCTTAAAATTTCCCTAAGTGATCTGTTAAATATAGAATAACTTTTATCGTTTCAACACTTTCTTCATTACATCTTTTTTACCATCTATAGTTACCTGTACATAATAAATACCAGCACTAAACTTATTCATTGGTATGGTATATGTTTTTGCTCCGGTAGTTTGCTGGCTCTCGTTTTGGTAAACTCTTTGCCCTGCAGTGTTGTAAATAATTAGTTGTATAGCCGATGGAGTGTTTTTATATACTGTAACAAATAATAAATCTCTAACAGGGTTTGGAGTTATTTGTGTTTTACAAGGTAACGTATAATGGGCTAGTGTAGCAAATGCTGTATCGCTACAACCTGAGGTGTTAGTAACAACAATTCTATAAGTGCCTGTAACAGCAATTTGTGTTGGGTTAGTTACACTTACACCACCAATACTCCAATTAGTAGTTAGGTTAGTTGTGTTAAACAATGCTGTTAAATCATAAACGCCATTACTACAAAAAGTATCCACAACATCGTTACCTAAAGTAGGTTTTAAACCTGCTAATAAATTAACAACTGCAGTATCGGCACAACCAAAAGTGTTAGTTGCAATTAATCTATACGCTCCAACTGTATTTATAGTTGATGGGTTTGGTACAACGTTTCCTGCCAATGTCCAATTAGTTGTTAAGCCAGTAGTATTAAATTGTGTTGTTAAGTTGTACGAATTATTTCCACAAATAACATCACTTTTATCGACACCTAAATTTGGTTTAACATTCGCTATTAATTGTACCAAAGCAGTATCGCTACAACCACTTGGGTTTGTTGCAATAAGTTGATACGTACCAATGGCAGATACGGCACTAGGGTTAGCAACTACGTTGCCTCCAAAGGTCCAATTAGTGGTTAAGCCACTCGTATTAAATTGGGTAGTTAAATCAAAATTTGTTCCACCACATATACTACTATTTTTATCTGCACCCAAAGCAGGTTTAGCAATAAAATTTACTGTAGCACTATCTAAATAAAAAGTAGTATCGGTGCTAATTTTCATGCGTATTCTATATTTAATACTGCCACTAGGCATTGTCGATATATCATCAACATAACTAAAATTGCGTTGTGTAAATGCCCCAGTAGTTGTTTGTGTATTAATGGTAGAGTAGGTAATATCTGTGGGTAATTTTCTTTCAACATACACAACAATGCCGGTGTCTGTTTTAGCACTAAACTGAATAGTTGCTTTGCAACTATTTATAGCAATATTTTGGGTGTAGCGTTGTTTAATTAAAAAGCTAAAAGCTTTTAGCATATTCGGAATTCCATATCCAACTCTATCATCTGGGTTTGTACTACGGCTAGCAGATTGATGTAATGCATTAATAATGGCCATATTATTTTCTTCAGGAAAAGCTTGCCATAAACAGGTTGTAATGCCTGCCATATTTGGGCAAGCAAAAGAAGTTCCATTACCGCCAGCTGGGCCACCAGTTGTAGTATTTGCAATAACTGCACCTGCCCCAACTGCTGCTACGTTTGGTTTTATTTGTCCATCGCTACTTGGGCCATAGCTACTAAAACTTGCCACTATGCCACTATTATTTACAGCACCTACTGCTAATACGCTATCTGCATCTGCTGCACTTATTAAATAACGCCAAGCACTATTTCCTTCGTTACCGTTTGCAAAAACGGCTAAAATTCCTTTTTTTGCAGCCACATCAGCGGCCCTTGCAGAAATAGTGGTGTTACCATCCATATTTGCGTAAGTATAATCAAATAAAGTTCCCCCATCAAAATCGTAATAACCTAGTGATACCGAAAATACATCTACTCCTAAACTATCGGCACGTTCTGCTGCTGCAGCCCAATTTTGTTCTTCAATAGGGTACTCACTTGCTACATCTTCTGTTCTATATAAATAAAAAGAAGTTTTTGGCGCTTGCCCTACAAATACGCCGGGCAAATTTGCCGCAATGGTACTAAGGCATTGCATTCCATGGGCATTATCTTCATTTACACTTGCATCACCAGTAACAAAATCCCAGGTGCCTAAAATTTGTCCATTATTACGCACACTATCAAAAGTTGGTAGTGTTAGGTAGCGAAAAAAGCCAGCATCCATTACAGCCATTTGCATGCCTTGGCCACTATACCCACGGTTATGTAAAAATTGTCCGTTATGTATACGTACTTGATTGGCAGATGAACCATAGGTGTAAACATCTGCAGCAACACCTTGCCCAATATTATTTGTTGGGGGTAAAGTAGCATTTGCCATTGGGGCATCTAATTTTTTATTCACACGTTTATTCGCTGTGCCAGTAAATGGTGCAAGTGGGCCACTACTTAATACAAATGGAAAGCTATTAATTCTTGCTAGTGCAGCCGCATCGGTAGTTTGTATAGCAACTTGATTAAGCCATTTGCTACTATTTAAAATGGTAACGGCACCAGATAATCTAATACTATCTATAAATCTTGGTGTAACAGGTAAATCGGCACTATCTATTGCAATGCCATGTCTAGTTCTACGAGCCAATGCCCTAGGGGTAAGGTATGCACTTGGGTTGCTTATGGAAAAGGGGGTAGTGCCTTTGTGTTTTAGTTTAATAATGTACTTAGTATATTGTGCATTTACTGTAGTACAAATTATAACTCCAAATAAAACTAAAAGCGTAAATATTTTTTTCATAAAATTAGGTTATAGCTCAAATTTTAAAAGTTCAAATTTTCTATTTGCTGTCATAGGCCCATTTAATCAAAGTTGCTCCCCAGGTAAATCCACCGCCAAAGGCAGCCAATACTATATTATCACCTTTTTTTAATTTCTTCTCCCAATCCCATAAGCATAACGGAATGGTAGCCGCTGTAGTATTGCCATATTTTTGAATATTTATCATTACCTTTTCTTTTGGTAAATTCATTCTATTAGCCGTAGCATCAATAATACGTAAGTTGGCTTGGTGGGGTACTAGCCAAGCAATGTCATCGGCTGTTAAACCATTACGTTGCATTAAATCATAACTTACATCCGCCATACCCTTTACAGCAAACTTAAATACAGCTTGGCCCTCTTGATAAATATAATGTTCTTTATTACTAACAGTTTCTACACTAGATGGTTTAGCTGAGCCGCCTGCTTTCATGTGTAAAAAAGTGCCACCACTACCATCGCTTTTTAAAATACTATCCATTACACCGTTTCCTTCATTATTAGGTTCTAATAAAACTGCTGCTGCTGCATCACCAAATAGTATGCAAGTAGTTCTGTCGCTATAATCTACAATGCTGCTCATTTTATCGGCCCCCACTACTACTACTTTTTTATATCTGCCGCTTTCAATAAAACTTGTACCTGTAGTTAAAGCAAATAAAAATCCGCTACAAGCAGCTGCTAAATCAAAACTAAAGGCATTTACTGCACCCACTTTATTAGCAATTAAGTTGGCTGTTGCCGGAAAAAACATATCTGGTGTAACCGTAGCACAAATAATACAATCAATTTCCTCGGGGCTTATGCCTCTTTTTTTGCATAATTCTAAAACTGCTGGAGCCCCCATATCACTGGTAGCCAACCCTTCACCCTTTAAAATTCTGCGTTCCTCAATACCAGTTCTACTTCGTATCCACTCATCATTAGTATCTATAAATTTTTCTAATTCTTTGTTGGTTAATCTAAACTCTGGTAAGTATGCTCCAACGGCAGTAATAGCGGCAGTAATTTTGTTCATTTAATCAATTGTTTTGAAAAAAAATAAGTTTTATACTTGTTATGTAAAAGTAAACAAAAAAACTTAGCCATGTTTTAACGATTTTGCAAGCAAAAAACCCTTATTTTCGTAGTTGTATGTATGCGTATTTGCAAGGAAAATTTAGTTACAAAAGCCCAGCACAGGTTTATATTGATGTACATGGTGTAGGTTATGAGGTAAATATTAGCTTAACAACCTATAGTTCTATTCAAAATATAACCGAAGGCAAGCTTTTTACGTATCTACAAATAAAGGAAGATGGACATACGTTATATGGCTTTTTTGAAAAAGAGGAAAAAGAGATGTTTGTGCTTTTAATTGGGGTTTCGGGTATTGGTGCAGCAACTGCAAGATTGATGTTGTCTAACCTAATACCTGCCGAAATTGTAAAAGCAATTCAACAGGGTAATATAAAGTTGATTGAAAGTGTAAAAGGTATTGGTAAAAAAACGGCAGAACGGTTAGTGTTGGAATTGAAAGATAAAGTAAGTAAACATGCCAGTATTACCGATATCGTATTGCCGCAAGGCAATAGATTACATCAAGATGCGTTAAATGCGTTAATAGCTTTAGGTATCAATAAAAATCAAGCAGAACAATCCATCCAAAAAGTTATCCTTGCAGAACCATCAGTAACTCATTTAGAAGACTTAATAAAAAAAGCATTAAAAGCAATTTGATAGAAATTCTACGTTAATAAGATTTACCGGATGAGGCTTATCAGAAAAAAATTATTGGAACTAAAGTGCACAGTTGTAGTTGTTAGTATAGCATTAATGCTAAATAGTAACTATGCTTTTGCTAAAAATTTAGAGACTACTAGTAATCCCTGCACCATTGATACCATAGTGCCTAATAATCGTATACCCTTGCCTTATCCCATTAGCGATAGAAGAGGCGATGCCTTTTCAAACAATAAAAATAACCCCTTAGATTTAAAAAATCCTAGCAATTATACGGATTCTGTTGTATACGACTCTAAAACAAAGCGCTATATTGTTTACGAAAAAATTGGCAACAAATACTATCGTACACCAACATCCTATAGTTTTGACGAGTATTGGAAAATGCGTAACCGCCAAAGCGAAAACGAATATTTTAAAGAAAGAAGTAATACACTTAGCATACTTAACAGAGGTAAAGTAAAACCAAAGTTAAAAATTGGAGATAATTTATTTAATAGATTATTTGGAAATGGTAAAATAACGATTGTACCCCAAGGTAATGTAGATATTACAGCAGGCTATCAAGGACAAAATATTAAAAACCCAACCTTACCAGAACGAGCAAGAAAAAATGGAGGGTTTGATTTTGATATGAATGCTCAGCTAAATGTAAATGCAGATATTGGCGGCAAACTAAAATTTCCTATTAACTATAATACCCTTGCTAACTTTGGACAAGATAATCAGCTAAAATTAGATTACACTGGTTTAGATGATGAAATAGTGAAGCGCTTTGAAGCTGGTAATGTTAACTTTCCTAGTCGTAGTACTTTAATACCCGGTGCTCAACAATTGTTTGGTATAAAAACACAATTACAATTTGGAAAATTATTTTTAACTACAGTGCTTGCTAATCAAAAATCGCAACGCCAAACGCAACAATTACAAGGTAGTTCCTCTGTACAGCCTTTTGAAATAAAGGCAGACGAATACGAAGAAAATAGACACTTTTTATTAGCTCAATACTTTAGAAAAAACTATAATAAAGTAATGAGTAATTTACCTGCCGTTGTTGCTCCTACACAAATTTTGAGAATGGAGGTATGGGTTACTAATCGAAATGGTACTACTACAGAAACGAGAGATGTTGTGGGCTTAATGGATTTAGGTGAATCGCAATTAGGGGTTAACCCACCTAACCCTGCAAACCCTAATAATTTTGCAAATCCGCTGTATGCTCAAATTAAAGCTAATAGCAGCAACAGAAATTCTAGCTTAGTATTTAATAATTTAGTTACCCTTGGTTTACAACCTGTACAAGATTTTGAAAAAACATTTGCTCGAAAATTAGATTCTACGCAGTATACCTTTAACAGGCAGGTAGGTTTTATTTCGTTAAGTCAACCCTTACAAACCGATGAGGTTTTAGGCGTAGCCTATCAATATTCATACAACGGAAAAATATTTCAGGTAGGAGAGTTTTCTCAAGACTTACCACCAGATAGTAACAGTGCTAACCAACAAGTATTGTTTTTAAAATTGTTAAAAGCCACTTCTCAACGTCCAACGTTACCCATATGGAGTTTAATGATGAAGAATGTTTACTCTATTGGTTATGGATCTTTAACGCCACAAGATTTTAAATTAGATGTACTCTATCAAGAGCCAGGCTTAGGATGGAAAAGATATGTGCCCTTTGGAGATAAAAATGGAGGGTTTCCAATAATTTCGTTAATTAATTTAGACCGATTAAATAACCAGCTAGATCCGCAACCCGATGGTGTTTTTGATTATGTTGAAAATTTTACTGTTTTTTCGCAATTTAGCAGAGTAATGTTTCCAGTACTTGAGCCATTTGGTAGAGATTTGGCCTCAGGTGTTTACACTAATCCAGCGTTAAGTACAATAAAAGACACCCTTTATTACGCCTTGTACGATAGTATAAAAGTAATTGCTCAAACGTTTCCCAACCTTAATCGATTTGTATTAAAAGGTAGTGCAAAAGTATCCGGATCAGCAGATATAAATATTGGCTACAATGTTCCTCGTGGGTCTGTTACCGTTACAGCAGGAGGAAGACAATTAATAGAAGGTATTGATTATGATATTAACTACGATTTAGGCACCATAAAAATTACTAACTCGGCCATCATAAATGCAGGCATACCCGTACAAGTAAATTCCGAAAACAATGCATCGTTTGGTTTAATACAACGAGGTTATATGGGATTGCGATTTGATTATATAGCAAAAAACACCTTAAAAGAGCAGCTATCCATAGGCGGTACATTGGTACGCTTAAGCGAACGGCCATTTTTTAGTAAGGTAAATTATAACGAAGATCCTATACGAAATACCATGTACGGGTTAGATGTTAACTACCGTAAAGAAGTACCAAGAGTAACTAAGTTATTGGATAAATTACCTTTTTATAAAACAACAGCACCCTCTAACCTAAATGTATTTGCCGAAGGGGCTTATTTAAAACCGGGCCATGCACCACAAATTGGTAGAGGCAGTAGCGGGGTTATTTATATAGATGATTTTGAAGGCACACAGGCAGGATTAGATTTAAAATTTCCTCCAATAAGCTGGGCATTAGCATCTACACCGCAAGGAGCAACAGATAGAAACGGAACTATTCTTTTCCCCGAAGCAGCCTTAAACGATGATATAACCGCAGGAAAAAATAGAGCAAAAATTGCTTGGTATCAGGTAGAGCCTGTTTTACAACAATACAAAGGTGCTAATAACCCATTTTCTAATAATGCTCCGGAATTAAGCGATCCAAGAGTACGGCAAGTTTACCAAAAAGAAATTTTTCCTCAACGTACTACAGGGTTTGGCGAAAGTCAGTTAATAACGTTCGATTTATCGTATTACCCTACCGAAAAAGGAGCATACAATTATGAAGATGCTAGCTCTGAATTAACTGCCTCAGGTAAATTAACTAAGCCCAAAACAAAATGGGGTGGTTTAATGCGTAACATAGATCAACCCGATTTTGAAACCGCAAATATTGAGTTTATTGAGTTTTGGGTTCAAGATCCCTTTATTCTTAAGCCAGCATCTACCGGAGGTAAATTATACTTTAATTTAGGTAATATTTCTGAAGATGTTTTAAGAGATGGAAAACGATTTTATGAAAACGGCTTACCCTCTCCAAACTTACCAGCACCAACCGAAGAAAGTAATTGGGCAAGAGTGCCCCGTAACCCAATACAAGTTACCAATGCATTTAGTAACGACCCTAACGATAGAGCATTTCAAGATATTGGATTTGATGGATTAAATGATACAGCAGAAGCTAGAAAAAGAGTTGTTTATTTAAATAATTTACAAACCAATTTTGGCGCAAATTCTCCTATTTATTTAGCGGCCAAAGCTGATCCTAGCAACGATAACTTTCATAATTACCGTGGCGATGATTACGACCAACAAGGCTTAGGTATTTTAGGTAGATATAAAAAATTCAATAACACCGAAGGTAATTCACCCATTGCTGGCAATAGTACTATTATAGCTGCTGCAACACAGTATCCGGATGCTGAAGATTTAAATAGAGATAATACACTAAATCAAACAGAGGAGTATTTTCAATATATAGTAGATATTAAGCCGGCAGCACAAATGAATATTGGTAGCAATTATATTATTGATAAAAAACCAGTAATTGTAAATCTAGCTAACGGAACACAACGTACAGAAACTTGGTATCAATTTAGAATACCCATAAATGAGTATGATAGAAAAATTGGAAATATCCCCGATTTTAAATCTATTCGTTTTATGCGAATGTTTATGACCGATTTTGAAGATAGTGTAACCTTACGTTTTGCCGAGTTACAATTAACACGTAATGTTTGGCGTACATTTAAATATAAAATTGATACCACTGGGCAAACAACCTTACAAACTCCGGGTATTACTAATTTTAGTGTAGGTGCAGTAAATATTGAAGAAAATGATAAAAAAGCACCGTTGCCTTATCGGACACCTAAAGATATTGAACGCCAACAAACCCAAAGCAATAATGGTGTAAACTTGTTATTGAATGAGCAAAGCATGAGTTTATCCATTTGCAATTTGCCTAAAGGCGATGCTAGAGGTGTGTTTCAAACATTTGGTAATAGAGATTTAAGGCAGTATCGCAAATTAAACATGTACATACACGCCGAAAAAAAGAATGCGCTTCTCAACTTAAATAATAAAGATTTAACCGCAGTAATACGAATAGGAACCGATTTTATTAATAACTATTATGAGATAAGAATACCCATTAATCTTACCAAATTAGATGCAGCCACCTCTATTCCCGGTGGCGTAAATAGTAATGAATATAACGACTCGTTATGGAGCCCTGCAAATTCGTTGGAGTTAGATTTGCAAAGTTTGGTAAAATTAAAACAAGATAGAAATTTAGCTTCGCCCAACTTATTACAAATATTTAGAAAAGCTCAAACTAACGGACAAGTATACTCTATATTAGGTAACCCTAATTTAGCCGAAGTAAGAGGTATTCTAATTGGAGTAGAAAATACCAACGCCACAACTCCAAATGCATGTGCCGATGTTTGGGTAAATGAGTTGCGTTTATCTAGTTTAGATGAAGAGGGAGGTTGGGCAGCATTAGGCAGGGTTGATTTAACCTTGGCCGACCTTGGTACACTAACCTTGTCTGGTAATGCACATAGTAAAGGGTTTGGTACATTAGAACAAAGAGTAAGCGATAGGTATAGAGATAATTTTTTACAATTTGATGCAACAGCTACGTTAGAGTTGGGTAAATTATTGCCCAAAAAAGCTGCTTTATCTATACCGGTAACGGCAAGTTATTCTCAAACAGTAAGTACACCAGAGTACGACCCTTATGATGGAGATGTAAAATTAAAAGACAAATTAAAAGCAGCCCCAAAAGATAGAAGAGATTCTATAAAAAATGACGCCGTTGATTTTACTGCAACAAAAACACTAAATTTTACGAATGTTCGTAAAAATAGAACAAGTACAAAAAAGCCTAAAATTTATGATATTTCAAATTTAGATGTTAGTTACTCTTATATAAACACTCTACGACATAATCCATTAATTGAACGAGATGAGGTAACAAGGCATAGAGGAGGATTAGGCTATAGTTTTGCACCACAACCAAAATCGATTGAGCCGTTTAAAAAACTATTTAGAAAAACAAAAACCAAGTGGTTTGATTTATTAAAAGATTTTAACTTTAATCCCATTCCATCGCAGTTAAGCTTTAGGGCCGATGTGCAACGTCAATTTGGAGCAATACGCCCACGTAGTGTAGGCGCATCAAAATATTCAATACCAGAAACCTACGATAAATACTTTACGTTTCAACGAGATTATGTAATGCGATGGGATTTAACAAAATCAATCAATTTTGATTTTACAGCAACCAATAATTCAAGAATAGATGAGCCAGCAGGAAGATTAGATACCAAAGCAAAAAAAGATACGGTACGAAAAAACTTTTTAACTGGAGGCAGAAATACAATTTATAATCAAAGTGCAAACTTTACCTATGCTTTGCCAACAGCTAAATTTCCTTTGTTAGATTGGACAAGTGCTAACGTAAATTATAGAACAACCTACCGTTGGATAGGTGCTTCAAGATTAGCGGTAGAGTTGGGTAATATTTTAGAAAATGGGCAGCAAAAAGAAGCCACAGCTCAATTTGATTTTACACGTTTGTATTCAAAATCTAAATGGCTACGCCAATTAGATGCACCAAGTAATATAGAAGATAGAGAAAAATGGCGAAATAGAATTACAAAAGTAAAAGATAGCGTTACGTTAAAAAGTGGTAAAAAAGTTTTACGCACTCGTAAAATTGTAGATAGAACAGCTTTACCTTATGTTGGTGGTTTTAGTAAGTTTTTTGGTAAGCTATTAACAAGTGTAAAACAAGCTAATTTCTCTATTTCGGAAAACGCTAATACTCGTTTGCCAGGCTATATAGATAGTACACAATTTGTGGGGCAAAATTTTAAAAGCATGGCACCAGGGTTTGACTTTATTTTTGGTGGCCAACCCGATACTGGTTGGTTAAATAGGGCTGCAACAAAAAATTTAATTACAAGAGACACAACGTTTAACTCGTTATTTGTACAAAATTTCGATCAAACAATTACTTTATCTGCTCAGCTAGAGCCAATAAGGGATTTAATTATTAATGTAAATCTTCGTAAAACATTTAATAAAAACTATAGCGAAACATTTAGATACGCAGATACAAGTGGAGGATCTAACTACAAGTTTGGTCACTTAAATCCTTATGCTGGTGGCGGGTTTGATGTTACGTATATTTCGTTTAAAACATTGTTTGGAAAGTACGATCCAAATAAAGTTTCTGAAACCTTTAAAAAGTTTCAAGATTACAGATTGGTTTTATCTCAACGATTAGGAGCAAAAAACCCTTACTCAGCAACAGGCCCAACGGGTACAGATGGTTATAAATATGGTTATGGTAGATATGCTACGGATGTATTAATACCGTCTTTTATTGCGGCATACAGTGGTCAAGATCCTAACAAGATTGCATTAATAGATCAAAATAATCCAAACATAAAATCAAATCCGTTTAAAGCGATACTACCAAAGCCTAATTGGAAAATAGATTACAATGGACTAAGCAAAATAAAAGGGTTGGATAAAATATTTACCAACTTTACCCTATCGCATGGGTACACCGGTAATTTAAGTATGAATGGGTTTTCATCTGCCTTATTATATCAAGATGTTTCTCAATTTGGTTACCCTTCTTTTTACGATACAACCTCTAAAAACTTTATACCTTATTTTCTTGTACCAAATATTAGTTTAGGCGAAGCGTTTCAACCATTGATTGGTATAGACATGCAGTTTACCAACCAACTACAAGCTAAGTTTGAGTATGCTAAAACAAGGCAATTAAGTTTAAGTTTAATAGATTTTCAGCTAAGCGAAACACGTAGTACAGAAATTAGTATAGGAGCTGGATACAGAAAAAGAGGATTACGTTTACCTTTTAATATTCCATGGCCTAAATTTTTACAACCCAAAGATGCTGTAGGCAAAGAAAAAAGTAAATTAGAAAATGAAATTAATTTTAGATTAGATTTTAAAATTAGAGATAACGTAGTAGCCAATAGTAGATTAGATCAAGATAATAATTTTGCCACCTCTGGTAGTAAAGAAATAACCATATCGCCAAGTATTGATTATACACTTAGCAATAGAGTATTGGTTAAACTATATTTCGATCAACGTAGGGTAACCCCATACATATCATCTAGTGCACCAATAACCAATACAAGGGCAGGTGTGCAAGTGAGGATTTCGTTGGCAGAGTAAATATATTTTATCACTTAAATAATTAATCCCTGCATTTTTGTGGGGATTTTTTATTGATTTTTTTGTTTGCAAGGTGGTTTCTAATTCTCCCCTTTTTTACCGATTTTTGCATAAATAAGTTTACATGTTAATAGGCGAAGCAAAAAATATGGTATTATTTCCAAGCAACGTCTCTCCTCCGAGGCAAGTGTGCAAGCAGGACGTTGCGTTAAGTTAGACAAATTTTAAAATGTAGTAAAACACGTTGATCTTGCTATAAAACTTTATTACCTTCATTTATGCCTACAAAGTCAACCATACCTTTTTCAAGCGGTATGTTTTTTATAACTTTTACTTGCTATAAGTGGTTGCCACTTATAGATAAAGTTAATGGCTACGATTTTGTATATAGTTGGTTTAATCATTTAATTGCAAATGGTCATTTTATTAATGGATATGTAATAATGCCCAATCATGTACATGTTATAATAAGTTTTGTAAATACCAATCAATCTATAAATACCATTATAGGCAATGGCAAGCGATTTATGGCTTATGAAATCGTAAAGCGATTAATACAAAAAGGCGAAGTAAATTTGTTGGAAGACTTAGCAAAAAATGTAGAAGCCAAACGCAAAGAAAATAACAAGCAGCATGAGGTATGGGAGTTATCGTTTGATTGGAAAGAATGTAGAAGCAATAGCTTTACAAGCCAAAAAATAGATTACATACACAAAAACCCTTGTAGCGGTAAGTGGATGTTAGCGAAGACTTGGTTAGAATATAAGCATAGTTCGGCTATGTATTCTGAAACAGGTAAACAGGGAGGAGTAAACGTAAAAAGGTATATGGAAATGGAAGATGTGGCTTTTATTACAAATGCGTAGTTATGTAAATGCACCGCAACGTCCTTCATACACACATGGCTGGGAGTAGAGACGTTGCTGAGAACAAAAAAATGCTGCTAAAAAAGCTAAAGGGGAGGAACATAGTCGTATTGGCAAACAATAACTGATATGAAAATTAACTTAGAACCCAATATTGGAATGGCTAATTTTATTCTTGGTCAAAACATTGAAAATTATACAACAATGTATAATTTTAACTTTATAAGAGGAGATACAAATGACAATTGGGATGAATATAATTTTTTTGATGAATTACTCGAAGTTTACGTTGATAAAAAGACTAAACTAATCGAGTCGATTGCAAGTCGTTTTAATTGTATATACAAAGGAATTAACTTAATTAATTTAGATTTTGATAATTTTTTAAATATAATTAAGAAAAAAGTAGGTGATTTAGAGAAAGATGAAATATGGGTAGGCGAGATGAATTGCAAGATGTTTATGAGATACCCGATATGGGTTTACAAGTTTGGGTTAATTGTAAAAATAAAATTATAACTATTTTTATAAGTTAGAAACTTAATTATTAACCCGATAAACCCTTTTCCACCTGGACATAGGGGACCTTGGCCTCGGAAATCACCCACTCCAGCACCACCGCCACCCATAGCACCTGTTCCACCTTCAGGTAGTTAGTATATTTATTAAAAAGAGCAATAATTAAAAAAGCAGATAATTTACTTAATCAGGCTTTGGCTGAAATGGAAATGAAAAAGCCAGATTTAAAAAAAGCTTTCGAACTTCTTAAACAATCTGCTTCACAAAATAATTATGAAGCACTATATGCAATTGGTACATGGTATTTACATGGAAAATTTGTTAAAAAAGATGCTTTTTTAGCAATAGAATACTTTTTAAAATCTGTTGAAGGGAATAATTGTAATGCTTATTATGATTTAGCTATTTGTTATGAGAATGGAGAAGGTGTTAAGAAAAACAATAAAAAGGCATTTGAATGTTATTTAAATGCGGCCTTACTAGGTGATAAACAATCTTTGTATGAAATAGGTAGATGTTATTTCCATGGTATAGGAATAATAAAAAATAAATCTATTGGTCTTATCTGGCTTAAACAAGCAGAAATTAATGGTATCATAAATTAATTTCTTCCCAGCAATGTCTCTCCTCCGAGGCAAGAGAGTAAGCAGGACGTTGCGTTAAGTTTTAGGAAAGGAAAAGTAATAAAACAAATTACCTTTCGCCAACTCTAACTAGTTGTTTTTTATCATTAATCCACACTTTCTTATCCCTTTTTTACCGATTTTTGCATAAATAAGTATACATGCTAATAAGCCAAGCAAAAAACAAATAACTATTTTTTATATGATTCAATCCCTACATTTTGTAGGGATTGTTTAGTTTTACGACATGGTAAGTTGTAGACGGAACAAAAGGCGAATAAAATGTTTCGTGAACCACGAACCTTGGCTTGGTAGTCAACAATAAAAATAAAATCATGAAATCAATAATTTATATACTAACGACTTCCATTCTTTTCAAATTTAGTTCAGCACAGGTAAGACCGATTCAATTAACTGATGGGATAAAATCGATAGACACACTTTTTGTTACAGCTTTAATTAGAAGTCCAAAAAGCATTGAAAAGCAAACTTTAAAATTTATTTTTAACGGTCAAAAAGTACGAGTTGTCTATGATGATAATTATAATGTAATAATTATCCCCAAAGAAAGCCTCGACTCAGGCGGAGCTACTATTGCCAATTTTTTGATAACCGAAAAAGATACTATTAAAATTCCTGATGAATATAGAAGATATATGAAAATTCCATTTAAGGATAGTTTAAGCTTGTTTAGAATAGAGGAATATTCTAAAATAACTTTAACCAATTACATTTCAAGGATTGAGGCCATAAAGTCTATAAAAGATGGTGAAGGAAAATTAATTATACTTTCAAAAAAAAATAAAAATGCTACAAAGTTTACTAATATTGAGATTATGTGTGGAGAGAAAAGATATAAATACTCAATTGACAATCATATTTTTCTTAACACAATATTTAATTCAATAGGTTTGAAAAAAATTAAACTTAGATAAAGCATAATGGTAATGTATTAATCTTTTGCCCTTGTCTCTAGCCCACAGCTAGCCGTTGTTTCTTGTCGTTGGTAAGTCGCCAACTCAGCACCGCCGAGGCCTGGTCTGTGACCAGCCGACAAAGCCACCAAATGGCGGTTTAAAAAAATTATTATATTTTCATTATGTGAAAGAACAATATGCACAGGAATGGCCACAGTTTTTTACAGCTACTATTCAAGAGTGGAAACATTTATTAAAGGAAGATAAATACAAACTCATTATTATAGAGGCACTTAAATTTCTTGTTGCTGAGAAAAAGGTGACTGTTTATGGTTTTGTTATTATGAGCAACCATCTGCACATAATTTGGCAAAGTAAAGGCAGCAATAGAATTCAAAAAGTACAAAACAGTTTTATAAAACACACTTCAAAGGAATTTAAAAAGCAATTAGAGAATGACAATAAATTAAAAGACTACGAAGTAAATGCCATTGACAGAAAATATAATTTTTGGCAAAGGGATTCATTAAATATAGAGTTGTTTACAGCTTCGGTATTTAACCAAAAACTAAATTACATTCATTACAACCCAGTTAAAGCAGGGCTTTGTAACTTACCAGAAGAGTATTATTTTTCATCTGCTTTATTTTACGAAAAGGGTAGTGGTGTGTTTGGTTTTATTGAACATTATATGGGGTAGTGGCTTATGAAATGATTGAGTAGTTCAGGAAGGGGCACTTCATTAAACAAGTCGGCTGGTCGCAGACCAGGCCTCGGCACTCATAAATTGAAAGGTGGGTTACAAGCAGATAAAAGAATACACCAACGGCGAAAAGGGGTTTTTTGCCTTTGCCGGTAGCCCATAGCCAGCCACAGTCTGCCGTTGTTGCGTATCGAAGGGTAGGCAAAGTGTGTTGGCGTACCAACAACAGTGTGGAGTGGGGCAAATAAAAAAATTAATAGATGAATTGCGTATTTGCGATGTTCTTGGTGAAGCTTAGCTGCAAAAGCTAACGGCATAAACACAAACAACGGCAAAATGGGGTTTTGGTTTGCCCGCCGATACCGCAGATGGCGGAGATTTATTTATTGATTTTTTTGTTTGCTAGGTGGTTTCCAATTCTCCCCTTTTTTACCGATTTTTGCACAAATAAGTATACATGCTAATAGGCCAAGCAAAAAATATGGTATTAGATTGTTTGCACCAATTTAAAAAAATTGTAGGCGATAATTTTGTATTTGTAGATGAAGAAACGTTGAACAATTATGCCCACGACGAAACAGAAAATTTACATTTTTTACCCGATACGGTACTTAAACCAAAAACTACCGAAGAGATTAGTGCCATACTAAAAATTTGTAACGAATATAAAATACCCGTTACCCCAAGAGGCGCTGGTACAGGCTTAAGTGGTGGTGCATTGGCTAATTTGGGTGGTGTATTATTAAGTACCGAACGATTGAATAGTATACTAAATATTGATGAAAGAAACCTACAGGTAATTGTAGAGCCAGGGGTAATAACCGAGGTGTTGCAAAATGCAGTTAAAGAAAAAGGGTTGTTTTATCCGCCCGATCCAAGTAGCCGGGGTAGTTGTTTTATTGGAGGAAATATTGCAGAAAATAGTGGAGGCCCTAAAGCTGTAAAATATGGGGTTGTAAAAGATTATGTGTTGAATTTAGAAGTAGTGTTACCAACTGGCGAAATAATTTGGACTGGGGCAAATGTGTTAAAAAATAGTACAGGCTATAACTTAACACAACTTATGGTGGGTAGCGAGGGTACATTGGGTATTGTTACAAAAATTGTTTTAAAATTATTGCCACATCCTAAATACGATTTATTGATGTTGGTGCCTTTTAATAATTTAGAAAAAGCTGGCGAAGCAGTGAGTGCTATTTTTAGGGCAGGCTTTACACCAAGTGCCTTAGAGTTAGTAGAAATTGATGCCTTGAAAATTACCAGCAAAATGCTTGGCGGTAATACAGTAGTACCTGTTACCGATGAAATGGAAGCCCATTTAATAATTGAGGTAGATGGAAATAATTTAGAAGTGTTAATGAGTGAAATGGAAGCCATAGGGGAGTTGCTTACAAAATTTGATTGTGGCGAAATTTTCTTTGCCGATGATGCACAACAAAAAGCAGCGTTATGGATTTTGCGTAGGAGGGCAGCAGAGGCTGTAAAGCTTGATGGCTTTACCATTGAAGAAGATACAGTAGTACCAAGGGCAGAATTGCCTGCATTAATAAAAGGGGTAAAACTATTAGGCGAACAATATAATTTTAAAGCGGTTTGCTATGGCCATGCCGGCGATGGTAATTTACATATTCGTATAAAAAAAGAAGGGTGTATTTATAGTTTAAATAACCCAGCAATAATACCAGCTTTAAAAGCATTGTTTGAATTAGTAAAAAAACTAGGCGGCACCATAAGTGGCGAACATGGTATTGGTTTAATACAAAAAGAATATATGCCCGTACTATTTAATGAAACTACGTTCAATCTAATGAGGGGTATTAAAAAAACATTTGATCCAAATGGAATTTTAAATAAAGGCAAAATTTTTGATGCTTAACTTTGTATTTTAATCTAAATTTCTACCTTAAATAAATAGCTAATAAAAATGAAAAAAATAATTTTAGTTGTAGCGCTTTTAAGTACTATCCATGTTGCATTTTGTCAAAACAAAAAAGAAGAAAATAGCGAAGAAAAAAAAGGAGTATTTAAAAAAGAAAATGTATTTACAGGAGGCAGTGCTACCGTTTCTTTTTTTAATGGGCAAACTATTTTAGGGGTTAATCCCTATTTAGGATATAGTATAAATAAATTTATTGACGTTGCTTTAGTGGCCAATTTTACGTATTCTGGCGAAAGAGATTTTTCGGGTGCAAAATATCGCCAATTTGTTTATGGGCCTGGGGCTTTTGTACGTATTTTTCCAGTTAAAATGATTTTTTTGCAAGCAGGTGGAGAGTATAATTTTAATTCTTTAAAATTTATTCCTCCTGCAAATACAGGCGGTACAACCGAAAAATTTAAACTTGAATCTAGTAGCTTTTTAGTTGGAGGCGGATTTTCAAGTGACCGTACCGGACCAAGAAGTTTTTTTTACTATTTCTCTGTTGTGTTTGATCTTTCTAAAACCAGAAACTCTCCGTATACCGAAGTGTTGCAAGATGGTTCTATACGTGCCATACCTATTATTAGAGCTGGTATTCAAATCCCTTTATTTCAAGGCAAAAGAGACTAAGTTTAATTAACTAAGAAAAGGGATTAGCTGCTCTGGGGTTTCTAAAATAGTAATTCTATCCTCAATGTTATCATACAAAAAACCTTGTAGTTGCATGGTTATGTTGTGTGCTAATAAATGATTGTAAAACCCATCGGTATTTAAAATAAAAATTTGTTTGTTATGTATGCTTAATTGATTCCACGTAAGCATTTCGTAAAATTCGTCTAGTGTACCAAAACCACCAGGTAAAATAATAGCCGCATCACATTTATCGTAAAGTAGTTGTTTACGAATGTGCATGTTATCAACAACAATCAATTCGCTAATTCCTTTATGGCTGTGTTCTCTATCGGTTAATAATTGAGGAATTATACCAATTACATGGCCATTTTTTTCTAGTACTGCATTGGCTACAGCACCCATTAGGCCTTTATTTCCACCTCCATAAATTAAGGTAATATTTTGATCAGCTAACAAATAACCTAATTGTTTTGCATGCTCTTCAAACAACGGGTTTAGTCCACTTTTACTACCACAAAAAACAGCTATTGATTTTATCATAATTTTATTTGTATCTTGAATTATTCTTTTAAAATTTAAAAATAGGTATTACCATTTTAATTTTTAGTTTTTAATTATTAATTTTTAATTACGATGTCGCCATTATTTCTTTTCTCCTTTGTAATTGGGTATTTTTTATTGCTTTTAGTAGTTGCTTATTTTACAAGCAGGGGTAGCAATAATGATAGCTTTTTTATTGGTAATCGTAATAGTAATTGGATGTTGGTTGCCTTTGGAATGATTGGTACTAGCCTTAGCGGTGTTACGTTTGTAAGTGTGCCAGGTACGGTGGGTAAAGGGGGTTTTCAATACTATCAAGTAGTGTTAGGCTATTTTATTGGTTATTTAATTATTGCCTATATTTTATTGCCTCTTTATTATAGATTAAACCTTACCTCTATTTATAATTATTTGGAAAAAAGGTTTGGCCCAGTATCGTATAAAACAGGAGCTATATTTTTTATTGTATCTAGGGCATTAGGGGCAACTGCAAGAATGTATTTGGTGGTAAACATTTTACAAATCTTTATTTTAAATAAAATGGGTATCCCTTTTTGGGCAACTGCATTGGTTATTTTAGTTCTCATTTTATTATACACTTTTGAGGGAGGTGTAAAAACCATTGTGTATACAGATATGTTGCAAACAACTTTTATGTTACTAGGTTTAATTGTTTGTATCGTAGCAATTATGTCTAAGTTAAATTTAGGTTTAGGCTCTACGTTAACCGAATTAGGTAATAACGGAATGACAAAACTATTTAATACTGATGCTAATGCACCAGGCTTTTTTTTAAAGCAAATAATTGGTGGTGCTTTTATTACTGTAGCTATGACAGGGCTTGACCAAGAGATGATGCAAAAAAATATTAGTGTACGTACACTAAAAGATTCTCAAAAAAATATATTAACGCTTAGCACCGTTTTATTGGTTGTTAATTTTTTATTTTTATTAATGGGTGGCCTATTGTATTTGTATGCAGCCAAAACAGGCTTAACGGTTAAAGGAGACGATTTATTTCCTGCAATAGCCCTTGGAGATACCTTGTCTGCAGGTATTTCTGTAATATTTATTATTGGATTAATTTCTGCATTATTCCCAAGTGCAGATGGAGCATTAACGGCATTAACCTCGTCTTTTTGTATAGATATTTTAGGGCTCAAAAAAAGAACAGATTTAGATGAAGCAGAAAAAAAGAAAAAACGTTTAATTGTTCATCTAACATTTGCCATACTTTTCTTTATGTTAGTTATGTTATTTAAATGGATAGATGACAAATCCATTATAGATGTAATTTTAAAAGTGGCTGGTTATACGTATGGACCATTATTAGGTTTATTTGCTTTTGGTATTTTAACACAACGAAAAATTATGGATAAATATGCCTTAATGGTATGTTTATTATCTCCTATACTAATTTTAGGTGCCGACTTAATTAATAATCCAGATTGGTTTGTAACTCGTTTTGGATTTTCAGAAACCACAGCTATAAATTTAAAAGCATTTTCAGAAAAAATATTTCATGGCTATAAGTTTGGTATTGAAATATTAATACTAAATGGATTGGTAACTTTTTTTGGCTTATTCTTAATTTCTAAAAAAGATGTTAAAAGAGAGTTAGAGGCTAATGTAAATGAGTAATATGAACCTGTTTCAATGATTGAGAATACAGATTAATTAAAATAAAGTGTATTTTTACATAGTTAGTAACTGCCATTTTTCATTTTACGCTAAATGAAAAATGGCTTTACTTTTAAATAAATAAAAATAAAAATGAACGGAGAAATTAATTTAGCTAAAGAGCGTCAGTGGACAGAAAGCCAAGCACACAGTAGCTGGCAAATATTTAAAATAATGGCAGAGTTTGTAGATGGTTTTGAAACGTTAAGTAAAATAGGGCCATGTATAACAATATTTGGAAGCGCAAGAACAAAACCGGGTAATAAGTATTACGAATTAGCTGTTGAAATTGCTCAACGCCTTGCACAAGAAGGTTTTGGAATTATTACCGGTGGAGGGCCAGGAATAATGGAAGCAGCAAATAAAGGAGCATCAATTGCTGGAGGTAAATCTGTAGGTTTAAATATTGAATTACCTTTTGAACAACATGCCAATCCTTATATTGATAGAGATAAAAATTTAAACTTCGACTTCTTCTTTGTACGTAAAGTAATGTTTGTAAAATATAGCCAAGGATTTATAATGATGCCCGGTGGCTTTGGTACTATGGATGAGTTTTTTGAGGTAGTAACGTTAATACAAACAGGTAAATTTAAACAAAGCCCCATGATACTGGTAGGTAAAAGCTACTGGGGTGGTTTAATAAAATGGATTAAAGAAACGATGGGGGAGGCAGAAAATAATATTAATCCAGAGGATTTAGATTTAATTCATTTATTTGATACGGCCGATGAGGTAGTAAACTTTCTATTAAATTATTATAAAACGAGTACACTCGTACCAAATTTTTAATGGAATTAGTTAATCATATGGTTGAAGCGTATG
This sequence comes from Bacteroidota bacterium, assembly GCA_031377245.1. Classification (GTDB taxonomy): domain Bacteria; phylum Bacteroidota; class Bacteroidia; order Chitinophagales; family Chitinophagaceae; genus Ferruginibacter. The sequence continues at coordinate 87,098 of JANMEU010000021.1, forward strand.
CAAAAAAAAACACCTCGTTACTAGATGATGTGTTAACAGAAATAGAAGAATACACACTTCAACATCATCCACATGCACATATGTTAAGTGGGCATGTTCAAGGAAAAATATTGGAATTTTTTAGCAGTATGGTTCAACCCAAAAATGTATTAGAAATTGGAACATTTACTGGCTTTAGTGCAATGTGTTTAGCAAAGGGTTTACAACCTAATGGTGTTTTACATACGATTGAAGTAAGAGAAGAGGATGCAAAAAAAGCACAACATTTTTTTGATAAGGCTAATGCAAAAAATATAATAGTACATATTGGTAATGCAATAGAAATTATTCCAACATTAGCCCAAGCATGGGATTTAGTTTTTATAGATGCTGATAAAACAAACTATATTAACTATTACGAATTAATTTTGCCTAAGGTAAATGTAGGAGGTTGGATAATTGCAGATAATGTATTGTTTCATGGGCAAGTGTTAGAAAAAGAAATTTCGGGAAAAAATGCAAAAGCCATACATGAGTTTAATGAGTATGTTGCTAATGATAAAAGAGTAGAACAAGCTTTACTTACAGTAAGAGATGGTTTGTTACTAATTAAAAAATTATAAAATGAAAAAATTAATCTTACTTGTTTTCTTGTTTTGTGTACAAAATATTTTTGCACAAAATCTTACACCTATACAATATGTAGAAAAGTATAAAGATCTTGCTATAAGAGAAATGAAACGTATGGGTGTGCCTGCCGCCATTACATTAGCACAAGGTATTTTAGAAAGTGAAAGTGGAAATAGTGTGTTGGTAAAAAAATCAAATAATCATTTTGGAATAAAATGCAAATCGAGTTGGACAGCAGGTGGCGTATCGCATGATGATGATGCTATTGGCGAATGCTTTAGGGTGTATAAAACAGCTGAAGATAGTTACAGAGACCACAGTAATTTTTTACGAAATAATCAACGTTATGGCAATTTATTTACGTTAAATATAACCGATTATAAAGGTTGGGCTTACGGGCTAAAAAAAGCTGGATATGCAACTAACCCTCGTTATCCGGAAATTGTAATAAGTAATATTGAAAAATATAATTTGCAACAATATACATTAGGTGATGCAGCAAACGCACCAAAATACGATGCAAGCCAATTTGAAGATGATGCAAAAGAAGAGGGTAAAGTTACTTTAGAAAATGACGAAGCTAGTATAAGTACTTTAGATGTATCGAATACCGTAGTAAAAGTGAATGGAACAAAATGCGTATTAGCTAATAAAGGAACATCGTTATTAGTTATAGCAACTAAAAATAATATTGCATTAAGTAAATTATTAGAGTTTAATGAACTTGCAGAAGATGGTCTTTTAACAAAAGACCAATATGTTTTTTTACAAAAAAAGGATAAGATTGGGGATAAAGAATTTTATATAACACAAAAAGGGGAAAGTGCGTTTGATGCAGCACAAAAAAATGGTATTCAATTGCAATACTTGCTTGATTATAATAAACTAAGCGAAAGCCGCATTTTACCAACCGGTACTAAATTGTTGTTAAAACCAAAAGATAAAATAAATATATCGCAAAAAAATAATTTACATACAGTAGCATCAAAAGAAGGGCTGTATAGCATTGCAAAAAAATACAACATTACGGTTGAGCAAATACGAATTTGGAATTCATTAACAAATGATAGTTTACGAATAGGGCAACAATTAAAAATAAGCGAATAAAATTTATACAATGCAAATACAAGTTTTTGATAAAACATTTGAACCATACATTACTGCTGCACAAATACATGAACAAATAAAAAAAGTAGCAGCACAGTTAAATACAGATTATGCAGGTAAGCGGCCCTTGTTTATAGCCATTTTAAATGGTTCTTTTATGTTTGCTTCTGATTTATTTAAAGAGCTTACTATTGAAGCCGAAATTTGTTTCATAAAACTAGCATCGTATAAAGGCACCAAAAGTACGGGTAACGTAATTACTTCAATTGGGTTAGATATTCCTTTAACCGATAGACACGTAATAATTGTAGAAGATATTGTAGATACAGGTAAAACCTTGCATGAATTTTTACCACAATTAGTTAATCAGCAGCCCTGTACTCTAAAAATAGCGTCTTTGCTTCATAAGCCAGATGCTTTAATATTTCCTATAACCATAGATTATTTAGGTTTTGAGGTGCCTGATAAATTTTTATTGGGCTATGGACTTGATTATGATGGGCTTGGACGTAATTTAAAAGAAATCTATAGGCTTGTTGAATAATAAATTTGCTTAAAGGCATCATTTTTGGGTTATAAATTGTCCATATAGAAAATATTTTTTAATTTAACAACGAACATTGTCTTTGTTAAAAAAAATAACACATATTGCTTGCCTTTTACTATTAGCAAATTTTGCTAATGCCCAATATTATTTACGTGGAGAGGTACGAGACGAAAAAAATCAACCGTTACAAAACGCTAAAATTTTTCTACACACATCTAAGCAATTATACTATTCTGGTAATTCTGGTGGTTTTGGTATTACTACCCATACGTTAATGGATAGTGTAACCATATCGATAGAAGGTTATGAAACTAAAATAGCAAAAATAAAATCTGACGTTTGGCAAAATTTTATTTTAAAAGTATCCTCCTCTAATGCAAATAAAAATAAACCCAAATTAATATCGGTAACAAAAAATTTGCAACAAAATGCAAAACTAAAATGGTTTGTTGATGAGGAAACCTACTTTCAAATTGTAGAAAACGATTTTGTACATGCTAGTGAATTTAACAGCACTGGGTTTTCATTAAATGTAAATAAAGCTTCGTATAGTAATGTACGTAGATTTTTAAATGTGGGTAGTGCTGTACCGCCTGATGCTGTACGTACCGAAGAATTAATTAACTATTTTAATTTACATTATAAGCAACCCGAACAAAAAAATATTTTTAATATTGAATCTCAATTAACTAATTGCCCTTGGAACCAAGCAAGCCAATTATTATACATAAATGTAAATGCACAAAAACTAGATTTAGAAAAAGTGCCTTCTGGTAATTTTGTTTTTTTGGTAGATGCCTCTGGAAGTATGGACATGCCCAATAAGCTGCCTTTATTAAAAGCAGCTTTTCAACTTTTTGTAAAAAATTTAAGAGATAAGGATACCATGTCTGTTGTAATTTATGGTGGTACAGTGGCTGTATGGCTTCCCCCGACAGGTGGTGCCGAAAAAGAGAAAATCATAAAACGAATAGAGGAGTTAGAAGCAATGGGTGATACACCTGGGGAAGCAGCAATTTTAACAGCCTATCGTTTAGCAGAAAATACTTTTATAAAAGATGGAAATAATAGGGTGGTACTTTGTACCGATGGTGATTTTAATGTAGGTATTACCTCCGAAAAAGATTTGGATGATTTAATTACAAAGGAACGACAAAAAGGAGTTTACCTTACCTGCTTAGGTGTAGGAATGGGTAATTTTAAAGATAGTAAATTAGAAACATTAGCCAAACGAGGCAACGGTAACTATGCTTATTTAGATAATATTGCAGAGGCCGAAAAAGTATTAGTAAAAGAGTTAACACAAACTTTTTATGCAGTAGCAGACGATGTTTATATGAACATACAATTTAATCCTGCACTTATAAAGGAGTACAAGCTAATTGGGTTTGATAATAAAAGAGATGCAGTAGCAGACAGTACAACAGATATGGAAGGTGGCGAAATTGGAAGCGGCAATAGCACACTTGCCTTGTTTGAAATACAACCTGTTGACACTAACGCTTTATCAACAAAATTATCTAACCAAACAATGGCAACGGTGAGTTTAAAATATGGTTTGTGTAACGATACAACCCATGTTACAATCGTATACGACTGTCCCTACAAGTTAGAAGAGTTTAAAACTATTCATGACGATTATCAATTTGCTGCAGCTGTTGCCATGTTTTCTTACAAATTAAAACAATCAAAATTTGGTAAGCATATTGATTGGTTAGATATTGAAACAATTGCATCGGAAAGTTACAAGCCAGATAATTATTTGCAAAACGATTTTTTACAACTTGTACACAAAGCCAAAGAAATTTACTCGGGTACACAAAAAAAGAAAAAGAAAAAGAAAGACGAGTAATTATAATAACCCTTCATCCGAAAAGCTAAAATACCCTTCTTCACTAACAATAATATGGTCCATTATTTGAATATCAAAATAAGTTGCCGCTTGTTTAATTTTAAGTGTTACCGCCTCATCGGCACGGCTTGGGTTTAAATTACCGCTTGGGTGGTTATGGCACAATACAATTCTTGTAGCATCATGCTCCAATGCTTTCTTTAAAATTATTCGAGGGTCTACAACTGTACCTGTAATACCCCCTTTACTAATTATTTCAAAATGATTTAATTTACAAGCTTGGTTTAAAAACAAAACAGCAAAAACTTCAAATTTATAATCTTTAAGCAGGGGCTGTAAATAATTAGCTATTTTTTTGCTGGAGTTCAATACCGGTTTATCTAATGTACTAGCCACTTGGCGTCTATTACCTAATTCAAGTGCAGCCGCTATAGTTATAGCCTTTGCTTGCCCAATACCTTTTATTTTTTGTAAATCTTTAAGCGATAGCTTTCCTAACTCTACCAAATTATTACTACCCAGCTGTAATATTTCTTTAGCTAACTCTACAGCACTTTTTTCTTTACTACCATTATTTATTAATAGTGCAATTAATTCACTATTACTAAGGGTATTGGCGCCATTAAGTACCATCTTCTCTCTGGGCCGGTCATCTATAGCCCAATTTTTTATAGATGTGGAAGGGTTGTTGAAATTATCCATCACATCAAATATAAAGGTTAAAAAGTAAATGATACATTTGCAAAAATAAATGTTGTGCTTTGTGTGTACTAAGGCATAAAAAATTCAACAAAAATCATCTTTAATTAACCATACAACTACAAATTAATGGAAACATCTGTAAAATTATTTTCGGGTACAGGCTCAAAATATCTTGCCGAAAAAATTGCAATAAAATTTGGCGAAGCATTAGGTAAGGTAAAAATTCAACGCTTTAGCGACGGCGAAATTTATGTAGAGTTTGAAGAAAGTATTAGAGGAAAATTTGTTTTTTTAATACAAAGCACTTTTGCCCCAACCGATAATATGATGGAGTTGTTGTTAATGATTGATGCTGCAAAAAGAGCATCTGCCTACAAAGTAATAGCGGTAATGCCGTACTATGGTTTTGCACGACAAGATAGGAAAGATAGGCCCAGAGTAGCTATTGGTAGCAAATTAGTAGCCAACATGTTAACAGCTGCTGGTGCAGATAGAGTGATTACTATGGATTTACATGCACCACAAATTCAGGGTTATTTTGATATCCCTGTAGATCATTTAGAGTCTTCAGCAGTTTTTTTACCTTATATAGAAAGTTTAAAATTAGATAACCTAATTTTTGCTGCACCAGATGTAGGCAGTGCAAATCGTATAAGAGAGTTTGCTACCTATTTTGAATGCGAAATGGTTATTTGCGATAAGCACAGAAAAAGAGCAAATGAAATTGCTAGCATGGTTGTTATTGGCGATGTTACCGATAAAGATGTAGTAATAGTGGATGATATTTGCGATACTGGTGGTACCCTGGCAAAAAGTGCCGGATTATTGAAAGAAAAAGGGGCCAAAAGTGTACGGGCATTAATAACGCACCCTGTATTAAGTGGTAATGCCTACGAAACTATACAAAATAGTGTACTAGAAGAATTGGTTGTTTGCGATACCATCCCTATTAAAGAAGGTTACAGCAAAATAAAAGTTATTAGTACAGATCAATTGTTTGCAACTACCATACGCAATGCCTTTGAAAATAAAAGTATTAACGAATTGTTTATGAGGAGTAAGTTGGCGAATAAGAAATAAGCTATGAGTAATGGGCAATAGGCAATGGGCAATGGGCAATGGGCAATGGGCAATGGGCAATGGAAATTATTAATTGGCAAAGATAAATCTAAAATAAATTTAAATGGCAGCTAAGTCTGTAAAAGAAACTACTGTATATAAAAAAGCATTTGAATTGGCGATGGAAATTTTCGAAATTTCAAAATCCTTTCCAGCTGAAGAAAAATATTCTTTAACCGATCAAATAAGGCGTTCATCTAGAAGCGTATGTATTAATTTGTTGGAAGCATACAGAAAGAAGATTTATCCAGCTCACTTTGTGGCAAAAATCACCGATAGCGATATGGAGAATTCCGAAACATCTGGTTGGTTAGACTTTGCTTTAGCCTGCAACTATATTGATAATCAAAAACACAATACTTTGATTGAAAAAAATAATGAAATTGGCAAATTGCTTTACCATATGATGAATAACCCAGAAAAATACTAATTCACCAATTTTTTTTAGATTTTTTTTATTTAATTAAGTTTTACTAAACATAGCTTCACCCCTATATTTTGTATTCAAATTTGCCAATTGCCAATTGCAAATTGCCTATTGCTAATTTGCCTATTGCTAATTGCCTATTTTCCCCTACTTTTGCACCTCAAAAATAAAAATTTTAATAAAATGAAATCAATTACAATCGAAGGACAACTGAGGACCGAAAGCGGAAAAAAAGCCACCCGCCAACTTCGCTCTCAGCAACTTGTGCCAGCTGTAATTTATGGTGGCCAAAAAGAAGTTAGCTTCTCTGCACCTGCAGCATCTTTTAAATCAATCGTTTACACTTCAGAATTTAAATTAGCTGAAATAAAAGTAGAGGGTAAATCGTATCGTTGTATTCTTAAAGACTTACAATTTGATAAGGTATCCGATGCATTAATTCATGTTGATTTTTTAGAGTTAGTAGAAGATAAAAAAGTTATTGCAACGTTGCCTCTTAAATTTACAGGTACACCTGCTGGGGTTAAAGCCGGTGGTAAATTAGTACTTAAAATTAAAAATGTAAAGGTAAAAACCTTACCTAAGTATTTAAGAGAGAACATTGAAATGGATTTAACTGCCTTGGAATTAAACGAAAACGTACGTATTCAAGATATTAAGGCCGAAAACATGGAAATTATGAACTCTCCACGTATTCCAGTTGCTTCTGTAACCATGACTCGTCAATTAAAGCAAGAAGAAACTGCTGCCGCTAAAGCTGCTCCAGCTGCTAAAGGTGCCGCTGCACCTGCTGCAAAAGCTGCTGCTCCTGCCGCAAAAAAATAATAACAATTTACAAAGCATAATAAAAACTCTCCTTTTTTAGGAGAGTTTTTTATTTAAAAATGGTTTTATAAAAATACTATACAAAATTTACCGCTTTTAATTAAAATTTACCAACTGTAAACCGACAACCGTTAACTGCTAACGGTAAACCAAAACTCACTACCTTTGCCCACTTAAAAATAGTTAAATGTTTAAAGATAAAAATACGATTATAGGTTTTTCATTAATAGGGCTTTTGCTTTTTGGAATGATGTATTTTAATAATAAAAATCAACAGGCCTATCAAAAAGAAGAAAAAAGAAAAGCAGATTCTGTTGCAGCTAAAAAACCAAAGGTTGATCCTAAACTTGCAGTACTAGATTCTTTAAAAACAGATAGTATTAAAAAAGCCCAGGCTCAACTACAAATTCAAAAAGGCTTTCCTACAAACGATGCTAAAGAAGAATTGGTCGCATTAGAAAATGAGTTAGTTAAAATTACGTTTACTAATAAAGGTGCCCAACCTAAAGAGGTTGAATTAAAGAAATTTAAAACTTTTGATGGTAAGCCTTTGTTTTTGCAAAAAGGAAATTTTAATAAAATTAGTTACGATATAAATACAGGAACTAATTCAGTTATAAAATCTGGCGATGCAATTTTTGTAAATGGGGGTAAAAAAGAAAATACCGATAAATCTCAAAGCATTTCATTTACGTTAAAAGATAGTTCAGGAAAAGAGCTTACCCATCAATACACTCTTAAGCCAGATGATTATATGCTGGATTTTAATATTGTAGCTAATGGCGCAAATCAATTATTTACAAACAATACCATTAATTTACTTTGGCAAACCGAAATGCCCCAGGTAGAAAAAACCTTAAGCTACGAAAGGCAACAAACTAACTTAAGTTATTTCAATAACGACAAGTTCGACTTTTCAAGTATGATGAGTGAAGGAAATGAAAAGTTTGAAAAAGGAGCAAGTTGGCTAGCCGTTAGCCCACAGTTTTTTGTAAACACGTTAATAGCAAAAAATAAATTTCAAACCGCCGAAATAAGCTGGGTATTACCAGCCGATTCATTAAATATTGTTTCACAATCTACAGCTACTTGCAAATTAGCAGTGCCTGCAAATAATGCTACCATACCGCTACAATTGTATTATGGACCTAATGATTATAATATATTAAAAAAGTATGGTAATCAAATGCAACAAATTGTTCCTTATGGTAGTGGTCCATTCTCTTTTGTAAAATATATTAATCGTCATTTTTTATTACCAATTTGGGATTTTTTAAGAAGCCATGTGGCAAATTATGGGATAGTAATTTTATTACTTACACTTTTAATTCGTTTAATTACATCACCTATTTTATATAAAAGTTATTTAAGCGGAGCAAAAATGAAGGCGCTTAAACCAGAGGTAGATGCATTAAGAGCTAAAAATACAAATGCAAAAACAAAAGAGTTTGATCAACAAGCGTTTGGTGTAGAACAAATGAAATTATGGAAATCTGCAGGTGTTAGCCCATTGGGTGGGTGTTTACCAGCACTACTGCAAATTCCTATATTTATGAGTTTGTATTATTTCTTTCAAAGTAATATAGCCTTAAGAGGGCAAAATTTTTTATGGGCAAAAGATTTAGCCGCTTATGATTCAGTATTAAAATTACCTTTCGATATTCCATTTTATGGCGATCATGTAAGTTTATTTACTATAACAGCTACGCTTACTAGTTTATTAATTTCGATTTATAGTATGAGTAGTATGCAAGACAATACCAACCCGGTAATGAAGTACATGCCTTATATTTTCCCTGTATTATTACTAGGGGTATTCAATAATTTACCATCTGCATTAACTTGGTATTATACCGTATCCAATACCATTACTTTATTGTTGCAAATATTAATTCAAAAGTATATTATCAATCCAGATAAAATACGTACCGCAATAGCAGAAAATATGAAAAAACCTGTAAAGCAAAGTAAATTTGCCGAACGTTTACAGGCCATGCAGGAAACACAAAAAAAAGTGCAAGACTTAAAGAATAAAGGCAAATAAACGTTAAAGTAAACAATAAACTATACTGACCTGCAACTATTTAAACAAGTTGCAGGTCTTTTTTAATATTATAAGCAAAGTCTGGCATACGATTTTCTTATCTTTATAAAAACAATAAAAGATGATGAATAAAAAGAACATACTAATGGTTTTAATAATGTTTTTAACTGTTAGTAGTTTTGCCCAAAAAACATTGAGTGAGGGTACCATTGTATATGATGTAGTTGTAAATACAGGTAATAAAGAGCCGCAAATGGCAGATGCATTAGATGGCGCTACAACAACTGTTTATTTAAAAGGAAGTAAAAGCCGAACCGATATGGTAAGTGCTTTAGGTACCGAAAGTAATATTTATGATTCAAAAACGGGCAATGCTATAATTTTGAAAGAATATAGCAGTCAAAAATTAATGATTACGCTTACTAAAGAAAATTGGGAGACAAAAAATAAAGCATATAGCAATGTAAAGTTTGAATTTTCGCCAGAAACCAAAGAAATTAACGGTTACAGCTGTAAAAAGGCCATTGCTAAAATGAGCAATGGTAAAACCTTTAATGTATATTATACCACCGATGTGGTGGTATCTAATAAAGAATATAATTATACTTTTAAAGATTTACCAGGCTTGGCTATACAATACGAAATTGAAGCTGGTAAAACTAAAATTAACTATACCGTAAGTAAAATTGATTTTGCTGCTGTAGCCACCTCAAAATTTGATACGCCCAAATCTGGTTATAGAGTAATGACGTACGAGGAAAATCAACAAATGAAAAAATCGGGAATACAATAAAATAGGGAGCAATTCATTTAAAAAAAGTTTAGTGAACACATCACTAAACTTTTTTATTTTACTCAATAACGTACTATCAAGGGTTTATAAAAGGCAAAACTATTTTTGGGATAACAAAAAAATATTTTTAATATATTAAAAATCAACTGTTTAACAGCATTAGTACAGCTCATTTTCATTTAGTTAGGCATAAATTAGGCGGGGGTATAAAATATCTCAAAAATATTACTCAATCTCTTTGCTATATAAAGTACAACCCTTACCTTTGCACTCCAAATTAAAAAAAGCTCTTTTAATATGTCACAAAGAATCAGAATAAAATTACAGTCTTACGACCACAACTTAGTAGATAAATCTGCAGAAAAAATCGTAAAAACTGTACGTAGTACAGGTGCAGTAGTAACAGGACCAATTCCTTTGCCTACACACAAAAAAATATTTACTGTATTACGTAGCCCTCACGTTAATAAAAAAGCAAGAGAGCAATTTCAATTGTGTACACATAAGCGTTTATTAGACATTTACACTAGCAGCAGCCGTACGGTAGATGCTTTAAGTAAGTTAGACTTACCAAGTGGTGTTGATGTTGAAATCAAAGCATAATGAACTTTCCGAATATCCTAACAAGGTTATGTAACGGAAAAGCATTTGCTAAGATCTTAAAAAAAAATAATGAACATCTATCTCCTTTGATAGTGTTGGTAGGTTAACTCAACTTAACCTTTCAAAGCAAAAAAAGGAGCGCTGGATAAAAACAAAATACAATGAAAAGTATTATTGGAAAGAAAATTGGAATGACCAGTATATTTGATACTGCAGGTAAACAAACCGCAGTAACAATTATCGAGGCAGGTCCATGTGTTATTACACAAAAGAAAACCGTTGATACCGACGGTTATAATGCTCTACAAATAGCATTTGGCGATAAAAAAGAGAAACACTCTCTTAAATCAGAAGTTGGCCATTTCTCAAAGGCTCAAACATCGCCTAAAAAAGTAATTAAAGAAATACGCAATAGCGAATCAGATAAAGCTGTGGGTGAAACCATTACAGTGGACATTTTTACCGAAGGCGACAGCATTGAAGTTGTTGGTACTACAAAAGGTAAAGGTTTTCAAGGTGTGGTAAAGCGTCATGGTTTTAGTGGTGTTGGAGAGGCTTCTCATGGTCAGCATGATCGTCAAAGAGCACCAGGTTCCATTGGTAACTCATCCGATGCTAGTCGTGTATTTAAAGGAATGCGTATGGGTGGTAGAATGGGGCAAGATAGAGTAACCATGAAAGGACTTAAAGTTGTAAAGATTTTTGCAGAAAAAAATTACATACTAGTTAGTGGTTCAGTTCCAGGTCATAATGGTTCAATTGTTTTGATACAAAAATAATTTACTACCGATTTTGTCGGTAAAAAATAAAAGAAAATGCAAGTAGACGTTTTAAATACACAAGGGCAAAAAACAGGAAGAACTGTTGAATTACCAGAAGAAATTTTTGGTATAGAGCCTAACGACCATGTTATTTACTTAGCTGTAAAGCAGTTCCAAGGTGCACAACGCCAAGGTAATCATAAAGTAAAAACTCGTGCAGAAGTTAAAGGTTCTTCTAAAAAATTGCACAAACAAAAAGGTACTGGTGGTGCAAGAAAAGGTAACCTACGTAACCCATTATACAAGGGTGGTGGTACTGTTTTTGGACCAAAACCTCATGGCTACGACATTAAATTAAACCGTAAGGTTAAAGATTTAGCTAAAATGAGTGCATTGTCTTACAAAGCAAAAGAAAATGCTATTGTTATTTTAGAAGATGTACAAATGGATGCGCCTAAAACTAAATCGTTTACTACTATTTTAAGTAGTTTAAATTTAACGGGTAAAAAAGCATTATTTGTTTTACCAGAGTACAACGATAATTTTTATTTAAGTCTTCGTAACGTACCAAAAGTAAACGGAACGTTGTTAAGCGATTTAAATACCTATGATATATTAAATGCTAACGTGTTAGTATTTTCAGAGGGTGCAGCAAAAATATTTGCTGCAAATGAAGCAGAAGCATAAAATTTGTAACAAATAAATTTAGTAAGACATGAAAGCGTCTGATGTATTAATAAAGCCAATTTTATCTGAAAAGGCAAATAAGCAAACCGAAAAATTGAATCGCTATTCATTTGTGGTTGATAAAAAGGCAAACAAATTAGAGATTAAAAAAGCTATTGAAACATTTTATGGTGTTCAAGTAGAAAACGTAAACACTATCGTTGTTCCATCAAAAGCTAAATCTAAATATACAAAAGCAGGATACATTGTTGGCCGTAAGCCGTCAAAAAAGAAAGCGATTGTAACCATTGCAAAAGGCGAATCAATTGATTTGTATAGCAGCGGAGTATAAAAATATAATTAACGAATGGCAACAACTGCCGCAAAAGTTGAAATAAATAATTAAAAATGGCACTTAGAAAATACAAACCCACCACAGCCGGTACTCGTTGGAGAATTGGAAATGCGTATGCAGAAGTAACAACCAATGTACCAGAAAAATCATTGGTAGAAGCACAAAAAAATACGGCTGGTCGTAATGTGCAAGGTCGTAGAAGTATGCGTTACATGGGAGGCGGTAACAAAATAATGTATCGCTTGGTAGATTTTAAAAGAAACAAAAAAGATATACCAGCTACAGTAAAAACAATTGAGTACGATCCAAACCGTACAGCATTTATTGCTTTAATCGTTTTTGCTGATGGTGAAAAAAGATACATATTAGCTCCACAAGGTTTACAAGTAGGGCAAACCGTTTTAAGTGGCGATGCAGTTGTACCAGAATTAGGCAACGCATTGATGATGAAAAATATGCCTTTGGGTACTAATATTCATAATATTGAAATGCAACCTGGTCAAGGCGGTAAGCTAGTACGTAGTGCAGGTACATCGGCTCAATTAAGTAACAAGGAAGAGAAATATGCAGTACTTAAAATGCCTAGCGGTGAGTTAAGAAAAGTATTAATCAATTGTTATGCAACAGTAGGTGTAGTAAGCAATAGCGATCATAATTTGGAAAGCATGGGTAAAGCTGGTCGTAACCGTTGGAAAGGTATTCGTCCACGTACAAGAGCAGTCGCCATGAACCCAGTAGATCATCCGATGGGTGGTGGTGAAGGTAGAGCAAGTGGAGGTCATCCTCGTAGCCGTACTGGTAAGTATGCAAAAGGCGAAATTACACGTACAAGAGGTAAAGGATCTGATAAGATGATTATTCAAAGAAGAAACGGTAAAAAATTAAGTAAGTAATTCGAAAATAGTAAAAGTTAAAATGGCTAGCAATAGCAAATAAACAATTATAAAACATAAAGTGATCACAGTAACAAAATAGTTAACCATCACCTTATAAAATTTAAAAGAAATATGCCTCGTTCATTAAAAAAAGGTCCTTACATCGAAGCAAAACTTGAGCAAAAAGTTTTTGCAATGATTGAAGGAAAGTCTAAAAAGGGAGTTATTAAAACTTGGAGTAGAAGAAGTACAATTACGCCAGATTTTGTAGGACAAACTTTTGCAGTACATAATGGTAATAAATTTATTCCTGTGTATGTTACCGAGTTTATGGTAGGTCATAAATTAGGTGAGTTTGCACCAACAAGAAACTTTAGAGGACACTCAAGTAAAAAAATATCATAAAGCAGTTAATAGTTATCAGTTAATAGTGATGAACATTACGAATAACGAATAACGAATAACCCATAACTAAATACAATGGAAGCAGTAGCAAAATTGAACAATTATCCCACATCGCCTCGTAAAATGCGTTTGTTGGTCGATTTAATTCGTGGAATGGAAGTAGAAAAAGCAATGGCTGTATTGGAGCACAATCCAAAGCATCCTGCAGTTCCGTTACGCAAATTAGTAATGAGTGCCATCAACAATTGGAAACAAAAAAACGAAGGTGGTGATGAAGCTGGATTGATTGTAAAAACTATTATGGTTGACGGAGCAAGAGTTATCAAGCGTATGCGTCCTGCACCACAAGGTAGAGGTTATAGAGTACGTAAGCGTAGTAATCATGTAACGGTTATAGTAGATACAAAAACAATAAAAAATTAATTAAACGATTTAATAATATACAATGGGTCAAAAAGTAAATCCAATAGGAGCTAGATTAGGCATAACCCGTGGATGGGATAGTAACTGGTTTGCAAGCAAAACAGAGTATCCTAAAAAATTGATAGAAGATAATAAAATTAGAAACTATCTAAATGCCCGTATTAACAAAGGCGGTATTGCTAAAATTGTTATTGAGCGTACCCTTAACAAGTTAATTGTTACTATTCATACATCTAAACCAGGTATCATTATTGGTAAAGGTGGTGGAGAGGTTGACAGAATTAAAGAAGAGTTAAAGAAATTATGTGGTAAAGATGATGTACAAATTAACATCTTAGAAATTCGTAGACCAGAGTTAGATGCTGCAATTGTAGCCGATACTATTGCTCGTCAATTAGAAAATCGTATCAATTACAAACGTGCTATTAAAATGTCAATAGCTTCTGCATTACGTATGGGTGCCGAAGGTATTAAAGTAAAAGTAGGTGGCCGTTTAGGTGGTGCTGAAATTGCACGTAGCGAAGAAATAAAACAAGGACGTACACCCTTACATACCTTACGTATGGATATTGATTATGCTAGTGTATTTGCATTAACAGTGTATGGTAAAATTGGTATTAAAGTATGGATTTGTAAAGGAGAGGTTTTAGGAAAAAGAGATTTAAATCCAAACTTTATCCATGGTGCTAAAGAAGGTGTAGAAAGACAAGGTGGAAATTTTGAAAGAAGAGATGATAGAGGTGGAGATAGAAGAGGTGGCGATAGAAGAGGTGGTGGAAATAGCGGCGGCGGTGCAAACCGTGGTGGTGCTGGAGGAAGAAGATAATAACAAATTTAAAAGTAAAAGTGTATGGTTGGGATTAATAACACACCAGCACATTATTGAAATAGCAAATTGAATAACAATGTTATCACCAAAAAGAGTAAAACACAGAAAAACACAAAAAGGTAAGATGAAAGGCGACACCAAACGTGGAGCTACCTTATCTTTTGGAACTTTTGGGTTAAAAGCATTAGATAGCGTTTGGTTAACCAATCGTCAAATTGAAAGTGCTCGTCAGGCAATGACTCGTAGTATGAAAAGAGAAGGAAATGTTTGGATAAGAGTTTTCCCTGATAAACCAATTACCAAAAAGCCTGCAGAAATAAGGATGGGTAAAGGTAAAGGTAACCCAGAAGGTTGGGCAGCAATTGTTGAGCCAGGAAGAATTATTTTTGAAGCAGATGGTGTACCAATGCAAGTAGCAAAAGATGCATTTGCATTAGCAGCTCAAAAATTACCTATACTAACAAAGTTTGTTATTCGTCACGATTATCAAGCTTAATTAATTAAGAACTATTCAATCTGAGATAAGATGTCAAAGAAAGTTGATTTTATTAAAAGCATCAGTACGTTAAACGAAACTGATTTGCAAGCAAGAATTAAAGAAGATGAATTACGTATGAAGAAACTTACGTTTGCTCATGCTATATCTCCTTTAGAAAATCCTCAAAGTATTCGTACGTTGAGAAGAGATTTATCACGTTTAAAAACGGCTTTAAGAAAAAAGCAATTAGGGTTTTAATAACCAATAAAAGTAGTAACAATGATGGTCGAAAGAAATTTAAGAAAAACGAAACTAGGTTTAGTAACCAGTAATAAAATGGATAAAACCATTACTGTTATGGTAGAAAGGAAAGTAAAACATCCTTTGTACGGTAAGTTCGTAAAAAAATCTACAAAGTTTCATGCTCATGACGAAAAAAATGAGTGTAGCATTGGCGATACCGTAAAAATTATGGAAAGCCGTCCTTTAAGTAAAACAAAAACTTGGAGATTGGTTGAAGTAGTTGAAAAAGTAAAATAGTAGTTAGTATTCAGTATAGTATACATCGTATATAGTACGTTAAAACAAAATAAAATGATTCAGCAAGAAAGTAGATTAAACGTAGCAGACAACAGTGGTGCAAAGCAAGTGTTGTGTATTAGAGTGTTAGGTAACAGCGGACAGGATTATGCTAGAATAGGCGACAAAATTGTAGTAACTGTAAAAGATGCTATGCCAGCTGGGGGTGTAAAAAAAGGAACTGTGAGTAAAGCCGTTATCGTACGTACAACTAACAAATTACGTCGTAAAGATGGTTCTTACATTCGTTTTGATGATAACGCAGTAGTGTTATTAAATAACTCTGATGAGCCAAGAGGTACACGTATTTTTGGGCCAGTAGCGAGAGAGTTAAGAGATAAGGGGTACATGAAAATTATTTCTTTGGCACCAGAAGTTCTATAAATTAATAAATTACGAATAGGCAAATTAAAATATTATGAGTACAAGATTTAAACCAAAATACAATATTAAAAAAGGCGATACCGTTGTAGTAATTACCGGTGAAGATAAGGATGTAAAAAAGCCTCGTAAAGTATTGGAAGTTATTTTGGATAAAGCAAAAGTTTTAGTTGAAGGTGTAAATATTATTACCAAACACACTAAACCATCTGCCCAAAATACAAAAGGTGGTATTATTAAAAAAGAAGCGCCTATTGCAATCAGTAATGTAATGTTATGGGATGCTAAAACTAGTGAGGCTACTAAAGCAAAACGCACTAGAGAAAACGGTAAACTAGTTAGAATTTCTAAAAAATCAGGGGAGGTAATCAAATAATGAGTACTACAATAAACTCTGCTAGATTAGCAGACAAATACAAATCGGACGTTGTACCAGCTTTAATGAAAAAGTTTGGCTATAAAACTGTAATGCAAGCGCCTAAGCTTTCAAAAATTTGTTTAAACCGTGGTGTAAACGGAGCGGTAAACGATAAAAAGCTTATTGATATTGCTGTTGATGAATTAAGCAATATAACTGGTCAAAAAGCAGTAGCAACATTGTCTAAAAAAGATATTTCAAACTTTAAGTTGCGTAAGGCTATGCCAATTGGTGCTAGAGTTACTTTACGTGGCGTAAAAATGTATGAATTTTTAGATCGTTTAGTTTCTGTTTCGTTACCTCGTGTACGTGACTTTAAAGGAATTAACGATAAAGCATTTGACGGTAGAGGTAATTACACCTTGGGTGTTACCGAGCAAATTATTTTTCCAGAAATTGATATTGATAAAGTAAATAAAATTACTGGTATGGATATCACTTTTGTAACAACAGCAAACACTAATGAAGAGGCTTTCGAATTATTGAAAGAGTTAGGTATGCCATTCAAAAACATTAAAAAGTAAAACTTAAATAATAACATGGCAAAAAAATCAATAGAAGCCAGACAAAGAAAACGTGAAAGAATCGTTGCAAAGTATGCTGATAAAAGAGCAGCTTTAAAAGCAGCTGGTGATTATGCAGGATTGGATTTACTTCCTAAAAATGCATCTCCAGTAAGATTAAAAAATCGTTGTCAATTAACTGGACGTCCTAGAGGATACATGAGACATTTTGGTTTAAGTAGAAACATGTTTAGAGATATGGCTCTAGAAGGTAAAATACCAGGTGTTAAAAAAGCTAGCTGGTAAAAAATTGACCGGAAACGTTGACGATTACTCGAAAAACGAATAACTATCAACGAAAAGCGAACAACCTAATAAGGATATCGCATTGTAAATAAAATTTTTAATTCATTTAACGAACATAACAATGGTTACTGATCCAATCGCAGATTATCTAACAAGAATTCGAAATGCACAAATGGCTAATCACCGTGTAGTTGAAATTCCTGCAAGTAATTTAAAAAAGCGTATTACTGAAATTTTGTATGATAAAGGATACATTCTTAAATACAAATTTGAGGAAGACAAAAAACAAGGCGTAATTAAAATAGCTCTAAAGTATGATGCGGTAAGTAAATTACCTGTTATTCAAAGTTTAGAAAGAGTAAGCCGTCCGGGTTTACGTAGCTATGCTAAGCCCGAAGAGTTTAAAAGAGTAAAAAATGGTTTAGGTGTAGCTATCATTTCTACCTCTAAAGGTGTTATGACAGATAAAGAAGCAAGAGCTCAAAACGTAGGTGGAGAAGTATTGTGTAATATCTATTAATAATTAAATAACTATTTTCTAATACATTAAGCCGAACCTATAACAGGCTGATCGGTTAGAAAAATAAACAAATAAATACTATGTCACGTATAGGTAAAAAGCCGGTAGAAATTCCAAGTGGTGTAACTATCACCCTAGGAAAAGATAATGTTGTTACCGTTAAAGGAGCAAAAGGCGAATTAAAGCAAGCAATTGATAGAGATATAATTGTAGAAATTAAGGATAACATCGTTGAATTTAAAAGACCAACGGATCAAATTCGTCACAGAGCAATGCATGGTTTGTATCGTTCTTTAATTGGCAATATGGTTAAGGGTGTTACAGAAGGCTTTACAAAACAATTAGAATTAGTTGGTGTAGGTTATAAAGCCGCTCATCAAGGTAATTTATTAGATTTAGCTTTAGGATACTCTCATAATATTTTGTTGGAAGTGCCTAAGGAGTTAACGGTAACCGCCGAGCAACAAAAGGGTCAAAACCCAATTATTACATTAACAAGTGTAGATAAACAATTATTAGGACAAGTTTGTGCTAAAATAAGAAGCCTACGTAAGCCAGAGCCATACAAGGGTAAGGGTGTTAAATTTGTAGGTGAAGTATTAAGAAGAAAAGCTGGTAAGTCGGCTGGTAAGTAATTAGCTAATTAGCTAATGTGAGGGTGTGATAATTAAAAAACGTTGGTATACTAAATTAGCACATTATCGAATTATCAAATTATCAAATTGTTCTCTGGCAGAATCAGAGAAATAAAATAAAAGAAAATGAACAACAAATCAACAGCAAGACAAAACATTAAATATCGTATTCGTAAAAAAGTTAGCGGTGTTGCAGCTAAGCCACGTTTAAGTGTGTTTAGAAGTAACTCAGATATTTATGCTCAATTGATTGATGATAATAGTGGTGTAACTATCGCTTCAGCATCTTCAAAACAAAAAGATATTGCTGCACAAAAAGCACCAAAAGTTGAAAAAAGCAAATTGGTAGGTACTGCAATTGCAAAAAAAGCAACTGAATTAGGTATTACTACGGTTGTTTTTGATAGAGGTGGTTATATTTATCATGGCCGTGTAAAAGCAGTTGCCGAAGGTGCAAGAGAAGGTGGATTGGTATTTTAAATTACTGCAAAAGTAAAAATCAAACAATAAAAAATCGTAAATCGATATAAATGGCAAACTTAATATTAAATAAAATAAAAGCTGGTGATCTTGAATTAAAAGATAAAGTGGTAGCTATAAACCGTGTAGTAAAAACAACAAAAGGTGGTAGAGCATTTAGCTTTAGCGCTTTAGTAGTTGTTGGTAACGAAGCTGGTGTAGTAGGACATGGCTTAGGTAAAGCAAAAGAAGTTCAAGAAGCAATTACCAAAGGTATTGAAGATGCTAAAAAGAATTTAATTAAAGTTCCTATTATGCATGGTACAATTCCTCATGAGCAATTATCTAAGGAAGGTGCGGCTAAGGTATTTATAAAGCCTGCAGCACATGGTACTGGTGTAATTGCTGGAGGTAGTATGAGAGCGGTTTTAGAGGCAGCTGGTATTACCGATGTATTGGCAAAAAATTTAGGTAGTGCTAATCCTACAAACGTGGTAAAAGCAACCTTTAAGGCATTAGCTACATTACGTGAGCCTATTGCAGTTGCAAAAACTCGTACCATTTCTTTAAAGAAAGTATTTAACGGATAAAATCAGTTAATGGTTAATTGTTAATAGTGTTAAAACACTTTTCAATTAACAAATAACAAATAACAGATACAATGAAAAAGATAAAAGTAACACAAGTTAAAAGTGTAATCGACAGACCAGAGCGTCAAAAAAGAACAATGCAAGCATTGGGCTTAAATAAAATGAATGCTACTGTAGAAGTTGTTGCTACTCCTCAAATTTTAGGAATGGTTAATAAGGTTATCCATCTTATAAAAGTAGAAGAATTAGCCTAATAATATTTTAATAAACAGCGAGGGGATGATACCCCGTAAGTACAAAATCAAAAAAAATGCAATTACACAATTTAAAACCTGCAAAAGGTTCTACACACAAAGGAATTAGAATTGGTCGTGGTGAGGCTAGTGGTAAAGGTGGTACATCTACAAAAGGTAACAAGGGTGGTCAAAGCCGTGCTGGTTACAAAAGTAAAAAGGCTCACGAAGGTGGTCAAATGCCTATTCAGCGTCGTATTCCAAAACGTGGATTTACAAATATTAACCGTGTTGAGTACAAAGTATTAAACCTTGGTCAAATTGATCAATTAGCAGAAAAATATAGCTTAACCGAATTTAGCCTTCAAAACTTATACATTAATGGTTTAATTAGCCAATTTGATAACGTAAAAGTATTAGGTAACGGCGAAATTAAAGGTAAATTTACGTTCAAAGTAAATGCAGTAAGCGAAAAAGCAAAAGCTGCAATTGAAGCTGCTGGTGGATCTGTAGAAATAATAAAATAATTACCGATATTTGACTTACCTCGCTATTAGCGGGGTCTTTTAGCCTTTGAACAAAAACATTAAAACCGATTAAATTCAGTGAAGAAATTTATTCAAACACTTAAAAATATTTGGAGCATAGATGAGCTTCGTAATAAGATAGTATTTACCTTATTATTAATATTTATCTATCGCTTTGGCTCATACATTGTTTTACCTGGTATAGATCCTAATAAACTTGACGCTTTAGGCGAAAGTACAAAAGGCGGTATGTTAGGTTTGTTAGATGCCTTTGTGGGTGGGGCCTTTTCTAAAGCTTCTATTTTTGCATTGGGCATTATGCCTTATATCTCTGCTTCTATCTTTATGCAATTGGTAACCATTTTGGTTCCTCAAATGGCAAAAATTCAAAAGGAAGGTGAAAGTGGCAGAAAGAAAATTAACCAATGGACTCGTTATCTTACCGTAATTGTTACTGCTTTTCAAGCAGCAGCATATATAGGTTATTTAAAGAGCCCAAGTATGGCAGGCGCTATTATACCAGCTTTTAGTACATATTTTTGGTTTAGTACAGTAGTTATTTTAACCGTAGGTACATTATTTGTAATGTGGCTTGGAGAAAAAATTACTGATAAAGGTTTAGGTAATGGTACTTCTATCATCATTATGGTAGGTATTTTAGCTCGTCTTCCACAAGCTTTTGGGCAAGAGTGGAGTGCAAGATTTACAAGTGGTGCTGGTGGTATTTTATTTATGTTGATTGAAGTAGTACTTTTATTAGCAATAATAATGGGACTTATTATGTTGGTACAGGGTACACGTAGAGTACCAGTAAATTATGCAAAACAAATTGTAGGCAATAAACAATTAGGCGGGGCAAGAAACTTTTTACCTTTAAAAGTAAATGCTTCAGGCGTAATGCCAATTATATTTGCACAAGCTATTTTGTTTTTACCAACTTTATTTAGCCCCGGAGGTACAGCAAGTTGGACAAAATATTTTACCGATCATAAAAACTTAGGTTATATGTTGGTATATTCCGTTGCGGTAATTGCATTTACTTTTTTATATACTGCGTTAATATTTAACCCAAAGCAAATGGCAGATGATTTAAAGCGTAACAACGGCTTTATACCGGGTGTAAAACCAGGCCAACCAACTGCGGATTATATTGGAACTATTATGGATAGAATTACTTTACCAGGTGCTGTTTTATTAGCATTGGTAGGTATTTTACCAGGTATTGTTGAACGACTTTTTGGAATGCAGCAAGGCTTTTCAACCTTTTTTGGTGGTACTTCTTTATTAATTATGGTGGGTGTTGTTTTAGACACTTTACAACAAATAGAAACTCAATTATTAATGCGTCAATACGATGGATTAATGACGGGGAACAACAGACTACAGGGCAGACAGGCGGTAACATCTGGAATGTAATTTTAATTTAATCTCCTATAAAGGGAAATAAAAATAGCTTAAGCCAAACCTCAACATAATTAGTTGGGGTTTGTTTTTAATAAAAAGAAATGATTCATTATAAATCGAAAGCAGAAGTTGAGCTGATGAGAGAAAGCAATTTGCTAGTGGGTAAAACATTAGCATTAATAGCTTCTTTATTAAAGCCCGGTATTACTACATTAGAGCTAGATGCTAAAGCCGAAGAATTTATAAAAGATAATAACTCCCTTCCTTCATTCAATGGTTACGGAGATCCTGCTTTTCCTTATACCTGCTGCATATCTGTAAACGATGCTGTTGTACATGGGTTTCCTACAAAAAAAGAATTAAGAGATGGCGATATTGTTTCGGTAGATGTAGGGGTTTATAAAAATGGATTTCATGGAGATAGTGCTTACACGTTTGCAATTGGAGAAATTGATGATGCGGTTAAAAAATTATTGATTGTTACTAAACAATCTTTATATAAAGGGATACAAAAAGCAGTGCATGGAAATAGAGTAGGAGATATTGCTTTTGCCATACAACACTACACCGAAAAAGAACATGGCTATGGTGTTGTAAGAGAATTGGTAGGGCATGGAGTAGGAAGGCATTTACACGAAGACCCACAAGTACCTAATTATGGCAAACGTGGTAGCGGTGCAAAATTAAAAGAAGGTATGACGATTGCCATTGAGCCAATGATAAACCTTGGGGTAAAAGAAGTTTATCATGATGAAGATGGATGGACCATTCGTACTAAAGACAACAAGCCCTCTGCACATTTTGAACATAGCATTTGTATACAAAAAGACAAAGCAGATATTTTAAGTAGCTTTATAGAAATTGAAGCGGCAGAAAAAGCAAACCCTAATTTGTTTCCCACTATAATTTAGTAGCTACTCAATAGCCATAGTATAAGAAATTGGTTTTTTTATTTATGCCTATAAGATCAAACATCCCTATACATCTGGTATATTTTTTATAACCTTTACTTGCAATAAAGTTACCGGCTAAGATATAGTGTACAATTGGTTTTGAATGGATGTATCCAAAACTTCATAGGCTTCAGCACTTGATTCATTAGGAGCCGTTGCTTTAAAAAAATATACAGTACAAAAAAAACCGCCCCTTTTTACAAGAGCGGTTTACAAAAAAATATTTTTTTATTTATTTTGGATCTATTATTTTTTTCAATCTATCACTTAAATCTTGCAAATGATACTTTGTAGATTTATCCGCAGCAGTGCCAGCAACAGCATCAATAGAAGCTTTTAGTTCTTTACTATGCCCTTTTAAATAGGATAGTATATCAGACTTTTTTACATCTAACGATGGTGTGCCACCAAAGTTAAAAGACTGTATGCCTTGTACAGGTGCAGGGTTTAGTAAACTTCCTAATCTCTCTACATAAGATTTTTGTAAGTTTCTTCTGTAAAAATCTATTGCTTTTCTGCTGGTAAGTTCTGTAAATACACTTTGCTTTAAATCTCCCAATAAATCATTTACAGTGTAGGCTGCACTTCCAATAGAAGACTCAGCTGTTACCATCTTATTCATGGTAGTTGTACTTAGTAATCTATATAAGGCACTTTCTTGTAACGATAAAATAGTAACACCAATATTGTTTTTTGTTTTGGTTTGTACATCTTTATTTATAAGCCAAGTTGGTGTAGTAAATACTTGCTTGTTTAAAAAATCAAAAGCTTCTTTTTGAGTTTCTTTACTAACAAATTCATATACACTTCCTGCCTGGCTATTCTTTTTTAATGTTTCGTAAACACCTCCAAAATGGTAAGTTACATGGCCAATATAAGTTCTAAATTGTCCTGTTAATTGGCCATACATTTCTGTTAAAGATTCATAGCTTTCGTTTGGTTCTTTTGTCCAACTAACAAGGTTAGGTAAAATACGTTGCAAGTTTTTTATTCCATAGGTAGATGCTTTCATTGCATTATCGCCTATTGCTTCGCTTTGATCTCTTGGATCATCTGGCTGCCCCTGACGGCCATAATAATAACGCTTATCATTTGCTTTAGCTTCTATCCATTTATCTAAAATTGGCACTTCTTCTTCAGCAGTTTTTGCTTCTGGTATTACTCTGTAACCCCACTCTGTAGCCCATTTGTCGTACTCGCCAACACGAGGGTATATGCCAGGAGCAGTAATATTATCTTCTGGCTGTGCAACATAATTAAACCTTGCATAGTCCATTATACTTGGTGTGTGGCCGTTAGCTTCTACCCAAGCTTTGTTTCTTAAATTTTCTACAGGTACTCCTGCAGATGAACCAAAATTGTGAGGGAAACCAAGTGTATGTCCTATTTCATGCGATGATACAAAACGAATAAGTTGCCCCATAAGATCGGTATCATATTCCATTTTTCTTGCTCTAGGATCTATGGCTGCAGCTTGCACCATATACCAATCATGTAATAGCTTCATTACATTGTGAAACCATCCTACATGGCTTTCTAAAATTTCGCCACTACGAGGATCTACTGTGCTAGGGCCATAAGCATTTTCTACAGCCGATGGTTTGTAAATAACACCACTATGCCTTGCATCTTCCATAGTCCATGTGCTATCTTCAGCTTTTGTTGGTGCTCTTTTTCCTATAATTGCATTTTTAAAACCTGCTTTTTCAAAAGCTATATTCCAGTCGTTTACACCATCTATTAAATAGGGTACCCACTTTTCTGGAGTATTTGGATCTATATAAAAAACAATTTGTTTTTGTGGTTCTACTAATTCTCCTCTTTTGTATTTTTCCATATCCTCAGGCTTTGGTTCTAGTCTCCACCTTGCTATCATATCTATTTGTTTTACACCCTGTGGGTTTTTATCAAAGTCGGTATAGCCTGTACCAAAATATCCTACTCTATTATCCATATATCTAGGACGCATAGGTTTTTCTGGTAATAAAAGCAAAGAGCAGTTAAGCTCTAATGTAACGGTAGCTTGGCTTGGAGGCCCAGGAGCAAATCCTGGAATAGGGGCACCAGCACTTTTACCGTACGTTTTTACACTAGTAACTTCAATATTGGTTGGATAACTACGTACCGAAGAGATATAAGATTTATCGCTTTGTAAAGAACCTGCTTGAAACGAAGATTTCTGTCCATTATCAAAACCAAATACTTCATTATCTCCAGAAATATTATCTGTCATATCTATAACAATGCCTCCGCTTGCACTATCAATAGCTTTAATATCAAAAGCCATTGAAATAGGTTGCATATTGCTATTCATTACAGATTTGTACATTGGTTTTGTACTATCCGGATTAACGCTGTAGGATATACGCTTTAAAAAAACCTTGTTGTTTGGGCCTTTTTCAAACCGTATTACATTTTCTGCAATTTGATCACCAGCATAACCATAAAAACCTTTTGCGCTTTCAATAGAAGATTTTGATATTCTATTTAATGCTAAAATATCTCTACCCAATAATTTTGGTTCAATTTCAAAGTAATATTTATCTTCTACTTTGTGTGTTTTAAAAAATCCATTTGAAGTTATTGCTTTTGATGTAATAACATCTTTGTAAGGCTTTGGGCCTGGTTTTGGGGCTGTTGCACCATCGGTTGGTTTTGCTATGCCAGCTGGTGTAGTAGGCATTTGTGCAAATATCTGCACACTTGCCATGGTGAGTAATACAATACCCAATGTTTTTTGTACTTTATTTATCATTTTTATTATTAATTTATACACGAATATAGTTGTTAATTGATAAAAAATTACAAGCAAAACCTACATAAATGAAACTTTTATAAACGAATAAAAAAGTTATTATATGTATAGAAATGCATAACATTTTTATGCTATATCTCCTACAAAAAATTGCTCCATATTTTTGAATAGAATATTAAAAGTGGGAGAGATCCATAGCACCTTGTTATAATATTTTTGGATGTTTACGTTGTATTTGTACGATACTTTTTTGTGTTTGTCTTTTTTTCAAAGAAGTGGTAAGTAGGAGTTAGTCATTAGTATTCGATTTTGTTGTTGGTGCTTGGCTGCAAAAACCATAGGCACAAACATTAACAAAGGAGAAATTAAAAACAGCACTCTTTGTAGTTAAACCATTTTACCAAAATAATTGCCCCCTTGTGGGTATTCTATTATCACAATAAATGCATAAATTCACTGAAATAATAGAAAACAATGAAAAAACTAATTGCTATTTGCCTTGTTACAACATCCAGTTTTATAGTTACAGCACAAACAGGTATCAAATTCCAAACCGAAAAAAAATGGGATGCAATAAAGGCAGAAGCCAAAGCGGCTAACAAGCTTATTTTTTTGGATGCCTATACCACGTGGTGTGGTCCTTGTAAAAAAATGAGTAATGAAGTGTTTACCAAAAACGAAGTGGCAAGCCTTTTTAACAACAAATTTATTAATGCCAAAATAGATATGGAAAAAGGAGAAGGTCTAAGCCTTGCTTCAAAGTATGTGGTTACGGCATATCCAACCTTATTATTTATTGATGGTAATGGAAAAATGGTACATAAGGTTCTTGGATATAAAACACCCGAAGAATTGATTGTTATCGCTAATGATAGTCAGGATCCCAACAAACAATATAGTTCTCTATTGCAATCTTACCAAAACGGAAAACTACCCGATACCAAAATTATGAATTTGCTAAAGGCACTGGATGATGCTGGTGAAGGTGACCAATCAACAATAGTAGCCAACACTTTTCTTGCTAAAAATAGAAATTGGATGGAAGAACCGCAGCTAAACTTGTTAGTGAATTATATCAAAGATGTTTCAAGTAACGAATTTCAGTTTCTTATAAAAAACGAGGCGACTATAAGTAAAATAAGTGGATATCAAAACATCAGTAGCTACTTGGATAAAGCAGTAATTAGTTATGTGGTAAATAAAACTTTTAATGAAGATGAAAAAAAATTCGATAAGGAAAAAGCCCTTAATATATTTAAAACCTATCGTGGTTCTCGTGCTGGCAAGCTTTATTTTACACTAGCTTATGACGCAGCAACTTATATTAATGAACCGGATGCTATAGAAAAAGCGGGACTTGAATTGGATAAAT
Source organism: Bacteroidota bacterium (assembly GCA_031377245.1). Taxonomy (GTDB): domain Bacteria; phylum Bacteroidota; class Bacteroidia; order Chitinophagales; family Chitinophagaceae; genus Ferruginibacter. The sequence continues at coordinate 114,153 of JANMEU010000021.1, forward strand.
ATGCAATGGAACTATCATCAGGAAAATTAAATGAAATGGCTTGGTACTTTTTTGAAAATATAAAGAATAAAGCCTCTTTGAAAAAAGCATTGGAATGGGCTTTGCTCTCTGTAAAAATAGAAAGTAATTACTTTAATAACGATACTGTGGCAAACCTATATGCCAAACTAGGTGATAAGGCTAGGGCAAAAAAGTATGCTGAAATTGCAATTAAGTTGGGAGTTGAACAAGGTGCGGATACGGAAATAACACAACAATTACTGAAGACACTCTAAGACGACCCATTTCATCTTCTAGTAATTGTATAATTCTTGAAACAATCATTGCATTAATCATCTATTAAACTAATAGTTATTTACTTTATACATATATAAAAAACAATGAAAAAATTAATTACCATTTGCCTATTATTGGCAGTGTCATTTGCTGTGAAGGCTCAAGAAAAAAAAACATATCACAAAAATGGGGTGTTGGAATCAATAGGAAAAATAAGAAATGGGAAAAAAAATGGAGAATGGAAATACTATTTCGAGAATAAGCAGTTATCGGATTTTGGAAATTATGAGGATGATAAGGAAACGGGAGAATGGAAACAATATAACGAAAATGGAAAGTTAAATGCAATTATAAACTATGTAAGTGGGAAAAAAACTGGTGAGTGCAAATTGTATCACATTACAGGAGAGTTAGCGAATTTTGGAAATTATGTGGATGATGAAAAAACTGGAGAATGGAAAATCTATTTCGAAAATGGTCAGTTAAATGGAATTATAAATTATTTAAGTGGGAAAAAAACTGGTGAGTACAAAGTGTATTTCATTACAGGAAAGGTATGGAATATTGGAAATTATGTTGATGATAAAAAAACTGGAGAATGGAAAGAGTATCAGGAAAATGGACAGTTAAAAGAAGCTGGAAAATATGTTGATGATAAAAAAACTGGGGAATGGAAAGAGTATTACGAAACTGGAAAGTTAAGTGACATTGGGAAATTTGTTGATAACATAAAAATGGGAGAGTGGAAAAATTATACCACAGATGGAAAATTATGGAGCATAGGCAACTATACTAATGGGAAAAAAGTTGGGGAGTGGAAAGAGTATTGGGATGGTGTAAGGTTAAAAGAAACAGGAAATTATGTTGATGATAAAAAAACTGGAGAATGGAAGTACTATTATTATAGTATCTCTATACGATTAGAATCTATTGGAAACTATGCTAATGGTAACAAAACTGGCGAATGGAAAGAATATTATGAAAATGAACAATTAAAGAGGATTGGAAAATATTTTGATAATAAAAAAACTGGCGAATGGAAAGAATATTCCGTAGATGGAAAATTACGGAATAGGATTCCTTACTAATGGGAAAAAGTTGGGGAATGGAAGTTCTTGGCCTCCGCTTGTAATCTGCAACTCAGCTCAGCCGAGGCCTGGTCTGTGACTAGCCGTTAAAGCAATTGCTCAATATCAAACTCAAAAAATATTTTCTTTCAAATTGAGGGAGTATAATTATGTTGTCTCAAAAAAAATCCCTTCCAAAAATTGAAAGGGATTTTTATATTATACTAAAATAAATACTAAGGAAAAATACCTAACTCGGCATAGCTGGTTGCTACTTTGTTAATAGCACTTATATAAGCCGCTGTTCTCATATCTGGTATTGCTGGATTAGCATTCCATACAGCCATAATTTCTCTAGTAGCGGTTATCATGGTTTCTTCTAAACCACTATGTACTAAATCTTGCTCCTCTGGGCCATGCATAATAAATTGCCTTTCTTTATCGCTAACTTTTTTACCACTTAACTCTTCAATTTGCCCAAGTATATGGCCATTTAAATTTTCGGTAAAGCGTTTTTCCATACGGCCATAACGAACATGGCTAAGGTTTTTTAACCACTCAAAATAACTAACGGTAACACCACCAGCATTTAAGTACATATCGGGTACACACAAAATTCCTTTTTTTGTAAATACTTCATCCGCCTCTGGTGTACAAGGCCCATTAGCTGCTTCGCCAACAATTTTAGCTTTTACTCTTGGAGCATTCTCGCCATTAATTACATTTTCTAAGGCTGCAGGTATTAAAATATCACATTCTAATTCTAATGCATCTGTATTTTTAGCCAAGTTTGTAGCACCTGGGAAATTTAAAATAGAACCTGTTGCTTTTCTATGTTTAATCACATCATCTTCGTTTAACCCATCGGCATTATAAATAGCACCTTCATATTCTGCTAAGCCTACTACTTTAGCGCCAGCCTCTCTAAAAAACTTTGCACTATGGTAACCCACATTTCCTAAACCTTGCACCACTATGGTTTTGCCTTCTATACCCAACGTTAGTCCTAGCTTTTTCATTACATCTTCCATATTACATACTTCACGTATGCCAAAGAAAACACCAAGGCCAGTTGCCTCTGTTCTTCCACGTACCCCGCCTTGTGTAATGGGTTTACCCGTTACGCAACCAGCTGCGTCTATTTCGCCTGGGCGTAAACTTGCATAGGTATCTACAATCCATGCCATTTCTCTAGGACCTGTTCCGTAATCGGGTGCAGGTACATCTATACCAGGGCCAATAAAATTTTTCTTAACTAATTCTGCTGTATAACGTCGAGTAATTTTTTCTAACTCGTATTCGCTGTATTTACGTGGATTAATTTTAATGCCACCTTTACCGCCACCAAAGGGCACATTTACAATGGCGCACTTGTACGTCATTAAACTAGCCAATGCCATTACTTCATCTTGATTAACCTCATCGCTAAAACGTATACCACCCTTACATGGGCTTTTGTGTTGGCTATGTTGTACTCTATACGCTTCAATTACTTCAATGCTTCCATCATCTTTTTTAATAGGGAAACGCATTTGATAAACACTGTTACATGCTTTAATTTGTTCTAAAATACCTAAATCCCAATTGGTAAATTTAGCGGCTTTGTCAAAGCTTCGTTCCACACTTTGGAAAAAGCTATACGGTTGATGTGCACTCATAAAAATTGTTTTTTTGCAATCGTTTTTTAATAATTATAAAATTACCCACTGGCAATTGGGGTAAATGGTTTAAACTTCTTTTTCTAATTTACTAATTTTTCTGTCTATTAAAAATACATAAATAAATAACCCTATTAAAATGGTTAAACAAACGGCTACAACAACATAAATTTTTCCATTGCTACGCATTGCATTGGCCATTTCGGGTTTTTCTTGTGCAAAAGAAAAAAGGGAAGTTGACATAAATAATACAAATAGCAAACAACGAACCATAAACTTAGTCATGCAGTAATGTTTTATCTTTTAATAGTTGTATTCTTATTTTTAACGTAGCAATCCATACCCCAAGCAAGGTCCAACCTATTACAGCAGGATAAAAAACGATACGTAATCTACTATCAATATCTTTAAAATTTAATGCAGGGTTTCCACTATCGCTGCCGGGTGCCCCTGGGTGTAAACTGCCTACCAAACGGGGTATTATCCAAATACTTGGAAACAGCATGGCAAAGGCAAAAATGTTATACACCGCACTTATTCTTGCTTTTTTGTCCATATCGGTAAACGAACCTCGTAAAACAAAATAGGCACCGTAAATAAGTAAGGCAATTGCTGCCCCAATTAACTTAGGTTCTTTTAAAATACTGCCAAGGCTTTGATTTTGATCGGTTACCCAAGTGTAATTTGCCCAAATAGTTCCCGTAGCATAACCTAGTATGCCTAAAAAACTACCTACGGCGGCAAAATTTACAGCAAAAATATCGTTACGTAAATTAAACCCTGCTAAATATTTAATGCTGTATACTACACTTACCCCAAATAAAATCATCATGCTAAACCACATGCACACATGAAAGTATAAATTTCGGATAGATTCGTTAAGTATAAATAGGTGTGGCACATCCATTAAAAAACCACCTACAATTGTGTAGATTAAAATAAGAAGAGATAATATTTTCCACCAGTTTTTCTTCACCAAGAACAGTGTAAATTTTCGAGTGCAAAGATAGGAACTTAGCGTTAAAAATTAATCTTTCCACAAATATGGAAATAAGATAATTGCTAAAACTACAATCAGCGCATCTAACCCAGTAATTAAACCAATTAACTCTAGCACTGCACCCTCTTTAAATACTTCGTTAAAAGCAGTTTTGCTTAAGCGCATTAAAAGCAGTAATAAAGGTAATATAACCGGAAAGCCCAAAATGGCAATTAGTGCTGCATTTTGTTGAGCCTTTGCTGCTATGGCACTCATTATAGAAAATACCATACTAATACTAGCGCCACCCAACAAAACTATGCCTACAAATTTGCCCATATTATTTACAGGGTTACCCATAAAAATAGAAAAGAGCAATAAACTTAATAAACTCATAACACTCATTATAAGAATATTATATAAAATTTTTGCAACAATAAATTGTGTTGGGGAAGATAGGGTATAAAAGTATAGCATTCGGCCTTTGCCTTCTTGTAAAAAACTTTTGGCAACAGCATTTACACAAATAAATAATTGTATTACCCAAAATAATCCGCTCCACACATTTAAATCCGGGTTTTCTATAGATAAGTATAATACAAAAACAGTGGAAGCTATATATAATAAAATGCCATAAAAAGTATGTTGTTGCCTAAACTCAAGCAAAACATCTTTTTTAAGTAAAGCAAAAATTTTATTCATGGTTTGAATGTACAAACAAATTGCCAAAAATTTATTTATTTTGGAAAATATCAGTAATCAAAAATGCAAAATTTTTTTTGATAAGACAAAAATTTCCAATAAGCTATAACTGCTTAAAAATAAAAAGGATATTTAAGAATTGGTTAAAGATTAGGGTTACTACTATTCTTAAAAGGGTAAAGGTAAAAATTTACCCAAGCAACTATTATTAGGTGTACTAAAAACTACTTGTTGTAAGTATAATATTATTGCCCGGATATTGAACAGTTGATCCATCCTCAACAGTAATAAATATTTTAGTTGGCTTAACGGGAGATACTGTCTCAAAAGAGGCCTTCAATTTTTTTGAGAGCATTTTTGTTGAACTATTAATTTGACCAAGGTTTTTTGCAAACTGATTTTCACTTTCCATCCATACTACATAAGTTTGTTCACTTGTAGGTAAACGGTTTGCTTCTGCAAGGTTGAATAAATCTATGCTGATCACATAATTTTGATTTGCATCTTTTTTAATTTTTACTGCCCCTCTTGCCGCAGGTACAACACTTGATGTTTGAAAGTTAATTTTCCTAGCACAAGACATGGATGTTAAAAGTGCCACAACAATAAAAATTTTATAAAATATCCCTCTTTTTACAAGTATGCTTTGTATAATTTGCATTTTTTATTTTTTTTATTTTTAAATTTTATTTATATTTTTTTTAATTGAAACAAGTACCCAAATTTTAGTTTCGTGTGTTTACACTTATTGTATTTATTAACCCTCTTTACGTTTATAGAATACAGTTATGCAAATATCATTATGCTACCAACATAATATATTACACAATATTTTTAATAAATTACATAATTCACACTTAGCCTTTATCAACGATTTTATAAGCCTACATTACATCATTATTTTAAACCATCAAATTAATTTTACATGTCCATAAATTTATTAGAAGCTGTACAACAAAACTTGGGTTACCCAGCTTTACAAAAAATTGATACAATAACAGATCAAGTTCTAGAAAACGATAAAACACCTGATGAAGACAAATTTAGCCAGGCAGCTATACCTTCTGTATTAACTGCCTTATATAGATTTGTACAATCTGACCAGGGGGCAACTGATATTTTGCAAAAAGATGTAACAACAAATTGGGTAGCCACCATTTTTGATGATAACAGAAAAGAAGCCATACAAACTATAGCTACTTACGCAGAACAGTCAAAAGAAGATCCGATAGCAAAAATGAATGAAATTGCAAACGAGGCTGTGAGAATTATGAAAGAAACGTTATCTGCTGATGCAGGAGTGAAAGAAGTAAAAGTATTTTTTGCAGATCAAAAAAGCAATATTTTATTATATCTTCCACCAGCGCTGCATATGGGGGAGTTGCTACATGATAATACATTGGATGATAATACCAATAAAATGGAAGGGCCTATTTCCAGTTTAATAAATAGTATTGGATCTATTTTTTCTACTCCGCCTACTGATGATGAAGTTAAAAAGGTTTAAAATACGAATGTTTTGGAAGGGGTAAATGTTTTAGACACTTAATTCAGCATAATTGTTTGTTGTTTGTTTTTGGCTTTTAGTACTTTTCAGATATTTTTCTACAGTTAATCTTGCCATTAAATAACTAACTGTTGACTCTGCCCCCTGATTAAGATTAATATAATCTTCTTCTAAACCATCATAAGAGCCACCTGTACATGGGTTGTAAATAATTTGGTTTAAATGATTGTTTCCTAAAAACCAACTAAATGCTGTTTCAATTTTACTCAAATAATTTTCTTCTCTAAATACATTATAAAATTTATGCAGCGCCAAAATAGTGTAAGCTATATCAATGGGTTGTTCGCCGCCAATTTTGCCTTGCTGTAATGCGTCTCCTTTATTAAACCAGCCCTTGTTTGAAATTACTTGAATGGTATTATTCCTGAATATGTTTGTAAGCAAAAAATCAAATGATGATTTTGCAATTTCCTTATAAATAATTTTATCTGTGGCAATGTATGCACAAAGCATGGCTTCTGGTAAAAGGCTGTTGCCATAGGTAAAATAGCTTTCAAACCACAGCCAGTTTATTTCAGATTCATGCCTGTACATTTGTACCAGCCTGTCTGCAAAATGTTCAATTAATAAACAGTTATCAGGGGATTCGCTTTTTAAATTACGATAATATAACCCTTTTATTATGAAAGCCATTGCCCTTGTAGAATGAATATTTTTTACATTTAACAAAGCAGTTTGCAATGTGGATGATGCATCTGAAGCTAATTTTTCGGGTAGTAAGTGACTGATAGAAATTAGATAACCTAAAGCCCAAATAGCCCTTCCATTTGAATCGGCAAGGTCTGTTTTGCTGTTTTGCTCTGTAAATAATTTTTCTTCATCAACATAGTTTAAAAAATACCCTTTTACTTGCAAACAGTATTTGATGAAATTATAATAAATGGAAATGTACTTAATGTCTTCATTATCTCCTGTTAATTCAAAATGTTTGCATAGGGAAATCATGGCCCGGGCATTATCATCTAGTGTATAGCCAGAATTTATATCGGGTTGATTTATTTTGGAAAATTGTATCATTCCAAAATTAGTAGTTAATTTTTTTATATGATTAAGATTAACACACGGTACTTTATAATCTAGTAAAACAACATTGTTACTCAGCTTATTAAAAAGATTGCCATGTGCAATAGCAGCATTTTCCCAAGCTGTTGGTGCAATTTTGTGCAACCCGTTAAGTCTAATCTCTTTTCTACATTCATCATCTTCCAATAGTTTTATTACTGCATTATTAAGTTGTTCAGCGTTTTGAAAATCGATTATTATACCGGCATTATTATTTAATACCTCTACAGCATGGGGTATGGGTGTTGAAACAACCGCACAACCACAGCTTAACGCATACGAAAAAGTTCCGCTTACAGCTTGGTTAGGGTCTTTAGAGGTAAAGAGGTAAATATCTGTAAGCTGTAAATATTCTAATAAATCGGGTAGCGGTAAAAAATGATTAATGAACATAACATGCTTGCCCAACTTTAAATGCTCCACTTTTTCTTGAAGCATATTACGGTATTTTTCTCCTTCATTTTTAATTACAGACGGATGGGTTTTACCAATGATGAGGAAAAGAACATCGGAGTTTTTTGCAATAATGGAAGGCATGGCCTCTAAAGTAGTTTCAATACTTTTACCCGAACTCAATAATCCAAAGGTGGAAAGTATTTTTCTTCCTTCAAAATGGTGTTGCTTTTTTAATAAAGCTTTATCTGCATGCGACACAAGATGTGTGCCATGTGAAATAACAGTTATTTTTTCGCTATCTATTTCATAATTACTTATCAAAATAGTAGCAGATGAATTTGTCATTACAATAATCGAATCTGAACAGCTTGCTATTTTTTGCACTTTTAATTTTAATAGTACATCAGGATTTGGCAATACGGTATGAAAAATTAGAATAACTGGTTTAGTTACCACCTTCAACAAGTTTATTAAATCATTTTCACTTTCCTTAAACAAACCAAACTCATGTTGAAGTACTACCAGTTCAAGATTGGTATCCTCATTTATTAATTTTGCTAGAGTGATAAAGGCTTCGGGATAAGTAGTATTAAGAATGTATTTAACATCAGTTGGATAACAATGCTGTTCACTATCTGATTCAAGCGGACAAATATTTATTTTAAACGAGTGGTGAAATTTATTGTTTAATGCTTTTATTAAATCTTGCGAATAGGTGGCAATACCACATTGCCTTGGGGGATAAGAGGTGATAAATAAAATTTCGGGAATTTGTTTTTCACTTTTAGCGGGATGATTACCATTACCGTTTAATAATTGGTCGGTAATATTTATAAATGCCTTTTTAGGAAGTAGTAGCTCAGTTGTCATTTTTTTTATTGTTTAGTAATAACTCTTTTAACAATTCCGATAAGCTCATAGAGGCTACAGCAATTTGCTCATCGGCTGCACCATAATAAATGTAAAGGATGTCTTCTACCACAACAGTACCTGTGGGAAAACATACATTATTCACTTCTCCTTTTAACTCCCAATCTTTATCTGGTTTAAATAAAGCATAAGGTAGCCTTGCAATTTCTTTTTGCGGATTTTCCAAATCAAGCAGTGCTGCACAAGCCGAATACACATAGCCATTTATAGTATCGCACACACCATGATAAATTAATAACCAACCCTCTTTTGTTTCAATCGGCGGGCAGCCACCACCAATATAACTTACTTCATGTTTGTGTTTTGGAGATAGCACTATCCAATCATTAAGCTGTAAAAAATAATGTTGCCAAAATTCTATAGTAAGCTCCTGCAAATTATTTATTGCAACAAGTTGAATGTCTGGTTTTATACGGTGCAGAAAATATAATTTTCCATTTATCTTTCTGGGAAAAAAAATTACATTTTTATCCCATACAAAAACCTTTTTGCCTTTTTTTTCATGTATACGTTCATGCTCATTATATCGTAGGTATTTTTCATTTATCATTCCTTTAGATTCTGCTAGGTGCCTGAATTCATCGTAACTCATTTGAGGAACAATTAAGCCCATCTTTTCAAAATGATGCAAATCTTTTGATACCGCTAAAGCTCCTAATGCATTTACACCATCGTAAGCGGTGTACGTTAAATAGTACAATTCTTCAATCTTTACAATACGGGGGTCTTCAATACCCTTTGACTCGTAATCAAATTGAGGGAAAAGGACGGGCATGTCAAATCTTTGCTCCACTTCAAAAGGAGCTTTTAACTTACAATAACCAATACTTGAGTAGTTGCCTTTACCTACAGCCCTAAAAAAAAGGTGAATACAATCATTCTCCATTATTACTGCAGGGTTTAATACACCCTCACACTCAAAACCTAATGTAGTTTTCTTTAATAATATGCCTTCCTTTTTAATTGCTATCATCATTAAAGATTGAAGTATTGGTTAATAAACTAGAAGAATGTAAAGATGTATTTTTTTTAAAACAGTGCTATTACATCATTAAACAAAATGATTACATAATTCACACATTTAAAAACATTTGTAGCTTTCCTTTCTTCTTACTAGCAACCTATTCTTCAATTTCAATATCTCCCTCTTCATCTTTTTTCTTCGGATAATCATTATTTAATTTATGCACAAATTCCTTTTTATCTTTTTGATTTCGGATAATAGTAAATACTACTAACCCAATAAGTACAAGGCTCAAAATTGTAAATGCTATCCAGTTCATAGTAAATGGTTTAAATTATTGAGAAAAACATAGTCCAATTATAGTTTAATTTCGTTTGACTAATTTTACAGCTTCAAACCAAATTACACTTAAAAAACCTATTGCTACACTAACCCCTAATTGAACTACATTCAAATGTTGAAATTTGAAAAAATTACTTAATGGTTTTATATAGAGTAGTAAGGCTGTAATTAGAACAGTGAAACTTATAATTAACAAAACCAACTTATTTTTATTTTTTAATGTTGTAAGTATAGAATAATAAAAGGAACGATTTACCAGGGTTAGAAAAATATTGGCCGTTATTAATACAGTAAAAACCATGGTTCGAGTAATTGTTTCACTATAACCTTGCTGTACTGAATATTGGTAAGTAAACAATGTACCTATGGTGATTACTAAACCCTGCACAATACTTGTTGATAATTCTTTCCAATTAAAAAAAGTATTGGTAAATGGCCTTGGGCTTTGTTGCATGGTGTTTTTTTCCATGGGTTCATTCTCGTAAATAATAGAGCAGGTTGGCCCCATAATTAATTCTAAAAAAATAATGTGTACCGGTGAAAATATATTAGGATACAACCAGCCAAATGCCAACGGAATAAAAACCGTAAGTACAATTGGGATATGAATAGATATAATATACTGAATAGCTTTTTTAAGGTTTGCATAAATTTTTCTACCCATAGCTACTGCATCTACCATTTTTGATAAATCATCATCTGCCAAAATAAGCGATGCTGCTTGCTTGGCAATTTCTGTTCCTTTTTTGCCCATAGCAATACCAATATGTGCCGCTTTTAATGCAGGGCCATCATTTACTCCATCACCCGTCATAGCTACAATTTGATTGCTGCTTTTAAGAGCATTTATAATTTTTAGTTTTGCATCAGGAAACATTCTTGTAAAAATAGTTGTATTGCTTACGGCTACTTTTAAATCGGCATCATTTAGTTTCATAAGTTCATCTCCACTTATACTTTTTTCATACCCTTTAAATGCTATTTGTTTTGCAATGGCCTCCGTAGTGGCAGCATTATCACCTGTAATTATTTTTACAGCAATACCAGCAGTATAAAAATCGTTTAATACGTTTCGGATATTTTTCTTTGGAGGATCGTAAAAAGCAACAACACCTTTAAATATAAATTTATATTCTTGCTGTTTAGCAAGAAAGTTATTGCCCTCAAAAATAGCTTCGCCAACCGCCAATACCCTATGGCCATCTTTTGTTATTATTTTTATGGCTTCTTCTATTTGTAGTTTTTCTTTTTCATTTAAATTGGAAATATTCATCAAAGCTTCAGGAGCACCTTTAGCAGCTATAATTCTTTTGCCTTTGCTGTTTTCAAAAATATGTGTCATCATTGGTGGCTGCCCACTTAAAGGATATTCATGTATCATTTTATAGGCTGGTCGTTCATCTATTTTTATATTGCTTTTGTAGGCATCATGCAACGCTATTTCCATAGGGTCAAACGCAATAGGCTCACTTGCCCACATGGCTAATGTTATCAGTTCTTTCTCCTTATCTGCAGTTACCGTTTCTGCGGTTGATATTGTATTGGTAGCCAATACAAATACTTTTGCTAAAGTCATTTTATTTTCTGTAATGGTACCAGTTTTATCTATACAAATTACGGTGGCACTACCTAGTGTTTCTACAGTTTTCATTTGCTTTACCACAATGCCTAGTTTCATTAATCGCCAAGCCCCAAGCGCCATAAATGTTGTAAATGCTACAGGTATTTCTTCGGGCAAAATACTCATAGCAAGTGTAAGTGCTTTTAATAAACTATCCAATACTTGGTAAGATTGAAAATAATTTACTGCCCATACTATTAAAAAAATAATAGCACCAGCAAACACCATCTTTTTTACAAAATTATTTATCTGTAGTTCCAGTGGTGTTTTTTCTTCCTGTATTTCTTCTAAGCTTTTTCCTATTTTACCTAACCGTGTTTCATTACCAATAGCGGTAATAGTAGCAATGGCTAAGCCACCTGCTACACTTGTACCGAGGTAAATAAAATTATCTTTACTCGTTTTATCTTTACTTACTGCAAAAGATTCACCCGTGAGTATAGATTCGTTGACCGAAAAATCGTTGGAATGTACTATCTGCCCATCTGCTGCTATCGAAGTGCCTTCTTCCACCATTAGGCTATCGCCCAATACAAGCTCCTCACTTTTTATTTCTACAACAAATCCGGTTCTAATTACTTTACAATGAGGTTGTGTAAGGTTTTTTAATTTTTCTAACGCATTTCTGCTTCTACTATCTTGATACAATGAAATAGCTGAAACTAAAATAATGGCTGATAACATAAATATACCATCGCCATTATCTCCACTTATAAAATAAATAGAAGAGGCTAGTAACAATAAAATAAGCATGGGTTCTTTGGCTAAGCTTTTCAGCGCATCTAAAAATCCATTTTCCTTTTTGTATTGTAATTTATTTTGACCATACTTTTCCCTTGCAATAATTACTTGCTCATCGGTTAAGCCATTTATGTTGAAATTTTTTGCGGACATATTTTTATTTAATTTGGAATACAATTAGGCATCATCTTTCACTTTTTTACCAAAAATAATTTTATACAACTGTACCAATAACAAAGGTATTAAACTAGCTACTATTGTTACTATCCACATATTGCTGCTAAGCATAGTTAAGCCAAGCACTCTCCTTAATTGCGGCACTGCAAAAACCAATATAACTTGTGCAACGCATATTAATATAGCAAACCAAACAAATTTGTTTTTAGTAATTTCATTTACTACTAATTTTGATTGTGCAGATGCCATATTAAATACATGAAACAATTGTGCAAATGCTAGTGTAACAAACGCAACATTATTGGCTGTTTTATTGTTTACCAAAAGAAATTCTTTACAATATAAAACGGCTGCTATAACAGAAAGGGTCATCAAAAAAGAATACAAGCTAATAGTAATCCAACCTTTGTTGGAAACAATAAGGTCTTTTGGGGCTCTTGGCGGCCTGTCCATTACCGTTTTATCGCCTTTACCTAAGCCAAGTGCCAAAGCAGGAAAAACATCGGTTACCATATTTAAAAATAAAATTTGCAAAGGCAGTAGGGTAGCAGCGGGTGCCACAAAACCCAATGCGGTTACAATAAATATTTCACTCAAATTGCAAGACACCAAATAGACAACAAACTTTTGTATGTTCTGAAATATTTCTCTTCCATGCGAAACAGCTTCTGCAATTGAGGTAAACGAATCATCTTTTAAAACAATACTAGCTGTTTCTTTTGCTACTTGTGTTCCTCTCAATCCCATTGCAATACCAATATCAGCTTTTTTTAATGCAGGTGCATCATTTACACCGTCACCAGTCATGGCTACAATATTACCCGCCTTCTGAAAAATTTCTACCATATCCAACTTTTGTTTTGGTGTAGTCCTTGCAAAAACTGCTGTTGCCAATATTTTTTTTCTCCAATCCTCTGATAGAGATTCCGTATTAGGCAAATCAACACCATTAATAACTAGCTGCTCTGCTTCATCTACCAAGCCTACTTTTTTTGCAATATTTAATGCCGTCATTGGATGGTCCCCCGTTATCATCACAATTTTTATTCCTGCTTTTCTACAACTAACTATGGCATCTTTTATATCTAACCTTGGAGGGTCTAAAAAGCCAATCATACCTACATATACTAAGCTATTTAAAAACTCATCTTTAGGAATACTACTTTCTTCTTTGTATGCAAATGCCAAAACCCTCAAACCATCTGCCGCCATTTTTTCTGATTCGGCAATTATTTTATTTCTATTATCGTCATTCAGTTCTTTTACAGTTTCGCTAAAAATTACCCTATCACATTTCTCCAATAAATGCTCTACAGATCCTTTTGCCGCCACAAAGTTTCCAATTTTACTTTTATGCAGTGTACCCATTACTTTAGTTTCGGAGTTAAAAGGCATTTCCGCTACTCGTTCGTATTCCGCTTTTAGGCTATCGGCTGAGGTGTCCGATGCATCGGCTAAATGTATCAAAGCAATCTCTATGGGGTCGCCCAATAAATTCTTTTTTTCTTCATCATGTTTTGGTGCAGCATTATTGCACAAGGCACCAATTAATATTAATTTCTGTACATTATTTTTACTTTTTTCAATACTACCTTCTCCATATTTTAAAGTGTCATTTTCTATGGTTACTTTACAGTTCTCTTCAAGAAAAGAAAAGGTATCTACATAAATTTTGTTCTCTGTAAGTGTACCTGTTTTATCGGTTAAAATAACTGTGGTACTTCCTAGTGTTTCTACCGCAGATAGTTTTTTTACAATAGCATTTCGTTTTGCCATAAGTAACATCCCATAGGCCAAAGCCACCGTAGATACTATTGGCAAGCCTTCTGGAAATGCTGCTACGGCTAAAGCAATAGAAGTTTCTAAAATTAATGCCCAATGTTTTCCTTGTATGAATCCTGTAACTGCAAAAATGGATGTCATAATTAATGTTATCCAAATAAGTTTTATACTTAATGCAGCTATCTTTTTTTCTAGGGGAGTTTGTGTTTCTTTATGGCTATCTACTAAAGAAGTAATGGTGCCGAGTTGGGTATTTTCTGCAATGCCTGTTATCACTGCTTTGCCATTTCCATTTAGTACAGATGTTCCTTTAAAAACCATATTAAATTGGTCTCCAAGAACATTTTCTTTAGGTAATTTCTCAATATTTTTTTCTGTAGGAAGTGATTCTCCAGTAAGTGATGATTCATCGCATTGCAACTGGTTTGCTTCTACTAAATGTGCATCGCCAGGTATTATATCGCCAGCTTCCAAAACAATTAAATCTCCTATAGTAATTTTTTCAGAAGGTATTTGAAGTTTTTTCCCATCACGAATAACGTTAGAAAGTATAACGTCCATTTCCTTTAATGCCTTCATAGAGCTACGGGCTTGCAACTCCATAAAAAAACCAATCAATGCATTTACAAAAATGACTACACCAATGGCAATAGCTTCAATATAATTTTGAAAATAAATAGTAACTGCTACTGCAAAAAGTAACAAATAAACAATCGGGCTTTTAAATTGCAGCAATAACATTAACCATACAGACTTTTGTTTTTGCGCTGCATATATATTTGCTCCAAACTGTTTTGTTCGGCTTTCAGCTTCGGATTGGCTAATACCTTTTTCAGCATTTGTTTCAACAGCTTGTACAATTTCATCTACAGATAAAGTATGAACATTTTCTAAAGGATAATTGATTTTCATTTTTTATTAAATGTTGCAAAAGGCCTTTTGCATGGAGAAATATTATTTTTTTGTAAGCTACTTTTAAAAATCAGTATACCATTTATAATGTGTGAATGATGTAACTCTTTTGTACAATTGTATAACAATGCTAAAAAAATGCTGTTGCATCTTTGTATTGTAATTAAAAACAATTATCTCTTTATGATATAATAGTTGATTAAAATGTAATTAAGCTATTGTTAAGATGACTTTTTTTCTATTAAAGTACACTTGTTTTAAAAAATATATTACACTATTCAACATTATGAAACAGTATTACATTTTCGCAATTGTAGCTATCATGCTCACTCTAAATGTCTCTGCACAACCTGCAAACATTGGTATTAAAGGCGGTTTAAATATTTACAACATCAACAATAATAATAACACAGACTATGATTCAAAAGCAGGTTTTAACATTGGCTTGCTATCGCATATTCATTTATCAAAACAATTGGCATTACAACCTGAAATTTTTTATTCTGGGCAAGGAGCAAAATTCAAGAGTGGCGGTACAGAAACTAAAATTAATCTTGATTATATTAATATACCCGTGTTGTTTCAATATATGTTTGACAATGGATTCAGGCTGCAGGTAGGCCCACAGCTTGGTTTTTTAGTAAATGCAAAAGCAAAAACTGGCAACGTAATGGTTGATATTAAAGACAATTTAAAAACTGTTGATTTGGGACTATCTATAGGCGCTGGCTATATTCACGCCCCATCTGGGTTTGGTGTAGATGCTAGATATAATTTAGGCCTAAGCAATATAAATGAAAATAGTAGTGTAAAATCAACTAACGTAGGATTTCAGTTAGGAGTTTTTTATCTTTTTAAACATCGTTAAGCGTTCTATTTATTTTTTACTAAAGAAGTAATTATTATGAAAAAATTTATTTTTTCTTTCTGTATGATTGTAGTAGTTATTGTTTTATCATGCAATTCTACAAGAATAACTAGCAGTTGGCGTGAGCCTAATAAAGAAGTTGCTATTAATAATCTTAACAAAGTACTGGTAGTTGCCCTTTTTAAAAATGAAACGAGCAGGCGAAAAGCTGAGGATGAAATGGCAGGTTATCTTAAAGGTAAAGGGGTAGTCTCCTATGCTTATCTTGATAAAAATATCAGCTCAAAAAATGAAGATGATATTAGAGATAAAATTAAGATAGACGGTTTTGATGGCGCTGTTACTATGCGGTTAATTGATGTTGATAAGGAGCAAGTATATGTTCCTGGAAATATTTCTTCTTACCCCCAATACTACCAACGTTTTAGTGGTTATTACTCTAGAAACTGGGGTTTCTATAATACTCCTGGTTATTACAATACTACAAAAACTTACACCGTAGAAACAAATGTATTCTCTATAAAAGAAGATAGAATAATTTGGACTGGTATCACAAAAACTACTGATCCTGCTGGTGTAGATAAGATGACGCAGGAAATTGTAAAAGTGGTTTATAAAAATATGATTAAGGAAGGTTTTATAAATAAATAATATTATTATGAAAAAATTATTGATGATATTTTTGATGGCTACAGTATTTATTAGCTGTACGCAAAACTTGGTAACGGGTAGAAAACAATTAAGCTTAGTATCGGAGCCCGAACTTCAAACCATGGCGAAGCAGGAATATCAAACTTTTTTGAGCGCAAATAAAGTAGTGAGTGCAAATGTAAGTAAAGATGCAGAAATGGTAAGGCGTGTTGGATCACGTATTGCAGCTGCTATAAAAAACTATTATGATGGTAAGGGACAAGTTTCCGTACTGGAAGGATACCAATGGGAATTTAATTTAGTAGATAATAAAGAAGTAAACGCTTGGTGTATGCCCGGTGGAAAAGTAGTAGTCTATACAGGGCTATTGCCTATTACACAAAATGAAGCTGCATTAGCTGTTGTAGTGGGTCACGAAATTGCCCATGCTGTAGCACAACACGGCAGCGAAAGAATGAGCCAGGGATTATTGCAGCAATTAGGTGGCGCAGCTTTACAAGTGGCCTTAGCTAACAAACCTGCAGAAACGCAAAATCTTTTTGCAACGGCTTATGGCATTGGTAGTACAATAGGCGGCACATTGCCCTTTTCTCGTAAATCAGAATCGGAGGCAGATGAATACGGATTATATTTTGTTGCCATGGCAGGGTACAACCCACAAGAAGCCATTCCGTTTTGGCAAAGAATGTCGGCAGCAGGTGGTGCAAAGCCACTAGAATTTTTAAGCAGTCACCCATCAGACGAAACTAGGATTGCTAAAATAAAAGCCAATATGCCCCAGGCATTGAAATATTATAAACCTATGAAAAAATAAGTAGGGTACAATAAACATTAGTAAAGCGGATAAACTAAATCGAATATTTTTTTATTTGTTTGATTACCTTCTGCTAGCAAGGTCATCTATATTTTTATACATTATTTTCATCTGGCTTAATATTTGGCTATTAACCAAATAACTAGATTGGTTTAGTTTCTTTAAATATTTTGCTGCTTTACTTAATAAGTAGGATGTGTGAATGATGTAATTTATTTACTTAGTTGTGTAATAACGCTCCTAATAATTTTATTCAACTTTACAATATTAAAATTTACCACTTAAAACTACAGTGGGAATAACCGGTGCAACAACAGCACTAATAAAAATAAATATAATGAAATCGATTAAATGTATATTACTAGGTATGTTAATGACGGGTATTTTTTCTATTGGGTGTAAAACTTTAAATAAAACACAAAAGGGTGTAATTATTGGTACAG
The DNA here is from genome assembly GCA_031377245.1 of Bacteroidota bacterium. GTDB lineage: Bacteria > Bacteroidota > Bacteroidia > Chitinophagales > Chitinophagaceae > Ferruginibacter. The sequence continues at coordinate 132,105 of JANMEU010000021.1, forward strand.
CAAGTGGAGGAGTAATTGGTGGTGTAATAGGCAGGGCTTCTGGTAACACAGGATTGGGTGTAATTATTGGTGCAACAGTTGGCGGTGTAACTGGTGGTATCATAGGTAATAAAATGGATAAGCAGGCAGCCGAAATGAAAAAAAATATTCCTGATGCTACAGTAGAAAGAGTGGGAGAGGGAATCATTATTGAGTTTAACAGTAAAATTCTTTTTGGGTTTGATGAATCGAACTTATCTGCTGATGCCAAAACCAGTTTGGATAAACTTGTGGCGATATTGCAAAAATATCCTGATACAAATATTGAAATACAAGGCCATACAGATAATACAGGAACTGCAGACTATAACAGCTCCCTATCTATACGAAGAGCAGAATCTGTAAATAATTATTTAACCGCTAAAAACCTTTCTACCTCAAGACTTACTATAAAAGCTTTTGGAGAAACTGCACCTAAATATGAAAATAATACACCCGATGGTCAAATGCAAAACCGCCGAGTAGAATTTTTAATTACTGCCAATGAAAAAATGAAAGAAGAGGCAGCAAAGGAAGCAGCAGGTAAATAGTAAAAATAAATATGTTTTTTGGTTTTTTTTAAAGTAGTTGCTTTTACCGGCAACTATTTTTTTTGATACATTTAAATCAACAAGAATTTACTATGTAAAAAAGTATGAATTATATAACTTATTTTATGTATTCTGTAATGTTTAAGGTGTATTCGTTGTCTATATTTAACCTACTTTTTTACAGTACATTGGAATTTAACGAGGCTGGATTTCTGTCCGGTCCTTTTTATTACAACCTGTATTATTAAACCAATAATTAGGCAACTAATAAAATAGCAGCTAAAATTGTTTAGTGATACTCTTAATTTAAAATAATACAAATGGGCGATTTTAAAATGATTATCTTAATCATGGTTTTGCTGGTAAGTTTTACAGCCCTTGCCAATAAAAAAAAATTGCCTTACCCGGTTTTATTGGTATTGGCAGGCTTAATTATTGGGTTCATTCCCAATCTGCCAGAGTTGGTAGTTGATCCAGAAATAATTTTTGTAATTATTCTTCCACCACTTTTATATGATGCTGCTTCTAAAACTTCTTGGCATGAGTTTAAAACATCTATACGACCCATTGCTTCTTTGTCAATTACATTGGTGTTTTTTACCACAGTATCTGTGGCTATTATTGCTCACTACTTTATTCCTGGCTTTAGCTGGCCACTTGCATTTGTATTAGGTGCTGTTGTTTCGCCACCAGATGCTGTAGCAGCAACAAGTATTATTAAAGGCTTGGGATTAAATAAAAAAGTAATTACCATTATTGAAGGAGAGAGCCTAATGAATGATGCCTCTGCACTAATTGCTTACCGCTACGCCTTGGTAGCAGTAACCACCGGTACTTTTGTTTTTTGGAAAGCCGGACTGCAATTTTTATTGGTAGCCGGTGGTGGAATTATTGTTGGTATTTTAATAGGCTACTTACTTGCATGGGTACATAAAACCATAGCGAACAATCCAGTGGTTGAAACAAGTTTTACTTTACTGTCGCCATTTATTTCTTATTTAACAGCAGAGCAGTTTCATCTCTCGGGAGTTTTGGCAGTAGTATGTACGGGACTTGTAATTGCATGGCGGGCACCAGAAGTATTTACCTATCAAACAAGGATGCGTACAAAAGCTATATGGGAAACTTTAATGTTTTTATTGCACGGGTTTGTATTTATTTTAATTGGCTTGCAATTACCACTTATTCTTAAAGATTTAGGTAATTATTCTGCACTAAAAATTCTGGGATATGGTTTACTAATTAGTTTAATAACCATTGTTGTTCGTATAATATGGGTTTTTTCCAACGTTTATTTTCAAAGAATATTTCAAAAGAATGTTGTGGATATAGATGAAACAGAAAGTAACAACTGGAAAAATGTTTCAATAATTGCATGGACAGGTACAAGAGGTATCATATCGCTAGCCACTGCATTAGCACTACCCTTAGTCTTAACGGACGGTTCTTCTTTTCCAAAACGATATACTATAATTTTCATTGCTTTTATTGTTGTTTTTACTACTCTAGTCATACAGGGGCTTTCGCTGCCCTTACTGGTAAGGTGCCTTAAAATAAAGCCGCAGGATAATACGATTACCGAGGAGAATGAACTAAAGCTACATCTTGCATTAAGCACACTGCATTTTATTGAAAATGAATTACCAACTGCTGATAGTACGTTGAAAAAAAGCCTGAAACTTAAATATGAAATACTCGTAAAACAATTTACAGAAGAAACAAGAAAACATGCAAGAGCAAAACGTAAACATATAGAAGTACAAGCGTCACCCACAGATGATATAACTACCATTCAACTTGAGATTAGTAAATATAAAAGAACTATATTATTACAATTGCATAAAGAAGGCGAATATACGAATGCAGTAATTCAGAAAGCAGAACGAGAGATGGATATTGATGAACTTAAATTAAATTTACAGGTTACAGAAGAAGAAAATTAAATGCAAAAGTCCAAATTTAATACTACACATTTTAATACCTCAATAGATTATACATCTGGTAACAAGGTTGTACTTATACCAAGTGGTAAAACGTATTTTGATTTGCTTTTACAAATTATTAACAACGCAAAAAGTGAACTGTATCTTCAATTTTATATTTTCTTAAATGATAAAACTGGCTCTTTAGTTATTGAGGCGCTTAAAGCTGCGGCAAGTCGTAATGTTCTAGTGTATCTACATATTGATAGTTATGCATGTAAAGACTTACCAATGGTTTGCATTAAAGAAATGAGAGAGGCTAGAATACATGTAAAATTATTTGAACCACTTTTACAAAGCAAGCATTTTTATTTTGGAAGACGCCTACATCACAAAGTAGTGGTGGCAGATGGATATTACTCCATGACAGGTGGTATAAATGTTTGCGATCGTTATAATGATATGCCAGAAGAATCTGCTTGGTTAGATATGGCTTTATATTGCGAGGGAGATGCCTCTTATACACTGCAAAATATTTGTAAGCAAATGTGGCACAGAAAAAATTATTTTCGGGAACTTAAAAATGAGGCTATACAAAAAAGTAATAATGAAATTGTAGAACCAGTTTTAGTAAAGGTAAGCCGCAATGACTGGGTAAAACGAAAAATAGAAATTTGGAATAACTACCTTAATATGTTTAGTAAAGCTGAAAAAAGTATTACCATAATGTGCAGTTATTTTTTACCTGGAAATTTGTTTAGAAACAAAATAAAAGCAGCTGTTAACAGGGGTGTAAAAGTAAAAATAATACTGGCAGGTACTTCCGATGTAATGCTGGCCAAACATGCTGAGCGGTATTTGTACGATTGGTTACTTAGAAATAAGGTTATTATTTATGAATACCAAGAAACCGTATTGCATGCAAAAGTAGCCACGTATGATGGTTATTGGTCCACTATTGGTTCATACAACGTAAATGGTTTAAGTGCACATGCTAGTTTGGAAATAAATATGGATGTAAAAAATGAACCGTTTGCTTCTTTAGTAGAAAATAAATTAGCGGATATAATTACACAGCATTGCAAACAAATTACTAAAGAAAATTATGCTTTCTCTACCAATATTTTCAAACAATTCTGGCAATGGCTATGTTACAACATTATCAATAAAATGCTGTTTATAGTTACGTTTTATTTTAAACAAGAAAAATAATTTCTCAAACTCAATTGCCTTTTATTCTTTTAAACAATATATAAAATGCATCCCAATCCCATTGGGCAAACCGCCCACGCTGTACTACAAAGTCATTTGCATTAGGTTGTTGTAAATAATAATAAAAGGAAAAAGGAGCGCCTGCATTTTTCCAACCAATAACTTGGCCAAATCGTAGGTCGCTAAATATAAGTGTATCGTTTCTTTTTTCAACAGCATAAAACCCTTTACTAAATCGTATAAGCTTTTGTAGGTCCTCATTATTTTCAACTGGCTTTAGTAAGTACTTATTTCGAGGGATAAAGTTGAAATCAATTTTCATCTTTTTATCAAATATAGAACGGTATCCAATAGTATAACCAGAATCGTTAGCTGCAACAACATACCAAAGCCAATTATTAAGTGGGGTTGGGGTTGTAAAATAAGAGTTATATGCAATATGCTGTTTTTTTAAAATAGCTTTTACATCCCTATCAATTATAAATTTGTTTATACCACAATATAAAAGATAACTAGTGCTTATGCCTACACCAAATTTTACCCACCACATTCTTTTTGCATTGTTTCTACTTAATACGAGTAGCATTAAAAAAGCAATACCCAACCAAACAGAATAAAAAGGATCAGCCACAAAAATCCAATTTAAGGATACCCGGTAATGACTAAAGGGCTCAAACCACCCAACACCATATACATTCAAAGCATCTAATAAAAGATGAATGAATGCTTGTGTGCCAAAAAATAGCATCCACTTTTTTAAAGAAATATTATGCGGCCTATGTATGCGTTCGGCTATTAAAGCTAGTAATGGTGTAATTAGTAATACAAATAAAATTGAATGCGTAAAACCCCGGTGGGCTAACAGGTTTTCGGAAGTTGTGGTAAAGAAGGCTGCAACAAAATCAATATCGGGTACACTTTGTGCTATTGCACCTAAAAGCATGGCTCTTTTGCCCAATTGCTTACCGGCAAATGCTTGACCTATACAAGCTCCTAAGGCAATATGTGTAATAGAATCCAAAAAGTATTATTTATAAAGTTGTAGTGGATAGGTAGCAACCAACTTTGTACGGTATAATTTATTTAAAACAAGCACAAAGTCAGTATTTAAAATAAATAACCTCTATTTTTTAATTATTAAAATTTTAGTTCTGTTGTAAGTTATACTAATAGAAAGACACCGAATAACTAATGAAAGTTAAACGGTGGCCTTTCGCAAGAACAGCATTTTTAAAGTGCTGCAATAATTTTATGTAATTCATCTTTTGTTTTGCCCAGCTTAATCTGTAGTCGGCCCATCATTTCTTCTTTTTTCCCTTCTGCAAACAACAAATCATTATCTGTTAAAGCAGCAAATTTTGCTTTCAATTTTGCTTTTTGTTCGTTCCAGTTTCCTTTTAATTCGGTAGTATTCATTTTATATATTTTTTTTCCCGTAAATGGCGGGACAGATGTGAAGAAATTTTCACTATGTAAAGTTGAGTTAATTGGCAGTTAAACTATTACACTATTATAAAATTGAGTTACATCTTTCACACCTAGCTATAAAAAAAATGTATTGATGCGCAGCTACATTCTATTCATATACCATCTTAGCTCACTTTCCATTTTTTTGTAAATAAATATGGTAACAATAATTTTTTGCAAACGCATAAATGCAGTTTCGCTTTTTACTACATAATCAAAAGCTTTGTTGTGCATACATTTAATGGCAACATCAATTTTATCTTGAGAAGATAACATGATAACTGGAATATCGGCATTGTATTCCTTAATTTTATTTAATGTTTGTAAGCCATTCATCGCTTTTTTATCTATTCCATCTAAATGATAATCTAGTATGATTACATCTGGTTTATCAGCTATATTTTTTAAACACTCCTCTCCTGTGGCAAAAGTTTTAATCTCATAATTGTTGTGTTTGGCAAAATCTAATTCTAATGATTTTATATACAACGCATCATCATCCACCAAAAAAATCGTTCTTTTTTCGTTATTCATTTCCAATATTTTTAATTCTTTTTAATTCTTTTTCTAACTCTTTACAAGCATTTGTACAAACTTTTTCTAACTGTAAAACCAAGTCTTGTATTTCTTCTGAAGGTATTTGTGTGCTAGCAAATTCTTGTATTTTTTTTGCCATTGCTTCAAAGTCTTTATGTATGCCAACTATCGAAAATGAAGGAATCATTTTATGCGCTGCAGCATTTAAAGTTGGCCAATCCTTTTTATCAAAACTTTCTTTCATCGCTATAATTAATGGCGGCGTTTGCTCTAAATAAAGCGTAATCATTTCTGCCATTAATTCTGGGTTAGATTTAGTACGTTGCAATAAATATTGTAGGTTAATGTAGCTTGTTGGGTTATTTTCATTTACCTTATTCGTATCCATTTTAAGAACTGTACTTTTTTTAACTAAGCCAACTATTTTATTGTATAATAATCTTTCATCTACAGGTTTTGCAATATAATCGTTCATACCCACTGCTTTGCATTTTGCAACATCAACAGTAGTTACATCGGCTGTTAAAGCAATAATTGGAATCGTTGATTTCATGATATTTCGTATATAGGCAGTTGCTTCAAACCCATTCATTTCGGGCATTTGCAAATCCATTAATATAATATCGTACTTTTTTGTTTGCAGTTTTTCTATAGCTATTTTTCCATTGGCTGCAATGTCTCTTTCAAAACCAAAATCGTCTAATAAAGTTTTCATTAAAAGTTGATTCAAAGCAATATCCTCTACCACTAATACACTTATATCTTTAATTTCGTTATTCAATTCAATTAAATTATTTTCATCTTCTGGAGTTTCTTTAGTTTTCTTAAAATTTAAGGTAAAACTAAACGTAGAGCCTTCATCAACCTTGCTTTTTACACTTACTTTTCCGCCCTGGCTTTCTACTAATTGTTTTACAATGGCAAGCCCCAAACCTGTGCCACCAAACAACCGTGATGTGCCACTTGTTGCTTGTTGAAAGTTTTCGAAAATTTTATCCAATTTAATTTCTGCAATACCAATTCCTGTGTCGGTAATAGAAAATTCAAGTTGTACATTTTCCTCATCTTCACTTATTAAATGCACACTAACAGTAATTTTGCCTTTGCTGGTAAATTTTACAGCATTGCTTACCAGGTTTAAAATAATTTGGTGCAGCCTAACCGAATCGCCTATTAAAACTTCTGGAATATTAGCATCGTATTCTTTCACTAATTCCAAATTTTTCTCTTGAATTTTTGTTTCAAACAAATGCAACATCGCAGCAATAGACATAGCCATTTTAAAAGGGGTTTGCTCAAAAGTCATTTTACCTGCATCTACTTTGGCTAAATCAAGTATATCATTTATTAAAACAATGAGTGCATCGCCACTCATTTTAATGGCTGTTAAATATTCTTTTTGCTTAGCCGATAAATCTGTTTTCAACACTACTTTTGTAAACCCAATAATAGCGTTCATTGGTGTACGAATTTCGTGGCTCATATTACTCAAAAATTGCTGTTTGGCTTTTACAGCATCTTCTGCAATATGCACAGCAGTTTCTGCTTTGCTTTGAGCATCTTCTGCTATAGTTGTTGCCAACTCTGCAAATATTTTTGCTTCTGTTAATTCCTTTTCAAATATTTTTTGCTCAGTAATATCTCTAGCAACAACAACAATACCCAATACATTTCCGTCCTCATCTTTATAAACAGAGCCATTAAAAAGCACATCTGTTAATTTATGATCTTTTATGGTTAAAGGATAATCAGCCACAAACCCTTTGGCAAAAACTTCTTTATAGCCTTCTCTTGCTTTGTTTGGGTCAGTAAAATAATCAAAAAAATCAGTGTCTATTAATTCCGCTCTCGATTTACCAATTACATCAATTGATGCATTGTTCATATCCATTATTTTACCTTCGGTGTTTATGGTAAACAATGGATCAAGGCTAGCTTCTATAAGGCTTCTTGCATAGTTAGCACTGCCTAATTCTGCTGCTCGTTTTTCTTTTTCTTCATTTTGAAACACCAGCTCTTTGTTGGCAATAATTAACTCATCGGCTCGTTTTCCTTTCTCCTCATTTTGAAAAGCCAATTCTTTATTGGCAATACTTAATTCATCAGCTCGTTTTTCTTTTTCTTCATTTTGAAACAACAGTTCTTTATTTGCAATAATTAACTCTTCGGCTCGTTTTTCTTTTTCTTCATTTTGATAAGCTAATTCTTTGTTGGCAATAATTAACTCTTCGGCACGTTTTCCTTTTTCATCATCTTGATAGGCAAGTTCAATATTGGCAATATCTAATTCATCGGCACGTTTTCCTTTTTCTTCACCTTGAAAAGCCAATTCAATATTAGCAATACCCAATTCATCGGCTCGTTTCTTTTTTTCTTCCTTATGATAAACAAGTTCAGTATTAGCTATACCCAAATTTGTTACCAACCTTTGTTGATAGGCAAGGCTTTTATTTTTTGCCAAAACTTGCTCTGTAACTTCTGTAAATAGTATAATTGTTCCTGTAATTTTGCCATCTAATTCTTTTAGTGGTTGATATACACAATTGAAAAAACGTTCTTCTTTTTTATTATTTCTATTAATTAAGGCTTTGTGTTCATTAATATGATATGGTGTGCCACTGTTAATTACATTATCAATAATTTCTTTAATGCCTTGTGTTTTAAGTTCGGCAAATGTTTCAAAAAATGGTAGGTTTACAATAGTTCTATCTCTATCCATTATGGCTAAATAAAAATCGTTGGCAAATTCTAACACATACTTAGGGCCTCTCAAAATACAAATTGGCATAGGAGCTTGCATAAACATATTATACATTTCTGCTTCAATATTTTTATCTATTTTTTTTGTTGCCATTTTTTATTTTTTGGGTATTACCACTGCTTAATTGCCAATTTCTGGTTCTCCCACTTCTTCAATTGGGTTTCTTTTTTTGTCTTTCAAATTTTTAAAATGCGAAGGCGATAAGCCTGTAGCTTTTTTAAATTGATTTGATAAATGTGCAACACTACTATAATTCATTTTCCAGGCAATTTCTGTAATGTTTAATTCGCCATAAATAATTAATTCTTTAATTTTTTCTATCTTATGTGCTATTATATAATGTTCAATGGTTGTACCTTGTACTTCAGAAAATAAATTAGCCATATAGGTATAATCATGGTTTAGTTTTTTACTTAGATAATCAGAAAAATTTGTTTTGGGGAGTTCCTCGTCATAATGCACCATTTCTACAATAACACTTTTTATTTTAGAAATGAGTATGGCTTTTTTATCATCCATCAATTCCAGTCCACAACTAGCTAAGCCTTCTCTCAACTGGTTTCTTTGCTCTAAAGAAATATCTTCCATAATTTCCACTTCGCCCAAATCCACTACAATAAAGTGTAAGCCAAGTTTTTTCAACTCTTCTTTCACCATCATTTTGCAGCGCATGCTTACCATGTATTTTATATAAAGTTTCAATCTTTTGTGTTTAGTTTTATTACAGTGTTTAATAAGAAACCTTTTTGCTAAACGGTTTATTAGTAATGGGTTATTAGTTTATTATAGAACCCACTAGTTTTGCAAAGTGGTAAAAATTTCAGGCTACCTGTTTATTATAAGGTAGTTTGTGTATTGTAGAGAGGTGACTTAGTTGTATGTAAGTTAGACTTAATATTTTTCTTATTCCTAAATATCTTCTATATCTAACCTCTTTTCATTTACCGTCACTCTTAATAATGCCAAATCATTTTTAAATAGTGTTTACTATTTTGGATAGAGCTAATACCAAAGTAAGTTTGTTTGTAACAACAATACTTACATAATTAACTTTAAACCTTACATAATTCACACATTGTAGTAGTTTATTAAGTTTTAAATTAGCTAGGTATAAAGTTTTATCATCATGGGCACAATTTGCGAATATAAAAATCCCAGGCTTTTATAGCACTGGGTATTTTGGTTAAATCAATTAGCACGTTTTATAGTATTTATTTATTACAAAGAGGCACTCTGCATTGGTTTATTTTGCAATTCCATTGCATTTTCGCTAGTTCCTGTATTAGTAAGTTCAATTTCGCAGTATATGGTTATTTCATCGCCTACCATTAAGCCTGTTGTTTCTATTGCAGCGTTCCAAACTAAGCCCCAGTCGCTCCTTTTTATTTTTCCTGTAATGCTAAAACCTGCTCGTTCTTTACCCCAAGGGTCGTTAAGCATACCACCATAGTCAACTTGCAGTTTTATGTTTTTAGTAATGCCTTTTATGGTTAAGTCGCCCCATAAATCATGCTTACCTTCGCCTCCGGCTTTTTCAATAGTGTTTGCTTTAAAGGTAATTTGCTTATACTTTGCCACATCTAAAAAGTCTTCACCTTTTAAATGTTCGTCTCGTGTTGCTTCGCCTGTGTTTATTGATGCTGCATCTATAAACACATCAATTTCTGCAGTTGTAAAGTCTTTGTCAGTGGTATAAATGTTAGCATCAAATATGTTGAATGTACCTTTTACATGTGCAATCATTAAATGCCTTACTTTAAAAGCAATTTCGCTGTGGGCAAGGTCTATCGACCATCTTGTGTGTGTTGACATATTACTTGTTTTAGATTTTTTGTAAAATGACTATTGTTTTTTTGTGGGGATTATAAAAATTGGTAGGGTGGTGTGCTTTAGTACTTTCTCTGTAACGCTACCCATTAGAATTTTTTCTAACCACTTTTTACTGTGAGAACCCATTACTATAATATCAGCATTTATTTCTTTAGCTGTTGCTAAAATTGATGATGCAAAATCACCTTCTGTTACCAAGGTTTTAATACTATCATCTCCCAAATGCAGTTTTGTTTTGTTTAAAAAGAGTTGGGCTTTTTCGTATTGGATATTATCAATTTCTGTTCCTATATAAACGGTATCTACATAGCCTACAAAGGACAAAATGGGGTCATTTTCAAATGGCGCATAATAATGTGTGTCAACAAATACATGGAATAAAGTAATTTCGGCATTCATAGCTTTGCCTAAAGCAAAGCCTGTTTCCGCAACTTTTTGCGCTGTAGTGTCGTAATCTAATGCAATTAATATTTTTTTCATACGTATAATTTTTTTTATTCTTTATTTTCTTCTAAATCATTATGGTTGTCTGATCCTAAGCTGTAGTAATTATTTTCTTCATCTTCGCTGCCAATTTTTTCCTGTTCATCATCTAATTCACTGCCTGGCACATCTAAGCCTAGCTCAAAAAAATCTTCATCAGCATCTTTATTTTTACTGTATGCTTCATTGTAGGTTTCGTTTAGTTGTTTTATAGTAGAAGTGTCTTCTGGGTTTATATCGGCTTCCTTTTTGCTTTTAGTATAAATATCTTCACTGGCGGGATAGACCATACTATTAGTAGTATTTGTCTTTTTACTTTCAGTTTGTAGATGATTTTTGCTATGATTATGTTTCATGTGTTAACCTTTTAATAGAGTAAAAGTGAATATTAATAGTTAAATAACTGTTACACAATAAACAAAATGAGTTGTATTATTCACACATTTGATGCAATAGGTAATTAGTGTTTGTGAAAATAGTCTCTTACAAAAGCATGTTCCTGATTCACTGACATCTTATCTGCATTTTTTACTTCAATTTTTATTTTATCAAAATGATGATTTTCTTTTAAACTATTTGCTAGTTCTGTTTTTGCATTTGATGGACCAAAGAGCAATACGACATCATACTTTTTAATAGATTCGCCCAGTTTTTTATAATAGGCTAAGTGCATTTGCTGCTCTTTATTGTGCATGGCTTTTTCGCCCTTGTTTAATGTTTCGCTTTTTTCATCATGCGTAAATGCTGAGGTTACTATAGTAGTTTTAATAGGCTCAACAGATAGCTCCATTAAATGTGCACTTGAATGATCCATCCAAATGCCAAGATGTTTTGTCGTCATTTTATTTAATTTTAATTAAAGGTTACTTATTTTATTTTCATGATCTTTTGTATATTTTATTAATAACAACTCCAGTGATTCTTTATACTCCAATAGGGTTTTGTTATTTATTTCAGGCTTTTCTGCATTAGGTATAGTAACCGGCATTTCGGTTATATACTTTGATAGCTCAGGAAACTTTTCGTTTATCTTCATTGTTATATTTAAAATTTCGATAGAAAGTTCTTGTTCTGTTTTCATACTTATATTTTTAGTTAAGCCACTTTTTTAAATTTTGTTAATTGAGTTTTAACTATGTAAAATACATTTACTTGTAAAATGGCTTAACAAGCATTATTTTAAACTATCTACTGCATTTGGGTTAAGGGTAGTATTGCTTTTAGTTTTTTTTAGGTTTAGTTTATTAGTTAAACTATTTTTCTTTTTTAACTCATTTGCTTTTTTTGCTTCCGCTTTCTTTTTTTTATTAAAAAATCCTTTTAATAAAAAATTGTGTTTGGCTGCTTCCATATTTTCACTTAACCCTTTTGTACCAGCTTGTAGATTAGCCATTGTAGAATCCAATGATTTTCCAAACTTATCATCGTTCATCAGTTTTGCCAATGTGCCTTTTCCATTGTTCATATTGTAGGTAAATTTGGCAAACTCGTTAGAGCTTGTTTGTAAGTTGAGCAGCGTACTTTTTAGGCTACCAGAAAATTCTTCATCCGAAATTAATTTGCTTAAAGCACCATTGCCATTATTCATTTTGTAACTAAACTGGGCTAGCTGGTTGGTAATTATACCAACGTTATCAACACTACTTTTTACGCTGCCCATTACATCTTCCATTTCAACAGCTTTTTTAGATGCTATAGTTGCTTTATCTTTTACTATAGTAGTAGAGGATGTACCCGAATAAATAGTAAGTACTTTATCACCCATTAATCCATCTGATCCAATACTCGCTATGGCATCTGTTTTAATAAATTTTTGTACTTCTTTTTTTATTACCAAGGTAACTAGTACAGAACTGTCTGTTATTAATTCAATATCATCTACAGTGCCAATATTTATTCCCGAAAATCGAATATTGTTGCCCACTTTTAAACCACTTACTGTTTTAAAATTTGCTTTTAATTGAATGGTAGACCCAAACAAATTTTTTTGCTTACCAACAAAATAAATAACGGCAATAAAAAGCAGTAAACCAATGGTTACAAACATGCCTAATTTCCATGTAAAACCTTTCTCTTTATTCATAATTCTTTTTTTTGCTTAATAATTAAATAAAAAATGACCGAACCCATTCATCCTCACTTTTTTCTAATGCTGTATAGGTACCTTCTGCATAAATAACCCCATCCTTCAAAATAACCAACCTGTCTCCGGTAAGTTTTGCACAAGCCATATCATGCGTAATAATTATAGATGTTGTTTTGTTTTTTTGTTGAATAGACAACATTAGTTCACTTATTTCTCTTGATGTAATGGTGTCTAAGCCAGTGGTGGGTTCATCGTACAAAATAATCTCTGGGTTTAAAATAAGGGTACGGGCCAACCCAATTCTTTTACGCATGCCGCCAGATAATTCCGATGGCATTTTATCTATTGCTTCTGCTAAACCAACATTTTCTAATACTGCTGTAATGGTGTCATTTCTCTCTTGGGCACTCAGTTCTTTTCTGTGCCGCTTTAAAGGAAAATCTAGGTTTTGCCTTACCGTCATAGAATCGTACAAAGCAGAATTTTGAAAAAGAAAACCTATCCTTAAACGTATTTCATTTAACTGGCTATTATTTATAGTAGTAATATCTTTATCAAATACTTTTATCTCTCCGGCATCGGCTTTTACCAACCCAACTATACATTTAATAGCTATAGATTTACCGGAGCCTGATTTGCCTAGTACCACTAAATTCTCCCCTTTATTAACAGCAAGGTTAACGCCTTTTAATACAGCGTTTTTACCAAAAGATTTATATAATCCATTTATACTAATTACTGGTGTAGTACTACTATTATTGGTTTGTTCAAGAATATTTATTTTTTCGGCTATCATAAGTTTAAAAGAAAATATCAGTGATTTGTACGGCCAGCATATCAATTATAAAAATTGTTATTGAAGCGGCAACTACCGCTGTGTTGGCTGCCTTTCCCACACTCTCTGTTCCGTTAGCAGCATTAAATCCTTTATAGCAACCAATTAAACCAATGGCAAAACCAAAAAAAAATGTTTTGATAGTTGCAGGTATAATATCTAAAAAATCAAGTGAACTTAATACTTTAGAAAAATAGTAATACAGGCTTACATCACTATGTATATTTAAACCAACATAGCCTCCTAAAAGGCCAACACCATCTGCAAAAACAACTAAAAGGGGTATCATTAACGTAGTGGCCATTATACGTGTTACCACTAAATATTTATAGGGGTTAATAGCGGATACTTCCATAGCATCTATTTGCTCTGTTACCTTCATTGAGCCTAACTCTGCACCAATGCCCGAAGCTATTTTTCCTGCACAAATTAATGCGGTTATTACTGGTGCAATTTCTCGTATTAAGGAAAGCGCTACCATGCCCGGCAACCAAGACTCTGCACCAAATTCTGCTAGGGTAGGTCGTGACTGTAGAGTAAGCACAAGGCCCATTATAAAACCCGTGATAGCCACCAATGGAAAAGATTTATAGCCGATGTAATAACATTGCCTGGCAAACTCTTTTAGTTCAAAAGGGGGTTTAAAAATTTCTGCAAAAAACCTAGCAGTAAATTGTGTAATGTTACCTACATCTGTAAAAATATTTTTTAAATAAATAACCAATTTTTATTTTTTATTGATTTGTTAATTGTTTTTGTTTAATAGATGTCAAGATATAATGCTGAATGTTTTTCGGTACGTATTGTTTCATCATTTTTTCTTTTATTATCTGTATGAGTATCCATCAACCTAGTTAGTGTAAGTAAAAAAAAGGATTCTTCAACTGCTAATACACTATGAAAAATATTTTTATGCAAGGTCAATATTTGGCCCTGCTCTAAATCTTCAGATTGTGCATCGGTATGTATTACTATTCGCCCTGTTAGCACTTGTATATTTATCATACTATCTGTGGAGTGTCTGCTAATTTCTGCACCTTCATGTAAGGCCATAAGTACAATACGCATATCCGCTGTTTTAAAAACGGTAATTGCATTTCTATCTTTTTCATCCCAATTTTTTTCAACCCTTAAAATTTGCATAAATGTGGGTATGTCTATTTTAACCAGCGGACCATCTATTAAACGATCTCCTTGTGGCCGAAGGGCTGTTGCTTCATTAGATTTATTTTCCATTATAGTTTATTTTACTACTATTTTGAGAAAGTATATACAAAGTGGTACTTTAGTTTATTCGCTTAACTTAAAAAAAGTAAAACTATTTTTTTCTACTTTTAAAAATTTATCTGCTAATACCATTGGTTTTAAAATATAGTTATCCCTTGATAATGCCATTTTAAAATCTGTAGTAGGCCTAATACGTACTAGGGCTTTTTCGTTTGAAACTTCTTTTTCTTTTGTACTAAATGGAACATATAAAGGGCTAAATAGCAAAAATATTACCACTGCCTGAAAAAGATACTCAAACTTTTCTTTTGTAAATAGATTCATTTAATACATTTAATTTTCTAGTTGTGTTTACATGAACAAAGATGATATTATTAACGGCAGTAAGCATTACATAAAGTTGTATAATGCTTACATTATTCACACCTTTTTACAATAAAAAAACGCTTCAGTTGCCTGAAACGTTTTACAAAAAAAAACCTATTGCTTATTGCTTTGCTTTTTCATTTTCTGCGCCCTTTGTACCGCCTCTATTCGTTGCTTTTATAGTAGCAAACCTAATTTTTAATCCTGCTATTTGTCTATTGTCACTACCAGCCAAATCTTTTTCAACTGTATTTTTTCTGGTATCTAATGCTTCGTACAATACTTTAATTTCATCCCAATCTTCACGAGAATAATTATTTTTATTATCGGCAACAGTATTTACAAAGTTTTTATAAACACCAAGTATGTTATTGGCAGTTACAAAATCAAATTTCATATCAGCTCCAATTTTACCTTCGCCAAATAACCTGTTTCGTAAGGCCATTCTGTAATCTGGTGCTGTATTCATTGGGCTAGCTCCATTACCCAAGTCGGTTTTCATTTTATCAGCGGCTTCTTGTTCTTTAATTTTAGCTTCGTAATTGGCTTTTAAAGTTGCATACTGTGCTTTGCTTTCAGCCACTTTTTCTTTATCGGCTGCCTCAAGTGTTGCTAAAGCTTCTTCGGCTTTTATTGCCCTTTCCTGGTATCCTTCATCTACTTGCTGCCAATTAGCTGTTGTATAAACAAGGGTAAGTTTATCTACAGAATCTACATACTCATTTAAGTTAGTAACATCTTTTTTAGCCTGTTCATTTGCAGGCGTATTACATGCGGCAAAAGCAGTAATCGTAATTGCCGCGGTAATCATAAAATTAATTTTTTTCATCTTGTATTTTTATTTTGGTTGTTAAAAAATTTAAATTGCTTTTATATATAAGTGTGTTCTTTTTTTAAATTGATCAATAGATAAAATTATGCTTCATCTTTTGTAGTACGTACTAATCCCAATCCAGAAAAAAAGAATAAAAGACCCAATACTCCGTATATAATTAATGATTTAATATCGGTTGTGTTGCCTTTAGCATTTGCAAATAGTATGGCTGTATATATTAAACTACCTATACCCACAACAGACAGTAATGATCCTAAAATTCTTTTTATATTCATATAATTTTTTTTGTGTTTAAATTAATTACTGTATTATTATACACGTATGTTGTTGAGAGAATTTAAAAGACCAAAAACTTTAAGTAACCAAACAATAACTAGTATTACTACTACCACGTTAAGTATTTTCTTTATTTTTCTATCCATAGGTATGTAGGTATTTACAAGCCAAAGGATAACACCAGTAATTATTAGAATGATAAAAATATTTAGTAATGGCATAATGATAATTTATATTGTTATATTGTAAAGGTGATTTATTTTAGTTTTACGGTTGTTACACAATTCTATTATTTAGTTATATCATTCACACATTAATAGTTTAAAGACAAGTGTTATAAAATAAAAAAAGGACTGTTGTATTCAACAGCCCCTCATAAAACCTAAAACTAAACCTAAACCTAAAAACCTAAATACTTATTATATGCTATTGGACATTAAAGGGACTTGTATAAAATAGTTAACTTATTGGTATTTATTTATATTAAATTGAATACTTATAATCTTTTTTATACACCTTTTTTGTTTAGGATAACAAAGTTTCATTATTATTTATTGGTTATTGTTACAGCATTAGTTAAAAGAATTATATCATTCACACATTTTCATAAAAAGCTAATTTATTATTAAGCTGTAAAATATGTTGTTGCATATCACTAATACGCTGCAATAAGTAAGTAATGGTTTCAATACCTTCTATATTAATATCCAGTTCGGCATTCAAACGCATCAACTTTTCTAGATGCTTTAGTTGGCTTATAGGTACAACTATTTTTTCTTCAACATGGGTTATATCAATTAGGCCTGATTCATTTAAAGAATAGATAAAAGACAGCTCAATATTGTGGTACATACAAAATTCACTAACTGATATCATTTGTTCTGTTTCCATAAAAATTAGTTTAAAGTAGATAATTCAGTAAATAATATTTTTTGTTGTTCTGTAAGATTAATGGGTAATTTAATTTCGTAAGTAACATATAGGTCTCCTGCCTCGCCTTCTTTTTTATAAACGGGAAAGCCTTTTCCCTTCAATCGAATCTTTGTACCATACTGTGTTTCAGGGCTCACTTTTAGTTTTACCTTTCCTTTCAATGTTTCAATTGTGGTTTCTCCACCTAGCAAAGCGGTGTATAAATCAATAGTTGCTTTTGTGTATAGGTCGTTACCGAGCCTCTTAAAATCAGGATTTATTGAAATATTAAAAGTGATATATAAATCACCAGCAGGGCCACCATTTGCACCAGGGGCACCATAACCTTTTAATTTAATAACCTGACCGTTTTCGATACCTGCAGGTATAGTAATACGAATATTTTTACCATTAACAGTAAGCGTTTGCTGATGCGTTTCCATTGCATCAATTAAACTAAGCGTAAGCTCTGTATTGTAATCTTGCCCCCTGTATTTTGTTTGTTTACCTCGTTCCCCACCTCCAAACATTGATTCAAAAAAGCTGGAAAAATCACCCTCATCATTATCTGAAAATTGTTGTCTACCTTCATTAGATGGTCGTTGCTGCCGTTGCTGCTCAAACTGGTCTGCATGTTGCCAGTCTTTTCCATATAGATCATATTTTTTCCTTTTTTCAGCGTCACTTAATACTTCATTTGCTTCATTGATTGCCTGAAATTTTTTATGTGCCTCTTTATCATTTGGGTTAAGATCGGGATGTAGTTTTCTTGCTAATTTCCGGTATGATTTCTTAATATCAGCTTCTGTAGCTGATTTATCAATCTCTAATATTTTATAGTAATCTATAAATTCCATATAGTTTTTTATTTCATTATTGCTTTAAATGCTTTGCCTATACATTCAATTACATCTGATATAAGCATACTCTCCATACTTTGTTCCTTCAATGCAATATCTGCAGCAAAACCATGCAGGTACACACCCATTTTAGCTGCATCAAAAGATGAATATCCTTGTGCTAAAAACGAAGTGATGATACCTGTCAATGCATCTCCACTGCCACCTTTTGCAAGTCCTGCATTACCAGTAGTATTTATAAAAGATTGTACACCGTTTGTAACAAGCGTTTTATGCCCCTTTAATACAATGACCACCTTATATTTTCTTGCTTTATTTATTGCGGTGCTCATTCGCTGTTCTGTTGTATCATGAATGCCAAAAAGACGATCGAATTCCTTAGGATGTGGTGTAAGTATGGTATTAGATGGAATTTTAGCAACTAGCTTTTTATCAGCCGCAATAATATTAAGTGCATCAGCATCTAATACAATTGGTTTATTAAACGCTGCAAGTAAGTAAGTGAGAATTTGTGTTGACTCTTTTGTGATACCAATGCCAGGGCCTATACCTGCCGCTGAAAAGTTGAGAAAATTATCTTCATCATTTTCTCTAACTGTCAACATAGCTTCGGGAATAGTTGTTTGCAAAATAATTTGCTCATTGTGTGGTACACTTACAGTAACTAAACCGCAACCTGCTCTTAAGCATGCTCTGGTAGCTATTACTGCAGCACCCATTTTACCAGTATTGCCTGCTATTAAAAAAGCATGCCCATAATCACCCTTGTTAGAAGACCCAACTCTGGGTTTAATAATTTGTTTGATTATCTTTTTTGTAATTTTTTTCAATTTGCTTTTTTTATGCAATAATTTTTCCATCTTCCATATTTATTATTCGATGTGTACGGCTGGCAAAACCTTCATCATGCGTTACAATTAATAAAGTTTGCTTTAACTCTTCTGCTAATTTTTTAAATAAATCAAAAACAATATCACTATTTTTTTTATCTAAATTACCAGTTGGTTCATCACCCATAATAATATCAGGGTCGTTTATTAAAGCTCTTGCAATAGCAACTCGTTGCTTTTCGCCACCAGATAATTGATTAGCTTTTTTTGTGGCAAGTTTATCAATATCTAATATTTTTAATTTTTCCATTGCCCTTTCTTCTACTTCCTTTTCTGAAAACTCACCTAATTTTAATCCCGGCAGCATTACATTTTTTAGTACTGTAAATTCATCTAATAAATAATGAAACTGAAATACAAAACCAATTTTTTCATTTCTAACCCTTGCTAGCTCTCCTTCTTTTTTTTTTACCATTGAAATATCATCAATCAATAATTCGCCCTCATAATCTGTATCCATTGTAGATAAAATATATAGCAAGGTAGATTTACCACAACCTGATTTGCCTGTAAGTGCAACAAACTCACCTTTAGCAATAGAAAAATTAATATCTGTAAGCACTTTTACTTTTACAGGGTCATTAAATTCTTTATTAATGTTTCTTGCTTCTAAAATTGTCTCACTCATTTTATTTTCCTCTTATAATTATTACGGGGTCAACCTTACTTGCTTTATTTGCAGGAAACCAACCGGCAAAAAAAGTAGTTATTAAAGAAAATACTGCACCTATTAAATAAAACACGGGGTTGTAATTAATGGGATACGTTTTTATTTTAGGTAATGCTTCGCTGGTAAAAGGAATTTGGTCAATTCCAGCCGATAATGCTAACCCCAATAACAAACCTAATAAACCTCCAAAAAAACCAATGCTCGTTGCAATTACTAAAAATATATTTTTCACATCTTTACCAGAAAAACCTGTTGCTTTTAAAATGGCGATGGTATCCATTTTTTCATAAATCATCATATTTAAAATGTTGTAAATTCCAAAGCCAGCCACTATTAATAATACAACCCCTACAGCATAAGAAATAAGTGTACGAACTGAACTGCCTGTTTGAAACTGTGCATTTGCCGTTTGAATATCCAAAGCATCAATAGTAAAAAGCATGGCATATTCTTTTGCTATAGCTGGAGCCATAGTAATATCTTTTAGCTTTATTTGAATATCTGTAATAAATGTATTTGGCTTGCCCATTAATTTTTGTACCGTTGCTATAGAAGCATAGCTCTGCGTTTTATCAATATCTTGTACACCTGTTTTGTATAATCCAATTACTTTAAGCTGAAATATTTCGCCACTAATGGTGGATACCTGCACCCTGTCGCCAACATTTGCCGAAAGCTTATCTGCCAAACCTTTTCCTAAAACAATACTGTTGCTTATTTTGTCCATATCCGATGACTCCCCTTCAATCATATAATCATTAAAATAAAATAGGTTGCCTTCATTTTGTATATTAATTCCATTTATAACACCAGCAATATCAATGGCTGTGTTATTAAAAAAAATAGGGGTTATTAATTTAGGGGCAATGCCCAATACACGGCTATCTTTTTGGAGTGTTTGCATTATTGCCTCACTATTATAAATTTGCTGCCTTGCATTACCCGATTTTACGGAGCGTATAAAATTGTACTGATTTGCACTGTCACCCATTTTATTTATGGGCTGGTTTTTATTGGGCTGTATTTCGTTGTAAAGTTTTATATGTGCCGTTCGGTTTAGCATTATTCCATCTAATAAATCATTAAGCCCTGCCATAAAACTGAGCAATGCAATAAACATGGTTATGCTAAAAGTAACACCAAAAGCTGCTACCAATGTTTGCTTAAACCTGGCTAATAATAATGATTTAGCTATGCTGCTGATGAGTTTACTATTCATAATGCTGGCTTGTAAATAAAATCATTAACTGTTATGCCACTTATTATTTCTACTTTCTGATAATCTTTTAACCCAACAACAACCTTCCTTTTTTTCTTTGATTCAATCCAAACACTATCACCTGCTAATAAATAACTTCTTGGAATGGTTATGGCTTTTTCTTTTTGTTGTACTACAATATTTGCTTCGCAAGTAAGGTTAGGGTATAATGTAGCTGGCTGGTTTATAAATATGGCTTCTACAGTAAACGATTTTGACCTGTCATTCATTATTGGATTTATTTTAGTTACAGTAGCTTCAAAAACTTGCCCCTTGTAACTATCCATGCTAAGTATAATTTTCTGCTCAAGTTTTATTTTGTTAATATCAAATTCATCTACTTGTAGTTCCATCTTAAAATTAGTGGCATCACCAATTAATGCAACCGGGCTTATGGTATTTACCATTTCTCCTTGCTTCATTATGATGTTATATACTTTACCATCCACATCTGCTTTAATGCTATAATCATTTTTTATGGAGGATGCTATTTTTAAATTGTTTTGGGATTGTTTGCCTTGAAAACTTATTTGTTTTTGTAATTGTATATATCGGAGATTTGCAGATTGGTATGCGGTTGCTGAACTTTTATAGGCAAGCTGCCGCTGTTCTAATTCGTATTTTGAGCCAATATTTTGATTCCATAAATTTTGTTGGCGTTGTTGTAAAATCGCATCTTCATTCATTTTTGCTTTTGCAAGATTTACTGCAATTTGTAGTTCATTAAGCTTTTCAGCATTGGTATTTATAGCAGCATAGTCGGCAGATAGTGCAGCATTTTCGGTATTTAATTGTGCATTGGTATTTACTAGTTTTATTATTACATCTCCCTTTTTTACTACATCTCCTTCTTTTACTAGTATTTCTGCAATTACCCCATTTACTGTTGAAAAAACTTTGTATTGATTATTGCTTTTAATAATACCCGAAGCATATACGGATTCAGTTATTTTTTCTTCTATAGGTTTTATTTTTTCCTGTTTGCTTTTGCAAGATGCTAGGAATAATAAAGGCAATATTATTTTTAGAAATGGATTTGTCATAATGCTATATTATTTCTATGCGCTTCTACTAAGGCCATATTATTTACAAATCTTGCTTTTCATAGATTTCTCATTTTAAATAATATCAGCTAGAATTAAAAAAGTATTAAGCTTGTTTTCAATAATTTGGTAAACTAGACTAAATTGATTTTAATAAACCGAATAAGGTGTATTCCTTTTTTCATTTGCGGTTAAAAATAAATTCCATCTTTTATCCTATATTTAAACTACATCTATAGGAATGAAATATACATTGTTTTTTTAAGTATTTTTTCATTTTTATTTACATTTATACTATAAAGTTCTTTAACTAACTAATAACAAGTGTTACATAACTATATAAATAAGTTATATCATTCACACATTTAAACTTTAATTTTTCAACATTACTCAATTTTTATTATTGCATTTTCGGTTGGTGCTACTTTTCCTGAATACATTTTGGCATAAGCTGCTGTAAACTCTGCACCAAAGAAAACAATCATAGATGAATAGGATACCCATAGCAGTATTAAAATAATTGAACTAGCAGTACCATAAATAGAAGCTGGCTCTACTTTACCAAAATACAATGCCAAACCCGTTTTGCCTAGTGTAAACAGTAAGCCTGTAACTACGGCACCTAGCCATACATGCTTCCATTTTATTTTAGCATCTGGTAAAATTTTAAACATTAGGGCAAACAATACCGAAATTGTAGCAAGAGAAAAAATAAAGTTTAAAAAAGTTAAAATTATTATTGATGTATTAGCACCATCCATTTTTATCCAATTACCAATTGCGGCAAGTGCTGTAGAAACCACTAAGGATACCATTAATAAAAAGGCAATAGCCAGAATTAAACCAAATGAAAAAAGCCTTGCTTTCAAGATACTTCCAATACCTTTTTTACTAATCGCTTTAACATGCCAAACACGGTTTAGTGATTTTTGTAGCTCTACAAATACGCCTGTAGCACCGATTAGTAAAATTAAAATTCCAATAATTGTACCCCCAACACTCGATTTAGACCGAGCTGCATTTATCAGCATTTCTTTTATTTGTGCTGCAGTATCTGCACCCATAGTATCTGAAATCTGTAGTAAAATATTGTTATTTATTGCTTCCTTATCAAAAAAATACCCAGCAATTGTTATTATTAATAATAACAATCCTGGGATACTAAATATTGCATAAAAAGCAATTACTGCACTGTCTCTAAAGGGATCTTTATCATTCCATTCTTTAAACGTTATTTTTAATAACTTGCCGGTATCTTTTATTTTAAACTGCATAATATAATTATCTGTTCATCCACCATCTGGTATAATTTAATACAGTGGCAAAGTTGCCCATGCTTTATAAGGTATAAGTAAACATGCTGCTAAAAGTGATATCTACGGAAAATAGTAAATGATAAGAGATATTGTAATTGCCATTAAAATCTAAAGCCTATAGTTGCCTGATACCAAACGTTTTTATAACGAGGTGTATTATTAGTGCCATCTCCAGCATTATTTTGAACATCCCATCCTGCTCTTGCACTTATTACTATTTTATCTAAATTCACATCAACGCCACCAAGAAAACATAATGTATTTTTACGGATATTATCATTGGTAAATTCTTTCTCCTGCGTACTACTAAATAATGTATTTTCAAACACATTTTTTTCTCTAAGCAAAAATGAGTATTGAGGACCAACAAGTATGGTAAGCATTTCTGCAGGCTTTATTGCCAATAAAATGGGTATGTCTAAATAATCTGTTGTTCTTGTATAACTGTATGGATTACCAAGAATTGTTCCTTTTCCCTTAAAGCCTTTTTGCGAATATAAAATTTCAGGCTGTATACCTAAAACTTTGCCCAATGGAATTTGTATAAATGCTCCACCTGCAAAGCCTGTTTTAGCTTTGGCTACAAAATCTTCACCTTCTGAATCATATACATTGGATACGTTTAATCCTGCTTTAATTCCAAAATTAAATTTGCCAGCATTGTCTGTTTTTTCATTTTGAGCATAACTTGTAATGCTAATACTTGTTATTGCAAGTAGCAATAAAACACTTTTTTTCATTTAATATAATTTATGTTGTGAATTAATTTTCACTTTGTAAAATTCACTTAAATTTTGTTTTTTATATTACACAATTAATATTAAAAGTTATATTATTCCTAGTTCGTTTACGAAAGAGAACTTTTAGTTTTTTATGTTCAAATAAAACTTTCTTTTTATAAATTGGTGAAAATCTAATTTTAAATTTCTAGGTTAGCCATAAACTCAATAACATGTTTATTGAATACTTCAGGTTGCTCAATATTTGCCATGTGGCCGGCATTATTAATTATGCAAAATGTGGATTTGCTAATATTTCTTTGCATGAATGCTGACTGTTCTACAGGAGTAACTTTATCCTCATTACCGCAAAGTAATAGCACAGGTAAGTTAATCTGGAGAAGGGTAGAACAAGTTTCTCTACGTTGTGCCAGTGCCATTAATGTATCAGTTATAGTTTGTGACGACGTGTTTAGTATTATGTTTTTTATTGATTCTACTAATTCTTTTTTATTATTTTTTGATTCCTCACAAAAAATATTTTGTATAAACCCGTTTGCAAACTCTTTTAATCCGTCTACTTTTATTTTTATAATCGTTTGCATTCTTTTTTCCTTTGCTTCTACAGAGTCTGCAATACACTGTGTATCGCTTAATATAATAGCTTTAAATCTTTCAGGATAATGTTGTACTGCGTTTAGTAAAATATATCCTCCCATTGAATGGCCGCACACAATTGCCTTTTTTATTTCTAAGGCATCCATCAATTTTATTAAGTCATCAGCAAATAATCCTATGCTAATTGTTTCATCGCCGGTAGTGGATTTACCAAAGCCACGGATATCATACGCAATAACACGATTTGTGTTTCTTAAAAAATCCATTTGCAGTTGCAATGATGATTTATCAAAAGGAAATCCGTGTATAAAAATAATGGGGGTTTCGCCTCTGCCAAAATCATCAAAACTAATAGTTGCACCATTTATGATTTTTAATTTACTTGTTGATGATTGCATTTACTTAATTGTTTAGTTAATATTTTTTCTCTTCCTATTACTATAACAGGTTATTGATGTGTCAATTTAATTGTAGAAATACTATAATTAAAATGGGTCGCTTAATTCACTCACCCTTATAAGTTTTTTATTTACAAATTCACTAATACCTAATTCAGAAAGTTCTCTACCATATCCAGAACCTTTGGTACCGCCAAAAGGTAAATCTGCTTGTGTCCATGTAGGATGGTTAATAAAAACCATTCCCGTATCAATTTTGTCAGCTACCCGTTTGCCTCTTTCAATATCTTGTGTAAATACCGAACCGCCCAAACCAAATGGAGAATCGTTAGCTAAATCAATAGCCTGTTGCTCATCTTTCACCGTAAAAAAAACCGCTACCGGTCCAAAAAATTCTTCGTAATAAACAGGATTATCTGGAAGCATATTGGTAATAATTGTTGGTTGCATAAAAGCACCAGCCCTGTCTATTCTTTTACCCCCTAATAAAATTTCAGCACCTCCCTCTACAGCTCTTTGCACCTGCTCGGCAATTTGTACTGCAGCTGCTTCGCTGCTTAATGGGCCTAATTGGGTAGCATCATCCATAGGGTCGCCAATTACTAAGGCAGCCAGTTTATTTTTAAACTTTTCTAAAAAAGCTGGTGCAATACGCTCAACTGCAATAAAACGTTTTGATGCTATGCAACATTCCCCATTATTATTAATTCTTCCTATTACTGCCCAGTCAACTGCTTTTTCAATATCTGCATCTTCAAGTATAATAAACGCATCGCTTCCACCCAACTCTAAAACAGATTTCTTTAAATACTTACCTGCTTCTGCTGCAATACTTGCACCTGCTCCTTCACTACCGGTTAGGGATACTCCTTTAATTCTTTTATCGGCAACTAACGCAGAAGCCCTTTTACCCGAAATTAAGAGATTAGTATAAAGCCCAATAGGTGCATCAGCTTCCATGAATATTTCTTCAATGGCAATAGCACATTGCGGTACAATAGAAGCATGTTTGATTAAAATAGTATTTCCAACCATTATATTAGGCGCTGCAAAACGGGCCACTTGATAAAAAGGAAAATTCCAAGGTTGTACACCAAGTAAAGTCCCAATTGGACTATGGCGAATAAATGCCTGACCATGTATTGGGTGCAATATTTTATCTGCTAAAAAAGTTTCGGCATTGTTGGCATAATAATCAAATATTTCTGCACTTAATTTTATTTCACCTTCGGCTTGTGTAACTAATTTGCCCATTTCTAAGGTTATCATTTTAGCAAGAATTTTCTTTTTATCTCTTAGCAAGCCTGCAACTTTGTGCAATAAATCTGCCCTTAATTTAAAATCAGTGTGCTTCCAGTCTTCAAATGTGCTGGTAGCTTTTGCAACTGCCTTATCTACATCCTCATCCCTCATCTCTGTAAAAATTTTTACAACTTCATTTGTTGTAGGATTTACTGTTTGAATTGCCATAATATTAATTTGAAAGAAATGTTTGTTGGAGAATTGAAAATTAGATGACTTTATTTTGTGTTGTTCCCATATCAGCCTCTACACACCAAAGTAATTCCTTTATAAAAATGAAGGCTAACTTATCGGTGGCAACTTTATCAGCGGCATTACCTTTTTCATCATAAGCTGTTTGTACTAGGGGTACCGAAAACATTGCCGGAATTGTCCAGGCTTTCATTTTCCATAGGGTAAATTGCAACGCTACTAAAGCCTGACTGCCGCCAAAAGGCCCTGCAGATACTGTTACAATGGCAATGGGTTTATGCTTCCACTCCTCATACAAAACATCAATTACATTTTTTAAACTTGCCGGGTAACTGCCATTGTATTCAGGCGTTACTATTATTATACCGTTAGATAGTTTTATTTTTTCTGTAAATGCTATTAGGTTTGATGCCGGATTTTTTTGTGTTTTTAACGTATTTTCAAAAAGAGGGAAATTATACTCTTTTAAATCTAGTATTTCTGGTTTAGCTAAACCGTTTTCTTCTAAGTATTTTTTAAAATACAAAACTACCCTGTGGCTGTTTCTTTCGGGCCTTATACTTGATGATATAATTGAAATATTTAGAATACTATTTAGTTTTTAAAGAATAATAATTTTATAATGCTGTACATTACAGTAACGTTTATGTTGGTAAAGGTGGGAGTATTAACAGCCTAGTGGATTACATAATTTAATAAATGAGTTGCATCATTCACACATTTATAAAACAGACTAACGGATTTTACTTACTTAATTTTAAGAAGTGATACTTTTTACAAATGTTAACCTGTCAGTTTTACTTCATTTACAAGTGGTAAGCCACTTTCAAAATCAGAGATATTTTTTAGTGTGGTTAGGGCAATTTCATCTAAAGCCTCTTTTGTAAAAAAGGCTTGGTGTGGTGTTATTAGTACATTATGAAAACTCATAAGTCGTTCAATAAGGTCATCATCAATAATGGTCTCTGATAAATCGTTAAAAAATAAATTTTCCTCTTGCTCATACACATCTATTCCTAGGTAGCCTAACTGTTTATTTTTTAAAGCTTCAATAGCATCTGCTGTGTTTATTAATTTTCCCCTGCTGGTGTTAATTAGCATTAACCCTTTTTTTACTTTGGTAAAAGCACTACTGTTAAAAATGTATTGGGTTTGAGGGTTTAATGGGCAGTGAAGTGAAATAATGTCTGAATCTTGCAGAATTTCATCAAAGGGTTTATAGGTTACACCTTTTGCAATAAGTGCATTTGATTGTTTAATATCATAAGCAATTACATTACATCCAAATCCGAGCATGATGGTACAAAATGCAGAGCCAATTTTTCCTGTGCCAATAACTCCAATAGTTTTTCCATAAAGGTTAAAACCTAGTAGTTGCTCTACAGAAAAGTTACTTTCTCTTACTCTGTTATAGGCTTTATGTGTTTTTCTATTAAGGGTAAGTATTAATGCCACTGCATGTTCTGCTACAGCCTGTGGTGAATATGCAGGTACCCTAACCACTTTAATATTATTAGCTGCCGCAGCGGTTAGGTCAACATTATTAAAGCCGGCACACCTCAGTACAATAAGTTTAATTTTATTGGCAGATAATACGTTGATAGTTTCGGTATCTACTTTATCGTTTACAAAAATACAAACGGCTTCAAAACCAGATGACAATTTTGCGGTAACTTCATTTAAAGCAGCATCAAAATAAGTTAAATGATGCTTACCGTTAGTATTGAATTTATCAAGATATTCCCTGTCAAAGGATTTAGTATTGAATACTGCTACTTTCATTAATTACTTTTATTGGCTTCTGAAATAAAGTTCAATACTAAAACTTAAAAATTAATTTATATACCTTCTCAGCACCCAAGCAATGGTTTCATGCTGCTCCATTAAACCGGTAAAAAAATCCGCCGTACCGGCATCTTTATTTTTATCTGCACAGTCATCAATATTTTTACGTAATTGAATAATAACTTTTTCATGATCCTCAAGTAATTCACTAATATCATCTTTTGCTGAGCCATATTTGCCTGGCTTTTCTTTTATGGAAGATAGTTTTGAAAACTCAATCATGGTGCCAATTGTTTTATGCCCAAGCTTACCAATACGTTCTGCAATTTCATCTATTGATTCTTCTAGTTGCTTGTATTGATTTTCAAACAGTTTATGTAGTTCCATAAAACTTTCTCCGGAAACATTCCAATGAAACTTTCTTGTTTTAATATACAGTGTCATTTCATCAGCCAAAACAGTAGCTAAAAGCGCAGAACTGTTTTTCATTATTTTTTCTGAAATACCAATATTAGGTTTCATAGTTTTAATTTTAAATTTGAGAAATGTAATTGATTTATTTATGAATGGCATCCTGTTTTGAAGGAATAAGTTTATTTAGTAAAATACCACCAACTGTTTTTATTGAATCTGTATTATTGGCAATTTTATTAGCCACCGTCATTTCAAGAATAAGGCCCAACAGTTTTTTAAATGGATTATTAGTTTTACCAATGATTACTTTTTTAGCAATAAAGCCGGTGGTTAGGCCAATAGCAGTGTCTGCAATATTTACTTTTAACTCAGGAGATGATACCGCTTCCTTAAATGTCTGTTTAAGTATATTAATTAATTTAAAACTTTCATAGGTTGTTAAAAAATGTTCTTTTAACAATAGCCATTCACCAGCTTGCTTATCTTCTAATCCCTGAATAGCTTTTTTTAAACCCGTTACTGTCGTAATATTTTCCATTATAGTTTAATTAAGTATTTGTGTAATAATGGTATTACTTAAACTCTTTTTAATACGTGGATGCATAGATAATAAAATAATAGCTGTTACAGCATAGAATGCGGCTATAATTAAAAATCCATAATACGTCTTCCCAAGCAAATCGCCTAACCAAAGAGCAAGCGTTATATTTAAAATAAATACTAAGAAAAAAATAGTAATAACTAAAAGTAATCGGGAAAATAAAGTAGATGCAACACCTGCAACTTTATCAAGTGTTTTTAATTTTAGTAATTCTAAACTAGTTTTACAGTATTCTTCTCCTTTGTGTAAAAGCTCTTTTATTAAAGTTTCTTTTGCTTCCATTTTTATGCTTTTAATTAATAATGGTTGGGGTGTTTAAGTCCCAACCAATAAATACTTAATTTGCTTCAATAATTTATTTAATTATTTACATGATAAGGATTATCCAAATTTGGCTTTACCCTCTCCAACAAATTCGTTAGCTTTTGCTTTTCCATCATGCATAAATTCATTTAGTTTAGCCTTACCATCATCAGCAAAATCATTTGCTTTGTCTTTAACTAATTCGTACTCCTCTTTTACCCCGTCAAGAAATTCATTGAATTTATTTTTCATCCCCTCAGTCATATCATTGCCTTTTGATGAAATCTTTTTTCTTGTTTCGCTTCCTTTATCGGGTGCAAAAAGAATACCTAATGCTGCGCCAACTGCAGCGCCTAATAATAAACCACCAACTAGGGCTCCTGTGTTATTTGATTTTTCCATTTTAATTTGTTTTTATTTGCCCTACTGCAGTGCAGTATTAGAGCATTGTTTATAATAATGATTAATTTTAAATAACTTTTTTACCCTGTATCAGCCTTAGTATTATTGCAATGGCTGCAATAACTAAGAGTAAGTGAATAAGGCCTCCAGCACTATATCCCAAAAATCCTATGGCCCAAATAATAACTAGAATTACTGCTATTGTGTAAAGTATGTTTCCCATAATCTATTTTTTTTAGTTTTTTATAATTGATTATTGATTGAAAAACAAAGATGATAATTATATAGATAGTAGCTATTACATTACTTTAAATAAAAATTACATCATTCACACATTTTTATAGTTATTTAAGGTTAAGATTCAGGAAGTTTATCCTGTTGACTATTTATCTCTTTAAATAAATTGAATTGTTTTTCCTACGTTTCAAAAAGGGGTTTAATTTTTTCTTTTACCAATAAATTTACTTTTTGATTTTTGCAGTGTGCTTGCGTTTCTGCTTTTAACGTATAAGCTACTATTGGGTGTAGTTTTTTTCTCCTCATTTTCATCGATTAAACGGTTTTAAATTTTTTCGTTTTACATTTAGTTCTCTTTATAAAACCTATTTACTAAGTACCAGCTCACTTTCAACATGCTCATTTTTAATTGGTAAGGGCTCTACAAATTCATTTAAATATATTTTAAACAACACAATAATATAATTAACCAGTAAAGGGCCAAAAATTAAACCTATAAAACCAAAAATGCCTAAACCAATTATAACACCCAATACTGTAATAACTGGGTGAACATCACCTATCTTTTTCATTATAGTTATACGAGCTACATAATCGATATTGCCTGTAACAATTATGCTGTATATAAGTAAGCCCGTACCCATAGCTGAGTTACCGCTTGCATAGGTATAAATTACTAAGGGAACCCACACCAACATAGTACCAATAATGGGGAAGAATGCAAAGACGCCAGTTAAAAAACCCCATAAAGCCCACTCTTGCACACCAAAAATAAAATAACCTAATGCAGCTGTAAAGCCCTGTATAATCGAAATAAGTGGTATGCCAAGCGCATTAGCTTTTATAATTTTTTTTGTTTCTGAAGCCAACATATCGGTATTTACTTCTTTTAGCGGAATGAGCTTCCGTAATGTTTTTTCCATTTCGCTTCCATAATGCAACATATAATATAGAAAAAATAGCATAGTAGCCAGGTTAGCAAGAAGATTAGCTGTACTGTTTAATACTGACGGTAAGAATGTAGCTATTTTTTCGATTGAACCAGACAAAGATTTTTCAGATACAATGGTAATTCCAATTTTTTGCTGTACTTGGTTTACAGCTTGCTTTATGCTTTCGATATTTGCTGTTGGGTCGGAAAGAAATGCGTTTACTTTAGGAGTGATAAGGGAGACAGCAAGATAAATAGGAATACCTAAAAGAAAAAGGTAGTAAAAAATATATAGCCCTGCAGCACGGCCTTTCTTCCATTTTCGGTGATATACCAATTGAAAATAACTTGCCCTGCTTAGTATATAAAGAGTAATAGCTCCCAATACGCCGGGGAAAAACAGCGATAACTCCTTAATAGATAAGGCTATTAACAAGAGTATTAAAAGTAAAAGAAGTAGTTGTTTTACTCTATTATTAAAAGTGATGTTCATCATTTAGTTACAGATATCGTTGCAAAATTTGTTAAGTAAAATTCCGTGCTAAAAAGTTCTAACTTTTCAGCCTAATAATTCTTTTAAAGATGATTGATTTGGTTTGTAACGTTGTTACACAATTATTAAAAGAATTTACATTATTAACACATTTTCAAAAAATAGATGCTACGAATAAAGTATATGATGATACGATTGCTATGTAAAAAATTGTATATTATTTTATGAGGTTGTACTTTCTTGCTTAATAGTAAAGTGATGTTTTGAAAATATTTTAGCATGTTGACCGATTCGGCACTTATGTGTAGTAACAAGTTTTGAGAAAAGCAGCCCATTTAGAGTATTGCATATTACCTAAAATCAAAATCAAGCTTTTAGGATCTATGAAAAGAGATAAACTTTACCTTTATATTGTAGACGAGTAAAGTTGAATAAAGTGAAGTAAATAAGGTAATAGCTAGGGCAGTTTTTATTTTTTATAGGTTAAAAAATAAAAACCTGCTTCTAAAGCAGGTTTTTATCTATATTTTGCGGACCGGACGGGACTCGAACCCGCGACCTCCGCCGTGACAGGGCGGCATTCTAACCAACTGAACTACCGATCCAATATTTCTACCCCAAAATTTAAAATAGCTTCCTACTTGAAATTTGGGAGTGCAAATATAGGCGATACCGTTTTTTGTACCAAAACTTTTATTAAAAATATCATTTCTGTATTTTTACATAACCTACATTTACATTTAATTAATCATTGTTATATGCCAGAATTAAAAAATAGACAATTTTTAGATTTTGAAAAGCCTATTAAGGAACTGTACGATCAAATTGAATTACAAAAGATAAGTGCCGAAAAAAGCAAAATAGATGCTAGCGGTACTATTAAAATGTTGGAAGATCGTATTTTAGAAACAAAAAAGCACTTAACCGAAAACGTAACGCCTTGGCAAAAAGTACAGCTTAGTCGCCACCCAGATAGGCCGTATACACTAAAGTTTATAGAAAAAATGTGTACAGACTTTATTGAATTACATGGCGATAGAAATGTAAAAGATGATAAAGCCATGGTTGGAGGTTTTGCAAAGTTGGGAGATGAAACCGTTATGGTTATTGGGCAGCAAAAGGGAATTAATACCAAAATGCGCCAATTACGCAATTTTGGTATGGCAAACCCTGAGGGGTATAGAAAAGCTTTGCGGTTGATGAAATTAGCCGAAAAATTTAATAAGCCAATTATTACCTTAATTGATACGCCAGGTGCTTACCCGGGGTTAGAGGCGGAAGAAAGAGGCCAAGGAGAAGCCATTGCAAGAAATATTTTTGAAATGATACGCCTTAAGGTACCAGTTATTTGCGTTATTATTGGTGAGGGGGCTAGTGGTGGTGCTTTAGGTATTGGGGTTGGCGATAGGGTTTTTATGTTGGAAAACACATGGTACACCGTAATTAGTCCAGAAAGTTGCAGTAGTATTCTATGGCGCACTTGGGATAAAAAAGAAGTGGCTGCAGAACAATTAAAACTTACAGGTAAAGACATGTTGGAATTTGGATTGGTTGATGCGGTAATACCTGAGCCATTAGGTGGTGCACATTGGGATTATACAGAGGCTGGCCAAATTTTAAAAAACTATTTAATACCTGTAATTAAAGAATTAAAACAAATAGAAGCTACTAAAAGAGTAGAAGTTAGAATTGAAAAATTTGGTAAAATGGGTTTTTGGGAAGAAGAAACCCCAAACCCTTAAAGGGGCTTTTATACAAGGTTGTTTAGGATAAGAGTTTCTAAAAAGAGGGAGATAAAAAAATTACTAGAAGATAAAAGTTATATGCTAAAAATTGGTGTTATAGGCGCAGGACATTTAGGAAAATTTCATTTAAACAATTGGGCTGCAATTGAAGGGGTACAGCTAATTGGCTTTTGCGATACCGATGATGAGAATGCAAAAGTAGTTGCTGAAAAATATGCAATACCCAGATTTGCCACTACGAACGAATTGTTAGATGCTTGTGATGCAGTAGATATTGTAGCACCCACAACTTTTCATTTTGAATTGTGTGAGGCTGCCATAAAAAAAGGTAAGCATGTATTTGTAGAAAAGCCTTTAGCCAATACAATGGATGAAGCTAGGGCGTTGGTGAAATTAGCTAAGGAAGCAAATATAAAATTTCAGGTTGGGCATGTAGAGCGTTTTAACCCTGCTTTTTTAGCCTTAAAAAATATGCCCTTACAACCCATGTTTATAGAAGTGCACCGCCTTGCACAATTTAACCCAAGAGGTACAGATGTTAGTGTAATACTAGACTTAATGATACATGACATTGATATTATTTTACATTTAGTAAAAAGCAATGTAAATTATATTAGTGCAAATGGAGTATCGGTAATGAGTGATACGCCAGATATTGCTAACGTACGTATAGAGTTTGATAATGGCTGTGTGGCCAATTTAACGAGTAGTAGAATAAGCATGAAAAAAATGAGGAAGATGAGGCTTTTTCAAAAAGATGCTTACATAGGTATTGATTTTTTGGAGAAAAAAACAGAAGTTATAAAATTAAATACACCCGAAGATAAAGATGTATTTACCTTTGATATTGAAACTAATAATGGTAAAAAAACAATTGCAGTTGCAAACCCTATTGTACAAGAAGTAAATGCAATTAAAATGGAGTTAGAAGAATTTAAGAATGCCATTATAAATAATACAGAAACGGCAGTACCCGTGATAGATGGCTTTAGGGCTATGGAAGTAGCACATCAAATTTTAGAAAAAATTAGTAAAAAATCTATACACTAACTCATAATTTTAATACCCTAATTTGTTACAACCCAGAGTACATATTCGATGGTATATTCTAGTTGATATTATTGCCGCTATTATTTGTTGGATTGCATTTTATTTTTTTAGAAAAAATATTTTGGATGAGCCTTTTATAATTGGTAAAAATTTTTACATAGGACTTGTTGCAATGCCCTTAGCATGGGCATCTTTATTTACCCTTAGTGGTAGTTACAAAGCATTATACACAAAAAGTAGGTTGTTCGAATTTTTTCATACTGCTATCGTTTGTATAATAGGATCTCTGTTTGTACTTTTCTTTTTTTTATTGTATGATGCTGTTAATGATAACTCAATTTTTTATAAGGAGTTTTTAACGTTGGTTTTGTTACAAACATTTATTACTTATTTTTTTCGATTACTTATTTTGAATAAAACAAAACGGCAATTGCATAACGAAACTGTTTTTTTTAATACTCTAATTATAGGAAACACAGCAAATGCCAATACATTAGTAAAAGCAATAGAAAATAATAATGAAAAAACTGGCTATAAAATTTGTGGATATATAAATACGAATGGAGTAATGAGTGAATTGGGAATAAAAAGCTTAGGTAAAATTGAAGAGTTAAATGATATTATTAAAAATAACCACATTGAAGATGTAATTATTTCAATAGAAAAAAAAGAGCGATTGTTGCTTGAAAAAATATTACAAGAGCTAGGCGATAAAAATGTAGATATAAAAATTACTCCAGATGGAGTTGATATTTTAAGTGGAGCCGTACAAACGAATAATGTAATGGGTATTCCGTTAATTGAT
The DNA here is from genome assembly GCA_031377245.1 of Bacteroidota bacterium. Classification (GTDB taxonomy): domain Bacteria; phylum Bacteroidota; class Bacteroidia; order Chitinophagales; family Chitinophagaceae; genus Ferruginibacter. The sequence continues at coordinate 167,455 of JANMEU010000021.1, forward strand.
TTGCACAAAGGATTTGCCCCCGGGTGGCAACAAAATATAAAGCGATTGATTGATATGGTTATTAGTATCGCATCCTTTATACTTTTATTACCCTTGATGTTGTATACTGCAATACGAGTGCGATTATCAAGCAATGGGCCAATAGTTTATTTTCAAGAAAGAATTGGGCATAAGGGGAAACCTTTTATAATGTATAAGTTTAGGAGTATGTATGTTGATGCAGAAAAAAATGGACCGCTACTAAGTAATTATGCCGATACTAGAATTACCAAATGGGGTAAAGTAATGCGTAAATGGCGTTTAGATGAGTTGCCGCAATTAGTGAATATTTTTAAAGGGGAAATGGCTTTAGTAGGGCCAAGACCAGAACGCCAATTTTATATTAATCAAATTGTACAACTTCATCCAGAATATAAATATCTTTTTAAAGCAAAGCCGGGCTTAAGCAGCTGGGGAATGGTAAAATTTGGCTATGCCAGTACGGTTGAGGAAATGATTGAACGTATGCGATATGATTTAATTTACATTGAAAACGCATCTTTACTAATTGATTTTAAAATAATGTTGCATACCATAAAAATTATTTGGGGCGGTAAGGGAAAGTAGCCCTTTGCAAGATGAAGTTTCTTTGGTAAATAGGTAATTTAAGTTAGCTTCATTTTTATTAAATCAATTGACTGCATTTTGTTATTTTTGAGTACAACAATTTTACATTGAAAAAAACACTTTTTATTCTTTCTATATTTTGTTCATTTTTGCAATTTGCCAACGGCCAACTACCATCGGTATATTGGCAACAGCAGGTAAATTGTAAAATTGATGCTACCCTTAATGATGTTGAACATACGCTTGATGGATTTATAAAGATTACGTATACTAATAACTCACCTGATACCTTAAAATTTATTTGGTTTCACCTTTGGCCAAATGCCTATAAAAATGATAGAACAGCTTTTACCGATCAACAGCTTGAAAATGGGGGTACTAGTTTTTATTTTAGTGATGATGATAGCAGAGGCTATATCAATAGGTTAGATTTTAAAATGAATGGTTCAACTTGTATTACTCAAGATCATCCCCAACATCAAGATATTATTAAAGTAATTTTACCTTTTGGGATTGCTCCAAAAACTACAGTGAAAATAGAAACACCTTTTCATGTAAAACTGCCTTATAACTTTAGTAGAGGAGGGCATGTTGGGCAAAACTATCAAGCAACACAGTGGTTTCCTAAACCAGCTGTTTATGATAAAAAAGGGTGGCATCCCATTCCTTATTTAGATCAAGGAGAGTTTTATAGCGACTTTGGAAATTATGAAGTACAACTAACGTTACCAGATAATTATATTGTTGCTGCTACCGGATTATCGGACAAAGAAGATATTGTGCAAAATGAAATTGCATTGCCTACAAATACTATACTAAATAAAAGTTTCGCTTCTACTAACAGATCAAAAAATAAAGTAGCAAATAAAACCCCTTCATCTACCCAACAAAAAACACTTTTATTTAAGCAAGATAATGTGCATGATTTTGCTTGGTTTGCTAGTAAAGATTTTGTAGTTAAAAAAGATACACTTCAGTTAGCCTCTGGAAAAATTATTAATGTATATGCTTATTACTACAAAAAAAATGAAGCTATTTGGAAAAATTCAATACTGCTAATTAAACAAGCTATACGTACTAAAAGTAATTGGCTTGGAGAATACCCTTATGGTGTTGTACGTGTAGTAGAAGATGAAGAGGATGGGGGAGGGATGGAATATCCTACGATAACTTATTTGTCGAGTGGGGGCAATGAAAAAGCATTGGACTTTGTAATTAATCATGAAATTGGACATAATTGGTTTTATGGGATTTTAGCAAGTAACGAACGCACACATCCTTGGATGGATGAAGGATTGAATAGTTATTATGATACTAAATATAATAAAGAAATTTATGGAAAAAGTGGATATGATTTAATAGTATCAAAATCAAAATTTTTAAAAAAACGAATACCAACTGATGTTACACATTTGGCGTTACAAACATTAGTTAAAGCCAAAAAAGATCAACCAATAGAAACAATATCAGAAAAATTTAATAGCGTTAACTATAATTTAATAGCCTATTCAAAAACAGCAGAGTGGTTACAGTTGGTAGAAAAAAAATTAGGCTCTTCATTATTTGATAGTTGTATGAAAGTGTATTACAACCAATGGAAATTTAAACATCCTTATCCGGAAGATTTTAAAAAAAGTATTGAAGAAACAAGTGGACAAAATTTAGATAATGAATTTGAATTGTTAACTAAAAAAGGGGAGTTACAGGAAAATCAGTTAAAGAAAAGCATTAAATTTATTTCTTTTTTTAGTTTAAAAGAAACAAATAAATATAATTATATTTCTGTTGCACCGGCTGTTGGGTATAATTTGTATGATAAGTTTATGCTGGGTGGATTGGTACATAATTATAGTTTACCACAAAATAACTTTCAGTTTCTAATTGCCCCTCTGTATGCCACTAATAGCAAGCAGCTAAATGGTTTGGGGCGGTTGAGCTATAACTGGTTTACAAATGAAAAAGCTGATAGAATGGAGTTGGCACTAGCTGGTAGCACTTTTAGTGCTAGCAAATTTACGGATAGCACTGGCAGTACTAAATATTTACGGTTTACAAAAATTGTTCCTTCTTTGCGTTATACGTTTGCCAATAAAAATCCACGTAGTTTAGTAACAAAATTTGTGCAATGGAAAACCTATTTATTTAGAGAACAAGTATTATCATTTAGTTACGACTCTGTTTTAATGCAAGATAAAATTGCCTACCCCCCAACATCAAGATACTTAAATCAATTAATAGTTAATATAGAAAATAATAGAGTTTTATATCCGTACAAAGGGGTATTTACCGCAGAGCAATCAACTAATTTTGTACGATTAAATTTTACGGGTAATTATTATTTTAATTATGCAAAAGGTGGTGGTGTAAATGTTCGTTTGTTTGCTGGTAAATTTTTATATCTGGGTGATAAAACGTTTACCAAACAATTTGAAACAGATCGGTATCATTTAAATATGACGGGTGCTAATGGTAACGAAGATTATACCTATAGTACTTATTTTGTAGGAAGAAATGAATTTGAAAATGGTTCGTCTCAACAAATCATGATAAGAGATGGTGGCTTTAAAGTACGTACCGATTTATTAAGTAATAAAATTGGAAAATCTGATGATTGGTTGGCCGCACTCAATTTTACAAGTAGTATACCAGATAAGATTAATCCACTAGCCTTACTCCCTATTAAAATACCGCTGCATTTGTTTTTAGATATAGGTACCTATGCAGAAGCTTGGAATAAAAATAGTAACACAGGAAAATTTGTTTATGATGCTGGTGTACAATTTTCATTGTTTAATATAGTAAATGTGTATGTACCCCTTTTATATAGTAAAGTGTATAAAAATTATTTTGAAAGTACTATCTTAGAAAAACGGTTTGTAAAAAATATTAGTTTTAGTATTGATTTGCAAAATATTAATCTACGTAAATATTTTCCACAACTTCCTTTGTATTAGTTGAGTATACAACTTATACCATATAATACTATTGATAAGCAAAAATGGGATGCTTGTATTACAAATGCCAGCAATGGGTTGGTGTATGCATACTCCTTTTACTTAGATGCCATGGCAAAAAATTGGGAAGCCTTGGTACTAAATGATTACGAAATGGTAATGCCACTTACCTACAATAAAAAATATGGAATTTATTATTTGTATCAGCCACCTTTTTGTGCACAATTGGGCGTTTTTGGAAATGAGTTAACTAAAGAAATTATAGAAAAATTTATTGCCACTATTCCTTTAAAATATACATACTGGGATGTGTATTTAAATTATAAAAATATATTTTCTATAAATAACTTATACTTAAGAAATAATTATACGCTTAACTTAAATAAATCTTATGAAGAATTATATGTAGCTTATAGAGAGAATGTAAAACGCAATATTAAAAAATGTGTTCAACTTAACTGTACAATTAAAAAAAATATTTTAATTGATGATGTTATTGAATTAGCTAAAGAACAAACTATACATTTTAGTGCCCTAACATCTGCAGATTATGACGCAATAAAGAATGTCTATATTCATTTACTGCAACTTAATCAAGCTATAACTTTAGGTGTTTATTTAAATGAACAATTAGTAGCATCTGCCGCTTTCTTTTTCTCAAAAAACAGAGCATATTATATTTTAGTGGGTAACCATCCAAATGGAAAAGCTATTGGTGCTAGTCATACGTTAATAAATGAATTTATAAAAGAGTACGCCAATAAAAATTTAGTCTTAGATTTTGAGGGCAGTGATATTAACAGCCTAGCTTTTTTTTATAGTAGTTTTGGCGCTCTTGAAGAAAAATATGCTGCACTTAGGTTTAATAAATTGCCCTGGTATATTAGATGGGCAAAAAAATAATCCGGCTCTTAAAATTTTAAAATGGGCAAATCATTTTTCTTTTTTTGTATTATGCCATTTACCTCAATTGTATTTTTTTTATTTTGTGCTGTTAGTTTTATGTCTGCTATATTATTTATTGAATTTTTAATAGGTTCAGGCATATAATTTAATAGGTTTTTAGGGATATTGGCTACTAAAACTTGCAAATAAAAGATGCCTTTAAAACTGCTGTTTGTTTCAACTTCTTTATAAGTTGTTGGTTTAATTTCTACTTTATTTTCGTTTATGGTACAATACGATTTTACAAATGGTAATGCCGTAAAAAGATTCCCATTTGCTGTTTGCTCAATTACTTTTAGTTTTTTCCAATACGTATAAATCTTATTCACACTATCACCCGTAATACTAAATTTATATAAGGGTTCATGTACATTATTTGTTACTACTTTTTCTATTTTATTAAACTCGTCATCATACGTGTATGTAATAGCACTATCAACTCTGTTTGTAAAATTAGTTAAGGTTAAAAAATAATTTTTATTGCTTAACAAAAACATTGAATCTGCTGAAAAGTTTAACACTTTCGAAATTTTTTCTTTACTAGTATTATCCAATAACGAATACGTTGTAAGATTAGGCTGTGTAAAATACATACTTAGTAAGCTATTGGAGGAAAATTCAAAAGTACTTTCTGTAAAAGTGTACATTGGTTTTGGAGTGAATGTACTACTGATATTAATTTTCTCTTTATCAAAATTTAGGTTAACAATTGCATCTTCGTTTAAAAAAATATTAGGTGTAAAAAGTAAGGCTACATGGCTTTTTGCGTTAACTAGTTTTCTTATGGTCTCTTTTGAACTGTATTTTTTTTGTGTAAACAATTCATCTATTACAAGTTGAGTAAATTCTTTTTTTTGAGTTGTTGTAGTGCTTAGTAAAACTTCACTATTGTTTATATAAATCGAAATATCCATTTCTTCATTAGTATATTCATTAGCACCAATTGGTATAAATTGATATTGTTTTAAGGCTTTTTCAAAGTTGCTTTTATTTTTTAGTTTAAACTTTGTATACCAAATGTTATACGGTTGATTTTTTATATGAAAAGCTAAAATATAGTCAGGTAGTTCAATAACATCTTTCCAATTAATAGCGGTATCTTTTGATGATGAGTTACGACTAATTTTCCATTGCGATGGTGTTGTAATAAACTGCCACATTACGGTATTCGTAATTCGTTTTACATCTATTGCAACAATAGCATCAGCACTTTCTGCAACTGCACTTATGCTGTATGTTTTGTAAAATAATTTATACCAACCTAAAACGGTTAGTATTAATAAAACCACCAAAACCCATTTTTTCTTATTCATGTTAATTTATCTTTTTCTCTTCTTCTTGCTTTTCTTTTTCCATAATAGTATTTATGGCATCCATCATATCAAATAAAAATTCAAAACTATTTCTATGTTCTCCTTTAATATTTATGGTGGTAGTACTTTGTATTATGCCATCTTTAATGTTACTTTCCATTTTTACATCACCAAAGTTTTGAAGAAAGTAATCATTTACTTTTTTACTTGCGTTTGTACTTAATTCAGGACCTAATTTTTCTAATACCTTTTTGGTATTGATTTTTAAGGAGTAGTTATGGTTTAATATGTCTGCTTTAGTAGTTTCATCTACTACAAAAGATTTACCACTCAAGGTATTATCTACAACCTCTTTACTAGTTGTAATGATGCCTTTACCATCTTTAACCATAAAATATAAACTGCTAATAGGTAATTCACCTTCTTTAAATGCTAACTCATTGTATCCATTTTTTGCAGTATAATTCCAATTTTCTTTTTTTGCATATTTTAATGGAAGGTTCATCAGTCTTTCCATAAAGGCGTCTTTCCTTGTTTCCATTACGTAGGTAAAGTTAGGAGTAAGCTCATTCTTAGTTTTCTTTACCTCTTTTTTATTATACTCTTTATCAAATTCATAATCGGTATAACTTACCAGCCTGTTTTTCATATCATGCAATACAAATAAATAATTTCCTGTTGTTAAATCGGAAATACCTTTTTCATCAATTAATATTTGTAACAAATCAATATACAAATTAACAGCATCGCTATATTCATTTGTATAGCTATTGTTGTTTAAATATTTTTTAATAACTGTGTAATAATAATTAGCCATGGCCTCAGTATTAACACTCATGCTTAAATAACCAACATTATCAGCATTAACATAGTTTGCCAACGATGTACTTTGTTTACTATCCATAACTGCATTCCCTAATTTTGTTAAGGCTTCATCTGTACTAAATGTTTTTTGCTCCATCCGCATTTTATCTTTTTCAAAATAAATATTTACAGCACTGTTAAAATTGGCAGAAGTATCTTTTTGATAAGATGAATTTCTTGAGCTTCCATAATAGCTGCCCATACCATAAAACCTTCCTAATGCAAAAAAGTTGTTGTACTGACTCATCAACGTTTCATTATTAATCCATACACTTACATGAGCAGTTGGCTCAATTATTTTGGTGTATTTTATTTCGTTTTGGATAGAATTTATACTTCCATTAAATGTAGTGGTCATTATTTTTTCGGCAACTCCATATTGATATTTCTTTGCAATCATATCTTGTTGCTGATACCACAAATCTCTTTTTACCGTTTCAATACTATCTGCTACAAAACGTTGTCTTTCTTCTTTAAGCTTCTTTGCTTTTTTAAGGGCTTGTATTTTGGCGGTGTTCGATAGTACAGCTGGCTTTTTACCTTTTCCATTTTTTGGTTTTGGTCGCTTTACTTGAGCTACTATTGGGGTATTATCCGCTTTAATACCTTCTATCATTTCATCTGCCATCAGTGCTGCCCTTATAGAATCTGCTGAAGCAGATTCAACATAGTCAGCCCCAGTATTTACAGCACTAGTATCATTTCTATATAAATAATCGTAGTAATTTTTTTTATTTTGGTAAGAGGTGTTTACCATAATAGCTATATCGTTAGTCCAGCCAAAATAGGTGCTTGGATCGGCGCTGTAAAAACTAAAGTCATTCTTTTTTTCTAGCTTACCCGTTGAGTTATAATTGGCTTTAAGGATTGTAAAAAATTGATCTGCATTAGTTAAATTTAGTAAGGTTACAAAGGTTAACGAAGTATCCTGCATACTAAAATATTGAACCACATCTTTTTCAAAATTTATGCCTAAATTTTTTAACGATGTTAAAGTGTCTATGCGGAGCATTTTAAAAAAATCTTTTTTTACAAAGCTGTAACTATCTAATTTTTGGAGTGTAGTATTTTTTGTAAAATTTTCTGCAGCATATTTTATAATGCCAGCAGCGTTAGTAGGCACGTTACTTAAAAGGCTTTGAGCTTTAGTTACCCAAATAGTTGCTAATAAAAAAGTAGATAATATTATTTTCTTTATCATAATTAGTTGCTTAATTTTATTTTGTTTTCAATTGATTTTTTTTCTGTAATTATATCTAATGCCGTTTGCTTTAACATAATAGCTTTTTTACTAGGTGATATAGTTGCGTCTTTATTACTTGCTGTTTCTATTGTATTTTCAAATTTAAAAATACTGGTATAACCTGCTGTAGCAAATACTTCCTTATCGGCATTACTTACTTTTTTATACTGATTTTTTAAACCAAATTTATTTTGTCGTTCAAATGTTTTTGTAGCAACATCGTAATTATATACTTTATCAAGGCCAGCTACATTACCTCCATCTATTTTGCTAACACTTTTAAGTGCGGTATTTAGCTGATTAAGTTTTACAAAAGTGCAATTAATAATAGCGATATAGTTTTCAAAATCTATCGAAGATTTTACACCACTAACACCAACGGTTTTAGTCATCACTTTTTCAACTTGTTTCATTTTATTTTCAATCTCCCATTTGCTTGGTACATCATGTCCATTAATGGTTTTCATTTTACTTATAGAGTTTAACTTGGTTTTACTTTTACTCATATTTAGTACAAACTGAAAAGTGCCACTACCATCGGCTTTAATCATAAGTTGCTCTATAATTTCAAAACAACTACTAAATAATAGGGAGCAACAAAAGAGTAGGAGGTACGTTGTTTTTTTCATGTAAACATATTTTTACAAAACTAAGGCTTATTAAAACTGAAAAATAGTAACGGTTTATTTTTAACTAAAAATACATCTTATAGTTTGCTAAAGTAGGGTTGGCCATATAAATAAATAAAAAAAGCCCCGTTACAATAACGAGACTTTTTTCTTAACTTTTTTCTGCCATATCTGGAATATCAGCAGCTTTATATAAACCAGCATCTAATTTTTTCTTAACCGCTTCAAATGCAACTAATGTTTCATCAACATCTTCAAAACTATGACTAGCAGTAGGTATTAACCTATAAATAATATCTCCTTTAGGTATTACAGGGTATACCACTATGCTACAAAAAATATGATAATTCTCTCTTAAATCCATTACCATACTAGTAGCCTCTGGCACATCGCCTTTCATATATATTGGTGTAACAGGGCTATTGGTATTACCAATATCAAAACCACGTTCCTTTAATCCGGTTTGTAAACGTTCAACATTTGCCCATAATTTTTCTCTAAGCTCTGGCATTGTCTTTACCATTTCCATACGCTTAAGCATACCCTCTACAATAATAAGTGGCAAACTTTTCGCAAAAATTTGGCTACGGGTATTGTAACGCAAATATTTAATTACAGCTTTTGGTCCGCTAATAAAAGCGCCAATGCTACCCATACTTTTTACAAAAGTGCTAAAGTATAAATCAACACCAGCTTGGCAACCTTGTGCCTCATCTGCTCCAGCACCAGTGGCACCCATATAACCAAAGCCATGTGCATCATCTATCAAAATTCTAAAATCGTACTCACTTTTTTTAGCTACAATTTCTTTTACTATTCCTTGCTCACCATCCATACCAAAAACACCTTCGGTAATTACTAAAATTCCACCACCTTGCTTTTCGGCCATGGCAGTAGCCCTTTTCATTTGTTTATCAAAATCTTCAATATCGTTATGTTTAAACGTATAGGTGTAACCAACATGCAAACGAATGCCATCCATAATACAAGCATGTGCTTCGGCATCGTAAACAATCACATCTCTACGATTAACCAACGCATCAATACAACTCATTATACCTTGGTAACCAAAGTTTAATAACATGGTATCTTCTCTGCTAACAAAATCGCTAAGTACTTTTTCTAAGGCATCATGTTTATCTGAATTTCCACTCATCATTCTTGCACCCATTGGGTTGCCCATGCCATACATTTCCGCTGCCTTTGTATCTATGGCCCTTACCTCGGGGTGATTAACCAAACCTAAATAGTTATTCAAACTCCAAACAATCATTTCCTTTCCTCTAAACTTCATACGAGGGTTAAGGTCGCCTTCTAATTTAGGAAACGCAAAGTAGCCGTGGGCTCTATCCATATGCTGACCAATAGGTCCGCCATCTTTCACTAATTTTTCAAAAACATCCATACTTTAAGTAATAATTAATAATGAATAATTGATAATTTGTTGCAAAAGTAAAACATTGTGGCTAAATGGTAATAATTTGGTAACGATTGAGTCAATTTTTGTTTACTAGCTTTAGTTCCAAGACTGAGGTTTATTGGCAAGGATAATTAGTTATTGTTTCTTTTAGTATAAAGAAATAAATAATCTCCATTCAACATTGGTAATTTCTATCATCTTTGCCTGTACAATAGATTAATGTGAACGTTATTCGTATGATTAATAGTAGTTTTACAAAAAATATTTTCTTCATGAATCGCAAATACTTTTCTAGTTTAATTTTCTTATTTCTTTTCTCTTATTCAACACAGGCACAAACTACCAAACCAAAGCTAGTAGTAGGTTTGGTTATAGATCAAATGCGTTGGGATTATTTGTATAAATACAAAGAACAATATGGCGCCAAAGGCTTTAACCGCTTATTAAAAGAAGGGTTTACAGCAGAAAATACAATGATACCTTTTACACCAACTTATACCGCACCTGGGCATACATGTGTTTACACCGGTAGTGTACCTGCCATACATGGTATTGTTGGCAATAATTGGTATGAGAAAGCAGCCAATAAATGGGTGTATTGTACAGATGATAGTACCGTAACTACAGTTGGTGCTACTAGCAAAGCAGGTAAAATGAGCCCGGCAAATATGTGGACTAACACTATTACAGATGAGCTACGTTTAAGTACCAATTTTAAAAGCAAAGTAATAGGCATTGCCTTAAAAGATAGGGGAGCAATTTTACCAGCTGGTCATAGTGGCAATGCTGCTTATTGGTACGATGGTGGCAAATGGATTACTAGTAGTTATTATATGAATACATTACCCAAATGGGTAAACGATTTTAATGCAAAGGATGAGCCAGCGTTGTTTATGAAAAAAGATTGGACTACACTGTATGATATAAAAAATTACACCTTAAGCACTCCCGATGATAAGGCTTATGAGAATAATATTAAGGGACTAAAAACAGTAACCTTTCCCCATAAATTAAGTACAATAGACGATAAAGATAAATACGAGGCATTTAAAACTACACCGTTTGCAAATAATTACACCTTAAACTTTGCACAAGAAGCTATTTACAACGAAAAATTAGGACAAAGAGGTGTAACCGATTTTTTAGCAGTAAGCATTAGTAGCACAGATTATATTGGGCATGCTTTTGGCCCCAATTCTGTTGAAATACAAGACACCTATTTACGTTTAGATTTTGCATTAACCGAATTTTTAATCTATTTAGACAATATGATTGGTAAAGGAAATTATACCTTGTTTTTAACTGCCGACCATGGTGTAGCCCATATCCCTGGGTTTTTAAACGAAAACAAAATGCCTGGTGGCACTTTTGAAGATGGGGATATTACTAAAGAACTAAATGAAGCCATTGAAGAAAAATTTGCAATAAAAAAAGCAATCACTACTGTAATGAATTATCAAGTGTATTTAAATGACAATGCAATTGAAAAGGGTAATGGAGATAAAACAAAAATTACCGAATTAATAATTAGCCAATTAAGAAAGAAGGATTATATAGTAGATGCTTTTGAGTTAGAAAAAATAATGGAAGCATCTATACCGCAACCACAAAAAGACAGAATGGCTAACGGCTATACTCCAAAGCGTAGTGGAGATATTCAATTTACCTTTAAACCTGGTTATTTTGATGGCGGCAAAAAAGGAACTACACATGGTCTTTGGAACCCTTACGATGCTCATATACCTTGTTTGTTTTTTGGCTGGGGTGTAAAACCTGGCAAAACACATAGAGAAACGTACATGACAGATATTGCACCAACACTTGCAGCACTGCTTAAACTACAAATGCCTAATGGTTGCGTGGGTAAGGTAATTGAGGAACTGATTAAGTAGACTAAATCATAGAATTAAAAAAGCCACTTAAAAAGTGGCTTTTTTGTTGGGTTACTAGGATTCGAACCTAGACGAACAGAATCAAAATCTGGTGTGCTACCTTTACACTATAACCCAATCGTAAACTTTGATAAATCAAAATTTGGGAGTGCAAAAATAAGGGATAATTACTTTTTTCCCAAAAGGTTTTTTGTTTTATTTTAAGCTTGTAAAGAAGCCTCCCTTTCTTTCAACTGCTTAATTTTATCTAAAGCACCAGCAACCACATCACACATAATGGTATACAACGCACCATGTACAGGGTTTGCATAAATATATTCTAACGCTTCGTTTTCGTTAGCTATAATTTTTGTAGGTATATTAGGGTTTACTTTATTTATACCTTCTTGCAATAAACCAATAATTTCTTCGGCAGTTCTGCCCCTCAAATTTTTATCGCAACGTATAATAATTTGGTCAAAGTATTTTGCAGATATTTCTCCTAGCTCTTTAATATCTTCATCTCTTCTATCACCCGTGCCACTTATTACACCAATATTTGTTTTATAGTCTAACTTGCTAATAAAATCGCAAAGTAGTTTTAACCCATGTGGGTTATGGGCAAAATCGGCAAGAAAACTATAGTTTTTAAAATGAAAGAAATTTAAACGGCCAGGTGTTAAACTTTCACCAGGCATAAAAGTTTGTAAGCCTTGGCGTATATCCTCTATAGTTATATCTCTATATAAATAGGTGGCTAATACCGCTGGTAAACAATTAGCAATGTTATGTACTGCTTTTCCTTCATAGGTAAGGGGTATATCTTTTGCTAGCATTACTCTAATTTTCCAATTCCCTTTTAGTATGGTTATATAACCATTTTCATATACTGTTGCTAATCCGCCTTTGTTACAATGCTCTTTTAACCTTGTATTATTCTCATCCATGCTAAATAAACCAATGTTACATTTTAATCCATCTTTCATGCCATATACTAAATCATCTTCGGCATTTAAAATGGCATAACCATGTGGGAAAACAGTTTCTGGCACAACAGCTTTTACTTTTGCCATTTGTTCTATGGTATTTATTCCGCCAAGCCCCATATGGTCGGCAGCTACATTGGTTACAATAGCTACATCGCATTTTTCAAAAGCCAAACCATTTTTTAAAATACCCCCTCGGGCACATTCCAATACAGCAAAATCAACGGTAGGGTCTTTAAGTACAAAGGTTGAGGATACTGGTCCTGTACAATCACCCTTCATCATTAATTGGTTTTGAATATACACCCCATCACTTGTTGTATACCCAACTTTTTTACCTGCACTTTTTGCTATGTGAGCGGTAAGCCTTGTGGTGGTTGTTTTTCCATTGGTACCTGTTATAGCTATAATAGGTATTCTTCCCTCACTACCCTTTGGAAAAAGCATGTCAACTACAGGCTCTGCAACATTACGTGGTAACCCTTCGCTAGGGTCAATATGCATCCTAAAGCCGGGGGCAGCATTTACTTCTAAAATAGCACCACCATTTTCGCTTACAGGTGTACGTAAGTCTTTGGCCATTATATCTATTCCACAAATATCTAAGCCAATAATTTTACTAATGCGTTCACACATAAAAATATTTGCTGGGTGTACTTCATCTGTTACATCGGTTGAGGTACCACCAGTAGAAAGATTAGCGGTAGTTTTTAATAAAACAAGCTCCCCTTTTTTTGGAATAGTTTCTAAGGTGTAGCCAATATCTTCCAACATTTTCATTGTACTACCATCAACCGTTATTTGCGTTAATACTTTTTCATGGCCATAACCCCTGCGTGGGTCTTTATTGGTTTCATCTATTAAATATTGAATGGTGTGTTGCCCATCACCCACCACACTTGCTGGGGTACGTAAAGCGGCACAAATAAATTTATGATTAATTACTAAACATCTAAAATCGTAGCCAGTAATAAAACGTTCTACAATTACTTTGTTGCCATAATTTTTGGCAGCTTCTAACGCTTTTACAGCTTGGTCTCTATCGGTAATGTTAGTGGTGTTTCCTTTGCCATGGTTACCATCTATAGGTTTTATTACTAATGGGTAACCAAATTTTGTTATAGCTTCATCTAGCCCAACTTCGGTACGTACTACGGTTCCTCTGGGTACTGGTATTTCGGCAGCCTCTAACAACATTTTTGTTTCTTCCTTATTGCAAGCTATATCTACAGCAATATTACTTGTGGTAGATGCTATGGTTGCTCTTATTCTTTTTTGATTAACACCATAACCTAATTGAACTAAACTCTGCTTATTTAGGCGTATGTAGGGAATGTTACGTTTAGCAGCTTCTTCTACAATACAGCCTGTGCTAGGGCCAAGTCTTGTGTCTTCTCTAATTTCTCTTAAATTTTGAATATCATTGGCTAAATCGTATTCGGTATTGTTTATTAATGCTTCTGCAATTTTTACTGAAGCCTTGGCAGCATATACACCAGCATCCTCCTCTAAATAGGTAAAGCAAACAAAATACACACCTTCTTTTTCATTTGCGCCTCTGGTACGCCCAAAACCAGTTGCCATACCTGCAAGGGTTTGTATTTCTAGGGCAATATGTTCAATCACATGCCCCATCCAAGTGCCCTCATCTACTCGTTGAAAAAATCCACCCTTTGCCCCAACACTACACCTATGCTCAATCATTGTAGGAAACATTTTTTCTAAACGTTCTCTAAAACCATCAATAGTATTGGTTGGACGTTGCTCTAACTCTTCCAAATCTAGTTTAATTTGAATTAGTTTAGTGCGACGTACACTCCAATAATTTGGGCCTCTTAAAATTTTAATTTCTACAATCTTCATGTTGTTGTTTTTACCGCAGAGACGCAAAGACGGAGAGTTAGTATAAACTCTTGACTAATTTGTAACATACAGCTGGTTAAAATACTTCTTTTTAGGAGATAAATTAGTTAAGACATTTAGTTAGATAATGTATTTTCTCAGCGTCTCTCCGCCTCTGCGGTAAAATTTTCTCCTAAAATGGAAATTACCAAAATCATTTCATTTTACAAAAAACAAAATAATCTTACCTTAATTAACATTCGTTAGTAAATAGCTGCTTAATAAAAATAATCAATTCCTTATTTTTGCATTAATCACAAAAATGATTTAATGCAATTTGCTAAAGGAAAACTAATAGCCATTGGTGGTGCCGAGGATAAAGGCACAGATTTGGAAACCGGACAAATTCATCGCAATAACCTCAATTTTTTTGAACTAGGTATCCTTCGTCGTATTGTAGAGGAAGCAGGAGGGGTATTAAGCCGTATTGAAGTAATTACAACAGCAAGTATGATACCTTATGAAGTTGGCGACAACTACTTAAATGCTTTTGGCAAAATGGGTTGTACTAATATTGGGTTAATGCATATTAGAAATAGGGCAGATGTTGGTACAGAAGATTATCAACAACGTTTAGAAAAATGTGATGCAGTGTTATTTAGTGGCGGTAATCAAATGCGTTTGAGCAGCACATTTGGTGGAACAAATTTTTTAAAAACTATTGTTAGTAGATACAAGGAAGAAACCCATTTTGTAATTGCTGGCACAAGTGCCGGTGCAATGGCAATGAGTAATACTATGATTTATGAAGGTAATGCTGCTAAGGCTCATTTAAAAGGCGAAGTAAAAATTACAACCGGTTTAGCGTTTGTAGATGAGGTTATTATTGATAGCCATTTTGAAAAAAGAGGCCGTTTTGGACGATTAGCACAAGCCGTAGCAACCAACCCAGCCTGCATTGGTATTGGTTTAGGAGAAGATACAGGAATGATAATTACCGAAGGTGGAAATAAAATGGAAGCTATTGGTAGTGGGTGTGTTATTATTATTGACGGGCACGACATACAATTTACCAACATTGCAGATATACCCGATGGAAGTCCATACAGTGTAGAAGGGTTAAAAGTACATATATGCGAACAAGGCAATGGTTATTTAGTAACCGAACGAAAATTTATACCTGTGGTTACCGAAGGAGCTGTGGTAAAAAAGCAAGTGCATATAGAATAAATCCAAAAAAGTAAACGTAGTAAATGGTAAGATATTTACTCAACTATTTTCTAAGGCTTTTTCAATTACTAATGTTTTTAAATTTTCCATACAATCTTCTCGTACAAAAAATAAATTATAACAACCCTTATTTACGGCTACTAATTGGTAGCCTTTTTTATTAGCCAGTTGCACCATACTTAATGGTGATGCTCCTTTTGGCGTATCATCTTCATATAGCTCAAACTCGGTGGTGTAAGGCGGAATAAATTGGGTATTTCCTTTTTCTACTTGTACTTCTACTACCACTACCCTTGGTAATAATGCTTCAATACAGTTCCAAATATGATAATCGTTTCCATCTAAATCTATACACAATAAATCTAATTGTTTTGGATAAGTTGTTGCAGCTAAAATGCTGTTAATATTTTGTGTAGTTACAATGGCTTGTTTAAATGAAAAGCGATTGCCATTTTGTTTAAAATAGTTTTGATAGATGTATTTTCCTCTATTTAAAATTTTGCTATTGCCATCAATGAATGTACCACTCCAATTATGATGAAAGGCTAAGTTTGCACAATTGCTATTAATGCAGTCGTTACTACCAACATCTATAAATAATTTGTTAGTGGTGCCAATTTTTGTAAAGATGTTTTGTAAAATTCCATCTTCATTGGCATTAGTAAAAACATTTAATTGTTGTGTTGAAAATGTAGATGAAGAATTTAAATATGTATTAAAATCACTATTTTTTGCAACTCCATCTTTATAAATCTTTTTACGAAACACAATGCTCCATAAATATTTTTTAATAAAATGTTTTAACTGTTGTAGCATTAATATTTTATGACACACGTACTAAGTAATAATTCTTTTTCCCTTTTTGTACTAACAAATATTTACCATGTAATAACATTGAACTATCTAGTACCAGTTGTATATTCTCAATTTTTTTTCTGTTAATACTTACGCCACCACCTTGCACATTTTTTCTGGCCTCTCCTTTACTAGAAAAGATAGTTGTTTCGGCTAAAAAGCTTACTATATCTGTATTTTCATCCATTTTAGTAGCATCATAATTTATTTTTACAATGCCTTCCATATGGAGTAAATCATCTTCACTTAAATCTTCTGCCGCAGCAGTAGTATTGGAAAATAATTTTTCTGTTGTTTCAATTGCTTTCTCGTATTCCAATTGTCCATGCACAAAAACGGTAACTTCTTTGGCTAGTGTTTTTTGTAGTAAACGTTTGCTAGCATCTTTTTTATGCTCTTCAATTAAATAGTCAATGGTAGGCTTATCTAAAAAAGTAAAAATTTTAATCCAACCTTCTGCATCTGCATCATTTGCATTTAACCAAAACTGGTAAAATTGAAAAGGTGTTGTTTTGTTTGCATCTAACCAAATATTCCCTTTTTCTGTTTTACCAAACTTTCCGCCATCTGCTTTTTTTATGAGTGGGCAAGTAAAAGCAAAGGCTTCACCACCACTTTTTCGTCTTATTAATTCTGTACCTGTTACAATATTTCCCCATTGATCGCTACCACCCATTTGTAGTTTTACATTTTTGTGTTGGTGTAGCCAGTAAAAATCGTAGCCTTGCACTAATTGGTAAGTAAATTCTGTAAAACTCATTCCAGTTTCTCCCTCCAATCTTTTCTTTACGCTGTCCTTGGCCATCATGTAGTTTACGGTAATATGTTTGCCTACATCTCGTATAAAATTTAAAAAAGAAAAATCTTTAAACCAATCGTAATTATTAGCCATTTCGGCAGCGTTTGGTAAACTTTTATCAAAATTTAAAAACTGTTCTAATTGCTTTTTTACACAGGCCACATTATGGTTTAAAATATCTTCGCTTAGCAAATTTCTTTCTTCGCTTTTTCCGCTTGGGTCACCAACCATTCCTGTAGCTCCACCAACTAATGCAATAGGCTTATGCCCTGCTTTTTGTAAATGAACCAATAAAATTATAGGTACAAGGCTACCTATATGCAAGCTATCGGCAGTGGGGTCAAATCCAATATAGGCAGTGGTAATTTCTTTATTTAATTGTTCGGCTGTTCCTGGCATAATATCTTGTACCATTCCTCGCCAGCGTAATTCTTCTATTAAATTGACCATATTAATATACTTTTTTACAAAAAATAAGTGCGGTTAAGCAAAAATGAGTATAAATTTTTAAAAAATATAATTCTTTTACTATTGGCTTAATGCATCTTTATTGTTAGTTTATAAGTCTTTTGTTTTAGTAATTGCGTATATATAATATAATTAACTTAGACTAATGCGGACTTTTGCTGTAATATGCCACTTAAATTGTACTTTTAAGTGTAGAATTAGCACAATTTAAAACGGATAAATACGTTTTGCAAGTTGTACCTAATACAAGTATATATTAACCTGAACATAATTTATGAGAATTAAAAAATTTGCAGCGTTTATTATTATAGGGGTAAGTCCTATTTTAGTAAAAGCACAATTCAAAAAATATTCGAACGAGTTTTTAAATATTGGCGCTGGAGCAAGGGGCTTAGGTATGGGAGGTGCTCAAATAGCTAGCACCAATGATGCTACTGCAGGTTACTGGAATCCTGCTGGTTTAGTAGGGGTAAAAAATAACCCGAATGTTGGTATAATGCATGCTGAATATTTTTCTGGAATAGCAAAATACGATTATGCCTCTGTTGCCATTCCCATAAATAATAACAAACGTACTATCGGTTTTTCTTTACTTCGTTTTGCAATAGATGATATTCCTAATACACTTTATTTGGTAGAGCCCGATGGTAGTTTAAATTATGGGGCAATTTCTTCCTTTTCTAATGCAGATTATGCGTTTATTTTTTCGTTTGCACAAAATTTAAAACAAACAGAAAAAAAGAGTATAAGTTTTGGCGCTAATACAAAAGTTATTTACCGAAAAGTGGGCAGCTTTGCTAGTGCTTGGGGCTTTGGCTTAGATGCTGGTTTACAAATGCATGGTAAAAATTGGAATTTGGGCATTATGGCTAGGGATATAACAACAACTTTTAACGCTTGGTCTTTTAATTTTTCCGATAAAGAAAAAGAGGTATTATATCTTACAAAAAATGATATTCCAACTAAGTCAACAGAACTTACTGCCCCACGTTTAGTAATAGGGGGAGGATACAATTTTAATTTAGGAAAAAATGTAAAACTATTAACCGAAGCAAATGTAAATGTAACCTTTGATGGTAAGCGAAATACTGTATTGAGTAGCGATCCTGTTAGTGCCGATCCAAATTTAGGTTTAGAGTTATCGATAAAAGATGCTTTTTTTATTAGAGGTGGAGTTTCAAATTTTCAACGAGCATTGGCAGATGAAGATACTGTAAATCAAAAAAGAGTATGGATTTATCAACCAAGTTTAGGTGCTGGTTTTAAAATTAAAAATATAATGCTAGACTATGCTTTTACCAATTTAGCAAATCAATCTAATCCACTTTATACGCATATTTTTTCTTTACGAATAAATTTAGTTAAAAAAGAAAAAGAAGGACAATAAAATTCTATTAATACGATTATGAAAAAAATACTACTAAGCTTTATTGCTTTTTTCTTTACAACTACCGTTGCATTTTCGCAGCTAAACAATAGTTGGATAGACTATAGTAAAACCTATTACAAGTTTCCACTAGCAAAGGATACCTTGTGCAGAATAAATCAAACTGTATTAGCTGCAGCAGGTTTAGGCGCTGTACCTGCCGAAAATTTTCAACTTTGGCGTAATGGTAAGCAAGTAAGAATATACACATCAGTAACTACTGGTGTATTTGGAGCCAGCGATTATATAGAGTTTTGGGGCGAAATGAATGATGGTAAACCAGATAATAATTTATACAGAAATCCTGCCTCACAATTAAGTGAAAAATTTAGTTTAGAAACTGATACGGCTATTTATTTTTTAACTGTAAATACAAGTAGTGCAAATAATTTAAGGTATATACAAAGTCCTAATATTATTGCAGGTAATGTATTGCCAGCCTCTCCTTATTTTATGCGTAAGATTGAGCAGCATTATCGTAATATTATTAATAAAGGCTATGCAGCTGTAATTGGCGAGTATGTTTTTTCTTCTTCTTACGATATTGGTGAAGGATGGAGTAGTAATGGAGTTGGTCCAGGTGCACCACTTTCAAAAGATTTTACAGGATTAAATAGGTATGCTGCTGGCCCACCAAACAGTGTAACTTTTACGGTAGGAGCATCAGGCTATACTTTATATGCAAGAGATTTGGTTTGTAGATTTTATAGTACCCCCGTATTGCAAACACCTATGCCTTTTTTTGATTATGTAAAAGATACCGTAAGAAATCTTCCGCTTTCTTTATTACTAAGCCCTACAAACTTACCTGTTAGTATTGGTACTACTAGTTCTAATCCAAATGAAGGTATGGCGGTTAGTAATTTTTCTGTTACTTATCCAGCCACGTTTAATTTTAATAACGAAAAGAATTTTTATTTTGACTTAGAGCCAAGTGCAACTGGTAATTATTTAAAAATTGCCAACTTTAATCATAATGGGCAACAGCCCATTTTATATGATTATACAAATGGCAAAAGATATTTTGGCGATATAAGTATTACCGATACAGTTCAATTTGTTTTGCCCGCCTCTTCTCAACTAGTTAGGAAATTTAATTTAATGAGTCAAGCGTCTGTTAATATTAGTAGTATCCAAACACTAACCAGTAAAAATTTTATTGATTATACTGCAGCTGCAAATAGAGGAGATTATTTAATTATTAGTAACCCTGTTTTGTATAACGATGGCAGTGGCGTAAATAATGTAGAGTTATATAGGCAATATCGAAGTTCGGCTAATGGTGGTGGTTATACTGCAAAAACTTTTGATATTAATGAGCTTACCGATCAATTTGCTTTTGGCATAAAAAAGCATCCTGCAGCTGTTAGAGATTTTATACGCTATGTAAATCAGCAATACACTGTAAAACCAAAATATCTATTTATTATTGGAAGAGCGATTAGTTATGCAGATTACACAATCAATCAAAATAATCCTGTAGCTAATCAAATAGATTTAGTGCAAACCTTTGGTTACCCTGCTTCAGATATTTTATTAGTAGCAGAACCAGGAACACAAATACCCCTAGTGCCTGTTGGTAGGCTTGGTGCTGTAAATGGAACCGAAGTAGGTATTTATCTTAATAAAATGATTGAATATGAACAAATACAAAAATCGCCAGAGCAATCCATTAATGCAAAAGGGTGGATGAAAAATGTACTGCAAACAGGCGGGCCAGCCAGTGTAGATGAGGCAATAGAGTTTGCAGGCTATTTAGAAATCTATAAAAGAAAATTTGAGGATACCTTATATGGGGGAAGTGTTAGAACATATATTAAATCAAGTACTGTAGCAATTGAACAACAACAAAGTAGAGAAATAGAAGCAATTATGAATGGAGGTGTGGGAGTAGTTAAATATTTTGGTCACTCTTCTGCAAATGATTTAGCAGTAAACTTAAATTTTCCGCAAAATTATACAAATGCTGGTAAGTATCCATTTATGCATGTAAGTGGTTGTACGGTTGGTAACTTTTTTACGTATAATCCCTTGCGCCCAACTGGTTTTTCTGCAATGTCTTTATCCGAAAAATATACCTTTTTACCAAATAAAGGGGGTATAGGGTTTTTAGGAAGTACCCATTGGGGAATAGCCCCTTTCCTTAACTTTTATAATTTAGACTTAATAAATAATGTAACCAATACCATGTATGGTCAAAGTATTGGGGATCAGTTAAAGTCTACCATTACTTCATTAGGCAGTAGCCCTAGTACATTAGATTATTATACAAGAGTACATTTAGAAGAAATAAATTTACACGGCGATCCAGCATTAAAAATTAACAATTTCCCTAAGCCAGATTACGTAATAGAAGATCAATTAGTAAAACTAAATCCTACCATAATTACTGTAGCTGATAATAGTTTTACCATTGATATTAAAATGAGAAATCTTGGAAGAGCCATTGGAGATTCAATTAGAGTAACCGTAAAACATAAATTACCCAATGACGATGTTAGAGTATTGTACGATAAAGTAATTCGATCTATAAAAAATATTGATTCAGTTTTTCTTACAGAAATGATTAATCCAATAACAGACAAAGGGTTAAATAAATTAATAATAACGTTAGATGATGGTAACAGAATTGATGAAATTTCGGAAAATAATAATATATTAATTAAAGAATTTTACATTTTTGAAGATGAATTAAGGCCTGTATCTCCTTATAACTATTCAATTATTAATCAGCAAAATATTTCCTACTATGCCAATACTGCAAATCCATTAGCATCAACTAGGCAATATGTAATGGAGATTGATACCACAAAAAACTTTAATTCTATATTTAAAAAAGTATACAACGCAAATGGTGTTGGCGGTGTTATAGAGTTTAAGCCAACTAACATAACCTTTGCAGATAGTACAGTTTATTATTGGAGGGTAGCTGTAGTACCCCTAAATAATGCAAGTTATATTTGGAATAATTCATCCTTTGTATATATAGCAAATAGCTCCTCAGGGTTTAATCAATCTCATTATTATCAATATAAAAATAACACCTATCAAAATATTGTATTGGATGATAATAGAGTATTTAAATATTTGCCAAAAACGGTAAACTATGCTGTAAAAAATGCTATTTTTCCAATAAGTGGCACCAATCAACAACCTGATTATGCCTTTTATAATGAAGGAAATATGGAGCAAAGTGGTTTCTACACCCCTTTTTCAAATAATCAAGAAGTACTAAGATTTTACATCGTTGATAGTATAACATCTAAAGCTGTTGTCAATATCGATAATGGAACAACTGGTCAATATGGTAGCGTTAGGCCAATACCATTAGGTAATGTAAAGCCTGGATATTTTCAATTTAAGGTAACCACATTAGCCGAACGTCAAAATGTAATGAACTTTATTGATGCAATACCATCAGGCAATACAATTGTATTAACAAATTGTCCAACTACACTTTTTACCTTTTTCCCAAGTGCATGGCGAACAGATACTTTAACTTTAGGTAGTGGAATCTCTTTGTACCATAAATTAAAAAATATTGGATGGACTTATATAGATTCACTTAAAACGCATGTTCCGTTTGTTTTCATTACAAAAAAAGGGACTAATACACCAATCAGTCAAACTTTTGCGTTAGTGCCTAACGAAAAACTCACGGTTCAATTTGAGGGCGTAGGACGATACTTGTCTGGAGAATATACTTCAGACAAATTAGGCCCAGCAAAAACTTGGCAAGATTTACGTTGGAGAGGAAACTCTGTTGAGCCAACAAATACGGATAATTCAACCGTGGAAGTAATTGGTATAGATGTTAACGGAAATAATACAACGCTTGCTATTGTTGGGCCAGCACAGGACACATCACTAAGTTGGATAAACGCCACACAGTACCCTTATTTAAAACTTAGAATGGTTACTAATGATTCTGCACAAGGCACTCCTGTTCAGTTAAAGTATTGGAGAATTAATGCAACTATGTTGCCAGAAGGGGCTGTTGCACCTAACATTTTATATGCAATGAAAGATACTGTTGAGCAAGGCGAAAAAATCGATTTTAAATTAGCATTTAAAAATATAAGTCAAACAGCGTTTGATAGTACAATGAAGTTTAATTTTATTATTACAGATAGAAATAATGTAGCAACCTCTATACCAATTCCTAGAGGTAAAGTATTAATAGCTGGCGATACGTTAACAATTAACTATCAAATTGATACTAAAAACTTACCAGGGATAAATACATTATTTGTTGATGTTAACCCAAATAACCATCAGGCAGAACAAACACATTTTAATAATGTACTGTACAAAGATTTTTTTGTAAAAGCCGATACCTATAATCCTTTGTTAGATGTTACTTTTGATGGAGTACATATTTTAAACAAAGATATTGTTGCCGCTAAACCACATATTTTAATAAACTTAAAAGATGAGAGTAGATTTTTAGCGTTAGCAGATACTGCTTTGTTAAAAGTACAAGTTCGTTTCCCCGATGGAAGTTTACAGCAATATTATTTTGGAGATATAATGGTGTTTACACCTGCTAATTTAGCTACAGGGAAAAATACGGCTATTATTGATTTTATGCCAAAATTTGATGAAGAGGGTGAATACGAATTAATTGTTATGGGTAGAGATGTGGTTGGTAATAAAGCAGGCGATTTAGAATATCATATCAACTTTAATGTAATTACTAAGGCAATGATATCTAATTTGCTGAATTATCCAAATCCATTTACTACGTCTACAGCATTTGTATTTACCATTACCGGTAATGAAGTGCCACAAAATATGCGTATACAAATTTTAACTATTACAGGTAAAATTGTACGAGAAATTACAAAAGACGAATTAGGACCTATACATGTAGGTAGAAATATTACAGAATTTAAGTGGGATGGTACCGATACCTATGGACAAAAATTAGGTAATGGTGTTTATTTATACAGAGTATTAACCAACTTAAATGGGAAATCGCTTGAAAAGTACAAAGCCGATGGCGATAAAACAGACCAATTCTTTAACAAAGGCTATGGTAAAATGGTTATTATTCGATAAACGGAAAATATTTTTTATTAAGGCTGTTGACTTTTCAACAGCCTTTTTTATTTGTTACTTTTGCAAAAAAAAGATAGAATGGCAAAAATAGCTATCAACATAGCCACTGGCAGTTTGCAACAAAACGAAATTATTGTAGGAATAGATTTGGGAACTACCAATAGCCTAGTTGCAATTATACATCCAGAGAGTAAACAACCAACAGCATTAAAAGAACATAATCAGTCTTCTTTAGTACCTTCTATAATTCATTTTGGAAACGCAAATGAAATAATTGTTGGTGAAGCCGCAAAATTATTTTTAGTTTCTAATCCAGAAAACACCATTTTTTCATCTAAACGCTTAATGGGCAAAACCTATAACGATGTAAAAAATGGAATTGAAAATATTGGATATAAAATAATTGACGAAGAAGATAAATTAGTAAAAGTAAAAGTGAAGGACAAATTTTATTCCGCAACAGAATTATCTTCATTTATTTTAAAGGAACTAAAAACTACTGCAGAACATATTTTAAAAACAGCAGTAAACAAAGCTGTAGTTACCGTGCCAGCGTATTTTAACGATGCTCAACGCCAAGCTACTAGAGATGCAGGTAAATTAGCAGGGTTAGATATTTTAAGAATCATTAACGAACCTACAGCTGCAAGCTTAGCATATGGTTTTGGATTAGATAAAACACAAGAAAAAACAATTGCCGTTTATGATTTAGGGGGTGGCACATTTGATATTTCTATTTTAAAAATTGAGAATGGAGTTTTTGAAGTACTTTCTACCAATGGAAATACATTTTTAGGGGGAGATGATATTGATAATGCTATAGTAAATTATTGGATAGAAAATGTAAACGAAATAACCAAAATATCAAACCAACAATTACGAATAATTGCTGAAAATGCAAAAAAAGCCTTAAGTAAAGAAGATGACTTTGCAACTGAGATGAATACAGTAAAAATTACACTTTCTCAAAACGAGTTACAAAAACTATTAGCTCCAATAATTGAGCAAACAATTGCTTGCTGCAAAAATGCGCTGAAAGATGCAGCACTAGCAATAAACGATATAGATGAAATTATTATGGTTGGGGGTAGTACAAAATCGCCAATAATAAAAAAGGCTATTACAGCGTTTTTCGGTAAAGGGGTAAACGATACGGTTAATCCTGATGAAGTAGTAGCATTAGGAGCAGCTATACAAGCAGATATTTTATCGGGTAATACAAGAGATGTTTTATTGCTTGATATAACTCCACTATCACTTGGATTGCAAATGGCTGGCGGACTAATGGATGTATTATTGCCTCGTAACACAAAAATACCAGCAAAAGCAACAAGGCAATACACTACACAAAAAGATGGACAAAGCGGAATGATAATTTCAGTATATCAAGGAGAAAGAGATTTAGTAAAGGACAATAGAAAACTAGACGAATTTATTTTAAAAGGAATTCCCAATATGCCAGCAGGCTTTGCAAAAGTAGAAATAGGCTTTTTAATAAATGCAGATGGGGTATTAAATGTTTCGGCCAAAGAATTAAGAAGTGGAGTAGCACAAGAAATTACGGTAAAACCTCAACAAAATTTATTAGATACCGATGTTGAAAAAATGTTGCAGCAATCCATAGAAAATGCAAAAAATGATATTGCCATTAGAGCATTGGTAGAAGCTCAAACAGAGGCAGAACAATTATTACAAACTACAGAAAAATTTATCCAAAAAAATATTGCGTTACTAACCCAACAAGAAATTATAGACACTACTAGGGCAATACAAGCATTGCAATTTTCTCTAGGGTTAAATGATAAGGATTTAATTCAAGTTAAAATTGAAGAACTAAATACCCTATCAAAGCCTTACGCAGAACGTATAATGGATGTTGCGATAAACATGGCAATGAGTGGTAAAACAATCTAAATATGAACAAAGAATTTCCACAAAAATATTATTATCCACAGTTAAATGCACTCAGAGGAATAGGCGTAATTTCTGTTTTTTTGTATCACTCGTATAAACCACAATTTGGAACAGGCTTTTTTATGGAATTTGCATCATTCTGTTACGAAAATATTTATTTAAGTATGGATATGTTTTTTGCTTTATCTGCCTTTATTATCACTCATTTGGCTAATATCGAAATAGAAAAGAATGGGAATTTTTCTTTCAAAAATTTCATGGTAAGAAGGGTTTTAAGAATTTGGCCAATCTATTTTATAATTTTATTTCTTTCTTATGTTGTAATTAAAAATTTGGCAAATTATTACGGAATACCAATTAATTTACCCCCGTCAAGTTGGTACATATTATTTGTATCAAATTTTTATTTAGAAGGACATGTGTTTTTTTTACGTCAGCTTTGGACAATATCTGTTGAAGAGCAATTTTATATTATTTGGGGAATTTGTTTATTATTTTTTAATAAAAAACTAAAGTTCATTATAATTACTTTTTCACTTATAGGCATTATTTTTAGCTTTTATGGTGCATATGGCAGCAATAATTTTTATTACCATTCCCTTACCTATTTATTTGATATGATGTGTGGTGCATATTTTGCTTACCTCATTCAAAATAAATCAATCTTTATAAAATATATTTCCACTTGTTCTCAACTTAAATCTTCTTTGTTGTATTTATTTTTGCCACTATTTTTTTTGAGCTATTATTTTTTAAATCAACGGTTAAGTGGGGTGTCCAATAATATACTAGATTTAATTATGCGCTTAATTTTTATCATTCATCATTGTATGATTTTTGTAGATCAGATGTTTAATAAAAATTCAATTTTTAATCTTTCAAGAAGAAAATTTTTAATTTATGTTGGTAAAATAGCCTATGGGGTATATTGTTTTCATGGCTTAGTTTTAACAATTGGATTTTTATGTATTAGCAAATTTGATATTAACATTAACCCTTTAATATCGGCGTTAATAATGTTTGGTGTAACGTTGCTCGTAGGTTCTGTAAGTTATAAATATGTTGAAAAACCAATACTTAATTTAAAAAGTAAGTTACAAAATAGTTGATATGGTTTGATATCGAAGAATGTACTTTCCAAGCACATCAAACTCCAAATTTACCAAACTATCAACATCAATATTTTTAATACTAGTATTATTATAGGTATAAGGAATAATAGCCACCGTAAAACTAGTTGTTGTTACATTAAATGCAGTTAAGCTAATTCCATTTACACAAACACTTCCTTTTTCAATAAGTAAAGCTGCAAATTTTTCATTAAATTTAAAAGTGTACACCCAGCTGCCATCTTTTTCAATAGCGTTAGTGCAAGTAGCTACGTCATCTACATGCCCTTGTACAATATGCCCATCAATACGTCCATTCATTTGCAGGCACCTTTCTAAATTTACACTATCGCCTACCACTAGCTTACTTAAATTTGTTTTTAGTAAAGTTTCTTCAATGGCCGTTACTTTATGGCTATCATCCATAATTTGCTCTACGGTTAAGCATACACCATTGTGACTTACACTTTGGTCAACCTTTAATTCGGTAGCAATCGCAGATTTTACCCAAAACGAAATGTTGCTACCTTTTGGCTCTATTGCCACTATTTTTCCAACAATTTCAATTATACCTGTAAACATTTTGCAAATATCCATCGTTATTTACTGCAAATGCTAAAAAATTATTCATTTTTCATTATTAATTATCCATTAATCCCCCTATCTTTGCATCCCAAATCACTTAAAGGGGGTATAAATTATGTTAATTATCGATTCTAAAGATTGCGAAAACATCGACAAAGCACTTAAAAAGTATAAGAAAAAGTTTGAAAAAAGCAAAACTTTATTACAACTAAGAGATAGACAATCTTTTACTAAGCCTTCTATTGTTAGAAGAACACAAGTAAAAAAAGCTATTTACAAGCAACAGTTGGCTACAGGAAAATTAGATTAATTTTTCAAGAACAAAAATATATAACTGATACCTAGTTCATGTAACTTTAGGTATCAGTTTTTTTATGCCGCATAGTAATCAATTTTACCAACAAGAGTTTATCCAATATCTGCAATTTCAAAAGCGATATTCCCAACACACAATCTTATCTTACCAAACCGACCTTACTGATTTTTTTGATTATTTGGTAACGCAATTCTCAATAACAACCGTTACAGAAACAAAGCCCACTTTTATCAGAAGTTGGTTAGCACAACTAAAAGAAAAAGGCATTCAATCCAAAAGCATAAATCGGAAAATATCTACCTTAAAATCTTTTTTTAAATATCAATTAAAGCAACAAACTATCACCGTAAGCCCAATGGCAACCATAAGTACGCAAAAAGTAAGCAAACGGTTACCCATATTTATAGAAGAAAAAGAGACCAATAGTTTATTTAATTATGTAGAGTTTCCTCCTTCTTGGGCGGGTAAAACCGATAAGCTTATTCTTCTATTATTATACCATACAGGTATACGTAGGGCAGAGTTGTTAGAGCTTAAAGAAAAGCACATAGATAAGTACACTAGCAGTGTAAAAGTTTTAGGTAAGGGTAATAAAGAAAGAATAATACCGGTAAGTGCAGCGTTGATACAAACAATAGAAGAATACATAGCACAAAAACAACAACTTAAAGATGCTAATACCGAAGTTTTATTAGTAAACGAAAAGGGTAAAAAACTGTATGCAAAGTACTTGTACAACACTACCAAAAAATATTTAGGAGAGGTAACCACACTATCTAAAAAAAGCCCACACGTATTAAGGCACACATTTGCTACACATTTAATGAATAACGGAGCCGATTTAAATGCAGTAAAGGAACTGCTAGGCCATAGTAGCCTTGCAGCTACTCAAATATATACCCATAACACTATAGAAAAATTAAAAGATGCACATAAAAAAGCACACCCAAAAGCTTAGATGGTTGAAAGATTACCTTTAGTAAGTAATAAAGAACCATTTATAAAATTTTATTTTGAAAAATGCGTTTCAATTATTAACTTTAGTTATGAAAAATCAATCGCCATAAATACCCCTAAATATTGCCTATGTAGGTCCTTTACATTTAACGATTTCTCTTATTTTTTAACAGATTAAAATTAGATTGTTATGAACGTAAACATTCAAACTGTACATTTTGATGCAGACTCTAAATTGGTGGACTATATTGAAAAAAAAATGATGAAATTGCCCCAATTTCATGAGCGAATAACCAAGGTAGATGTTTATTTAAAGCTAGATAATGTTGTACATACCATAAAGGATAAAGTAGCAGAAATAAAAGTACATATTCCCGGTTACGATTTTTTTGTAAAGCAATCCTCAAAATCGTTTGAAGAAAGCTTTGATTCTGCCTTGGATGCACTCATAAATCAAATTAAACGCAAAAAAGCCAAAATGGCGGCCTAAACACAATTTTTTGAAATAAAAGCCTTTCCATTTTGGAAAGGCTTTTTTATTGTCTTTACAATATGTTGAAAAAAGATGAAAACTTTTTTTTACAAACTTTTTCTATTTAAAATTTATACTTACCTTTGCCGTCCAAAAAATTAGGTAAAGAATTATTTGCCTTCTTTTTAAGTTCTTTTTAGCAGTAAAATTCTAATGCCGAAGTAGCTCAGTTGGTAGAGCAGCTGATTTGTAATCAGCAGGTCGCTGGTTCGACTCCAGTCTTCGGCTCAATAGGTTTAGGGCAGATGGCCGAGTGGTTAAAGGCGACAGACTGTAAATCTGTTCTCTTCGGAGTACGTAGGTTCGAAACCTACTCTGCCCACGAAGTATAATTAGCTAATTCGATAATTTGCTAATTTGCTTATTTGGAAAGTTCTTTTAAATACGTGAGTTTGTAGTAGCGCATCAGCTAATTAGCAAAGTATCACACTAACAAGCGGAAGTAGCTCATTTGGTAGAGCGGTAGCCTTCCAAGCTTCAGGTGGCCAGTTCGAGCCTGGTCTTCCGCTCAAAAAAAGGAAGTCATTAGTCATTAAATATTTTAGTAAAACAAAATATTTAATGACTCTTCTGACTCAATGACTTGATTTCAAGCCGTCGTAGCTCAGGGGTAGAGCACTTCCTTGGTAGGGAAGGGGTCATGAGTTCGATTCTCATTGATGGCTCAAAATAATGTATGATTGAATAATGAATAATTATTTAATTGATTTGAGAAAGGGTTAATAAAGATTAAATGTACAAGAGTGCGACGCCTACGATGCTGACTAGCATTACTAGAGTTGGGTTCAAAAAAATAAAACAGTCAATGGTTTACAGACTTTAAAATGACAACCAATTTCAAAACAAATATTAAAATTTAAACAATGGCAAAAGAATCTTTCAAAAGGGATAAACCCCATTTAAACGTTGGTACTATTGGTCACGTGGATCATGGTAAAACAACACTTACAGCCGCTATAACCGATGTTTTGTCAAAAAGAGGTTTAGCGGAGAAAAAAAATTATGATGATATCGATGGAGCTCCAGAAGAGAAGGAAAGAGGTATCACCATTAATACTGCACACGTAGAATATTCTACAGCTACTCGTCACTATGCACACGTAGATTGTCCGGGCCATGCTGATTATGTTAAAAACATGATTACTGGTGCTGCTCAAATGGATGGTGCTATACTAGTTTGTGCTGCTACAGATGGTCCTATGCCACAAACTAAGGAGCATATCTTATTGGCTCGTCAGGTAGGTGTACCTCAAATCGTTGTTTTTATGAACAAAGTTGATTTGGTAGATGATCCTGAATTATTAGAATTAGTAGAAATGGAAATTCGTGAGTTGTTAACTTCTTACGGTTTTGATGGTGATAATACTCCAATTATCCAAGGTTCTGCAACTGGCGCTTTAGCTGGCGAAGAAAAATGGGTAGCTAAAGTAAACGAATTAATGGATGCTGTTGATAGCTACATTCCAATTCCTCCACGTTTAGTTGATTTACCTTTCTTAATGAGTGTTGAGGACGTATTCTCAATAACTGGTCGTGGTACAGTTGCTACTGGTCGTATTGAAAGAGGTAGAATTAAAGTTGGTGAGGCAATGGAAATAGTAGGTTTAATGGAAAAACCATTAGCTACAACTTGTACAGGTGTAGAAATGTTTAAGAAATTATTAGACGAAGGTGAAGCTGGTGATAACGCAGGTTTATTATTACGTGGTATTGAGAAAACTCAAATCCGTCGTGGTATGGTACTTTGTAAGCCAGGTTCTATTACTCCACATACCGAATTTAAGGGTGAAGTTTACGTATTAAGCAAAGAAGAAGGTGGTCGTCATACCCCATTCTTCAACAAATACCGTCCTCAATTCTATTTCCGTACAACAGATGTAACTGGAGAAGTTACTTTAAATGCTGGTACAGAAATGGTTATGCCTGGTGATAATACTTCATTAAATGTTGTATTAATTCAACCAATTGCAATGGAAAAAGGATTGAAATTTGCAATTCGTGAAGGTGGCCGTACTGTTGGTGCTGGTCAGGTTACAGAAGTAGTAAAATAAACCCCTAAATCTCCGTTGCGGCGGAGACTTTGTGGAAGCTTTATTATATCTTTGCAAAGTACTTAGGCGGCAAGCTTAGGTACTTTGCTTTTTAAAAAGTTCTTTAAATAAAATATTTTTTCCTTATCCCACTTTAGGGGTTAGGTATTAAAAGCGGGCATGGTGCAACGGCTAGCATACGGGTCTCCAACACCCTTGATCTGGGTTCGAATCCTAGTGCCCGTGCTATTTAATTAGCTAATTCGATAATTAGCTAATGTGCTATTAAACTATACTGTTTACTAGCATTTATTATGTATTTAGGTTCTAATAAATTAGCATAGTATCGTATTAGCTAATTAACAAATTTATATTATGAATAAATTAACTACATACCTCAAAGATTCTTATAAAGAATTAGTTGAAAAAGTAACTTGGCCTAATTGGGATCAATTAACACAGTCTACTATGATTGTGCTTGGAGCTACACTATTAATTACCCTATTAGTAGGTATTATGGATTTTGCTTCTAACGGATCTTTAAAATTTATTTACTCTCTTTTTAAAACTACATAATGGAAGAAATAACAACACCAAATGTGGAATTGGTTGAGGGAGCTGAACTAACCGAACATACAGCAGAAGTTAGTACAGAAAATGCTCCAGCAGTTGAAGCTGAAGTAAAGGCTGAGGCCAAGCCTGAAGGTAAACCTGAAGGCAAGCCTGCCAAGGAAAGTAAGTGGTATGTGCTACGTGTAGTAAGTGGTAAGGAGCGTAAAGTAAAAGAATATTTAGATAAAGATATTGTACGTAATGGGTGGAGTAACACAGTTATACAAATTTTTTTACCAGTAGAAAAAGTATATAAAGTTGCTAATGGTAAAAAAGTAATGAGGGAGCGTAATTTTTACCCTGGGTACATCATGATAGAAGTAGCTGGCGGAAATTTACACGACGATATTATTCAAAGTATGAGTAATGTAAGTAACGTAATGCACTTTTTAACAGATGGTAAGGGTAGTAAAGGAAACATTATTAGCTTACGTAAAGCAGAGGTAAACAAAATGCTAGGTAAGGTAGATGAAATGAGTGATGCAGGTGGAGTTACTATGAACGAACCCTTTATTATTGGCGAAACAATTAAAATTATTGATGGACCATTTAATGACTTTAACGGCGTAATTGAAGAAGTTAACGACGAAAAGAAAAAAATTAAAGTACAAGTTAAAATATTTGGTAGAGCAACACCTGTTGAATTAAGTTACATGCAGGTTGAAAAAGTATCATAATATGTTACACATAATGTTTTAAAAAGCGCCTCAATTTTTGAGGCGTTTTTTTTGTTGAATTATTTGTTTTAATTTTTGCAGTAGTATTAATAACTTCACAAAAAAATACAGATGAATATGTTTAAAGGAACAGGAGTAGCAATGATTACACCTTTTAATGCAGATGCAAGCATTGATTGGGCAAGTTTAAAAAACAACATACAACATCTTACAAAAGGGGGAATAGATTATATTGTTGTGCTTGGTACAACTGGCGAAACAGCTACACTTAGTAAAGATGAAAAACAACAAGTATTTAGTTTTGTAGCGGAAAATAATATAAACAAGTTGCCTTTGGTGGCCGGTATTGGAGGTAATAATACACAAGAAGTTATTGAAGGATATAACAAAACAAATTTGGAAGGCTACAGTGCTATACTTAGCGTAAGCCCTTACTACAATAAGCCTAGCCAAAATGGGTTGTTTGCACATTACAAGGCATTAAATGATGTTGCCCCTCTTCCTATAATTATGTACAATGTGCCTGGCCGCACAGGGATGAATGTTAGTGCGGAAACAACACTTAAAATTGCTGAAAACTGTAAAAATATTATTGCCACAAAAGAGGCCAGTGGCAACTTTGATCAAATAATGCAAATAATAAAGCATAAACCAACAGGCTTTAATGTTATTAGTGGAGATGATGGAATTACATTGCCTATGATAGCTTGTGGTGCTACTGGAGTTATATCTGTAGTGGCAAATGCATACCCACAGGAGTTTTCGAAAATGGTTAGCCTTTGTTTAAAAGGAGATTTTACTGCAGCACAACCCTTGCATTATAAACTAACCGATATTATTAATAGTATGTTTGTAGAAGGAAGCCCAAGTGGGGTAAAAGCCTATATGAGCCAAATGGGTATTTGTAAAAATACATTTAGATTACCCGTAGTAGCCGTAAGTGATGCAATGATGGAAAATATAAAAAAGCTAATGCTTTAATTAGTTGAAAAAAATATTATTATACTGTAGTACATTTTTTTTATGCTTTTATGCAAAAGCACAAAACAATATTTCTATTCAACATAAACAAAGCGCCGCATCAATACAGGTGCACATTATAGATACAGCTTTTTTTATTCCTCAATTAAATAGAAATAGAAGGATTTGGATTTATTTGCCAAAGGCATATTCATCTTCACAAAAAAAATACCCTGTACTTTATTTGCAAGATGGACAAAATGTATTTGATAAAAACACAAGTTATATTGATGAATGGGGAGTTGATGAATGCCTTGATACGCTTATTGAAAAAGGGATAACCCCAAGCATTGTTGTTGCTATTGATAATGGAAGTAGCCATAGAATGACAGAGTTTAATCCCTATACAAATGATCAATTTGGCGATGCAGAAGGGGATAAATATGTAGATTTTTTAGTAACTACCTTAAAGCCATTTATCGATAAAAATTACCGAACGCTAACTTCAAAAGAAAATACCTCCATTGCAGGTAGCAGTATGGGAGGGTTGATTAGTTATTATGCTGCACTTAAATACTCAAACGTTTTCGGTAAAGCTGGTATATTTTCTCCTTCATTTTGGATGGCTCCACAATTAAAAACCTTTACCGATTCGTTATCCACTAAAGTAAATAGTAAGTTTTTTTTTACTATTGGAGGTAGCGAGGGACAAAATTATATTGATGATATGCAAAATATGGCAGAGCAATTAGGTGCTAAATCTAATACTATGATTTATACGTTAGTGGCAAAAGGAGAAAGCCATAATGAAAAAAATTGGCGTTCTCAATTTGCAGAATTTTATAAATGGATAATGGCAGATGGGTATAATTATATAATAAAGGGAGAAGTAGACTAAACCTTATATTTTATAACAAATCCCTTCTAACCCCAACTCGGTGTTTTCAAAAACTTCTTTGGCTTCTACCAAAAAATCGTCAACTGTTTCGTATTTACTACTAAAATGCCCAATAATTAATTTTTTTACATCACCAAGTTTT
Organism: Bacteroidota bacterium; assembly: GCA_031377245.1. Lineage (GTDB taxonomy): Bacteria > Bacteroidota > Bacteroidia > Chitinophagales > Chitinophagaceae > Ferruginibacter. The sequence goes on from JANMEU010000021.1 coordinate 202,699, forward strand.
GCAATAGTGGCTGCTTGATGTGTGGTGCTATGGTAGCGGCTTGCAGCTCTTTCTTCCAAATCTTTTAAATACGTAGCTTCATGATATAATACATCTACCTCTTTAATTTTGTGCACTAAGTTTTTATCAAAAATAGTATCTGCACAATAGGCATACCTTTTTGCTTTTGTAGCAGCTAAAGTAACTTCCCCATTGGGTATTATGGTCCCTTTTTTGGTTACATAATCTTCCCCTTGTTGAAGTTTGCCAAAATAAGCTTCTGGTATTTCATAACTTTTGGCTCTATCAGCATCTACCTTTCTAGGCTTCTTCTTTTCATTAAATAAAAAACCCCAACACTCAATGCGGTGTTGTACTTTAAAACATTCAATAGTTATTTTAGTATTATCAAAAATCACTTTTTCTTCGGTAAGCGAATAAAAGTACAATGGAAAAGATAAGGTAGTATCGGCAACGGATAGTTGTAAATTAATTATTTGCTCTAATGGAGCTGGTCCGTAAATATTCAAAGGCTGTGTTCTACCAAGCAAACTCATGCTGGTTATTAAGCCTATCAATCCAAAGTAATGATCACCGTGTAGGTGCGATATAAATATGGCAGTTATTTTGCTTCTACGAATTTTATATTTTGTTAATTGTGTTTGTGTGCCTTCTCCACAATCAATTAAAAAACTATCATTGTCGGTTTGTAAAATTTGTGCAGTAGGGTGCCTGCCAAAAGCTGGTATGGCAGAGTTGTTACCAAGTATGGTTAAAACAAGCATTTAGTTAATGGATAATTTGATAATTGAAAAATGGGTAATTTCTAAAAATAAGAGTTTATTTATTTATGATATGCTGCTTTAAATTCGAAATTTAAAAATTGGCAATTCAAAATTAGCCTAATAGTTCTCTTTCAATTTCTTCCATTTGTACAATATCCCAAGCTTCGCTTTCAGTTGGTGTTACGTTCATTACCTCTAACAATTCGTTTTCATCTAGCAATTGTTCAACTTCTTTAGTGAGGTTGCAAATAACAAAAGAGCAATTGTTTTCGTAAAATTTTTGTTGAAGCATGGCTAAAATCTCCCCATTTTCAACATCTATTTTAGTGATGTTAGTTAAATTTAAAATAATATGTGGTATTGGGTTTGTTAAATAGGCTGTGCAGGTTATACTTAAATCCGCTGCCATATTAGCATACAAATTATCTTGCAGTGGCGTAATTACCGTAAATTTCTCTTTGGTATCTATTTTGATATCTATCATAATAAGCAGAAAGGTGTAAAAGTTAAATGTAGTTGTAAAATAAGGTTATTTTTTATAAAATATCAACTTTTCAACATATCAACATTCAAACTATAGTACAACCTTTCTCTTAAAATATTCGTTAATATTGTATAGTTAAATTTATAAACAAATGGATAATAATTTTTCTGCCCAAGTAAAAGAAATAATATCGTACAGCAGAGAGGAAGCCTTACGACTGGGAAACGATTTTATTGGTACAGAGCATTTGGTTTTAGGCTTAATAAGAGATGGAGAAAATACGGCTATTCGAATTTTAAAATCGCTTAATATTGATGTATTTGAATTGCGTAAAGAAATTGAAATTGCCGTTAAGGATAAAACGGGTAAAAATATTGCCAACATAAATTCATTACCCTTAACCAAGCAAGCCGAAAAAGTAATACGCATAACTGTTTTAGAAGCAAAAGCAACTAAAAGTGCATTGGTTGAGAGTGAGCATTTAATGTTATCTATCCTAAAAAATAAAGAAAATATTGCTACACAAATTTTAAATCAGTTTGATGTAGATTATGATATTTTTAAAAACGAATTAGGTTTTGTAACAAGCACTCCTCCAAAGGCAGAATTTAATGACGAAGGGGAAGATGATTTTGACGAAGAAAAAAAACAATATGGTCAATCAAAATCAACAAAACCAGGGGCAACAAATCAACCAAAATCTAAAACCCCGGTGTTAGATAATTTTGGAAGAGATATTACACGACTTGCCGAAAATAATTCCCTAGATCCAATTGTTGGTAGAGAAGTAGAAATTGAAAGAGTATCGCAAATTTTAAGTCGTAGGAAAAAGAATAACCCTATTTTAATTGGAGAGCCTGGTGTAGGTAAAACAGCTATTGTTGAAGGTTTAGCACTACGAATTGTACAACGTAAAGTAAGTAGAGTATTATTTGATAAAAGAGTAGTTAGTTTAGATTTAGCAGCCTTAGTTGCAGGTACAAAGTACCGAGGGCAGTTTGAAGAAAGAATGAAAGCAATAATGACAGAGCTTGAAAAAAACAGAGATGTTATTTTGTTTATTGATGAAATACATACTATTGTTGGTGCTGGCGGTGCAAGTGGTTCGTTAGATGCTAGTAATATTTTTAAACCTGCTTTAGCAAGAGGAGAATTGCAATGTATTGGTGCTAGTACCCTAGATGAATATAGAATGCATATTGAAAAAGATGGAGCATTGGATAGACGTTTTCAAAAAGTATTGATAGAACAACCAAGCATAGACGAAACTATCCAAATATTAAATAATATAAAAAGTAAGTACGAAGATTATCACAATGTAGCGTACAGCCAAGAAGCCATTGAAGCTTGTGTTAAATTAAGTGATCGGTATATGACCGATAAGTTATTGCCCGATAAAGCTATTGATGTATTAGATGAAGTAGGAGCAAGAAAGCATATTAAAAATATTAACGTACCCGAGTTAATTATAGAGCTAGAAAAGAAAATAGAGGATATTAAGTTAGAGAAAAATAAGGTAGTTAAAAGCCAGCGTTTTGAAGAAGCTGCAAGCTTAAGAGATACCGAAAAACGTTTACAAGAAGAATTAGAAAAAGCAAAATTGGATTGGGAAGAAGATAGTAAAAATAAACGTTTCCCTATAGAAGAAGAAGACATTGCCGAAGTAGTTTGTATGATGACGGGTATACCCGTAAAACGTATGGTACAAGCCGAAACAGAAAAACTACGAAGCATGGGCGAAGATTTAAAAGGTGCTGTAGTAGGGCAACAAGAAGCTATTTCCAAAGTGGTAAAAGCTATACAACGTAATAGGGTAGGGTTAAAAGATCCTAAAAAACCAATTGGTACGTTTATCTTTTTAGGCCCTACTGGTGTGGGTAAAACAGAATTGGCTCGTTCTTTAGCTAAACATATGTTTGATAGTGACGATGCGTTAATTCGTATTGATATGAGTGAGTACATGGAAAAATTTACAGTGAGTAGATTAGTAGGTGCTCCTCCAGGTTATGTAGGTTACGAAGAAGGCGGACAACTAACAGAAAAGGTTAGACGAAAACCATACAGTGTAATTTTATTAGATGAAATTGAAAAAGCACATCCAGATATTTATAATATTTTATTACAAGTGTTAGATGATGGACAATTAACCGATGGGATGGGGCGTAGAGTTGATTTTAAGAATACGTTAATTATTATGACCTCAAATATTGGGGCAAGGCAATTAAAAGATTTTGGTGATGGAGTAGGTTTTGCTACTGCAACCAGAATGGAAAATGCCGATGAAAATAATAAAGCTGTAATTGAAAAAGCATTAAAACGAACCTTTAGTCCAGAGTTTTTAAATAGAATTGACGATGTGGTTGTATTTAATTCGTTAACCAAAGATAATATTTTTGATATTATAGATATTTTAATGAAAGGCGTAATGAAACGCTTAGTAAACCTTGGTTTTAGTTTGGAATTAAGTGCAGAGGCCAAACAATTTCTTGCCGATAAGGGGTACGATAGTCAATTTGGTGCAAGACCCTTGCATAGAGCAATTCAAAAATATTTGGAAGACCCTTTAGCAGAAGAAATATTAAATATGACTATAAAAAGTGGCGATGTTTTAGTTGCCAATTTAGATGAAGCAAAAGAAAAAATAACCTTTACATTTAAAGGTGAGGTTAAAGAAACCAAAGAAGGTTCAGAAGTTTAAAATTTTATAAATAGGTTATACTAAAGTGCAGTTTACTGCACTTTTTTTATTCTAAAAAAACATCTACCTTTTTTTAGTTTAACTTTTTTTACACACCTTTGCTATACTACAATGAGTAAAAAAATAATTATAACAATAGATGGTTGGTCATCTTGCGGAAAAAGTACTTTAGCCAAGCAATTAGCAACAGCATTAGGGTATGTTTATATAGATAGTGGCGCCATGTATCGAGCTATTACGCTTTACTTTTTACGTAACCATATTGATTGGACAGATGAAAAAGAAGTGGTAATAGCATTAGAACATATAATTTTAGATTTTCAATTCAATCCAAAATCGCAACAATCAGAAATTATACTAAATGGCGAAAATGTAGAATATGTAATACGAGATTTAGTAATTGCCGAAAAAGTAAGTGATGTGGCGGCAATAAAACAAGTTAGATCTTTTGCAGTTGCTCAACAACAATTAATGGGGAACAAAAAAGGGATAGTTATGGATGGTAGAGATATTGGAACAACCGTATTCCCCAATGCCGAATTAAAAATATTTATGACGGCAGATAGTTCAGTAAGAGTTGAAAGACGCTTTAAAGAATTTTTTGAAAAAAATCCAAACATAACTATTGATGAGGTAAAAAGTAATTTAGAATTAAGAGATTATATAGATAGTAACAGAGAAATTAGCCCTTTACGAAAAGCCAATGATGCTTATGTGCTTGATAATACTATGATGAGTATGGAGGAACAATTTAAAATTGCGAAAAAACTAGTAGACGAAAAATTAGCATAAATGATTTAGGCTTTCTAGGAAAAACATATAGTAAGCACCCTCAAATTCTCAGAAATAGATTCAATTATATTTTATTGATTATCAGTATAATAAGTAAAAAAATAATTTTTTTAAAAAAAAATACCACATTTTATTTTGTAATTACAAACATTATAGTAATTTTACTGCATCAAATAGTGCTTACCACACTGAAAATCCACCTCTTCCTTAGAATTTCCTCATAACCCCCAATTAAGAAAATTGAATATCCTTGTTCAACTAATTTTTGTGCCTATATAAAAAAGCACAAAATTTAATCAGAATGACAAATGCAACCTTAGTAACTATATTGTAGTCTTACGCCTGCACTATAGTAATATTACTAAGTTAAAATCCTAATCATTTGAAATGCCGTTGCATTTATATTATCCTATTTGGGGGTAATCTAATGTTTTGTTATAATTATTTAAAAAAATTAAACGGTTACAAATGAAAGTATCTTTTACAAAATTTATTACAAACAAAAGTGGATTGTTTGCAATCTTACTTATTCTTTTAACAACATTGTCCTTTTCTGCATCAGCCCATCAAGTAAATTCATATAGTGCTAGCTGTACTGCTGGTCCAAAGTATGCAATCACTGCAAGTATGTCGAATAATAATGCAGGATCTAACTATCGATGGCAGTGGAAAAACACCTCTGGAGCTTGGGTTTGTTTTGTAAATGGAGCTAATACGATTAACGGACAATCATACAATGTTACTGGTGCGGTTGTAAACCAAACTTTGCTAACATCAATTACGCTAACATTTACAAATCCCAACTCTGGCATACAAAATTTAGAACTTAGAGTGGTAATATCTGATGGCGTTGGCGTAGACCCTTGCACTTTACCTGCAGGTAATACATGGACGAATGCTGCTGGCGTTTCTAATCATTTTATTCATGTTAATGGTACACCATGTGCCACTTCTACTTGTACGGGAAGAGTTAGCAGTTTATATTTTAATAAACTAGATGGAGGAGCAGATTTACAAATAACAAATGGCTCAACATTTACTGTTGCTCAATTGGGTTCTTTATATAATTTGGAAGCAGGTACTTCTGGTACTATTGGAAGTGTAAAATACACTATAACAGGACCAACACCAACTTCTAATATTGAAAATAGTAGCCCTTATAACAGTCCTGGTACTGGTAATGGGGCATGGACCGGAGCTGAGGGTACTTACAGTGTTAATTTAAAAACATATAGTTCAACAGATGGAATGGGAACTTTGTGTCATGATACTACTATTAATTTTATTCTTAACGGGTCTTGTAGTTGCCCTGGAGCTAATGTTGTCTTAAACCCGGGTTTTGAATCGGGTACAACAAGTTGGTCTTGGGCTAATGGTACATTAGCACAAGGTACAGGGGGAGTTGCTTGTGGTTCTTTTTCTGGAGATTTAAATAATACTTCTGCAACAAGTAAAGCTTGGCAAAATATTGGTACAAATTTAGCAACCGGCACTGTGGTTAATGTATCTGTGTATGCAGGTGTACATGATAACAGCTTTAATAATTTTGTGGCAGTTGAATTTTTAAACGCAAGTAATGTTGTATTGGGTACATCAGTTTACGTTCAAGTAGATAAGGTATTAGCTAATGCTCCAGTTGGGCCACAATTATATACTTTCACTGCTACTGTTCCAACCGGTACAACAACCACAAGGGTTGCATTTGGTGGCAATGGTACTTGGACTAAAACAGATCGTTGGTGTGTTACTTTAACAGCTCCTCCAAGTTGTACACCCCCACCAACAACCTTGTGTACCCCGCCAACTACTTTTACACATATTAGTATTGCCAATGGAAACTGGACTTCAGCTTCAACTTGGCAGGGTGGTACAATACCTTCGGTAGAAAACATCAGTAACCAGCGGATAAAAATTACACATGATGTAACTGTTCAAAATAACAATATTAAGCTTGATAATGGTACGATAATTTATATTACAGGAGGCGGTCGTTTAACTTTAAGAAATGGGAATCTTGAATTAATGGATGGTAATCAGACAACAACAGAGAAATTGTTGATTGATAACGGTTCCTTACGCACTTCTGGCAATGTGCAGCAATCTGGATCCGCTACTGTATTATGCGCAATAAATGCTAAACTGGAAATTGGGGACGAAGATGCGACTTCTACTCCTACAGCATTTACAAGTGGATTTTTCTCTTCATCAAACAGTTATACCAGTGCTAATTTCCAAAATACGAATGGTTACAGAAGGCTTGAAAGTACTTGTTTAAATGTTACACATGATTTACAAAATGATGGAGGTACTGATATTTTTATAAGTGTTTGTGCAGAAATTGGCGACCAAGGTCCTATCTCAGGTCCTCATGGCAACAATGGAGGTTTTGACGGTCAGGATAATGGTAATATACAAATTCAAAGCACAATAGGTACAAATTCAAAATATTACGACAGCGAAATTTATATTCCTAATGGTGGTTTATCTAATAGCCGTGATTTTCTTACTTGTAATGTAGATTACAGATTAACAAACGGCAACTATCAAAACCAGTCAGGAGGAACATTAACAGGGACTGCCAATGTGATTTATATAAATCACCCCTCGAATGGTAATATTCAGAATACTGGAAACTGGAATTGGTCAACTATTGAAAAATGGAGAACGGACAACACAACTATACCTACAGGTCTAAGTGGATCTGCCATTACTGAATCAACCCAGGCTAATATTTTAACAGATTTTGGAAGTTGCGATTGTACATTACCAACGGGTTCTATAGGGGACAGAGTTTGGTTTGATGCAAATGGTAATGGAATACAAGATGTAGGTGAATTAGGAATTGCTAATGCAACGGTTACATTAACTTACTCCAATGGTTTTACAGTAACTACCACCACCGATGCAAGTGGCATCTATAGCTTTAATAATTTGGCACAAGGTACTTATAGCGTAGCATTCACAACACCAGCTGGCTTTACCCCAACAGGTAGTAATGTAGGAGCAAACGATGCAGTAGATAGTGATCCAATAGCAGGAGTAGTAACTGGAATTGTTCTTACTTCAGGTCAAGTAAACAATACGATTGATGCAGGTTTCTATCAAGCAAACTTAAACTTGGGTAATGCAGTTTGGTACGATCAAAACAATGATGGTATCAAACAAGCTACTGAAACAGGAATTGTAGGTGCAACAGTAAATTTATATGCTGATGCAAACAACGATAACGTAGCAGATGGTGCAGCTATTGCTACCACTACAACCATTGCAGGTGGTGCATATGGTTTTGCAAATCTTGCTCCAGGTATTTATATAGTAGGTGTAATCATCCCTACAGGTTATGCAGTAGTAACTACGAATGGTGGAGATCCTGATAACGATACAGACAATGATAACAACGGAACTAATACAAGTATTGCAGGTGAAGTTAGAAGCAGTGCAGTAACCTTAACTACAGGTGGCGAACCAGCTACAGCAGTTGATGGTGATGGTACCAATGGAAACTTAACGGTTGACTTTGGATTAAGAGGTACCGGGGCTTTAGGTAATTATGTTTGGGATGATTTAAATAGAAATGGTATACAAGATGCTGGTGAGCCTGGAATTGTTGGTGCTACAGTTACATTAACTTATCCTAATGGAACAACAGCTATTAAAACTACGGGTACGGGAGGTATATATTCATTTACTGATTTAATGGCAGGCACTTATAGTGTAGCCTTTACAACACCTACAGGCTTTTATGTTCCAACAGGTTCAAATGTAGGTAGTGATGATGGCTTAGATAGTGACCCTGTAAGTGGAATAGTAAGCAACATTAACATTGCTAGTGGCCAAACAGATAATACAATAGATGCAGGCTTTTATAGAGTGCTAACACTGCAAGGTAATGTATGGCATGACGTTAATGGTATGGATGATAATTTAGTAAATAACACAGGTCCATTACAACTACCACCTGCTGCTAATATACCAATTGGGTTAAGAGTTGTACGAGTTAATCCAGCTACAGGATTGGTAATTAATTCTGCCGTAGTAGCTGCAAATGGTACATTCAATTTTGGTAACGTAGCTCCA
>JANMEU010000023.1:0-2772 GCA_031377245.1 Bacteroidota bacterium
ATGTATAGTGTAAAAATTATCAGCGAAAAAGGAAATGTAACCGTTGGTAAACTAATAAAGAATTAAACGCTTTAGATAACCAAGCACAAACAAAGTCGCCCCTGTTAGTCTTAACGGGGGCTCTTTTATTTAAAGAATTGATAGGGTTATAGGTTAGTGAAATAGCGTACAAAAATAATGTGATACGCTGGTACAAATATTTTCTATTTAGGAAAAAATAAAAATCAGAATTATTTATTAAGCGCCAATAATTACAATATCCTATTTAGCCAAACATATGTTCGATACTGACGATGCGTTAATTCGTATTGATATGAGTGAGTATATGGAAAAATTTATAGTGAGTAGGTTAGTAGGTGCTCCTCCAGGTTATGTAGGTTACGAAGAAGGCTGACAACTAGCTGAAAAGGTTAGACGAAAGCCATACAGTGTAATTTTATTAGATGAAATTGAAAAAGCTCATCCAGATATTTATAATATTTTATTACAAGTATTAGATGATGGATAATTAACAGATGGGATGGGGCGTAGAGTTGATTTTAAGAATACGCTTATTATTATGACATCAAATATTGGGGCAAGGCAATTAAAAGATTTTGGTGATGGAGTAGGTTTTGCTACTGCTACGAGAATGGAAAATGCCGATGAAAATAATAAAGCCGTAATAGAAAAACATTTAGCAAGTATCCTAAGATTCTCAAAAATATAATCAATTATATTTTATTGATTATCAGTTTAATAAGTAAAAAAATAATATTTTTTTAAAAAAAATACCACATTTTATTTTGTAATTACAAACATTGTAGTAATTTTACTGCATCAATAAGTGCTTACCACACTGAAAATCCACCTCTTCCTTAGAATTTCCTCATAACCCCCAATTAAGAAAATTGAATGACCTTGTTCAACTAATTCTTGTGCCTATTATAAATAAGTACAAAGTTTAATTAGAATGGCGCATGCAACCTTAGTAACTATATAGTAGTCTAACCACTAATTACGTAGTATAAATACTAAGTTAAAATCCTAATCATTTGAAATGCCGTGGCATTTTTATTATCCTAATGGGTATTATTAAAGCTGTGTTCGAGTTATTTTAAAAAAATTAAACGGTTTCAAATGAAAGCTTCTTCTACAAAATTTATTTCAAACAAAAGGGTATTGTTTGCATTTTTAGTTTTAATGTTATCCACCACAACGCTCTCAACTTCGGCACAAACGGAAACGCTTGGTACTGGAGCCTACATTATTAATATGGGTGTGGTTCCACAAACCCGGAACAACGCCTTAAAACCATACGGGTTAGTATATGACCTTTTAAAGAACTATAATGTGCAAATTAAGTGGGTTATTAACCAAACCAAAGTAAAAGATGGGGCAGATTTCACTTACAACGGGGTACAGTACAAGGGTGGTACATTTATAATACCTGCCCAATACAGGACGGCTGCTGTAAATAGTCGGATCACTTTCTTTGCTGTAACGGGTGCCACTACCACAACACCATTAACTGTGGATGTTACACACACCCTTAAAGTTGCACCTAAATGGTCGTTGGATGTTCAGAATGGTGATATCGCTGAAGGCTTTTTTACTGATGCTGGGGTACCGTCTTCTGCTTATAATTCAAAAACACCTGCCCAATTAAGTGCTTGCGATGAAATTTATGTAATGCCCCACGCCAATTCCGATTGGGCATATTACGGTCCACTTAGGAACTGGGTTTTAAATAACGGTGGTTCTTTTTGGGGTGGATGCCGAACAGGCAGCCAGATTGAAAATTTGTTCAATCCAGCCATTCCTTCTCAGCAATTAAATTTTTTAAGTAATAATGTTGGAGCTGCAGGTAATGCACTGGTTCCATACGATGACCATAACGATGGTACTCCCCCATACATACATCAGTTTCCTAGCAGCCCAGTAGCACAGTACATGGGGATTTCAGACGATGCTCACGAAAATGGATCAGAACGGATATACCTACCAAAATTAAATGGATCATGGAGAGCAACTACACAAGTGATTGCTTATGATCCAACACATTCAAATGTCCCTGGTTTATCACCTGGCCCAGCAGCTGCCATTGTATTTGGACCAGCTTATGGTAATCCATTAAGTGGGCTTGCAATGTATGAAGGTGGCCATGATATTGGAGGAACAGGTGTTGAGCAAATTGCTGCTCAAAGAGCTTTTTGGAATTTTAGTTTTTTTAGTTCAATTAAATGCCTTGGAAGTATTGGAGATTTTGTTTGGGAAGATTATAACAGAAATGGTTTACAAGATGTAGGCGAACCAGGTATTCCGAATGTAACTGTTGAATTGAAAGATAATAATGGTATTACCGTTGGTACAACAACTACCAATGCAAGCGGCATCTATAGCTTTACCAGTTTGGTGCCTGGCACATATAGTGTAACATTTACAACTCCGGCCACTTATTTACCATCTCCTTCAAATATTGGAGTTAATGATTTAATAGACAGTGACCCTGTAGCTGGAGTAGTAAGCGGTATTGTAGTAAATGCTCGTGAGATCAACACAACAATCGATGCAGGATTTTACAAGATCATCAACTTGAGTGGTAATGTATGGCATGATATTAATGCTATGGACGATAATTTAGTAAATAATACAGGTCCATTACAACTACCACCTGCTGCTAATATACCAATTGGGTTAAGAGTTGTACGAGTTAATCCAGCTACAGGATTGGTAATTAATTCTGCCGTAGTAGCTGCAAATGGTACATTCAATTTTGGTAACGTAGCTCCA
>JANMEU010000024.1:0-109146 GCA_031377245.1 Bacteroidota bacterium
ATGTATAGTGTAAAAATTATCAGCGAAAAAGGAAATGTAACCGTTGGTAAACTAATAAAGAATTAAACGCTTTAGATAACCAAGCACAAACAAAGTCGCCCCTGTTAGTCTTAACGGGGGCTCTTTTATTTAAAGAATTGAAAGGGGGGGGGGGTGAATTTATTAAAATAGGTTGCAAAAAGAAAGCAATATTGCATTGCAAGTAGGCCGCATTTAAATAAAAAAATAAAAATTGGAATAGTTTATTCGAATGTTTTAGCTAGATCTTCAATACTATTTTTAATAGTAAAATAAGTAGCTAGCTTTTCAATAACGCCTTCTACTAGAGCATCTGGGCAACTAGCGCCACTGGTAATTAAAATTTTTACAGGGGTTTTTACTGGAATAAAATTAGTTGTACATTCTTCTGTACTCGTATGAAAATTAAAATGCTTTATTTGAGTAGATGAAATTATTTTTTCTGCTGAATTAATAAAATAGGTAGGGAGTTTTTCTTCACATAACTCTACCAAGTGAGAAGTGTTGCTACTATTATAACCACCTACTACAAGTGCAAAATCAGCCTCTATTTCTAGTAAACCAGTTACTGCCGTTTGGTTATCGTTAGTGGCGTAACAAAGGGTATCTTTTGTATCAGCAAAACGTTCCTCAATGGTATTTTTATCAAGACTATATTTTTGCTGCATACTATTTTTAAGAAAATCAGAAATAGCTTGTGTATCACTAGCTAACATAGTAGTTTGGTTTACTACACCTATACGTTGTAAATCTTTTTCTATACTAAAACTGTCACTATATTTTCCTTTAAATAGCTCATAAAATTCAGCTACACCTTTTTCGCCAGTAATAAATTTGCTCAACAAAATAGCTTCTGCCATATCATTAACAACTACTGTTGGCGTATGTTCAGCTGCATGGCTAAAAGTTGCTCTTGTTTCTTCATGAGTTGGTTTGCCGTGTACAACTACCGTATAATTTTTTTGAGCTATTTGTTCACTTCTATTCCAAACTTTTTCTACAAAGGGGCAAGTAGTATTATACTTTTCTGTAGCTATACCAAGTGCGTTTAATTTTTCTTCCATTGCCAAGGTGGTTCCAAAGGCCGGAATAATTACAATATCATCTTTTGTTAAGGTATCAAAAGGTATTAAGGGGTTACCGTAAGTATCTTGCAAAAATTGTACGCCACGTTGTTGTAAATCGGCATTTACTTGTGGGTTATGTATCATTTCACTCAACAAAAAAATACGCTTGTTTGGGTTTTCTTCTATTGTTTTAAAAGCAATTTCAATAGCATTTTCTACCCCATAGCAAAAGCCAAAGTGCCTGGCTAAATAAATTTGTACTGGGCCAAAGTCGAGGAGGGTAGGGGTAAAATCTTTTTTCATTTTATCCACTACCTTACGTTTATTTTTTATAGCCGTAATTAAGGGGCTCCTATATATAATTGGAATATCAAATTGTTTCATAATTGTATAACAAATACAAAGGTACAAGGTTGTATGTATTTTGTAGAAGCTACTTTTTTGTATTTTGATGCTTACATTTGAGTATCAAAGTCATAAAGTATGATAAAAAATTGTTTGATATGTTGTTTCTTAATAAGCTTAATTGCTTGTAACAATGCCAATCATCAACCCATTTATAAAAACAAAACAAACGTAAAAAGTATAATGATACCTAATACATTTAAAGTAGCTAATTGGATCAATAACACAAATGTGTACGAAGTAAATCTTAGACAATATACCAATGCTGGTAGTATAAATGCTTTTTATAACGAACTGCCAAGATTAAAAGATATGGGCGTGGAAACACTTTGGTTTATGCCTATTACACCAATTGCACAAAAAGGTAAAAAGGGTAGTTTAGGGAGTTATTATGCTTGTAGCAATTATACAGCGGTTGATAAAGAGTTTGGCACAGTACAAGATTTTAAAAAATTAGTAGCTCATGCACACGAAATGGGTTTTAAAGTAATTATAGATTGGGTGGCAAACCACACAGGGTGGGACCATATTTGGACAAAAACTAACCCAGCATATTATTTAAAAGATAGTGTCACAAACAATTTTAAAATGGCTAGTGGTATGGATGATATTATAGAATTGGATTACACCAATGATGATATGCGTAATGCCATGATTGATGCTATGAAATTTTGGGTAGGTGAGTGTGATATTGATGGTTACCGCTGCGATTTAGCTAGTTGGGTAGAAGTTGATTTTTGGTTACAAGCAAGAGCAGAATTAGAGAAAACAAAAACACTATTTTGGCTAGCCGAAAGTGATCCAATAGAAAAGCCAGCCTATTACCAAGCTTTTGATGCCTGCTACACCTGGAAATGGATGCATACGACTAAAGAATTTTATGAAGGCAAACAAAACTTAAATTTTTTAATAGATAGTGTTTTGCGTAAGTATGATGCCATTTGTGGAAATACTAAAATCCCTCTTTGGTTTACCACAAACCACGACGAAAATAGTTGGAATGGAACTGAGTACGAAAAATATGGTGATATGGCCAAAGCTTTAGCCGTATTTAGTTTTACTTGGAATGGAATGCCTATGATTTACAGCGGACAAGAGCTACCTAATTTAAAGCGATTGAAATTTTTTGATAAAGATGTAATTGCTTGGGATGGTAAATATGCTTTGCAAGAATTTTATAAAACCTTGCTAAACCTTAAAAAAAATAATAGTGCTTTACGTACGGCCGATGCTAATGTTACTACCTTTTTATTAGCTACCGATAACCCAAATGTAATTGCTTATTTACGAAAAAATGGCAATAGCGAAGTATTGGTATTATTAAATATGAGCAAGCAAACTATTCGTTTTGAACTAAAAGATGACCTTGTTACCGGTAACTATAAAAGCATTTTTGGAAAAGCCGAAAACGACTTTACTACAGAGAAGTTTTTTGAAATGCAGCCTTGGGAATATTTGATTTACGAAAAATAATATCCCAGTATACTTTTATTGCACTTGAATTTTTTTGGGCTTAAAAACATTTTGTGCATATTTTTTTTACAAGTTATAAAGTGAGGTATATTTTTTTGTAACATAGTCAATAAAATATGTACTGTTTAAATTTTCGCCTGTTGCTTTTTTACATAACTCTTCCGAGGTAAAAAAACGTCCATGTGTATGAATATTTAGGCGAAGCCATTTTACTATGTTTTTGATATTCCCATTTTGTATCTCCATTTCTATAGATGCATTATCCTTTAAAATAGCTGTATACAACTGTGCAGCATACATACTTCCTAAACTATAGGTGGCAAAATAGCCAAAGCTACCATGGCTCCAATGCACATCTTGTAGGCAACCACTTTTATCATCTGGCACGCTAACACCTAAATATTTTTTATACATTTCATTCCAATACATAGGTATATCTTTAGCACTAATTGTTCCTTCTATTAATAATTTTTCAATTTCGTATCTTATCATTATATGAAAATGATAGGTTAATTCATCGGCTTCTGTTCGTATTAAGGATGTGGCTACTTTATTAATTCCTTTATAAAATTGGTCAACCGAAATTGTGCTTAATTGTTTAGGAAAATATTTTTGTAGTGTAGGATAATTATATTTCCAAAATGGCAACCCTCTTCCTATATTATTTTCCCATAGCCTGCTTTGACTTTCGTGTATGCTAAGGCTGCAATATTCGCCAAGGGGTAATCCGTACTCACTTTCAGGTAAACCTTGTTCGTATAAACCATGCCCACCTTCGTGTAGGCAACTCCACGTCATATTCCCAAAATCGGTTTCATCAATTCTGGTTGTTAATCGTACATCGTTGCTGTTAAAATTGGTTGTAAAGGGGTGCTCACTAATATCTTGCCTACCTGCTTTTAAATCAAAATGTATACCGTTTAGTAAGTGCAAGCCAAATTTCCATTGAGCATCTTTATCAAAATGTTGGTGTAAAAAATTATTATCTATTAGTGGAGCATTTTTTATTCTATTTAAAAGTTTTAGAAGCTGTGGTTTTAAATTTTTAAAAACACCATCAACAATTTTTACAGTTAATCCTTTGTCATAATCGTTCATCAACGCATTATAGGGATGGCTTTTGTAGCCCAACAAATCGGCTTCTTGCTTTTTTAATTCAATAATTTTATTCAATGGTTTTTCAAAAACAGCAAACGAATTTTTTTTACGGGCTTCTATCCAAGCATGAAAGCTTTTGTTTACAGCCTCACTCATTTGCTTTACAAAAGCGGAAGGAAGTTTTTTATTTTTTGTATAATCCTCTAAACTTAAGGCTACATTTCTTTTTTGATTAACTGTTAAATCTTCTTTTGTAGCTAACTCTTTTAATAAATTACCCAAGCCTTCATCTGTAAATTGTTGATGAGCAATTTCGGAAAGTGTAGCAATTTGCCGACCTCTTGCCGCAGCACCTTTTGGCGGTAAATAGGTTTCCTGATCCCATTGTAAAACTGCAGATGCATATTTAATGTCTGCAATTTTTTGAAGAGATAGTTTGTATTCGGTATATAGTTCTTTACTTTTCATGCAATTGAATTCTTTAATGAGTATACTAAAATACTCTTTTATAAAATGTATTTTGTATTTTATTTTATGGAAATATGCCTAATTTTAATAGGTATAGTTTATACTTTAAACGATATTTCAATTGTGATAATGAAAAATATAAGGGCTCAAATTTTTTTTTCTTTTATAAAAGTGTTTTTTACTTTTCTATTTTTTATAACTAGCGGCGAACTTTTTAGTCAACAAAGCAAAATTATTTTTGACCATTATAGTTACAATGAAGGCTTTTACTCCAGAGAAGCTATGCAAACATGTGCCACAAGCAATGGTATGATTTGGGTTACAAGTAATGATGGTCTTGTACGTTTTGATAGTAAACGGTTTAAATTTTATCAGCATAGTCAAGGTGATACTACTTCACTATATAACAATTATTGCACAGCCTTAATTGCCGATAAAAGGGATTGGCTTTGGTTGATTTCGAATAAAAGATTGGAAATTTTTAATACATTAAATGAAAAATTTGTACATGCTAAATTTAGAGATACTGAAATATCAATGAATACCACTATATATTGTTTGAATTATAATTCGGTCCATGATGTTGTTTGGGTAGGCGCTGAAAATGGTTTGTATTTTAGTAAAAATGGCAGTACTCAATTAGAAAAAGTTATCAATGGTAATGGAGCTGCAATTTTCAAAAATCTAGCTATTCATTCAATACTACAAGAGGGTAATAATACACTTTGGATAACATCAGGTGCAAAAATTATTAAATATACTATTGCTACCCAATCCATTGAAATTGTTGAGGTTCCCAATTTAATTGATGGGATAAAAAATATAAAAAATGTAACTGAATTAACATGTAGCTATCTACAAAAAAATGGAACAATGTGGTTAGGAACTTCAGGTTCAGGATTAATCGAATATAATACCGGTACAAAAGCATTTCACCAATACGTTTTTAGTGATTATGTAAAAGCAGCTAATATAGTAATGTCTATTGCTCAAACAAATCTTTCAGGAGAAGAAAATATATTGTGGATTTCAACTGCTGATATTGGTTTACAATCCTTCAATAGTAGTACTAAAAAATTTATTTCTTATGATTCTCAATTTGAAAATGATAAATACACCATAAAAAAAGGCAATACCTATGGTTTTTGTATACAGCCCAATAAAGCTCTTTGGATAGGGTCCTCTAATGGTTTACACAAATATGATTTTAATAAGCAATTGTTTAAAAAAATAGATTTAACCCCAATTGCAAATGGAGTAGATCTTTTACCTGTTGGCAGCATAGCTGCTGTAATAAATGAAAATAAAGTTGATGATAAACTTTGGTTTCATATTCCTTATTATGGTGGGCATGTTTATAGTATTACGAAAAATTTATTTGAAAAAATGCCTGCCAAGGTGGCAAAATATTTTCAATATTCCACTGCTTTTTGGGATGTATTTATTGATAAAAATAATATTGCATGGATTGCAACCGGCCAATATGGTTTAGTAGGTTACGATATAAGTATTCAAAAAATAATTGTACCAGAAAAAAAATATTTTTATAAAGATTGGGAATGGGTAAATGGATTTTTTGAAGATAAATATGGAGCTATATGGTTGCAAACTTTTAAAGGATTATTTAAGATTGATGGTGTTACACACGAAATAACCGAAATAAGGGAGGTAAACGAACTGCTTAATAAAGAAGGGCTCTCACAAAGCATTGTAGATATTGACGACGATGACAAAGGAGCGATTTGGTTTATTACTGATTCTGAGGGCAATGGGAAATCCTGTGTTGCAGCTTATTACCCCAATACAAAAAAAGTGAAGATTGTTTTTAACGGAAAATCAATTCAAACAACTAATCATGCTGATTTTGATTTAAGAAGTATTGTTTATAAAAACAAAAAACTTTTTATAGCTAATTATACAAATGGGTTAATGGTTATCGACGATTCTTCTACCAACAATGCATTTCGTTTCTTAAATAAAGAGCAAGGTGTGCTTAATACTTATATGGGCAGTTTAATAAAAGACTCCTCAGATAATATTTGGATTAGTAATGGTATTGGCATTTCATTGTATAATGATAATAGGAGAATTTTTTCAAATTATGCATCATCAAGCTATAGTTTAGGGAATGATGATCAGCCTTACATGTATTTATCTAAGCAAAGTAATAATTTATATTTAGGGCAAATAAATGCAATTGATTATTTTAATATTTATACACCTCAGCCAAAAAATGACGCTACATTATTGTTTACGGGTGTCAAAATATTTAATAAAGAATATAGTTCAAATAAATTTTCAATAGCTGATGGAGATCAAATAATATTGTCTCATCTACAAAATATGATTAGTGTAGAGTTTGCATTACTTAGTTATACCAATGCAACAGATAATATGTATAGTTGGAAATTAGAGGGCTTAGAAAAAGATTGGAGTACATCAAGAGAGAATATTGCTTCATACACCAACTTAAAACCTGGTACCTATACTTTATTGGTAAAAGCAGCAAATAGTTTTGGCGAATGGACAAACCAACCCATTAAATTAATTTTTAAAATTAATGCTCCTTTTTATAATAAATGGTGGTTTTATTTGTTATGTATTTTACTAATTGCAGCAGTCATATTTTGGTTTACACAACTTCGAATTAACAGGATCAAAGAAAGAAATAGGCTTCGTAATAAAATAGCAAGCGACTTGCATGATGAAATAGGGAGTACACTTACCAGCATAAATATACTTAGCAATGTGAGCCAACAGGCAATGGAACATCAGCCATTACAAGCGAAGGAAATGCTAAATCAAATAGCTTTGCAAAGTAAAGCGATACAACAAAGTATGAGTGATATAGTTTGGAGCTTACGCAACGAAAATGAGTATATTGAAAGCTTGGTTGCAAGAATGAGAGAATATGCTGCACAAACTCTTGAGCCACTTAACATTAATGTTCAAGTAAATGCGGCAACGCTAATAGAAGAAGAAAAATTACCAATCCAATACCGAAAAGAGATGTTATTAATATTTAAAGAAGCCACAAATAATATAGCAAAACATGCTGGGGCTAATAGTGTAACAGTTTATTTAAATAAAACACTAAAAAACATTGAGTTAACAATTTTTGATAACGGAAAATGGAAAGGTAATAAAACTGGCACAGGTACAAAATCAATGCAAGAAAGAGCAGAAGCTTTAGGGGGAACACTAGCTATCACTTTTAGTGAAAATGGTACAGAAGTAAAATTGATAGTACCCATCCCCTAAATATGGCATTCGCATAAATAGTTGTATGTATTAATTTTGCAATAATGGCAATACGAGTATTAATATACGAGGATAACGAAAACTTACGAAAAAGCATACAAACATTATTACTTTTCAATAAAGAGTTTGATGTAATTGCTGCAATGCCAGATGCGGTAAGTGTAAAAGATGATATTGGTATATTAAAACCCGATGTTGTTTTAATGGATATTGATATGCCTCAAAGTAATGGGGTAGATGCAGTAAAACAAATACGAAAAATTAATGAAAATTTACCCGTAATAATGTTTACGGTTTTTGAAGATGTAGAAAATATTTTTAATGCGATATGTGCTGGAGCTAGTGGTTATTTACTTAAAAAAAATGTAGATCAAATACCTGGCGCAATTAATGATGTAATGGATGGAGGAGCACCAATGACAAGTAGTATTGCAAAAAAGGTTTTAACATTTGTACCCAAAACTAAAAGCACTTCTAATGAAGATGTAGATTCCCTATCTGCCAGAGAAAAAGAAGTACTAGCTTACATTGTAAAAGGCTACAGTTATAAAATGATAGCTGCCGAAAAAAACATAGCTGTAGAAACCGTACGTAGCCACATCAAAAAAATATACAAAAAACTACAAGTTAACAATGCTACTGCAGCAGTATACAAATTTAACCAGCATAATTAATTTTTTGTAGTACCCTATTTATGGGATTGTGTAGGCAATTATTTTTTTTAATTTTTGTGATAAATAAATCAATAAAAATGAAAAAAATAGTTCTATTCACTTTTGTACTTATTTGCTTAGTTCATTTTGCCAATGCACAAAAACCCAAAATTGTAACGGGTACTACCATTACACCAAACAGCGGGGCAGCAAAACTTTTACCCGATTTAACCTTTAGCCTTATTCCTGTTATAAGTAGTGGAGGCAATGGTTACGAACCTGTAGCTGGCCTAAAGGGACGAATCAAAATGCCCATACGCTTTATTGTAAAAAACATTGGTAATGCTACCTCTAAGCCTTGTAAAGTAGAAATTGAATTGTACTACACCGGTCAATTAACTGCAGGTGAAGCTAGGCAATCTGCTGAAGGTAATGGCGGCCCTACTAGTTTCAATAGAATTACACGTTCCGAAATTTGTGAAATACAAGCCATTGAAAAAGGTAAAGATGTTTTAAGAAATCATGCTTTTGTTTTCACTAAGTTTCCGGAAGAAGCCTTTGGAAAAAGAGTAAAAATTATTGCTCATATTCTTTACCCAGACAATAATGGCGAAATATCAAAAGCAAATAACTATTCCGAAGCTTATGAGTTTGATTTAGTGAAATAACTTAAATAATAGTTTAAATAAAAATTATGAAGCAAGTATTTTTAATAATATGTTTAGTTTTTTTATTACTCAAAACAAGCTATGCCCAGCCTTATACTTTAGATAAAAATGTAAAACCAATTGAGTTACGTTTAATTGATTATAATGGTGAAAATGGTGATACAACGTGGAAAGGAAAAGTAAACTTTACTACCGTAACACCTAAAAAAGATACTACTTATTTTTTTGTAAAAGGGTTAAGTGTTTACCAACCTATTTATTTTAGCACTACAGGCAAAAATAAAAATTTAGAAATAAGCTTGTGTAAAGACAGTTGGAAAAAAGTCAATCAAAAAGGTAATTTAAAAAATAGTGAAAAGTGGAGCACCAATTTTAAAACCGAAGGTAGTTTTGGAGTAATGATGGTATCAAAAACTAGAGAGCCTTATCAACTATTTACATGGGTAGGTAAAGCCATAAGAGGTAAAGACATAGCTGCACCATTTAAAAAGCAAGAGCTAAAAGCAGATAAAAAAACAGAAAAAAAGCCAAAAACAAAAACTAAAAAACAATAAAATGAAAGCAATTATTACTTTATTGTTGGTGGTATTGTATTTACAAAGTAAGTCCCAAACTTATCCAACTATTCAAGAACGGGCAGAAGGAGTAGCCCAAGCAGCAGCAGACGAATGGGGTGCAATACGAGGAGAAGATAATCCATTAACTCCAAGGGGTGCAATTAATGCAATTATTAATAGTCACTTTAGCACATT
Organism: Bacteroidota bacterium; assembly: GCA_031377245.1. Lineage (GTDB taxonomy): Bacteria > Bacteroidota > Bacteroidia > Chitinophagales > Chitinophagaceae > Ferruginibacter. The sequence goes on from JANMEU010000024.1 coordinate 9,864, forward strand.
TGGAGGGTTGGCCGATAACGCTGCAGGATTATGGAATAGCTCCAATGCGTTAAGCAACGACGACTGCTCCCCAGAATTTAGTACAAGTAACGATGTATTGATGACAGCTGCTTGCAGAGGAGCTGCTGAATGTGAAGAAGATTACACTAAGGCAGTAGAAAAAATGAATGGTGCCCGTATGGCATTAGAACGTATGAAATGTATTTATACCAATACCAAAAATTTTACGACTAGTGCCATTTCTTTTGGAGATAGTTATAGTGGCTTTCATGCAATGAGTGGTGCAGCTTGGCAAGTAGAAAGAGCAAAAATTAATAAATCCTTTGCTACTTTAAAAGAAACCTATGATAGAAAGTACGAAGAGTTTATTAAATTATTAAAAGATGGACTTTTAGAATTTGATGGATGTGAAAGTAGGTATGCACAAGCAGGTTGGTATCAACGATACGGATTTATTTATTTTGAAATGATGAAAGCAAGATATAAAAGAGCTGACTAAAAATGAAAAAACAACATTATATTAAAGTAATAATACTAACGCTTTTAGTTGGGCATGTAAGTATGGTAATGGGGCAAAAAAATAAACGTAACCCAGCTCAAAATGAAGCTGCCACCGATTATTTGAATAAAATGAGAGCGATGGCAGATAGCATAAAAAATGCTAGAAAAGATAATAAAAAAAGTGGTACAAACACCAACAATAAGGCTAACCTTCCTGCTAGGTTATCTAATTCAATGAGTGATACAAAAAAAAGTACTATTGAAAATGCCTATAAATATCTTAGTGCTGCCGAAAAAGAAAAGGTTAAAAATTATCCCCCAGTACCCGAAGCTTTTAGAACAAATATTGATGCAGAAAATTTTTTAAATTCACTACAAGGGGTAGATGTAAATGGCGATGTACAAAAGTTTTCAAAAGAAAAATCAATGCCCCTTACTGGGTATTGTATTAGCTATTATAGTACAAAGCAAAAAGCCGAACAAATTGTAAAAGAAGCCGAAAAATTGAAAGCGGAATTCATAAAAAATAACCCCGCCATAAATTTTGGAGTAACAACTGGTAAAACATATGTTTCGGAAAATGGCTTAGTCTATTTACCACTAGGGGATGCCTCGTTTGTAGATGAAGTGGTTGATGCAAAATACATATCGGGTAATATTCAATTCCCCAAAGAAAATTGTATAGATGTACCTGATTATGTTTTAATGAACGAGCTTAAAAAAAACAAAGGTATTTACAGCCTTGGTTTAAATGGTACTCTCACCATAAAATTTGCTAATAACGCATTAGTAGATGTAAATGGCCCAGACCTTTTTGTATTTGAAGCCGGACAAATTGAACCCACCAATTTAGAAATTTCAAAAGATGGAATTAATTGGGTACCTGTTGGAAAAATTGAAGGTGGTACAGCATCAGTTGATATTAAAAAAGTAGCCAAGCCAAACGATTATTTTTATTACGTACGCCTTACAGATTTAAACACCGAATCTTCCGTTGCTGGAGCAGATATTGATGCAGTTGCAGCAATAGGTGCTGTAATAAAATTAAGTTTAAATGCCGAAGTATTGTTTGATTTAGGAAAAGCTAATCTTAAAGCAAATGGTATTGCAGCAATAAAAAAATTAGCACAACAGTTACAAACTATGCCTAATGCACAACTAAATATTGATGGCTTTACAGATGATATAGGTACAGATGAGGCTAACATAAAATTATCGTTGCAAAGAGCCCAAGCGGTATCAGCAATTTTAAAAGAAGAACTTAAAAGTAAAACAAGCTTTGTGTATAAAGAAACCGGTAAAGGCAAAGCCAATCCGGTAGTGCCCAACAATAGCGAAGAAAATAGAAAGAAGAACAGAAGAGTTGAGATTTTAGTAAATCCAAAGTAACAAAATGAAAATTCATATAACATTAATTTGTGTACTTGTGTTTTTTAGTTGCGGTATATTACCCAAAGGAGGGGTATCTTATTTTGGGGAAGAAAAAATATTTTCAAAGCAATTCAAATCTTATGCCACCTATAAACGAGAAGCACAAGGCAGAGAACCTGGTTGGGAACTTGGCTTTTTGTTTGTACCACAAAAAGATGGTCGTATAAGCGGCTTCTGGCTAAAAAGCCCAATTAGTGGTAATATACCTATTAGTGTTTGGGATGTAGATACTAAACAACTTATACAAACATTTCAATTTAACAATAGTGATACATTAAATTATAATCATTTTGTTTTATCAATACCAGTACCAATAATTGCACAAAAAAAATATTGCATTACAATAAACGTTACCAAATATTACTATCATACATTACCTTTTACAATACTACCCATACAAGCAAATAATTGCACTTTGGTAGGCAGTGTGTACGAGGAAACCTATTATCAACGCTATCCACAGTTCGAAATAAATAATGTGGTACATGGGTTGATAGATGTTGATTTAGAATGGAAACAATAAATAAAATAAACTAACAATGAAAAAATGCTTTTTAGGAATGATTGTACTTTGTATAAGTTCAAGTTCTTTTGCACAAACTGTGCCTGTTACCTGTGTTTGCAATGGAAATAATATAACTGCAACAGGGAATATTGTTTTTGAAAAAACCAAAATATATAGCCCTACACTTACTACGTACAATTTCAAATCCAATATAATTTTTACTAATAATACCAATTGTAAAGTGGAAATTAAATCAGCCAAAATCGGAGATAAAACTACTTTTTTAAATTTAGTAGTTTTCAATATTGGAGACAAAAAAAGAAGCTGGATAAAAAATATTATCCATACTAAACCTTTAATAAGTAAAGATGGCAAAGCAAAATTTTTATTTGAGTATAATCTAAATGGAGTCAAGTGTGAACAAGTAATAATAATTCCTATTAATAATATAAAAGGTATAAAATGAAAAAAATAAGTGTATTCATTCTTTGTTTAACATTATTACACTCAAGTGTATTTGCACAAAACAAAATTGAAATTGAATTTAAAACTGGCGAAGATGACTTAAGGGGTGTTGGAACAACTGAATTTGGATTAGATGTAAATTTACTTTTTGTAAATAAGCCCGAATTACTTGTTAGGGGTGTAAATAAATTAGCCACATGGCCTAAAAACTCAATTCGTAAAATATCTATCCCATTAGATTCAACATTTGTAATAGGAGATTTATTAGCTATGGAGTTAAGTAGAAAACACTCAAACTCCAATAGCCCTTCTACAAAAAGTCCCGACAATTGGGATTTAGATAGAATAATTGTAACCGCTACTTTTAAAAAAGAGGGTAAAACTACAAAGTACCAATTGCTGCATACTATTAATGGTAGGCAAACACCTTATCGTATGACTTACGATAATTCCGAAACGCCAAAACGTTTCGACTTTAACAGAAATCCGGTTGTTTTATCTGGCACACAAAATTGGATAGACAACCGACCTCCTCCACAAAAAGCAAGTATAAATGCCACATTTGGTGTTGGTGGAGATGATTTACGTGGCGGTAACGATAATGCAAAAATTGTTATTACGTTTAAAAACAGCACAAAAAAATTAACCTTCAACAATTTAAACAACGGGGTACAATGGAATGGTTTTACGGAACACACCGCATTCAAACAACTACCAAGTTTTCCAGAGTTTACCATTAATGATATTAAAACTGTAGAGTTATGGCATACAGGTGGTGGTGGAATGGGAGCTGATAATTGGGATATTGATAAATTTACATTAACCGTTACTTACAATGGACAATCCAAGCAGTTAGTAGATAAAACGGGTGCTCCCATTCATCGGTTTAGTGGAGATACAAGAAGAAAAACATTTGTAATAGAATAATCTTAAAAAAATAAATACATGAAAATTTATAAATTATTATTACCCCTTAGCTGTTTTTTACTTATAACTAACTTAATTTTTGCACAAAATAAGCCTGCAACCAAAAACAACAGCCCATGTCCACCACCACAATATAAAAAAGGGCAAACAAACGCTCAAGTAAATGAAGAATCAAGAAGGTATGCAGAATGTAGACGCCAGCAAAAACAAAAACAACAAGAAGACAAAAGAAACCAACAAGAGCAAAGAGAAAAACAAAGACAGCAAGAAAAGCAAGAAAGGTTAAGAAAAGAGAGAGAGCAACGAAACAATACCAATAACGGTAACAACAACAATAATAATAACAACGATAATAATACAAATAACAACTCACAAGATAAACCCACGCCACAACGAAACGACCCACAAAAAGAAAGACAGCAAAGAGCAAGAGAAGAAAGGCAACGACAACAACGAGAAGCCAGAGAAGCAAGACGACAAGAAAGCAATGCTAGAAAAGAAGCTCAACAAAGAGCTAGAGAAGAACGCCAAAGACAATCTAGAGAACGAGCCGCTGAAGACCGAAGGAAAAAACGAGAAAAAGATGGCGGATAAAAAATACTAACACTGCCTTGTAAAGTTTTAGAAATAGCCAACCTAAAAAAGGTTGGCCATTTTTTTTACATCATTATTAGCTTTTTCATTTATTAATCATAAATATTCATCTTTCATTTCATCGGGTAAACAACTATGGTACACTACTTCTTTCATTTATAAGCTGCACTAGTAATAATTTTCCAAGATTTTATCTAATAATTTTTTGGTAAGATGATTGGTAATACAAACTAATAAGCCCAAATTGTTTATTTTTAACCAATGAAAATAGCAGATATAATAAGTCATTTAGAAAGTATTGCACCTCCCTCTTTGCAGGAAAGCTATGACAATGCTGGCTTGTTAACAGGCAATTTAAACTGGGAATGCACAGGTGTTATTTGTACGTTAGATGCTACCGAAGATGTAGTTAGGGAGGCAATTGCAAAAAAATGTAATCTTATTGTTGCACATCATCCTATACTATTTAGTGGACTAAAAAAAATAACAGGGGCAACATATGTAGAGCAAACAATTATTACTGCAATAAAAAACGACATTGCCCTTTATGCTATACACACCAATTTAGATAATGTACTGCATGGGGTAAATGCAAAAATTGCCGATAAGATAGGGTTGGTAAATAGGCAAATTTTACAGCCTAAAATTGGCAATATAAAAAAGCTATATACTTATGTTCCTATCGAATTTGCTGATAAAGTAAAAGATGCCATTTTTGCCGCTGGCGGTGGTGCTATTGGTAATTATGTGGAATGTAGTTTTGTAATCGAAGGAATTGGTAGTTTTAAAGCAACAGAAGGTACAAAGCCTTTTGTAGGTACTATTGGCCAACGGCATTACGAAAAAGAAAAAAAGCTAGAGGTAGTTTTTGAAGACTATAATCAAAATAAGATTTTAAACGCCTTAATAAAAAATCATCCATACGAGGAGGTTGCGTACGAAATAATAGGGCTAGATAACACCAATTTTACAATAGGTAGTGGAATGATTGGCGAACTGCCAATGGAGGTTGGGGAAGAAGATTTTTTACAAATACTAAAGACCCAATTTGAGTTAAAAGTGATAAAACATACCCCATTTTTGGGTAAAAAGGTTAAAAAAATAGCTGTTTGTGGCGGAAGTGGCAGCTTTTTAACCAAAACCGCCATTGCGGCAAAGGCCGATGTTTATATTACTGCCGATGTTAAATATCATGAGTTTTATGATGCCGAAAGTAAACTGGTTTTAGCCGATATTGGCCACTGGGAAAGTGAGCAGTTTACAATTGAGCTTTTAGCTGAAGTTTTACGGGAAAAATTCCCTACCTTTGCCGTCCTAAAAACAGCGGTAAAAACCAACCCTGTACAATATTGGAGCTAAAAAAATACTCAATCATTATGGCAAAAGTTGCAGATTTCTCAGTTGAAGAAAAATTAACTTCTCTAGTTAAACTACAAAAAGTAGATTGTAAATTAGATGAAATTCAAATTTTAAAAGGTGAATTACCTATTGAAGTAAAAGATTTAGAAGATGAAATTGAAGGTTTACATGCCCGTCAAACAAGAGTAGAAGAAGAAATAAATGGTATTCAAGAATTTATTGAGCAAAAAAAAGCAGGTATTAAAGAAGCAGATGAACTTGTAAAAAAATACGAAAAGCAAAGCGATAATGTAAAAAATAGCAGAGAGTTTGAAGCTATCAATAAAGAAATTGAAATGCAACAGCTTGAAGTTAAACTATGCGAAAAGCATATAAAAGATGCAACTGAGGAAATTTCTGAAAAGGCAAGGCAATTAGAAGCAGCTAAAAAAGCTGTGGCCACTAAAGAAACTAACTTAAGTGGTAAAAAAGGGGAGTTAGAAAAAATTATAAGCGAAACAGAGAAAGAAGAAAAACAATATAATAAACAAGCTAATGAGGCTAGAACTCATGTAGATGAAAGGTTGTTATTAAGTTACGATAGAATTAGAAAAAATTACCGTAACGGGTTAGCCGTTGTAGCAGTAGAAAGAGATGCTTGTGGTGGTTGTTTCTATGCAATTCCTCCTCAAAAGCAAAGTGAAATTAAACTACACAAAAAAGTAATGGTTTGCGAAAACTGTGGCCGTATTTTGGTAGATAATGATTTAAATGATTCTATTGTAGTTAAATAATATTTACTTAATAGTTAACATAAAAATAAGTAGAGCACCTCCATTTTGAGGTGCTTTTTTATTACATTTTTTCGAGTAATTAGTATACATTCGTATCAACATATATGCTACAAAAACTACACATACTCAACTACGCAATAATAGATGAAATTGTAATTGATTTCTCTACTAATTTAAATTGCATAACTGGCGAAACAGGAGCTGGTAAAAGTATTTTAATGGGAGCGTTAAGCCTTATCCTTGGCGATAGAGCAGATAGTAGTGTATTACAAGCAAAAGAAAAAAAATGTATTGTTGAAGGTTATTTTTCTACAAAAAAAAATGCAAAAATATCCTCTTTCCTTAAACAACATGAGTTAGATGGCGAAGAGGAATTGGTAATACGAAGAGAGATAGCCATAAACGGAAAATCAAGAGCATTTATAAACGATACACCCGTAAATCTTAATCAGTTAAAGGAGTTGAGTAGTATGTTGATTGATTTGCACCAGCAATTTGATACGTTAGAATTAGGCGATAATGATTTTCAACTAGAAGTTGTTGATGCTTTAGCCGATAATGCTACTTTATTAATAACGTATAAAGAAGCCTATTCAACTTATATAGCTTGTAAAAAACAATTGTTTTTTTTACAAGAAGAGCAAGCCAAAGCCAATACAACACTAGATTATAATCAGTTTTTATTTGATGAATTAAATGAAATTAATTTAAAAGAAAACGAGTTAGAAAATTTAGATGCTGAGTTAAAATTATTAAGCAATGCCGAAAATGTAAAACACCAATTAAGTGGTATTTATTTTGAATTGAATGAAAGTGAGCAGCCTGTTGTACAGCAAATAAAATCGCTGAACAATAAGTTACAGTCCTTAACACAATATCACCCTAATATAGAAAATTTATTTAAACGCTTACAAGCTGCACAAGTAGAGTTGCAAGATATTGCCGATGAAATTGATACAATAAACAACACCATACATTACAGTGCCGAAAGATTACAATTGGTAAATGATAAAATTGCTATTGGTTACAAACTTTTAAAAAAGCACAATGTTACTAGTACAAATGAGTTGTTAACAATAAAAGCTGACCTTGAAACTAAGTTAAATGAAGTATTAAATAGTAGCGATGCTATTGCAAAAAAAGAAAAAGAAACAAATGAATGGTTGGTAAAAAGTGAAAGTATTGCAGAGCAAATATCTACCAACAGAAAAAAAATAACTAAGCCATTTGCGCAAAATGTAAATGCTTTATTGGCACAAGTAGGTATGCCCAATGCTCAATTAAAAATAGAAGTAAATGATGTTGAATTAAATGCAACGGGTACCAATAGTATCGAGTTTTTATTCGATGCTAACCAGCCTGCCGGACAGGTAAGTAAAAGTAATAAATTTGAGCCCTTACATAAAGTAGCTAGTGGCGGGGAACTTAGTAGGCTAATGCTTTGTATAAAAAGTTTGGTTGCAAAAAAATTACAACTGCCTACATTAATTTTTGATGAAATAGATACGGGCATAAGTGGAGAGGCAGCCAAACAGGTAGGTACTATTATGAGAGAGCTTTCTACTAATCATCAATTAATTGCCATAACACATCAACCACAAATTGCAGCAAAAGCCTATGCTCATTATTTTGTGTATAAGGCTATTAAAGAGGATAAAATAGTAACTAATATTCGATTACTAACTAATGATGAACGTATAACTAACATTGCACAAATGCTAGGTGGCGAAAGACCAACTGCTGCAGCCCTAGAAAATGCAAGAGAAATGGTGGGGAATTAAGTATGTATTTTATATTCTTTATACCAGCAAATTTGGGCATCTTACTAATTGCTAGCTTACTAACCGTACCGTTTTATTTTTTTAATAAATATTTACAAAAAAAAATTAAGCCGAGGGAAAGCGGTAAGAGGTTACTTGCCTATTTTGTAATAGTAATTTTATCTTTATTTATTTATATAACTATTGGTGTATTTTTAATAATTAAAATAGCAAAGCTTTTACAATAGCTTTTTACATAAATAATTTTATCTTTACTAAAACTACTAAACTACCATGGCGTACAACTTACTTAAAGGAAAAAAAGGAATAATATTTGGTGCGTTAGATGAAAAATCTATTGCATGGAAAACCGCTTTACGTTGCCATGAAGAAGGGGCACAAATTGTTTTAACCAATGCACCTGTAGCCATGCGTATGGGAGAAATTAATAAATTAGCAGAACTTATAGGTGCGCCAGTTATTGCTTGCGATGTAAGCAATAACGATGATGTAGCCAACCTTATAACCCAAGCCAAAGAACATTTTGGTGGCGGTGTAGATTTTATTTTACATTCCATAGGTATGAGTATTAATGTACGTAAAGGAATAACCTATACCGAAAACAATTACGACTTTAGCCATAAAGGATTAGATATATCTGCCCTTAGTTTACACAGAGTACTTGCAGCAGCAATGAAGCAAGATGCTATAAATGAATGGGGTAGTGTAGTAGCACTTAGTTATATTGCTGCACAACGAGTTTTTCCAGATTATAACGATATGGCCGATAATAAGGCAATGTTAGAAAGTATTGCTCGTAATTTTGGTTATCAATACGGAGTAAAAAAACAAGTACGGGTAAATACTATTTCTCAATCGCCTACACGTACTACCGCTGGTAGTGGTGTAAAGGGGTTTGATGGATTTATAAATTATGCCGAAAAAATGAGCCCTTTAGGTAATGCAAGCGCAGAGGCCTGTGCCGATTATATTGTTACCTTATTTAGCGACTTAACTAAATATGTAACCATGCAAAATTTGTTTCATGATGGGGGCTTTAGCTTTACTGGGGTTACGCAAAGCGTTATTGAGCAGATGGAAAAATAAATAAGACGTTAGTCCATAAAAAAATCCTTTCGAAAGAAAGGATTTTTTATTTATAATAATTTTTTTATTAATGAACGGGGATTCTAATTTTTACACCAGTGTAACCTTGTTTAATATCGGGCATTACAATTCTATTTTTGTAAGGAACAACATAAATAGTGTTGCCTTTTTGAAAAGTAACTAAAGAAGTATTATAAACACTACTTGTTGAGTATTGTTTTTTAACTAAAATGCTTCCACGATAGGATAAGCCATTTTTTAAATTGCTATATAAAGAGTTTTTAATGGAATTAAAATTACTCGAAATATTAACGGTTACTTTATTTTTAGCTTTTTTCCCAATACCCTTATCAGCCAAAGCTGTATGTGTAGTACAAATAAGTACAACAGCTAAAATTGAAGTTTTGATAATTTTTATCATTGGTATTTAATTTATAAAGCAAATATATTAAAAAATATTCGTAATCCTATTACCACTCATCCCTTGTTTTAGCAATATTTTAACTTTTATACACATAAATAACCCTCAAAAATTGTTTATTTCAATAAAACAGCTTAATTTACAATAACCTATAACAAATGAGTCACAATCCTTATCGACAAGATAGAGATGAATTAAAGGAGCTACTTCAACAGTACGACAACCTTAAAAAAGGCAAAAATTTTTCTTTTATTGAAGAAGAATCTTTTGAACGCATTATTGACTACTACGACGAAAAAGAACAACTAGCCTTAGCACTTGAAGCTGCAGAATATGGAATAGAACAATATGTTTACTCCGCCTCACTTTTACTTAGAAAAGCAGATATATTAATTGCCTTAAAAAAATATGCCGAAGCATTACCTATTTTAGATAAAGCCGAACTTTTAGATAGAAGAGATACTAATTTGTACATTTTAAAAACTGATGCCTATTTAGCCTTAGATATGCAAGAAAAAGCAGCTGCTGTTTTGGAAGCTGCTATAGATGATTTTGCTGGCGATGAAAAATTAGATTTACTTTTTGAATTAGCAGATGTTTACGACGACTATGAAAATTTTGAAAAAGTATTTGATTGTTTAGTAATGATTTTAGGTATTGAGCCTAACAATGAAGAAGCCTTGTATAAAATTTGTTTTTGGACAGATTTTACGGGGCGTAATGAAGAGGGTATAAAACTCCATCAAAAAATTATTGAAGAATTTCCTTTTAACGAACTAGCTTGGTTTAATTTGGGGGCAGCCTATCAAGGCATAAAATTATACGAAAAAGCAATAGATGCTTATCAATACGCAATAGCCATAGAAGAAAAGTTTGACTATGCTTTACGTAATATGGGAGATGCGTATATACGTTTACGCAAGTATAAAGAAGCTATTGAAGTGTTAGAAAAAGTATTAGAGCTAGCAAGGCCCGAAGATGTTATTTACGAGGCTATTGGCCATTGTTACGATAGGTTGAACGATTATGCAAATGCAAGATTTTACTATAAAAAAGCAAGCCACTTAAATACTTCAGATAGTCAGCTTATTTTTAAAATAGCCTGTACCTACATGAACGAAGCACAATGGACTAGTGCTATAAAGTTTTTGGAAACGGCCATGCGTATGTATAAGCAACAACCCGATTTTAATTTAGCCATGGGCCAATGCTATATGGAGTTAAATAAGCTTGATGAAGCCATTATTTATTTTGGAAATGTGGTACGCCTAAAACCAAAAAATGTAAACGGTTGGTTAGAGTTATTAAAGTGTTTGTATAAAGCAACGTTGTTTAATGATGCGTTGGACTATGTAGACTTTGCTTACGAACAAACAGAGGCTAAACCTATTTTTTTGTATTACAAAAGCGCTATACAATTTGCACTAGGCAAATCAAAAGAAGGCCTTGTACAATTAGATATTGCCATGACAAAAAACCCTAAATTAATTAAAAAATTTATAGAGCTAAATCCATCTATTTTACAAAACCAGCAAGTGGTTGACGTAATTGCTCGATATAAAAAGAGGAAATCTATTTAAAGTTGGTAGATAGAGAACTTCCTTTTATCTCAGCTTAAATCCACCCATTGCCAACTGCTCATTTTTTTTTATCTTTGCACCTTATTAAAACAAACAAACTAGCATGAATTTTAATCTTTCTCAAATACCAGAACGTAATACAAAACCTCGTGACCATGGCATAACAATGGTTATGGATAAAGGGCTAAGTATAGAAGAAGCTAAAAATTTTATGAGTGTAGCAAAACCACATGTAGATGTGGTAAAATTTGGTTTTGGAACATCGTTTGTAACACCAAATCTTAAAGAAAAGCTAGAAGTGTATCGTAATCATGATATGCCTGTTTACTTCGGAGGTACATTGTTTGAGGCATTTGTAATTAGAAATCAGTTTGAAGATTATATAAATGTATGTAAAGAGTTTGGTGTTAGTTATGTAGAAGTTAGCGATGGCTCTATTGAAATACCCCATACAGAAAAATGCGGCTACATAGAAAAATTAACTAAACACTGTACTGTATTAAGTGAAGTAGGGAGTAAAGATGCTGCACATATTATGGCGCCGTATAAATGGATTGAATTAATGAAAGCCGAATTAGAAAGCGGCTCAACATACGTAATTGCAGAGGCAAGAGAAGCAGGAAATGTAGGTATTTATAGAGGTAGTGGAGAAGTAAGAGAAGGATTGGTACAAGAAATTTTAACACAAATACCTGAAGGGAAAATTATTTGGGAAGCCCCCCAAAAAGCACAACAATTATACTTTTTAGAATTAATTGGTTGTAATGTAAACCTTGGTAATATTGCCCCTAACGAAGTTATTCCGTTAGAAGCTATGCGTATTGGATTACGTGGCGATACCTTCCATTTGTATTTGGATAAAAAACAAGCCTAATGCAGCAGTACGGCATTATAGGTTATCCATTAAAATTTTCTTTTTCACAAAATTATTTCACAAAAAAGTTTTTGGATGAAGGTATTGTGGATGCATCCTACTCCATTTATCCAATTGAAAGGGTCGAGGAAATAAAAAATATTTTACAACAAAATCCTATGTTAAAAGGATTGAATGTTACTATTCCGCACAAAAAAAATATACTTCCTTTTTTAACCAACACGGCAAATTTACCATTAGGGTTAAATGCTTGTAATTGTATTAAAATAGAAGGCGAACGTTTAATTGGTTATAATACAGATGTTATTGGTTTTGAAAATTCGCTTTTACCCCTGTTACAACAACACCATACAAAAGCTTTAGTATTGGGCAATGGCGGTGCAGCAGATGCGGTGAAGTATTGTTTAAAAAATTTAGGTATTACCTTTTTGGTTGTGGGGAGAAGGATAACGGATGAAATTGATGTACTGTATGAAAACTTAACACAAGAAATATTACAGCAACATTTATTAATAATAAATACTACACCTGTAGGTACATTTCCCGATATTGATGAAAGCCCAAATTTGCCCTATCAGCATCTTACCCATAAGCATTTGCTGTACGATTTAATTTATAATCCAATAAAAACAATGTTTTTGCAAAAAGGAGAGGAGCAAGGGGCTACAATTAAAAACGGCTACGAAATGCTAATACTACAAGCAGAAGAAAACTGGCGTATTTGGAAAGAAGAGTGAAACTAATTAGATTCTTTGAGAGTGGTCAAAAAAATAAATAGCATACTTTGGTTACAATATATAAGTTCTGTAAAAGGAGTTACTTCACTTCGTTCAGTATGACTATGCAAGTTTTATGATTGATAGAAATTTTTTACATTTCAACTGGGTTGCTATTTCATAAAAACCTTGCTCTAGTCATGTTGAGGCACGAAACATCTAGCAGTTAATTATTGGGCAATAATAAGTCAGGTTTAATCATATATTTTTGGAGACCATATGGTATAGTTTATTATTTTTCTGCCCCTATCTTTTTTTTCTTTTTAAATAGGTCACCAATTTTGTCAAAATCTTTACGGAACGAAAGGCTTATACCACTTCGGTTACGTTGGCCTAAATTTAAATCTGTATTCGTTCTATTAAAACCTACTACTCGTAAACTTCCATCTTTATTCAATAACCACTGTACCGAAATATCTGGGGTAAGCAAACCACGCCGGGCAAGTTGGGCGTAAGGGTTATTATAATCTAAATTACCACCAACTAATACCTGTAAACGGTTGCTTAACAAAATTTTAAAACCTGCAGTAACGCTTGCTTGTAATGATGCTACTCGTTGCTGTAAGCTAACTGTAGTACTTAAATCTATATAGGTAGATAATACCCCTTTTGTTGCTTTTTCTAATTCTTTATTAAATAAATTGGTGAGTAAACTAGATACTATACCACCAATTGTATTTGTTGCTAACCCTGCAACATTGCCACCACTTAAAAAGTTTTGTTGGCTATTTATAAATGAATTAAATAGTAGTACACTTACTATTTGTTTATTCATTTCATTTGGATTATTTTTTAAATCATCTAAATATTTTTTCGCAAGAAAATCATTTTTTAAATCGCCATCTGGTATAAACTCAAAATTAATAATGGGTTTTTGTAATTCTCCAGTAAGAGTAGACAAAATAGTTACGTTTGCTTTTTGTTTAAATCCTCTAGAAGATACAATACTGCCTACATCAACATTTGCAGCTAAATAATTTGCTTTTATATTTATTGCAGCTTTGTAAGGATCGCCATTCCAAACAATAGTTCCATTACTAATTGTAAAGTATTTTCTTAATACCGTTTGAAAATTAAACGTGTATTCTCCGCCAGTAATATTGTAAGTACCACGTATGCTCAATGGTTCTTTGGTACCCACTGTAATTTTTAAATCACCGTTTCCTCTACCTTTTATAATATCGCCCGTTTCTTCATCTAAAATAACATCAATTTTTGTAGTAGGATTTGTTTTTAAATCCATGTTAACTAAAATATTTGTACCCTTTTTACCTTTACCAAAGTCATCCATTTTTGTACCAAATTGTATAAACTCAATATAGTTCAACGTTCCATTTTCTTTGCTAGTACTACTTGGTATATAAATATGGTTACTATCTATTTCATTTCTGCTTGGCTCACCACTAATATCCATTCTCATATCCGTTACTGGGCCATCTATTTTTAACGTTGCATTGCCAATTACTTTACCATAAAACTGACTGTTGTCTTTTTTAGTTGTGTTTAATACTAATAATTTTTGCGAATTCAATCTTACGTTATCAAATTCAAAATTATCAAATAAGTTATGATACATTCTTCCGCTTGCCTTAGCTGTATTGTTTAACGTATCTTTTAATTCCATTTCGCCCAAATTAATTTCGTTTGGGTTAAATACAATTGTTTCGTTTGTAAATTTATAGGTACACTGTGTATAGTTTACTTTAAACGAGCCATTTGTAATGGCAGTTGTACCCGTAATTGTTTTACCATTTTTACCTATAGTTACCTTTAAATCACTTACAGCGTTGCCTTGCATGTTACTAAAAACACTTCCCAAGTAAGGATCTAATATTTCTAAATTAAAGCGTTCGGATATAAAGTTTAAGTCTAACACATTTTCTAAACTGTCTTTATAATTTGCATCGCCTTCTAAGTTAAATTTATAGGCTGCCTCATCAGCATTTGCTTTATACCTAACCTTGCCTGTAGAGGTATTTGCTGTGGCACTAAGGTTTATTTTTCCAATTTTTTTATCTTCAAAAGTAAAGTTTTCGGCATTGCCTTCAAACTCAATAAAAGGGTTACCAAAAGGGTTTTGTACCGTTAATGAGCCTGTTAAAATTCCTTCTAACCTAGGTAATTTTTTTATAAAAGGCGTAAAATCGGTTATGTTTACATTTTTTAATTCAGCAACAATATCAGCTTTGCCGGTAACATCGTTTTCTTTTGTACCAATAATTATGGATTGATTGCCTTGGCTAAATTTAATTTGGTTAGCATCAATAGTTGATTTGCTAATCGTTAATTCACCATCTTTTTCTAAATTCCATTTTTTATCATTTAAAATAAAAGAGGAGGGAAAGAAATGTATTTTAACCCCATCGCTCAATGTTTGAATACTTGCGTTTAACTGAGCATCGCTAAGGGTTTTTGATGCACTCGTAGTTAAATTTAAGGTAGTCATATCTTTTGCAGAAACTAATATTAATTTGCTTTGTGGTAAATGCAAACTATCGTTAAGGCCAACATCATCAACCGTTATTGTTGTAGCTAATGTATCGCCTGTGCCTACAGATTGTACATGTGTATTTACAAATGTTTTTCCATCGTAACTAAACTCTGGTATATCGGCTGTAAAATTTAACTCATTACCGGGTATTTTTAAGTTACCTACAAATGTGGAGTTGTTAAAACCTTTTAAACGCCTATCAATAATTTGTACATATTCGTCTACCTCTTTTGTTTTTATATCAAAAGTAAAATTTTGATTATCGAGTTTACGTAAAGGCTTTTTAAAATAACTAGGATAGTATTTATTTAATAATAACGAAAAAGCATCGGGTAGTTGCTCAATAGTAAACTCCCCTTTTATAGAGCCTTCCACATCGTTACTGCTAAAAGCTAATGCTTTTATCCCATCCTGTACTGTTGAAGAAATAGTAAAATTATTTAGCGATAATTTTTGCCCGTTATGGGTAATTAAAGCATCATCAATGGCTGCATCGCCTAAAAAAGTATCAATGTTTTTACCCTTAAAATTTAAATTTAATTTTCCTTTTACAATAAATTCGTCATTTGTTATATTTAATTTTTTTAAGTCTGCTTTTCGTATAAAACCATCTAAATTAAAATTCGAATTATTTTCATTAAAATCAATTGTACCCACAGCATCTTCTACAATTAAATTAGGATCGTTTATAGAAAAATTGCCTTTAAATAATTTTTTATCTAATGTGCCTTTTACAATTAAATTTTGATAATTATAATTTAGTAATTGTACTTGGTTAATAGTTCCATCAAAATTTAACAGTACATCTTTTGCTGTAAACCCTTTGCCCTTTATTTTTCCATTAACGCTAATATTACCTAGTGTTTTGGTATTTAAAAAACTACCAAGGTTGAATGAGTTGGTAATAATTTTTCCTGAATAAATTGGAGTTCCTTTTGCAGGTAACTTCATATTAATATCTGCATTTATAGTACCAAGGTTTGTGGCAATACTGCCATAGGCAACAAAGTCATTTATAAAGCCAGTATAATTTCCTTTAAATGTTATAGTACCTAGTTTGCTAAGTTGAGGTTGTGTTACTTTTTTTAAAGAGGGAATAAGGGTTACCAAGTCTGTGTAGGTAGTTCTTAAATTTCTCGATTTAAAATCGATAAATGTTGTGGTAATATCTGGCAAACCCATTAACGAAATATCTCCATCAACAATAGTGTTGCCACTTTTAATTAACATGTTTTTGGTAACTAAATTAGTTATAGTGCCTCTTGCATTTCCGCTAAGCTCAAAAAGCCTATTCCATGTTTTTAAAGTTGGTGCAAAAAGAGCAATATCATCACTATGTAGTTGACTATTAATAAATTTACCTTCTAATTTTACGTTATTAATAAAGTTACTCATATCTGCATTAAAGTTTTCATAACGCATTTCATAGTAATTACTCAATTTACTTTTTGGTGTTACTAATTCTAATTGATTAAACTCCATCATTGCAGGAGTAAGTTTTAAAAAGGCATTTAGTTTTTGAATATCTAATCCATTCTTTTCTTTTGCAGATAAACTTATGTTTACACTTAATGTATCTTGTAAAAAATTTACGTTTTTTAAGCTTCCGTTTAGTTGATTAAACATCATATGTTGTCCATCAAATTTATCGGTAAAGGCTAAACGATCTGTTTGTTTGTCTAGAGCAAATGTTCCGTTTTTTAAGGTTATGGTCTTTACAAGTATACTCCACTCATCATTATTCCATTTGTATTTTGTAGGTTGGGTAAAGTTATTTTTGGGGTGAGAAGAAATACCTAGTTTTGATTTATTGCCTTGATAATCTCTTTGTGTAAAAATAGGCTCTTCTAAATCAATAGAATTAATATCAATTATTTTTTTATAAAAATTTATGCTATTAGCTTTTAAATCGAATTTTTTTATTGAGGCTACAAGATTTTGACCAACCCATTCATCTACTTTATTAAATGTAAGGTTTTCAATTTCTATGTCTTTTAAGTCTAACTGTAAGCCTTGTTTCTTTTTTTTACCTGTACTAGGGCTATCGAAGTAGTCTATTAAAAATTGATAGTTCCAAATGCTATCTGTTCTTTTTAAATTAACAATGGTGTTAGTTAAATTTGCATACTTTAAAACAGCGCTATCCTTAAAAAAAAACCAATCGGTAATATTTACTTTAGCAAGACCTGCATACAACAAGGTATCTTGTTTCCTATCCTCTACCAATATGCCTTCAATATTCATTTTATTAAAAAGGCTAAAGTCAACATGCTTTACTTCTACTTTTGTTTTTAAACTTTTTGATAGTCTTGCAGCTACCTTTTTTACTAAATAATTTTGAAAAGGGGTGTAGTTTATGCCCAGCCAAAGGGAGGCTAACAGTAAAAATAGGCTAGCAAAAAAAGCAATTTTGTGTTTAATTTTAGTAAAGGTGTAAGCAAATACAATGGCTACAATAAAAAGTAAAAAATAGAATAACCATTTATTTTGCCCATATACAAAATAGCATAGTGCTATAAATGCTGCCCAAAAAAGCAGTGAGCGTGTTAACCATTTTAATATATTGCCAAGCCTATGCAGAATTATGATACTATTAGGTGTAAAATTAACTATTTGCCCATTATAGGCAAATAAGATACCAAAGTGTTATAAATAGCACTAAATATTACTTAAAATAATAACCAATATTTAAACTAAGCATACGGTTACGAATATTTCTCCCATCAAACTCCTCGTTATTGTTAATATTAGCTAAGCCTGGTGTATAAGCTACCTCTACAAACGTTTTATTAAAATGGTAACTAATGCCAGCCGTTAAGCTTAAATCGAACCAACCATAACCTCCAAATCCAAAGGCCATTTTTTGCGATGTGGTTACATTAGCAGTGGTTGTAATTTTTTGTTTGCCAAAGTTTGTCAGACCCAAAATTGGGCCACCACTCACTACAAACGTATTTTCTCCAATTGGGAAATCAAGGCTTAATAATGGGGCAATATCAAAATAATGAATAGTGTACTCCTCTTTTTTGGTATTACCCGTTTTTGGATTTATTATAAAACCTTTCATATTGTAACCTACATAAGGGGAAAAATGAAGGACACCATCAAAATCCAATTTTGTAGTAAGTGCTAAACCAAAGCCACTTTTACCGGTAACGGGTTGCTTTACTCCAGCATAGGTAGCTTTTGCACTAGCATAGTTATAACCTGCCTTAATGCCAAATTTAGTCGTTTGTGCAAAAATACCCTGAATACTAAGTGTAATAAAGAAAATAGCTAAAATGTGTTTCATAACTTTTATTGTAGGTAAAAGTACAATTTTAGATTAGCTAGGGCAAATATGTAAATAAACGCCAATCTTATTTTTTCATTCCATCATTAAATTGTTGCGATGTGCCTTTGGGTATAGAAAGATTTTTCCAATCTTGTTTTTTAATCATCCTACCTAAATATACAATTTGCCCTACGTGGTAGGGATAGTGAGCTTGTTGGCGTTGAATAGCATCTACCACTAACAAACCCTCGTTACGTATAGTTATAGTTTTAAGTAAATCATCTTCTGTTAAGTTTTCAAGTGCAGTTAAATAACACAGCCATCCTTTTTCCCAAAGGGCAATTAATTTTTCTTTGGATAGCTGTTGATCTTCAAATTCAGCATCTCTATTGCGCCAATCTTTTTCGCCATCGGTAGTTAAAAAATTAGTCCAGCGGCTAAGCATATTACCTGCCATATGTTGTATAATAAAGGCTATGCTATTGCTTTCGGGATTGGGCATAAAATAAAAATCTTGCTCATTAAGTTGTTCAAATGTTTTATCGGCAAGAGTTTTATAATACTTAACTCTAATGATGGTTGATTGGAGAAAATGGTAAGAGAGAGACATAGTTTTTTATGATTTAATCAGTTGATGAGAATTTCCAAGATTCCTCCTATGATACAGAGTGCCAAAGTGAAAAAAGTGAGTAAATGAGCATTAAACATTAAGCTAAATCCCTTATTAAACAGCAAAGGGTCTTTTTCTGTAATACCATTTAGTAAAAATTTTACACTTTTTAAATGTATGTACCATGAAATTGTAAGCAACAAAATCCCTGTAAAAATTGAAATTGGAAGAAATAAATATCTAACGATTGTATAAGCTTGAAGAGGTAGTCTTTGCGCTATACTTAGCCATAGAAAGGCTTCTAACAAAAAAAACATTAATGCTAAAAGCAGTGTAAATTTTAAAACATTACTAGTACGTTTTATTGGTTTTATGTTTATTAAATTCCCGAAATTATCTTGTAACATATTGTTTTGTTTTATAGTTCTAAATAATCAGTATCCCTCCGCAGCATCGTCCCCTCTTTTATCACCAACTGCAATTATCTTTTTATTCTTTATCATTATCAATTCAGTTCTGCCAATATTTCCACGGTTTGTAATTTTATACCCCATTTTTTCTAATTGTTTTTTTGTTGCTGCATCAAAATCTCGTTCTACAAAAACTTCATCGGGTAGCCATTGATGATGAAACTTTGGTTTATTTACAGCATCATTTGCATTCATACCAAAATCAATAACATTAACAATTGTTTGAAAAACACTAGTAGGTATAGTAGTGCCGCCAGGAGTACCAACAACTAAATAAGGTTTATTATTTTTTAAAACTATAGTTGGCGTCATACTACTTAGCATTCTTTTGCCAGGTGCAATAGCATTTTTTTCGTTACCAATAGCTCCATACATATTAGGCACACCGGGCTTTACACTAAAATCGTCCATTTCATTATTTAAAATAAAACCAGCACCACTAACTACCGTTCTACTACCATAGCCACCATTTAGTGTTGTAGTAACCGACACAGCATTTCCATCAACATCTACAATACTTAAATGAGTAGTTTCTTCGCTTTCTTTTACTAAACCTGCTTTTGTAATACTACTTTTTCCTGCAATGGAAGGATCATAATCTTTCATTCTTTGGGTAAGATATTTTTTGCTTACCAAGGTTTTTACAGGCACTTTTACAAAATCGGGGTCGCCTAAAAATTCACCCCTATCTGCAAAGGCTCTACGTTCAACTTCTATAATTAGCTGTACACTTTGTTTTGTTTGAAATTTTAATTTACTAATATTTTTTTGCTCAATCATTTTAAGCATTTGTTGCATAATAATGCCGCCACTACTTGGTAAGGGCATAGTTATTATACGATATCCTTTGTACATAAAATTATCTACAGGCCTTTCCTTAGCTGTATATCTTTCTAAATCTTCATAAGTAATAATGCCTCCATTTTTTTGCATTTCTTCAACAATAAACCGTGCTGTTTCGCCTGCATAAAATCCTTTTTGACCGTAATCTCTTATGCGTTTTAAGGTGTTAGCTAACTCTTTTTGTACCAGGGTATCTCCTTGTTTCCAAGCACCATCTTTTACAAAGGCAACTGGGCTAGTGTTTAATTTTATAAATTCATTTTTATAATCATTTAAATCGAAAGCCTCATCCTCAGTAATACCAAAGCCATTTTCGGCTAAATCAATGGCTGGTTGTATTAATTTATCAAACTGTAGCTTGCCGTATTTATGCGATGCAAACAAGCCTGCAACGGTACCTGGCACACCTGCAGCCAAATGCCCATCTTGCGATAAGTTCATTTGTGGGTTACCGTTAGCATCTAAATACATATCTCTTGTAGCTTTTTCTGGCGCTTTTTCTCGGTAGTCTATGGCAATGTTTTTACCGTTAGTTAAATGTGCAACCATAAAACCACCACCACCAATATTACCTGCACCAGGGTATACAACTGCAAGTGCTAACTGGGTTGCTATAGCAGCATCTATTGCATTGCCCCCTTGTTGTAAAATAGATAAACCTACTTTGCTTGCCAAGGGATGTGCCGATACAACTGCACCATTTTTACACTCAACTTTTTTGGTAGAGGTGTATTGGAATGCATTTATTTTGGTTTGACTATATAGATTTGTTGAAACAAAAAGAAAGCAGAAATTCAATAAAAAAAATTGATAAAAAAATACTGAACAGCTTGTTTCTTTAAAATGAAATCCTTTTTGCATAATAGGTGTTATTTGGGAATTATAAAATAATAATCGAATATACCGATAAAACACCTTTGTTTAAGGTAGCCTTTGCCCTTTTTTAGTTATTTTCGTTTGATATATTTAAACAAATGAAAAAACTATTTTTAGCTGCTTTTTTACAAACATGTGTTGTACTAAGTTTTGCCCAAGTTAAAAGCCCTCACGATTTTTTAGGCTATCAATTAGGAACAAAATGGACTCCCCATTTTAAAATTGTTAATTACTTTAATTATACGGCTCTTAATTCGCCGTTTAATATGAGGTTGGAAAAATATGGTGAAACTAACGAGGGTAAAGATTTATTGTTAGCCATCATCTCATCGCCACAAAATATGAGTAGGTTGGAGGAGATACGAAAAAATAATTTACGCTTAGCAGGTATTGAAAAGGGAAATGTACTTACCACAAATGCTCCAGCAATTGTATGGCTTAGCTATAATGTGCATGGTAACGAAACAAGCAGTAGCGAGGTGGCCATGAAGGTTTTATATGAATTAACAAATACAAAAAATTTAGCTACTCAAAAATGGTTAGAGAATACAATAGTAATTATTGACCCTTGCCTTAATCCGGATGGTAGAGATAGATATGTTAACTGGTACAATAGTGTAGTAGGTAAAACAGTAGATGCTAATGTTGACGGTAGAGAGCACAGTGAGCCTTGGCCAGGAGGAAGAACCAATCATTATAATTTTGATTTGAATAGAGATTGGGCTTGGCAAACACAAATAGAAACAAAACAGCGATTAAAAAAATATAACGAATGGATGCCACAAATTCATTGCGATTTTCATGAACAAGGAATTAATAATCCCTATTATTTTGCCCCAGCGGCAGAGCCTTTTCATGAGGTAATTACGCCATGGCAAAGAGATTTTCAAACAACGATAGGTAAAAACCATGCAAAATATTTTGATGCAAATGGTTGGTTGTATTTTACTAAAGAAATTTTCGATTTGTTTTATCCATCCTACGGCGATACTTACCCAACTTTTAATGGAGCAATTGGAATGACCTACGAACAAGCAGGGCATAGTAGTGGTGGATTAGCTGTTGTAAAAAATGATGGTGATACGCTTACCTTAAATGATAGAATTGCACACCATTTTACTACCAGTATGAGTACTATTGAAATGGCAAGTGTATATCAAACTAAATTAATAAGTGAGTTTCAAAATTATTTTACAAAAGCAACAACTACCGGATATAGTGAGTATAAAACATTTGTTGTGCGTAAAGATGGTACCAATAAAATAAATGCACTTATAGCGTTGTTAGAAAATAATGACATAAACTATACTAGAAATTTAAATGATAAAAATATTTCCTTAGCTGGGTACAATTATTACTCGGGTAAAGAGGGCAGTTTTACTTTAAATGATGGAGATGTAATTATTCCAAGTCGTCAACCAAAATCTGCTATGGTAAAAGTTTTATTTGAGCCACAAAGCAAATTACCCGATAGTGCAACGTACGATATTACGGCTTGGAGTTTGCCTTATGTTTACGGATTAAATGCATTTGCACTAAAAAATGAAATTACTGGTGGGGTAAATTTTGCAGATGCTAAACCACTTAATACAACAACAACTTATGGATATGCCATAGAGTGGGGCAATATGGCCAACGCAAGCTTTGTTGGAAAATTATTGCAAAAAAATTATCAAGTAAAATATGCCGAGCAAGGGTTTGAAATGAATGGGAAACGCTTTGGCAGAGGGACCATAATTATATTGCCTTCTTCAAAAAATAATATGAATAGCATTTTGCAATTTGCCAATGAAAATAACATTCAGTTGCATAATTTAAAAGGCGGAATGGTAAGTAAAGGGTTTGATTTTGGCTCTGATAAAATTCATTTGTTAAAAAAACAACATGTTGTATTGCTTACTGGCAAAGGTGTTGATGAAAATGCGGCTGGAGAAATTTGGCACTTTTTTGAGCAGCAATTAAATTACCCTATTACGCTTATTAATAATGAGGAATTAGCTTATGCTAACCTTAAAAATATTGACGTACTTATTTTACCCAATGGCAGGTATAAATTTTTAAGTGATAAAGATGCAAGCGTCGATATAAAAAATTGGGTTAAACAAGGAGGAAAGATAATTGCCATAGACAACGCTGTTTCGCAAATGGCCAATAACGAGTGGGGAATTAAATTAAAAAAGGCAGATGAAGAAAAGAAAGATGATAAAAATGTTTATGCCGATGTAAAAAAGTACGAAAACAGAGATAGAGATGGGGTTTCTGGAAATATCCCTGGTGCTATTTATAAGGTAGAGTTAGATGAAACACATCCATTAGCTTTTGGATATACCAATCCGTATTTTACGCTAAAGCAAAACGATAGAGTATACGACTTTACGAAAGATGGCTGGAATGTGGGTATTATAAAAAATGAAAATCAAGTAGCCGGATTTGTGGGTAGTAAGCTAAAAGATAAGATTAAAGATGGTACTGTAATGGCTGTACAACAAATGGGCAGCGGCACAGTTGTTTACTTTGCCGATAATCCTGTTTTTAGGAGCTTTTGGGAAAATGGAAAACTATTGTTGAGTAATGCAGTTTTTTTAGTAGGGCAGTAAAGAATTATGAATTATGAATTTAAAATTTAGAATGAAAAAAATAGTAGTAAGTTTAATGGTGTCTTTTTGTTTTATTTCTTCAGGGTTTTCGCAACCCCCCAAATCCTACACATCATCAGAAATTTTACAAAATATAAAAAAGCTAAATGTACTTGGCTCTGTATTATATATTGCTGCACACCCCGATGATGAAAATACAAGGCTGTTAGGATATTTAGCCAATGAAAAATTATACCGTACAGGCTATTTAAGTTTAACAAGAGGTGATGGCGGACAAAATTTAATTGGCGATGAGCAAGGGATTGATTTAGGTTTAATTAGAACGCAAGAATTATTAGCTGCAAGAAGAGTTGATGGCGCAGAACAATTTTTTACTAGGGCATATGATTTTGGATATAGCAAAAGCCCAGAAGAAACGTTTAAAACTTGGGGGCAAAATAAAATTTTAAGCGATGTGGTTTGGGTTATACGAACGTTTAAACCAGATGTTATTATAGCTCGTTTTCCCACAACTGGTGAGGGCGGACATGGACACCATACCGCTAGTGGTATTTTAGCAGAACAAGCCTTTGATGCAGCTGCCGATCCAACAAAATTTCCTGAGCAATTAAAATATGTAACCACATGGCAAGCCAAAAGATTACTTTGGAATACCTTTAATTTTGGAAGCGCAAATACACAACGTGATGATCAATTTAAAATAGATGTTGGGGTATATAATCCTTTAATGGGTAAAAGTTATGGCGAAATGGCCGCACAAAGTAGAAGCCAGCATAAAAGCCAAGGATTTGGAGTGCCAAGCCAAAGAGGAACAAGTATTGAGTATTTTAAAACAATAAAAGGGATAGCTCCTGTAAATGATTTGTTTGATGGAATAGAAACGGACTGGGTAAAGACGTTTGGAATACAAATGCCCAATGCACTGCCTCAAAATATAAAAGATCAAATAGATAAAATAGCTGAAACCTATTCAACAGTAAATCCAGAAAAATCAATTAAAAATTTAGTGAGTTTATATTCTTTAATAGAAAAAGAAGTAAAATTAGATCACTGGAAAAAAATAAAACTTTCCGAACTAAAAAATTGTATAGAGCAATGTGCAGGCTTGTTTATGGAAGCTACAACAACTACACCCTATGCAGTACAAGGCGATAGTTTAAAGTTAAATTTTGTGGTAAATAACAGAAGAGGCGATAGCATACAAAGTGCCGATGTTAAAATTGATGAAGAGTTTTTAATTTTTGATCAATTAAAGAAAAATGAAAATAGAGTAAAAACATACAGCCAATATATACAGCCTACTACAAAACTTACACAGCCTTATTGGCTGGTAGATGCTATGGATAAGGGTAGTTTTAATATTGCTGATCAAACACTTATTGGGAAAGCCGAAAACGAACCTATGACTGTAGATTTTAGTATGATGATAGAAGGAAAAGAATTTACATTTACAAAACCTATTCGCTATAAATATACAGATCCGGTAAAGGGAGAAATTTTTCAACCGGTGAATGTGGTGCCTTTTTATTTTGTAAATGCAACACCTCAATTAGTAATTTTTAACACAAATAATCCTTTAACAAATAAAGAAATAAAGATAGAGGTACAATCGAATTTGCAAATTACAGATAGCATTAAAATAGAATATGCAGCTAACGGTGTTGAAAAAAATATTTTTGATAGTACGTTTAGTTTTAAGCTAAATGATAAAAAAAGAATTGAAGTTGCCTTAGCTAATCCAAAATTAAAAATGAATGAATCTTCTTCCTTATTTCCATCTATTACCTCTAAAAGATTCAACAAAGAAATTTCGACAACTCAAAATGAAATTAAATACGATCATATTCCATTAATTAGTTATCAATTTTATGATGCCATTAAATTAATTAATATTGATTTAAAAACTACAGGCTCAAACATTGGCTACATTGTTGGTGCAGGCGATAAAGTACCACAAGCATTAGAGCAAATGGGATATAAAGTAACCTTATTAAAAGAAAGTGATATTAATACAAATAATTTAAAACAGTTTGATGCCATTGTTACTGGTGTAAGAACATACAACACTAATGAGTGGATGAATAACGTATATGATGTGCTGATGCAATATGTAAAAGATGGTGGCATAATGCTTACGCAATATAATACTAGCAATCAAATTGGACCAGTAAAAGCAAAAATTTCGCCTTATCCATTTACCATAAGTAGAAATAGAGTTACAGACGAAGAAGCTAAAGTAAATTTTTTACAGCCTAATCATCCTGCATTAAATTATCCTAATAAAATAACTGAAAATGATTTTGAAGGTTGGATACAAGAAAGAAGTATTTACAATGCCGAAAAAATTGATAGTAATTATAAACGCATTATAGGTTTTAAAGATTTTGGAGAGGCGCAAGAGCAAGATGGTAGTTTAATTGTAGCCGATTATGGCAAAGGTAAATTTGTATACACTGGCCTGGCTTTATTTAGGCAATTGCCTGCAGGTGTGCCTGGTGCTTATAGGTTGTTGGCTAATTTACTAGCTTCAAAGCAAACACCAGAAATTGAAAAGCCTACAACAAAAAAGCCAAATGTACCATTACCTAAAAGCAAAGTGGTTTTTAAACAGAAAAATTAATTGTAACATAATTTATCACTCATAATTCATAACTCATAACTAATTGAGCTCACTCGACTGGTTTATATTAATCACAATCCTAACTGGCATCATTGCGTATGGTGTTTACAAAAGCCGTACAACAAAAAATTTAGATGGTTATTTTTTAGGCAATAGGCAAATGCCTTGGTACATTATTTTGCTAGGTATAATGGGTACGCAAGCAAGCGCTATTACTTTTTTAACTGGGCCAGGCCAAGCTTATAGCGATGGAATGCGTTTTGTACAATATTATTTTGGTTTGCCTTTAGCCATGCTAGTTATAGCTTTTGTATTTGTACCAGCTTTCAACAAATTAAAAATTACAACAGCCTACGAATTTTTACAAAATAGATTTGATGTAAAAACAAGAACACTTACCTCGTTTTTATTTTTAGTAAGTAGGGGTTTAAGTACAGGCATAAGTGTGTATGCACCGGCTATTGTGTTAAGCACACTGTTTGGTTGGAATATTTACATAACCAATATTTTAATGGGTGGTTTTTTAATTATTTACACCGTAACTGGTGGTGCAAAAGCAGTAGCACATACCCAAAAAATTCAAATGTTATTGGTGTTTACAACGCTGGGTTTAATTATCTATTCTGTCATAAAATTATTGCCAGATGGGCAAACAGTAGCGCAAGCCCTAAAGCAAGCAGCTACATATGGAAAAATGAATACCATAACTACAGGCTTTACCGATAAAGGTTTTAATTGGAACGATAAGTACAATATTTTTAGTGGAATTATAGGAGGCTTTTTTTTAGCACTCAGTTATTTTGGAACAGATCATAGTCAAGTGGGTAGATATATTACAGCAAAAAGTACAAAAGAAAGTAAAAGAGGTTTACTCTTAAATGGCTTAGTAAAAATTCCGATGCAGTATATTATTTTAATGTTGGGGGTTTTTACATTTTTATTTTACATAAATAACAAAGCACCTATTTATTTTGATAATGTAAAGAAAGAAAAAGCTTTTGCCACTAGTTACAAAGATGAACTAATAGCAAAAGAAAAAAAGTATACCCTTTATTTACAAGAAAATAATATTGAGGCTGCAAATAAAAACAGAGAAGAATATAAAGCTATTTTAAAAAAAGCGTTGCCTAACGAAGATGTTAGTGATACCAATTTTGTTTTTTTACGCTTTGCCATGGACTATTTGCCAAAGGGTTTAATTGGATTATTTATTGCAATTTTATTTTTATCGGCTTGGGGAAGCATAGCAGCAGCTTTAAACTCTTTAGCGGCTTGTACAGTGGTAGACTTTCATCAACAATTCTTTAATAAAAACTTATCTGAGGAGCAAAGTTATAAAACAGCAAAATGGTACACACTAGGCTGGGGCTTATTTTGCATAGTTGTTGCTATGTTTGCCACCAATATTGGTACTAGCTTAATTGAAACGGTAAATATTTTAGGCTCCTTATTTTATGGCGTTATTTTAGGCATTTTTTTAATTGCTTTTTTTGCTAAAAAAGTTAAGGCTAATGCAACTTTTATTGCTGCTATTCTTTCCGAAATTTTAGTAATTGCCATCTATAATTTAGAAGTTGTTTCTTTCCTATGGTTAAATGTAATAGGAGCGTTATTGGTTATTTTTATTGGAGTTATATTGCAGTTGTTTAGTAAGAATAAAATCGAATAGAAATAATTTATTTGTGGAAAAATGTACTCTACTCATCTTAGTAAAAACTTACTACTATGGCAGAGATTACAACAAACACAACCTCAAAACAAACAGGAGTAAAGCGCCTTGTTAAAAAAAGCACCAAAGTTGACTTAACTCCAATGGTAGATTTAGGCTTTTTATTGATTACTTTTTTCGTTTTTACAACAACCATGGCAAAGCCAACAGTAATGAAGGTTGTAGTGCCAAACGATAAAGATTCTACCATCAACGATCTAATTTGTAATTCATGTGTATTAACCGTTTTATTAGATAAAAACAATACCATAAAATATTTTGAAGGAGAGGAAAAGACGGCAATACTAAAGGAAACGAATTTTTCTGAAGAGGGGATACGTAAAATTTTAATAGAAAAAAAGAAAGATGTAAAAAATGTTAGAGGCAATGGAGATGAAATGGTTTTAATTATAAAGCCATTGCCAACATCTACGTTTCAAAATTTTGTAGATATTACAGATGAAGTTACTATTAACGGAATAAAGAAATATTATATAGATGATGTGAAGTAGTGAGTAGTGAGTAGTGAGTAGTGAGTAGTGAGTAGTGAGTAGTGAGTAGTGAGTAGTATTATTATATTTAAGCAAGGTATTAAAAATTAAAACAAAATAACCCTCTGCGTCTTTGCATCTCTGCGGTAAACATTACCTTTGCACCATGCAAAATCATTTATTAGGATGGGATGATACCATTGTAGCATTAGCAACAGCACAAGGCGTTGGCGCTATTGGTGTAATACGTTTAAGTGGAGCACAGGCTATAACAATTACTAATAAATTATTTCCTAGTAAAGATTTAGCGACACAACCAACACACACCTTACATGTAGGTATGTTAAAAGATAACGATGTTGTTTTAGATGAGGTGTTAATTTCATTATTTAAAAATCCTAAAAGTTATACAGGAGAAGATGTAGTGGAAATTAGTTGCCATGGTAGCCCATTTGTACAACAGCAAATTATTAATGCTTGTGTAGAAAAAGGTGCAAGAATTGCAAAGGCAGGGGAGTTTACACAACGAGCTTTTTTAAATGGAAAATTAGATTTAACACAAGCAGAAGCGGTTGCAGACATAATAGCATCAAACTCACAAAAAGCAAAGCAAATTGCATTAAACCAGTTACGTGGTGGCTTTGCTAATCAGTTGCAACATTTAAGAGAAGAATTAATAAATTTTGCTGCTTTAATAGAATTAGAATTAGATTTTTCGGAAGAAGATGTTGAATTTGTAGATAGAAAAAGTTTGCAACAAAATATTTTAAGCATACAAAAAGAAGTTGAACCACTTTTACACTCTTTTAAAATTGGTAATGCCATAAAAAATGGAATACCCGTTGCTATTGTAGGTAAACCAAACTCAGGTAAATCTACTTTATTAAACGCCTTGCTAAATGAAGATAGAGCTATTGTAAGCGCTATTGCAGGTACTACAAGAGATACCATTGAAGACACTATACAATTAGCTGGGGTAAATTTTAGATTTATTGATACTGCAGGTTTACGCCAAACCAACGATGAAATTGAAAAAATTGGAGTAGAAAAAGCAAAACAAAAAATTAGCGAAGCTCAAATAGTTTTATTAGTAGTTGATATTTCCGAAAAAGTAGAAGATATAATACTACAATATAAATCGTTAGAGTTAAGAGCCGATCAAAATTGCATTATTGTATTAAATAAAATTGATGCAATAAGTAGTTGCGATGGCTACGATATTGAAGAAGCTGTTGCAACACTTACCAAGGTAAATACCCTAGCTATTTCTGCAAAAAATAAGTTGCATGTAGATAAATTGGTAACGCAAATTATTACGACCTCAAGCATTGATAAAATTACAAATGAAGGCACTATAATTACGAATGCAAGGCATTATAACGAATTAAATAATGCCTTACAATCCTTACAAGAAATAAGTAACGGTTTAGCCAATAATTTAAGTGGCGATTTAATTAGTGTTGATATTAAAAAAGCATTAAGCCATATAGCTTCGCTTACGGGTAATGTTGAGCATGATAAAGATATACTAGGAACCATCTTTGGAAAATTTTGCATTGGTAAATAAATAAACGATTTAAAAATATATAAATCACTTTACTTGCAAAATGGCAGTCGAAATATAGCCACATTTTGATGTCGAAAGCCTGTCAGAATTGGGCGAAAAAATTTGAGGGGTTTATAAAATAAATAATATGCAAACTATTCAACAACACTTTCCATCGTTTAGCAACGAATTGGTAAACGAAATAAACACAAATGCCGTAATAAAAAATTTTAAAGAAGGCGAGGTGCTTATGCGTTCTGGGCAGTATATAAAACATACTATTCTTATAATAAAAGGGAAAATAAAAATTTATCGTGAAGGCGAAGACGGTGGCGAATTTTTTATGTATTACTTGCAACCAGGGCAAGCCTGTGCTATTAGTATGATATGTGCTACCAAACAAGAAACTAGCCAAATTACTGCAAAGGTTGTGGAAGATGCAGAATTATTAATGGTGCCTTTAGCCCTTATGGATAAATGGATGATGCAGCATCGCAGTTGGTATGAATTTGTAATAGATACTTACCGAAATAGGTTTGAAGAAGTTTTAGTTGTAATAGATAATATTGCCTTTAGAGCAATGGATGAACGCTTACAATTTTATTTAAAAAAAGAACAACAATCTTGTGGTTGTAATGACATTAAAGTATCGCATCAAGAAATAGCTAATGATTTAAATACCAGTCGAGAAGTAATTTCACGACTATTAAAAAAAATGGAACAAAGGAATTTAATAATAATGCATAGAAGTCACATTACAATTTTAATATAACACTGTGTGATAAATGTTACCAACCTTTAATAAGAATTAAAGCACTTTTGTAATTAAATTTTTAATACAATGGAATACATAGGATACATAGCTTCAATATTAATTGGAATAGCTTTAGGTTTAATTGGTGGCGGCGGCAGCATACTTACCGTGCCAGTACTAGTTTATTTATTAGGGGTAGATGCTGTAGCAGCTACAAGTTATTCCCTTTTTATAGTAGGAGCTACAAGCGCTGTTGGCTCTGTTCAATACTTTAGAAAAAATTTAGTAAATATAAAAACAGCCATTGTTTTTGGTATTCCATCCATTATTGCCGTTTTTCTTACAAGAGCTTATATAGTTCCTGCTATTCCTAAAGAAGTTTTTACTATTGGCACATTTGTAATTACAAAAAGCATATTAATGATGCTCTTGTTTGCTATATTAATGATAGCAGCATCCTATAGTATGATTAAAAAATCAAAGAAAACAGAAGAAATAGAAGAAAAACAAAAATTTAATTATCCCTTAATACTAATAGAAGGTTCAATAGTAGGAATACTAACCGGCTTAGTTGGTGCAGGGGGTGGTTTTTTAATTATACCTGCATTAGTTATACTATCCAAATTGCCAATGAAAGAAGCCGTAGGAACATCGCTTGTTATTATTGCAGCAAAATCATTAATAGGTTTCTTTGGAGAGGGCGGAGAAACTTTGCCTCCCAATTGGCAATTAATATTAACTGTAACAAGCTTTGCTATTGTAGGTATTTTTATAGGCACAGCATTATCTAAAAAAATAGATGGAGCCAAACTGAAACCTGCATTTGGTTGGTTTGTTTTGGTAATGGGAATTTATATTATTGCAAAAGAATTATTTTTTAAATAAAATTTAATTTGGGCATTACCCTATCGGGTCGGGCTATTCACTACAACCTGCCTACCGGCGAAGGCAGGTCTTTTTTGCTCGTTCCTCACAAAAAAGCCTGCCTGTCGGCAGACAGGAATTTCTGTTTTTCTCCCTAACGCAACTCAGCAATAGAGTTACACATTTTTAGTTTATGTAACAATAGTCACAGTCTTTCTTAATAAAATATATAATATTTACAATGTTATAATAATAAAACAATTGTACATATGAAAAATCATTATCAAATTTTAATTGTAGGGGGCGGTAATGCAGGACTTGCAACTGCTGCACAATTACTTAAGAAAGACAGTAGTTTAAAAATTGGTATTATTGACCCATCTAGTAAACATTACTACCAACCAGCTTGGACATTAGTTGGCGCAGGTATTTTTGATATTGCAAAAACAGAAAAAAACGAAGCCGACTTTATTCCTAAAAATACTACTTGGATTAAAGAAGCCGTTACTGAATTTAAACCAGCCGAAAATGCTTTGGTTACAAATACAGGTACACAGTACAAGTATGATTATTTAATTGTTTGCCCAGGCATACAATTAGATTGGCAAAAAGTAAAAGGCCTTAAAGAAAACATTGGCAAAAATTGTATAAGTAGCAACTACGATTTTAATTCAGCCCCTTACACTTGGGAAATGATTAAAAATTTTAAAGGAGGTACTGCCGTGTTTACAAATCCCACAACGCCTATTAAATGTGGTGGCGCACCACATAAAATAATGTATTTAGCGGTGGATTATTGGCGTAAGCAAGGCATTTTGGATAAATGTAATGTGCATTACCTATCAGGCGCTAGTATCATATTTGGCGTGCCAGAATATGCAGCCACTTTAAATGATGTAATAAAACGAGGAAATATAAAAGTACATTTTGGTGTAAATGTAAATGAAATAGATAGTGCTACTAAAACAGTTTATTATCTTGAAAAAAATAAAGATGGTATAGAAGAACGCAAAGAAATGAAGTTTGATATTTGCCATTCTGTACCTCCCCAATCTGCTCCCGATTTTATAAAAAATAGTCCTTTGGCAGATGCTGCAAATCCTTACGGATATGTAGAAATTAATAAAAACACAATGCAGCATACTCGTTTTGCAAATATATTTTCGTTAGGCGATTGTTCAAATGCACCTTGCAGTAAAACAGGTGCAGCCATTCGCAAACAAGTACCTGTAGTAGTGGCAAACCTACTTGCAGTAATTGCTATGCAACTACCTAAAGCTGAGTATGATGGATATAGTGCTTGCCCAATTCCTACACAATACGGTAAATTAATGTTGGCAGAATTTGATTATACAAATAAACCAAAGATGACCTTTCCAATAAACCAAGCAAAACCCAATTGGGCAATGTGGATACTAAAAACAAAAGTATTACCGTGGTTATATTGGAATAAAATATTATCGGGTAAAGCTTAAAATATCCAGAAATTCCCCAAACCTAAGTTAATTCCTTGTCTGTAAAGCGCCAAGGAATTTTTTTTTGTGATCAATGTCACAATTTACTTAAATAAAAATTTACACCTTTATAGAGTGAATACTCACTAACTTTTAAACTTAAAAATTATGAACGGCAAAAACAATATCGCAATTGGGTTCCTGACAATGGGGCTTTTTATGGCTTACGGCTTTCTACTTATTTATCTCCGTGACTTTGCTCCGGGTAAAGAAGAATGGGTAAACTCATACAGTATCGGAAAACATTTTGAAAGCAGACTGGCTCACGTTCACGGGAACTTGTTTGCCTTTCTAAACATACTAATTGGATATTTGCTTCTACATTTCAGAGACAAGCTCCAAAACGTGAAAGCCATTTCTTGGTTGGCACTTACAGGCTTATTAATGCCAATAGGAATATTAACAGAGGTGTATTTTGGTTTGCCTCCTGCTTTTGTATTAATTGGAGCAATTGCAATGACGGCTTCTGTGATATGGTTAGGAGTTGCATTTCTAAAAATGAAAACTATAAATTAAAAATAAATGACAACAGCAATTTCAAACAGACAACTTGAAATTATAGAAGCAGCAGGAAAAATATTGACTGCATCGGGAGTAGGTGGCTTAACAGTTAAGAACCTTGCAAAGGAAATGAAGTTTTCGGAAAGTGCTATATACAGACACTTTACAAGTAAGGAAGAATTAATTATTGCTTTACTCGAATACCTTGCTAATAGTATGGATGAACGCTATACTAATGCAATTTCCAGTGAACAATCACCCGAAGAAAAATTCACAATGCTGTTTCAAAATCAGTTTTCATTTTTTAAAAAGAACCCACACTTTGTAGTAGCGGTATTTTCTGACGGACTGATGGAAGAAAGTCAACGCATTAACGAAACAATATTGAAAATAATGGGAGTTAAAATGAAACACTTAATGCCCATTATTTTGGAAGGACAACAAAAGAAAGTATTTACAAATTCGATAACATCTGATGAATTGACGCATATAGTGATAGGAACTTTTAGACTACAAATGTTTAAATGGAGAGTTGCAAACTTTCAATTTGACATTATTAGAAACGGTGACAATATGATACAGTCGGTTTTAACATTAATAAAAAACAAATAGATGATTAACAGAATTAAAATTTTAGCAATACTATTAATTGCTTTCACCTCACAAGGCAATGCTCAAACAGCACCCTTTCAAATCGCAATTGAACCAATGAATATAAGTGGATTAGGTGGATTACAATCTTACGCTTGGGGTCAACACAATGGCAAGTGGTTAATTATTGGCGGAAGATTAGATGGCTTGCACCGCAGACAACCCTTTGCTGCATTTGATGTGGCTGGACACAACAATCAATTAATAGTTGTTGACCCAGTTGCACAACAAAAATGGACGGCTCCATTATCATCACTTCCAATTGGTTTGCAAGAACAATTAAGTGCAACCAATATGGAATTTTTTCAAGAAGGAGATTATTTATACTTGGCAGGTGGCTACGGCTATAGCAACACTTCTGCTGACCATACTACCTTCCCAAATCTTAGTGCCGTTAAAGTTCCCGATGTTATAAATGCAGTAATCAACGCAACATCTTTTACATCATATTTTAGACAGATATCAGATACAATGTTTGCAGTAACTGGTGGATACCTCAATAAAATCTATAACACATTTTATCTTACAGGGGGACAAAAATTTACAGGTAGATATAATCCTATTGGACCAACACATGGACCAGGTTTTATTCAGGTATATACAAATGCAAGCAGGAAATTTACAATCTCTGATAATGGCGTAACGTTATCTGTCACACATCTACCTGCAATAGTAGATGCTTCAAATTTGCATAGAAGAGATTATAATGTTGTTCCACAAATAATGCCTACAGGACAAGAAGGATTAACCGCATTTTCAGGAGTATTTCAAGTGGGTGTTGATTTACCTTTTCTAAATTGTGTAAATATAGACAGCACAGGGCATACAGTTAACAATGCCTTTTCTCAATACTACAACCATTACCACTGTGCTCATATTCCTTTATATAGTGCCACTAATAATGAAATGCACACGGTGTTTTTTGGTGGTATTGCTCAATATTATGAAAACTCTGGAATATTGGTTCAAGACAATAATGTTCCATTTGTAAAAACCATTGCCCGAGTTACAAGAGATGCAAGTGGCATAATGGCTGAATATAAATTGCCTATAGAAATGCCTGCATTGTTGGGAGCTGGTTCTGAATTTATTCCAATAAATTCAGTGCCACATTATAATAACGAAGTATATAAATTAGATGATTTTACCGCTGACTCCACTTTAGTTGGTTACATATATGGAGGTATAAGTAGCACTGCAGCTAATATTTTTTTTACATATACTGGTTCACAAAGTAGTGCAAGTATTCAACTATTTAAAGTTTATATAATAAAAAAATCTATGGTTGGTATTCATGTATTAAATACACAAAGTAATGGAACATTAAAAATACAAGTATACCCAAATCCTAATAAAGGATATTTTATTGTAAAATTTAATCTTAAGCGCAATAGTAATGTAAAACTTACAATTACAGAAGCGAGTGGAAAATTAATAGAGCAAAAAGTTCTTACAAACTTACAAATAGGAGAAAATAATTATTCTAAAAGAATTAAAAAACTAAGCAATGGAGGAATTTATTTAATTACATTAGAAACCACTTACGAAAAAGCTACACAAAAAATAATTATTGAATAAGTATATTATATTGATAGTGTAAAGTAGCTTGAGTACACAGTAGTAGTTTTATAGTAAATAAAAGCTCTTTAAGTTTTTGTAACCTTTGTCACCATTATACCATTTGTTATTACCCACCTTTGCAAAAAAATAAGAGATATAGTGTTTAAAATTAACTTACTTATCGGGTTACTTCTACTTGCATCTACAAATTCTATTGCACAACACCAAGAAGTTTCAGATAAACCAGCCACTTGGAAAGGTATTAATCAAACCAAGCCTAACGATACCACATCTTTATTGCAAGCATTTAAAAAGGGACATTTTAGTGGGCACTTTCGTTATTTTTTAATGGCTACTAATAACAAAAAAAACCTTACAGATTATTATGCTAATGCACTAGGCGGAGGGCTAAAATTTGAAACTGCATCATTTCATCATTTTCAATTTGGCGTTAGTGGGTTTTATATTTTTAATATTGGCTCTAGTAATTTAACAATTGCTGATACTACCACAAACCAAAAAAATAGATATGAAATAGCCCTTTTTGACATTGAAAATCCAAGTAACAAAAAAAATATTGATAGGCTAGAAGAATTATATTTAAAGTATAATTACAAAAAATCTCAATTTACTATTGGTAAGCAATTAGTAAATACACCATTCGTAAATTTGCAAGATGGCCGTATGCGGCCTACTGAAGTAGAAGGCTTTTGGGTAGAAATAAATGAAATCAAAAATACAAAAATAGAAGGAGGCTATCTATATAAAATATCTCCAAGAAGCACTCTAGAGTATTATGGTATTGCCGAATCAATAGGTATTTATTCATCAGGGGTAAATACCAATGGTACAAAATCTAATTACACCAATAACTTAGAAAGTAAAGGTTTGTTTTCTATTGGAGGCACCAATAAAAGTATAAAAAATGTATCTATACAAATATGGAATCAATACGTAGAAAATATTTTTAACACTACAATGTTGCAAGTGGATTACAAAATAAAATTTGCCAATA
The DNA here is from genome assembly GCA_031377245.1 of Bacteroidota bacterium. GTDB lineage: Bacteria > Bacteroidota > Bacteroidia > Chitinophagales > Chitinophagaceae > Ferruginibacter. Next base: position 47,322 of record JANMEU010000024.1, read on the forward strand.
AAATAGCCTTAAATGCTGGACTGCAAAGCATTTACCAAAATGCAATAAACAATGGCGGTAACTTAGATGCAAGCAAAACCTATTTTGATAAAAATGCTAAGTCGCTAACAATTGGAGTAAAAATTGGCGTGTCCAAAAACAATACAGATGCAAGTATAAATTATAACAGAATAACAAAACAAGGTAGATACTTAATGCCAAGAGAATGGGGAAGAGAAGCCTTTTATACTTTTTTACCAAGAGAAAGAAATGAAGGCTTAGGCGATTTAAATGCCTATGTAATAAAAATAAATTATGCCAAACCTACGTGGCATTTAAAAAGTAGTTTGGGCATAGGATATTACGATTTGCCCTTAGTAACAAACTATCGGTTAAATAAATATGGTATGCCTAGCTATACACAATTTAATGCAGACATAAGGTACGAATTTAAAGGAGGATTAGAAGGGTTTGATGTTCAACTATTATATGCACATAAATGGAATAGTAGCAACGAAAATTTATCTGCAAAAAACGTTTTTAATAAAGTAAATATGAGTAACATAAATGTAATCGTAAACTTTCACTTTTAAAAGTGATATGGCCACTTAAAAAAATAATTTTTTTTAAGTGTAACAATAGTCACAAACTAAACAATAAAACAACAGTAATTTTACATTATAAATAAAAATTAAAAAAAATGACAATAGAACAAATTTATACAGGATGCCTAGCACAAGGCGCATATTACATAACTAGTAATGGCGAAGCTGCAATTATAGATCCACTTCGTGAAACACAACCCTATTTAGATAGGTTAACAAGAGATGGTGTAAAATTGAAATATATTTTTGAAACCCATTTTCACGCTGATTTTGTAAGTGGACACGTAGACTTAAGCAAAACTACAAATGCACCAATCGTTTATGGTCCTAATGCCATTTGTGCTTTTGAATGTATATCTGCAACCGATGGGCAAATATTTGAAGTAGGAGATATTAAAATAAAAGTATTACACACTCCAGGTCATACAATGGAAAGCACTTGTTTTTTATTGATAGACGAAAATGGCGTAGAGCATTCTTTATTTAGTGGAGATACATTATTTATTGGTGATGTAGGCCGCCCAGACTTGGCACAAAAAGCTGCATCAATGACGCAAGACCAATTGGCAGCTATTCTTTATCATTCATTAAGAGATAAAGTAATGACTTTGCCAGATAATGTAATTGTGTATCCTGCACACGGTGCAGGAAGTGCTTGTGGAAAAAATATGAGTACAGAAACTACATCAACTATTGGTATTCAAAAAGAATTAAACTATGCACTTAGAGCAAATATGACTGAAGCAGAATTTGTAAATGAGGTTACCGATGGGCTTTTGCCGCCTCCAGCATATTTTGGAATGAATGTAGCTATGAATAAAAATGGTTACGAAAGTTTTGAAACAGTTTTTAATAATGGTATGAAAGCATTAAGTGTTGACGAATTTGAAATAGCAGCTGAAGTAACTGGCGCATTAATTCTAGATACTAGGAGCAACACAGATTTTTATAAAGGATTTGTACCGCAGTCCATCAACATTGGTATTAATGGCGATTTTGCACCTTGGGTTGGCGCAATGATAGGCGATGTAAAACAAGCTATAGTTTTAGTAACAGAATTAGGGCAAGAAGAAGAAACCGTTACTCGTTTAACAAGAGTTGGTTTCGATAATATTATTGGGCATTTGCAAGGCGGTTTTAATGCTTGGGCAACTGCAGGCAAAGAAATAGATACTGTAAATAGAATTACAGCCGAGCAATTTGCAGCCGAAATAAAAATTGGCAAAAGTAAAGTAGTAGATGTACGCAAGCAAAGCGAATATACTGCTGAGCATATTGATGAAGCTTATAGCCGACCATTAGCAGAAATAAATGATTGGGTAAAAGATATTAATCCTGATGAGCATTTCTATATGCACTGTGCAGGTGGGTACAGAAGTATGATAGCTGCAAGTATTTTACAAGCAAGGGGGTATAGAAACTTTACAGAAATTGAAGGAGGCTTTAAGGCTATTGCAGAAACAACTGTACCTAAAACAGATTTTGTTTGCCAGAGTAAATTAACAACAGTAAATTAAAAAAATAATGGAAAATACAATTATAAATACAATGCCAAGAATTGGTGATATTGCACCTGATTTTGAGGTGGTTACTACAATAGGGCTATTAAAATTATCAGAATACAATAAAGATAATTGGGTTATACTTTTTAGTCATCCAGCAGATTTTACACCTGTATGTACAACTGAAATGACAGGATTTGCTTTAGAAAAAGATTTTTTTGCGAAGCATAATACCAAATTAATTGGGCTTAGTATTGATAGCATACATTCTCACATTGCTTGGGTAAATGCTGTACAAGAAAAAACAGGCGTATTGTTTGAGTTTCCTATTATAGCCGATATAGATATGAAAATAGCAAAGCTTTATGGAATGTTGCAACCAGGTGAAAGTGAAACGGCAGCAGTAAGAGCTGTGTTTATTATAGACCCCAATGGAAAAATTAGACTAATAATGTACTATCCCTTAAACATAGGGAGAAATATGGAAGAAATAAAACGTACATTAATTGCTTTGCAAACATCTGATGAAAATAAATGTGCAATGCCTCTAAATTGGAATATTGGCGATAAAGTAATTGTGCCTGCCCCAAAAACAATTGCGGCACTTGCCGAAAGAAAAGCAAGTGATTTAGAAATGATAGATTGGTACTTGGCAAAAAGGAATTTATAATTGACAATTTAAAACAAAATAATATGGGATTTCTAGATAAATTTTTTGGCAACAATAATAATAATGAATTAGCAACTATAGTAAGTGAAGGTGCTTTTTTAGTAGATGTAAGAGAACCTGCAGAAGTAGCAGAAGGCTCAGTAAAAGGTGCAGTAAACATACCATTAGGCAGTGTGCTGACTAATTTAAGTACATTTAAAAATAAAAAGCACATCGTTGTTTTTTGTAGAAGTGGTAACCGCAGTGGACAAGCAAAAGTAATGCTACAACAAAATGGTTTTACTAATGTAACTAATGGAGGCACTTGGCAAGATGTAGCTAATGCAATTAAATAAAAAAACAATGAAATACAACATACTAAATAATTGGAATATTATGCGCTTAATAAGGCTATTATTTTCCATAATGGTAATAGCACAAGCCTTTGAAACAAAGCAACGGTTATTGGCAATTTTAGGTCTTGTATTTGCAGCCACAGCAATATTTAATGTAGCTTGTTGTGGTGCAGCTGGCTGTGGTGTACCTGCCAAAAAAAACAATGATACAACAACCGATATTAGTTATGAAGAGGTGGTATAATAGTAAAATAATGTATCTCATTGGTGCAATAGTAGGAGCTGCAATTGGTTATATTTATTGGCTACAAATTGGCTGTAGTTCAGGCATATGTGCCATTACATCCAAACCATTAAACAGTACCTTATACGGAGCGGTTATGGGTGCATTATTATTTGGCATGTTTGTAAAAGAGTTTAAAAAAACTATTTGATATGAATTTTAAAGAAATAATAAATAGTGACAAACCTGTATTAGTAGATTTTTTTGCTGAGTGGTGTGGCCCTTGCAAAATGATGTCACCTATTTTAAAACAAGTAAAAGATACCATAGGTGACGATGCAATAATTCTTAAAATAGATGTAGACAAAAGCCCCGATGCTGCACAAGCATATCAAGTACAGGGTGTGCCAACGTTAATTATATTTAAAAATGGCGAAATTATATGGCGGCAAAGTGGTGTACAGCAAGCAAATCAATTGGTATCTTTATTACAACAATTTAAATAATAAAATAATGAAAAAGAACATTGGGTCAACCGACAAAATTATTCGTTTAGCTCTAGCAGCAATTGTTGCAGTATTATACTTTACTAAAACTATTGAGGGAACTACTGCAATTGCATTAGGCATAGTAGCTATAGTGTTAACCCTTACTAGTTTAATTAATTTTTGTCCATTATATACTGTAATAGGCAAATCAACTTGTAAAGTAAAATAGTAATGACAGATACACAATGTTGCGTTACACAATGCGAAAGACCATTAGACAAAACCTATTGGGATAATCAATATATTGCCAATACTATTGGTTGGGATTTAGGCAAAGTGTCGCCACCAATTAAAACATATATTGATACTATTACTAATAAAAATGCAACTATTTTAATACCCGGTTGCGGCAATACTTACGAAGCCGAATACTTATTGCAACTTGGATTTAAAAATATAACCGTAATAGATATTGCCCCAACCCTAGTAAAAAACCTACAAAAAAAATTTGATAACAATACCCATATTAAAGTTATACTAGGTGATTTTTTTGACCACTCAGGCAGTTATGATTATATTATTGAGCAAACATTTTTTTGTGCATTACCACCAACAATGAGACTGCAATATGTTTTTGCAATGCATCAATTATTAAAACCAAATGGCTCCTTAATAGGTTTATTATTTAATAGAAGTTTTGAGGTAAGTCCTCCATTTGGAGGCAGCAAAAAGGAGTATGAATTATTATTTAAAGATGCATTTGAAATAGTGCAAATAGAAACTGCTACAAATTCGATAGTGGAAAGAGCTAATACAGAATTATTTATCGAAATGAAAAAGAATAATGATGTGGTTGTAAATCTTTACGGCTTTGAAGGGATTACTTGCAGTGGATGCGTAAAGGATATTACCAAAATTTATAATAAAATTCCATTAGTAAAAAATGCACAAATTAATACGGCCTTCAATGAGGTTTTAATAGTAAGTGATAAAATTATTGCGATTGAAACATTACAAAATGAAATTGATTACGATGCAAAATATAAAATAAATAAAATAAAATAAAAATGAATATTATAGAATTAATAAAACAACCTTGGCCTTGGTATGTGGCCGGACCATTAGTAGGATTAACTGTGCCAGCATTACTATTACTTGGTAATAAAACTTTTGGTATTAGCGCTAACCTACGACACATATGTGCTGCTTGCTTACCTGCCAATATTAATTTTTTTAAATACGATTGGAAAAAAGAAGTATGGAACTTGTTTTTTGTTTTAGGTATCTTTTTTGGTGGCATAATTGCTTTTTATTTATTAAGCAACCCTAATCCAATTCAAATAAATGCCAATCTAACTAAAGAATTAGCAGGATACGGCATTACCGAAATTGATGGCTTAATGCCAACACAATTATTTTCTTGGGCATCCTTATTTACAATTAGAGGATTTTTAGTAATGGTTGTAGGCGGGTTTTTAATAGGCTTTGGCACCCGTTATGCAGGCGGATGTACTAGTGGTCACGCCATTTCTGGGTTATCTAATTTACAGTGGCCATCGCTAGTAGCTACTTGCTGCTTTATGCTAGGTGGTTTTATTATGGCAAATTTTATTCTTCCCTTTATCTTAAATTTATAAATCTACAATCAATGCAAAATACAAATACAGATTACGAGGTACGCTCCTTAGACACAATATGTGTAAACGAAAGTCAATTAACACACAAATGGTATTATAATTTAAAATACTTAGCGGTTGGGTTATTATTTGGTATCGTTTTTATAAAAGCCGAAATAATAAGTTGGTATCGCATACAAGAAATGTTTCGTTTACAATCGTTTCATATGTATGGCGTAATAGGAAGCGCTGTTGTAGTTGGTATAATTTCAATTTTTTTAATCAAAAAATTTAAAATTAAAACTATATACGGCGAAAAAGTAGAATTTCACGATAAGAAATTTAATAAAGGACAAATAATAGGAGGCTTAATTTTTGGGCTAGGATGGGCTATTACGGGAGCTTGCCCAGGACCACTTTTTGCACAAATTGGTAGTGGTGCAACTGTAATTTTGGTTACTTTATTATTTGCAATAATGGGCACTTGGGTGTACGGTTTATTAAGAGATAAATTACCACACTAATAGGATTTGTAATGGACCAAAATGAAGATAAAAAAATAGAAGGTTTAGTAACCATTATTCAGCGATTACTCCGCATAATCGCAGTAATGTTTATTGGAATTATATTAATAGTTGTAGTTGCTATTTTTAAACCCGACGTTAAACACTGGTTTACAAAATCTGAAAAAGAAAAAATTGAAGAAGCTGAAAAGAAAGAAAAATTTAAAATTTGGGAGGCAGAAAATAAATTAAATGAAGAAGCTGCATCTTTTTGGATAGCTAAAGATATCAATAGTATTGCTGCGGATAGTACTATTAAAGCACAAGTATTATATGGGCAAGAATTGATAGCACATACTGCAAAATATTTAGGGCCAAAAGGAAGTATATCTTCTAGCACTAATGGAATGAATTGCCAAAACTGTCATTTAGATGCAGGCACAAAAGCTTGGGGCAATAACTATGGTGCTGTATTTAGTACTTATCCAAAATATAGAGCAAGAAGTGGCCAAGAAGAAGATATTTACAAACGCATAAACGATTGTTTTGAAAGAAGTTTAAATGGTAAAGCTTTGGCATTAAATAGCAAAGAAATGCAAGCCATAAAAACTTACATTGAGTTTGTAGGTAAAGATGTAAAGAAAGGTGAAAAGGCAAAAGGCTCGGGCATTTACGATTTAGCGTTTTTAAATAGAGCTATAGACCCTACAAAAGGAAAAACTTTATATGCCACTAAATGCCAAAGTTGCCATCAAACCAATGGAGAAGGATTATTAGCAGCCGATAAAATTGAATATACTTACCCACCTTTATGGGGCAAAAATTCTTACAACCACGGAGCAGGGTTGTACCGAATGAGTAGATTTGCAGGTTATATAAAATACAATATGCCACAAGGGGCTACTTACCAAAAACCTCAATTAACCGATGAAGAAGCTTGGGATATTGCAGCTTTTGTAAATTCTCAGCCACGGCCTACAAAAGATTTAAGCAAAGATTGGCCAAAAATTAGTGAAAAGCCAGTTGACCATCCATTTGGTTCTTTTGATGATGGATTTACAGAAACTCAACATAAGTATGGCCCCTATGAACCAATAAAAGAATTTAAGAAAAAGCAAAAAGCTGCAATGGATAAAACCAAATTTTCCACAAAGTGAAAATTAAATTTTAATAAAATGGAAAATAATAAAAGAAGAAATTTCTTAAAAAAATTTGGAGCATTAGGTATAGGCTCAGCATTACTAGCGCCTATCTCATCTTTGGCTAAGGACAATAATTCCAATACCGAAAACGAAAATATACAGTATGATAGCGATGGTAATATAGTATCCAAAACTAGTGTAGTTAGCATATTACAAACCACCGATGTGCATTGCCAAATACATCCACACGACGAATTATTTTGGGAAAATGAAAAAGCAGTATTTAGAAAAACAGGAGGCTATGCATATATTGCCACTATGCTCAAAAGTTTAAAAAAGAAAAATCCAAATACATTTGTTATTGATACTGGCGATATGTTTCAAGGCAGTGAACTAAGTGTAAAAACTACTGGCAAAGCATTTGTGCCAATATTAAATGCAATGGATTACAACCTTTATTTGCCAGGTAATTGGGAGGTAATTTTTGGTAAAAAAAATATGCAAACTTTAATGGGCTCTTTAAATGCACCCAAAATTTGTGCCAATATGTACCACGATTTAGGCGAAGGCAATAAAGGCGAATTAATTTTTCAACCCTATCAAATTTGGAATGTAGCAGGTGCAAAAATTGGATTTGTGGGCTACACAGATCCTTTAGTACCCATACGCCAAAGTCCAAATTATAGCAAAGGAATACTTTATACAAAGCCAGAGGAAAATTTAGCGCACTATATAGATGTATTAAAAAATCAAGAGCAATGTAGTTTTATTATTTTATTATCACATCTAGGTTTATCCCAGCAAATAGCATTAGCAAATATGCAAGAGTGCCAAGGTGTCGATTATATTTTAGGAGGCGATACCCACGAAAGAGTTCGCAAGCCCATACAATGCAAATATTCAAAAGTAGTAGAGCCCGGAGCATTTGGTAGTTTTATTGGTAAATTAGATTTAACTATTCAAGATGGAAAAGTAATTGCTGATAATTATGATTTGCTAGAAGTAGCATCTAATAAAATTAAGCCAAATAAAAATATACAAAATTTATTAGCCAATAATGAAGCTGCATTTAAAGAACATATAAATACAGTTGTAGGCTACAGTACCATTCCATTGTATCGCTATTTTGTAGTAGAAAATCCAATTGACACCTTAGTTTTAAATGCATTGCATTGGCAGTTTCCAACTATTGATATTGTCCTAAGTAATGGCTTTCGTTTTTGTCCACCACATACCACACCCGATGATACAGGCAATATACCTATCACCAATGGTTTTATTTTTGATATGCTACCCGTAGATAGCACAGTGCGTACTGCAAAAGCTACAGGTAAGCAATTAAAAGAATGGTTAGAAAAAGAATTAAATAATGTATTTGCAAAAGATGCCTCAAAAAGATTAGGGGGATGGGTAGTAAAATTTAAAGGAATGGAAATGAGTTTCAACGCATTTGCCGAAATGGGTAAACGAGTGCAAAGTATTACCATAAAAGGAAAACCATTAGAAATGGAAAAGCAATATTCTATTTTAGCTTGTGAAAGAGATGGCGACCCCGCTGATATGCTTTGCCGTTTAAAAGGAGTAACCGATGCAAAAAATACAGAAGCTACTTTACACAAAGTAATGATAGCTTATTTAAAAAGCAATTCGCCAATTACGCCAACGCCTTCAAAAAATGCAACTATTTTAGATGCACCTGATACCCTATTATCGCAGGTTACAGGAGTGGATTATATATTTAGGTAAAGTATTTTAATTAAAAAGACTCCAATTGCCTGTTGCTATACTGTTTTAGTAAAAAAGAATTTAATAGAGGCTAATTTATGACGGTTTACTTTTTGGATTAGGATGGGCTATTACTGGTGCATGCCCTGGTTCTTTGTATGCCCAAATTGGAAGCGGCTTTATTGCTGTAGTGGTTACCCTATTAAGTGCTATTTTAGGTATTTGGCTGTATGGTTTGGTAAGAGAGAACTTACCTCATTAATTATCTCCAAATATCCCAACCCAATTTTGATAACAACAAAAGCATTTGTTCCCCAAAAAAATATGCAACCCCTGAAACGATTTGCTAATAAGGCTTTACGTTTGTACATAACAATTCATATGTGTAAAAAAAATGCAGCATAAATTACTAGTGCTGCATTACTATTCTCAATTACACGTTCAATAGTATTGTTATTCGGCTTTCACTTCAACTTTCAACTGGCTATTTTCAGTTTCTGTTACAAATAATAAGCCTCTTTTGCCATTGGCTTTTTGAAATATGAAACAACGCTGGTAATAATCATTGCCGTTCCTTATACCTGCAAAATGCGAAAAAGCGTTGCTGGTAATATAACCCGTCATTCTTTTTAAATCGGCAGTAGTTTTGCATTTATCAAATTGCTCCCTATCAAAACTAATAGCATTAATTAAAGTATTGGTACCAGTTAATTCTTTTGAAACTAAATTGTCTTTACCGCTCATATTGTACCATTCTGTTTTTTGCTTACCATTGTCGGTGCTTATTATCAAGGCAAAATCAATAACAGATGCATTGGTCATAGCTTCATTAATTGAGTAAGCTTTTTTATTTACCATACTTAAATAATTGTTGCCATCCTCCTTTGTTTGGAGCGTTACGGTAAAACTATCCAAGCTTTGGGCAGTAGTGCAAAATGTAATTCCCATAAATAGTAAGACTGATAAAATTAGTTTCTTCATGATTTATTTTTTTATAATGGTTTACTTAAACGTCAATTTTAATACTAAACGCTATAGTCTTTCTTAACTATACTTTTTACTACTTTTTTGAAAAGACCATAAATTTATTACTGCATATTGCTCCGTTAAATTTCTGTAAATGTAGTTTCTTTTTTTTCACTATACAATAGTTGCACATCTGTTGTATGTAAAGGTTTAAAAGCTTGCTTTGTTGCTTGTTTTATTTTATTAATTCTTAATGTTTAGTTGATAGTGCAAAGTTGTTTTATACTATTGCCTTTCTAAAGTATTGTTGCATTAGTGCCGCATTTTTGTATTGAAGTAGATCTAAGCTATGTTAAAAGAAATTGCTATTTAACTAAAAAAACGGCAGTATATCTCTATTTGTATTATGGATGGCTTACTGGTTTAGAGGCGATAGACGAAATTGGACTATAATGTTTGTCCAATCGGCATTACATATTGTTGTGTTAGGGTTTGTATAGATAAGTAATATTAAAAAGAAGTACTGAAAATATCCCAACCCAATTTTCCTAATAGTAAAATCATTACCAGTATAAAAAATATTCGTATAAATTCATTCCCTTTTTTTATAGCCATTTTACTACCCACATAAGCACCTAACATATTAGATAAAAGCATAGGAACAGCTAGAGTAAAAAGCACAGCACCTTGTAATAAAAAGGCAATTAACGATGCCCCATCTGCAATAGCATTAATTACTTTTGCATAAGCACTAGCTTTTAAAAAACTAAATCCTACAAATTGCACTAACGAAAAAACGAGTAAGGTGCCTGTACCTGGGCCAATAGTACCATTGTATAATCCTAATACAATACCAATAGCAGCAAATAAAAAGTAGAGTTTATTTTTATTAGGTTGTACTTTTTCTATTTGTCCAATTTCTTTTTTAAAAATGGTATAAATGGTTAGTGCGGCAATTAAAAAAAATAAAATGGGTTTAAAAATAGTAACCGGTATTTTGTTCATTAAAAATGTACCAGCGTAGGATGCTATTGCAGTGCTAACCCCAGCAATAGCAATAAATGTATAATTAACGGTTATGCTTTTTAAATAATGCCTAGCCGCTACAATAGTACCAGCAATACTTGCAAAACGGTTAGTGGCTATAATATTGGTATGTAATGTATTGGGAAAAAGAATAAATAGCACAGGAACTTGTATTAGTCCACCACCCCCAATTACAGCATCTACAAAGCCAGCAAAAAAACTTGCTAAAGTGGCAAATGCTATCAACCAAAAATCAGTCATCAAATAGTATTAATCAATTAAACGAATTCCAGTTTTTTCCAAACTCAATTTCTTTTGTTTGTATAAATTTCCAATCGTCATTTTAAATGTTTTTTTACTCATGCTAAAAAAACTATAAATATCATCAGGTTCACTTTTATCATAATAGGGTAAGTATCCATCGTTCTCTTTTAACAAACGAATAATTTTTTCGCCTTCGTCCTCTACTCGTTTAAAACCTGTTTTGCCAGCGGCAACATCAATTCTATTATCGCTATAAATCTTTTTAATAAACCCTTTAAATTTATCGCCTACGGTAATAGCTCTATAAATTTCGTTGTGGTGCAAAACGCCAGTGTGTATATTATTTATAATAACAACATACCCAATATCAGTTCTTCTATACACCGTTAAATCAACTTCGTCTAAAACATTTAATGCTATATTGTCATTACGTAAAAATTGTTCAATACGTTCTGTAGCTGCCAATCTTCCCGTTTGTTCATCAATGTAAATTTTTACCAAATATTCCCCATTGGGCATCATACCTTGTTGTTGTTTGCTTTTGGGTACAAACAAATCTTTCATTAATCCATTATCTAAAAAAGCACCTTGTGGGTTTACGGTTACGGCTCTTAATTTTACTATATCACCTAAAATTCCAATAGGCTTTTGAGTAGTAGCTATTAAGCGTTCATCCCCATCATGATAAATAAACACCGTTAGTTCATCATCAATTCTTGTATTATCTGGCACAAAACGCTTGGGCAACAAAATTCCCTCTGCTCCATCATCTAAATAAACACCAAATGCAGCCTCTCTAATAACTTTTAGTGTATTGTATTCGCCTACTTTTATCATTTTGTAAAGTTCTGTAATTTATTTTGATTACACTAATTAATACGAATTACACGAATTTTAAAATATAACACAACTGAATGATAATGTTGAAGTACGTTTTTAGTTAATTCGTGTAATTCGTTAAAATTCGTGTAATAAATAAACTATCTTCACAAAAAAATAAAATACATTTTGAAGTTTACTGAATTTGGTTTTGACGATCGTTTGATGGAAGGTATAGATGCTAGTAATTATATAGATGCAACACCTGTGCAAGAGCAAGTAATACCGCTTGTTATGCAAGGAAAAGATGTAATTGCAAGTGCACAAACAGGCACTGGAAAAACAGCTGCATTTTTATTACCCCTAATACATAAAATGCTAACCGATGGATTAGATGACCATACCAATAGTGCATTAGTAATTGTACCTACTAGAGAGCTTGCCATACAAATAGCACAACACATGGAAGGCTTATCTTATTTTACAAGTGTAAGTTCAATTGCTGTTTATGGCGGAGGAGATGGTAATGCTTTTATACAAGAAAAAAAAGCATTAAGTGCAGGGGCAGATGTGGTAGTTTGTACACCTGGTAAAATGATGGCTCATTTAAAAATGGGTTATGTAAAATTAGATGGCTTAAAATATTTAATATTAGATGAAGCGGACAGAATGTTGGATATGGGGTTTTATGATGATATTATGTTTATTATAAATCATTTGCCAAAGAAGCGTCAAAACTTATTATTTAGTGCCACCATGCCACCAAAAATTAGAGAAATGGCAAGGCGAATTTTACATCAACCAGCCGAAATAAATATATCGATAAGTAAGCCCAACGAAAAAATTGTACAACAAGCTTTTATTGTTTACGATACACAAAAAATTCCGTTGGTAAAATATTTACTTACGCATAAAGATTATAAATCGGTATTGGTTTTTTGCAGCAGTAAACAAAGTGTAAAAGAATTAACTAAAACTTTGCAACGGGCTAAATTAAATGTAGATGAAATACATAGCGATTTAGATCAATCCAAAAGAGAAGAGGTGCTTATACAATTTAAAAGTAGAAGACTACCCATTTTAATTGCAACCGATATTTTAAGCCGTGGTATTGATATTGATAATATTGAACTAGTAATAAACTACGATGTGCCGCATGATGGCGAAGATTATGTACATCGTATTGGCCGTACAGCTAGGGCAGAAGCCGATGGAACGGCTTATACATTAGTTGGCCCAAAGGAACAATACAAATTAGCAGCCATAGAAAAATTAATTGGAAAAGAAGTGCCAAAAGGTACAGTGCCAGCTGAGTTTGGCGAAGTGCCTGTTTTTAATGTGTCGCCACAACCCAGCGATAATAGAAGTGGGGGAAAACGTAGTTTTAGTAAACCTAAATCATTTAATAGGCCAAGTAAAAAGGATTAATTTATTTAGTTTTTCTTCAAATTTATACTGCTATAATTTTATCTATTTTTTTTCTGTTAGTTTAGGAGGGTGGTGCAAGTATATCCGTATTAATTTTCCTTAATTTTGTTCCATCACATTCACATCTACCATATTAAATAATCCCATTGAATATATTAACGGAGTAAGTGCAATACGTGGCGATATGTTGCGTAAAGAGTTGAAAATTTTTACCTTTAACGATTTGCTTAATCATTTTCCGTTTAGGCATGTAGATAAAACCAAGGTTGATAAAATTGGGGAGTTAAATTACCAAACCGAGTATGCACAAGTTGCAGGTAAATTAATAGATTGTGAAATTGTAGGCGAAAAACAAGGAAGACGTTTAGTAGCACACCTGCAAGATGATAGCGGCGAAATAGAAATGGTGTGGTTTCAAGGAATTAATTGGATACAAAAAGCATTGCAGGTAGGGCAACACTATTTAGTGTTTGGCAAGCTGGGCTTTTTTATGAGCAAAGCACAATTCAGTCACCCCGAAATTGAAACCTACACAAAAGATAATGCCACAGGAAAATCTTTTTTAGAACCCATTTATCCATCTACCGAAAAACTAAAAATAAAAGGTTTAAATGGAAGGGCTATTGGAAAATTAACCTATCACTTACTGCAACTAGTAAGCGAAAAAGATGTGCCAGAAAATTTACCCCAATCCATTTTAACTAAATACAAGTTTATTAGTAGATACGATGCTTACCGACATATCCATTTTCCTGCAACAGAAAAACATTTTTTACATGCAGTGCGTAGACTAAAATTTGAAGAATTATTTTTTGCACAACTGCGTTTAGGCCTAATAAAAAGTACAAGGCACCGCTTTAGTAAAGGGCAATCGTTTGAAAAAGTAGGCAGCTTATTTACCACATTTTACGAAAAGCATTTACCCTTTGCATTAACCAATGCACAAAAAAGAGTATTAAAAGAAATACGAAAAGATGTAGGTAGTGGTAAACAAATGAATAGACTTTTGCAAGGAGATGTGGGCAGCGGAAAAACCATAGTAGCTTTACTTATGATGCTGATAGCCGCAGATAATGGTTTTCAAAGTGTGTTAATGGCACCTACTGAAATATTAGCGCAACAACATTTTAACAGCATAACCGAATTAATAGGCAATTTGCCCATTTGTGTAAAATTGCTTACCGGATCATCTAAAACTAAAGAAAGAAGAGAAATTTTGCACTTAGCAGAAACTGGAGAAATAACTATTTTAATTGGCACACATGCTGTAATTGAAGATAAAGTAGTGTTTAAAAATTTGGGTTTTGCAGTAGTAGATGAGCAACATAAATTTGGTGTAGCTCAACGGGCACTACTCTGGAAAAAAAACAATATACCGCCGCATGTGTTGGTAATGACGGCAACACCCATTCCACGTACATTGGCACTAACGGCTTATGGCGATTTAGATTATAGTGTAATGGACGAATTACCACCAGGCAGAAAAGCAATTAAAACTGTTCATCGGTTCGAAAATAACCGACCTAATGTAATGGATTTTATAAAAGAAGAAATTGCTAAAGGAAGACAAGCCTATATTATTTATCCGTTAATTGAAGAAAGCAGTAAGTTGGATTATGAAAATTTGATGAAGGGGTATGAAGAAGTAAAATCGTTTTTTCCTGAACCCAATTATTGGGTAAGCATGGTGCATGGTAAAATGAAGGCCGATCAAAAAGAAACCAATATGCAACGGTTTGTAACAAACGATACTCAAATTATGGTAAGCACCACTGTAATTGAAGTTGGAGTAAATGTGCCCAATGCAAGTGTAATGGTTATTGAAAGTGCCGAAAAATTTGGCTTATCACAATTACATCAATTACGAGGAAGGGTAGGAAGAGGTGCTGAGCAAAGTTTTTGCATATTATTAACAGGTAGCAAAATAAGTAAAGATGCTGCCGAACGTTTAAAGATAATGGTAGCCACAAATGATGGTTTTAAAATTGCAGAGAAAGACCTTGAAATACGTGGCCCTGGCGATATTGAAGGAACACAACAAAGTGGGCTTTTAAACTTTAGGCTAGCAAATATAGTCCAAGATAAGGTTATAGTAGATGCTGCTAAAGAGCAGGTTGATAGTATACTAGATACTGACCCCGATTTTACTTTGGCAGAGAATTTGAGGATAAAGAATTATCTGCACCTTCAAAAGGGGAAAACGATATGGAGTAAAATTTCGTAAGTTATTTTACAAAAAAACTTACGAAACTATGACGAACAATTTGGATAAAAAATGGTTTTAATTAAGTACATTGTATAAATAATTATATTGGTTTGATTAAAAAATACACCTTCATAAAAATACTATTATCAACCTTTGCTTTGGTTTTGGTAAACAGTTTATTTGCCCAACTTGAGTTTATAGAAAATAAAGGACAATGGGATAATAAAATAAAGTATCGTAGCGATTTTCCGACAGGTTCTTTCTATTTAGAAAAAAATTCATTTACAGTTGATTTGCATAACCTATCAGATTTATTATCCATATCCGATTTTCATCATGGATTGCCAATAGGCAGTACAACACCAACGAATGTTTCAAAAAATTCTATTCCATTGCCACAGAATTTGCCTACTGTAACTGTTCGTTCACATGCATACACCGTTACATTTTTGGGTGGTAATACCAATACTATAATCCCCGATAAATCTATACCTACAGCAAATAATTATTTTATAGGTTCAGATAAATCTAAATGGGCATCTAATTGTAAAATTTATCAAGCTGTTTTATATAAAAATGTTTATCCAAATATTGATGTTAGATATTATGTGGAAAATGATAAATTAAAATATGATTTTATTATTAAGCCGGGCGGAAACCCTAATATTATTGCCATGCGGTATGATGGTGTAAATAGTTTACAAGTAAAAAATAACGAGCTATTAATTGGTACATCTATAAGTACAGTAAAAGAATTGTATCCATACACGTATCAATTTGTAAATGGTAAAAAAGAAATAATTGATTGTAAATATGTGGTAAAAGATAATGTGGTTACATTTAAAGTAAAAAACTATTCTCCAACGCAAACCTTAATTATAGATCCTACCTTAATTTTTGCATCCTACACCGGTAGTGCAGCATCTAACTGGGGTTTTACAGCTACACCTGGCCCGGGTGGAACGTTTTATGCAGGTGGTATTAGCTTTGGTACTGGGTATCCTGTTACTGTTGGCGCATACCAAACTACGTATGGTGGCGGTGGTACTTCCGATCCAAATGGAGGTTATGATATGGCTTTTTTTAAATTTTCGGCCGATGGAGTTTTTCGTTTATTTGCCACCTATGTTGGAGGTTCGTTTGATGAGCAACCCCATAGTATGGTTTGCGATGCTGCAGGAAATTTAATATTTGCAGGAAGATCTAACTCTAATAATTATCCAGGAGTACCTCCTCGATCAGGTAGATCCGATTATGATATTGTTGTATCAAAACTATCAGCTAATGGCGCTTCGCTATTAGGCTCGACAAGCTTAGGTGGTTCAAATGATGATGGGATGAATATTAGAGGAAAATATTTTAATCCTACAGGCGATGATGATACCAGAAGAAATTATGGTGATGATGCTAGGAGTGAAGTTATTTTAGATGCCGATGGAAATATTGTAGTAGCATCTTGCACACAATCATTAAATTTTCCTGTAACCCTTGGTGCTTTTCAAACAACATTTGGTGGCGGTGTAGCAGGTACAATGAAATTGCCACAAGATGGAGTTATTCTTAAATTTAATTCAACATTAACAACCACTTTATTTAGTTCTTTTTTTGGCGGCAGTGGTAATGATGCATGTTTTGTAGTGGCCCAAGACCCCTTAACAAGAAATTATTATATTGGTGGAGCAACCACTAGTACAAATTTGCCTGGCGATAATACAAATACCATAAACTCTACCTACCAAGGCGGAGCAACAGATGGCTTTGTAACACAAATAAATAATACAGGCTCAGCCATTTTAAAAACATGTTACTTTGGCACAAGTGGCACAGATTTAGTTTACGGAGTTCAATTTGATAGATTAGGATTTCCTTACATAATGGGAACTACCACGGGTAATTGGCCAGTAATTGCCGCACCCTTTAATAACCCGGGTAGCAAACAATTTATAGCTAAACTGCAACCAAATTTATCTGCCTACGTTTATTCAACAATTTTTGGTCGTTCATCATCTGTGCCTAATTTATCGCCAACAGCTTTTTTAGTAGATAGGTGTGAAAATGTTTATGTATCGGGTTGGGGCGGTGGTATAAATGTTAGTAGAGGTTATTCATCTTCTGGCACAATAAATATGCCTGAAGTTTCACCTCTACCTGGCATTCCTGCCGAAGATGAAAGCGATTTTTACTTTTTTGTATTAGAAAAAAATGCAACAACCCAATTATTTGGATCACATTTTGGGCATAATGGTGGCACCATTGGCGATCATGTAGATGGCGGTACTAGCAGGTTTGATGCAAATGGAATTATTTACCAAGCGGTATGTGGTTGTAGAGATGGCGGAGGACCATTTCCAACAACTGGTAATGCTTGGCGACCAAATAATGGTTCCACTTCTTGTAACCAAGCGGTTATAAAAGTTGAAATGAATTTTACTGGAGTAGCCGCAGGTCTTCAAACAAAAAATAGCTTAGGTTCAGTCGATACAATAGGGTGCATACCTTTCACTGTACTTTTTACTGATACGTTAGCAAAGGGTAAAACATATGTTTGGGATCCAGGTGATGGTTCTGGTCAGCAAACTACAATAGCACCAAATAATTTCCTTAGTCATACCTATAATAGTATCGGTAGATTTAAAGCGATGTTGATATCTATTGACCCATCAACTTGCAATGTAGCTGATACTGCCTTTGCATTTATTAGAGTAGGCGATAATGCAGTACAACCCAACTTTAGTTATATAAAAGTAGGTAATTGTAATAGTTTAGAATTTGAATTCACAAATACTTCTACTGCAGGCGACGTTTCAAAATTTAATGCTAACACATTTACTTGGAATTTTGGCGATGGGACCCCATTAGTTAAAACCGGGTTTACACCCAGTATCCGCCATACATTTCCCTCTGCTGGCCCATACACCATAAGGTTGTTGGTAGATGATACCTCATTTTGCAATGCCCCCATTTTTAAAGATTCGCTAATTAGAGTTAGTGCAAATGTAAGAGCACAATTTAGTACACCTGCAGTGGGCTGTAGGCCTTATACCGCTGTATTTAGAAACGAATCAATTGGTGGAACAGATTTTATATGGGAATTTGGCGATACACAAACAAGTACAGATGGTAGCCCAACGGTTACGCATAACTACCCAAATGCTGGAACTTATAATGTTCGTTTAATTGCTAATGATGCAAATACCTGTAATAAAAGTGATACTTCTAATTTTCAATTAATTACTGTGGTAGATAAGCCTATTGCAAGATTTGATTGGGGTGTACAACCACCACAAGCAAATACTCGTACCTTCTTTACTAATTTATCTACTGGTGCTACTAGATATTTATGGGATTTTGGCGATGGAGAAAACTCTACAGATATAAATCCTATCCATCAATATAATGCAACAGGTAATTATGATGTGGAACTAATAGCTTATAATAGTTCAGGATGTACAGATACTTTTCCACTTACCGTATCCGCCTTAATAAATCCTTTGTTAGATGTGCCCAATGCATTTACACCAGGAAAATTTGGCACAAACAGTATTGTTAAAGTTGCAGGCTTTGGTATTGCAAAAATGAGTTGGAAAATTTATAATAGATGGGGCCAAGTTGTTTTTGAAACAGCAGATAGAAGGCAAGGATGGGATGGAACATTTAAAGGGGCATTGCAAGCAGCAGACGTTTATGTATACACGTTAGATGTAGAGTTTAGCGATGGAAAAAAATTACGAAAAACAGGCGATATTAATTTGTTAAGATAGTTGGGAATTAAAAATTAGGAATTAAGAATTAAAAATTAAAATGTATAAAGGATTAAAAATAGGATTGTTACTAATGGTAGGCCTAACACATAGCATGTTAAGCAAAGGACAAGATTTGCATTTTTCTCAATTTTATAACTCTCCACTTACCACAAACCCTGCCAACACAGGTTTTATACCAGATGCTGATTATAGAATAGGCGTAAATTATAGAAATCAGTTTAGTAATATTATGTCGGCGCCATACAAAACAATGAGCGCCTTTGGCGATGCACAATTATTTAGAGACAAATTAGAAAACGGTTGGTTAGGAGTTGGTGGTGCAATATTGAGCGATGTGGCAGGTAGTGGAAGCTTACGTAGTACAAAAGTGTATGGCTCCATAGCCTATCATCAAATGTTGGGCAATAGTAGTTTATTAAGTGCAGGGTTTAATGTTGGCTGGGCAAGTAAACGTATTGATGTTTCTAAACTTACCTTCCCAGACCAATTTGATGGTAAATTTTTTGACAATTCAATTCCATCATCTGTTGTATTTTCAAATACTAATGTAGATTATATAGATGTTCAAGCAGGCATGAATTATGCATACTTCCCTCAAGAAAATGTATATATAAATGCAGGTTACTCCATACATCATGTAAATAGGCCTAAAGAAACTTTTTTTAATGATTTAAGTAACAACGGACGAATACCCATGCGGCATATTGGATTTGTAAATGCAATTTTAAAAGTAGCCGATAGAGTAATTATTAATCCTACTATTTATTATACCAATCAAGCAAAAGCAAGTAGCTTAGTATTGGGCTTAAATGCAAATTATAACCTTACCGAATTTGGCGAAAAACAGTTAATAGCTGGTGTTTTTTATAGATATAAAGATGCAGCCATTCCTGTGGTTGGTTTAGAAACAAATAACTTACGCTTTACCTTTAGTTACGATGTTACTTTATCCTCGTTGCGAAATTTTAATAACTATCGTGGAGCAAGCGAAATTAGTATAATTAAAAAAGGATTTTATCCAAGTAATGTAGACAGGGCTTCTCTTTGCCCTAAGTTTTAATAGTTTATCCATATTTTTTTTTACATTCACACTACTTAAATTAACTACGTGTGAAAAAAATAGTGTTTTTACTTTTTTTAGTTAGCTGTGCTACAAAAAAACAAGGGGATCAAAATCTTGTTGTAACCCCTGTAGAGGCGGACACTATTCAAAAGCAAAATACAACAACTATTTCTCCAAATTTAACTAACGAAATACAACAAGATAGTTTGCAAATTTTTACTAATAATGAAATAATTTCTTACTGTATTTTGTTGCCATTAAACGAATTTAAAGAAAACTTTACGGATGAGTATATTGAAAAAGCTCAACATAAATTTATACTAAAGTCTAATCCTAAAGCATTTGATTATATTGATGTACAAGGATTTATTATTGACAAAGAAAATAAGTTTAACCCAAACTTATTTTATAAAAGAGATTTAGAAGATATTCAAGAACAAGGGCTAGGTATACATACTTCGTATATAGATAGTTTGAAAAATTATTATGTCATTAAAGGATACTTACCTAATGATATGAATAAATTATTTCCACAAATTACTTGGGTTAAAGAAGATAAAGTAAATGTAACAATGGGTTACTCAAAAAATAAAGAAGCTATTTGGAATAAACGAATTGAAAAAATACTTACATATGGTATGACTTGTAATACTAATAAATTTTTAAATTAGTCCAACTGCTTCAAGTATAATGCCGATGTAGCAGCCGTTTGGGCCAATGCAATTGGACTATTACGGATGCACAATCGGTATAAAAATTAGTTTGATATGACTTGCATCAATTTATTAGTATCGGTAAAGAAGGTGCAGTTTTGTTTGTAATTTAATTTTTAGGTTTGGAGGTTTAGGACCTCAATATTAAATTCCATAAAGTATAATTCATGTAAATAAAAATTGAAAACTAAATTATTTGTTTACTATAGCTTAACTAATTGTACATGTTTTATTAATATACCTGTTTCATTTTTGCTTCTCAAAAAAAAATGTTTATGAAGCAATTTAAACTTAAATTTTTAAAAGCCTTATTATCGCTTTTAGCCTTAATAAGCTTTACATCTTTTTTGCAAGCCCAAAGTTTGCAAGTAAAAGGAATAGTGATTGATGCAATCAGTCAAAAACCTTTAGAAGGGATTTCATTCGTGAGTAGTAAAACTAAAATGGTTGCTATTTCTAGTGCTGAAGGTGCTTTTGTTTTAAATGTACAAAGTGGAGAAACTGTTGAGGTTACGGGAATCGGGTATGAAAATTATAAATTTAAAGTTGATGAAAGTTTTGTTACCATAAAATTAAAGCAAAGTGCCACACAATTAGGGGATATTGTAATAACAGCATTAGGCATAAAAAAAGATAAAAAAAAATTAGGATACGCTTTACAAGAGGTTAAAGGCGATCAATTAGTAATTGCAAGAGAAACAAATGTTGTAAGTCAACTAGCTGGTAAAGTAGCTGGTGTTACTGTAGTTGGTGGTAACTCGGGCATTGGAGGTTCGGCAAGGGTAAGTATTAGGGGTGAAAGATCAGTTGATTTAAATAAAAACCAACCCTTGTATGTTATAGATGGTGTACCTGTGAGTAATGCAATTACTGGAGGGTCAGGGAAGGGTAATTTAGAGGTTGATTTTGGAAATGGAGCAGGGTTTATTAATCCAGATGATATTGAAAGCATTTCTGTTTTAAAAGGGCCAGCTGCCTCTGCATTGTATGGCTCCCGTGCTGCAAATGGTGTAATTTTAATAAAGTCTAAAGCAGGTAAAGGTTCAAAAAAAGGGATAGGTGTAGAAATTAATTCAAACTATACTTTCGAAAATGCTTTAAAGTTGCCAGAATATCAAAAAGTATATGGCCAAGGTAATGGTGGCGGTGGTGCTTTTGCCTTTGTTAATGGAGGTGGTAGCGGATTAACAGATGGTACAGACGAAGGATGGGGCCCAGCTTTTATTGGCCAAAGTTACCCTCAATACAATTCGCCTCGTACGTTAAATGGTCAAATAATTCCGTTTTTAGGTGGCGATTTAAATGCACCAGCAGGAAGCGTTATTACATCAACACCTTGGCTACCTGATATCGACAATCTTAAAAACTTTTTACAAACCGGTTCTACTTTTACCAATAATGTAGCACTTACAGGTGCTAGTGATAATGGTGAATATAGAGTTAGCTACACCAACTTAAACCAAAAAGGAACTGTACCTAATACCGATTTAAAGCGAAATACAATTTCCCTTTCCGGTGGGTATAATTTTAATAATAAGTTTTCGGCACGTTCGTTTGTAAGCTATATAAATAGTAAAAGTGGTAACAGGCCATCTATAAGTTATGGTACTGAAAACATCATGTATTTATTTAACTGTTGGTTACCAGCTTCGGTAAAAGTTAGTGATATGAAGCGCTTGTGGATGCAAGGTGCAGAAAATAGCCGCCAGTTTGGTTGGAATTACAATTACCATGATAATCCGTATTTCACCGTTAATGAAAATACAAATGGTCAAGTTTATGATCGCTTGATTGGTAATGTTTTATTAAAATATGATTTTAATGATTGGTTAAATTTGCAATTTCGCACAGCAACAGATTGGAGTAATGAACGTAGAGAATATCGTAGAGGATTTAGCACACAACGATTCCCTTTTGGTGAATATAGAGAAGTGAAAATTTTAAATGAAGAACGTAATTCAGATTTTTTATTATCTGCTAATAAAAAAATAAATGCTGATTTTGCTTTTACAGCAAACTTTGGAGGAAATCAGATGCGTCAAACCTCTAGATTTACAGAGGACGTTGCTGGTCAATTAAATATTCCTGCAATTTATAGTTTAAATAATAGTCGTATTGCACTTGTTGTGGAACAAAATAATGTTGCAAAAAAAATAAATAGCCTGTATGGTGCCGCAGGTGTAAGTTTTAAAAATAAATTATTTTTAGACATTACCGGCCGTAATGATTGGAGTAGTGCTTTAACATTGCCAGAAAATTTAAAATCTTTTGGAACAGAGTTAAATAGCTATTTTTATTCATCATTTGCATTAAGTGCTATTATTAGTGATATGATTACTTTACCCAAAGTAATAAGCTTTGCAAAACTTCGTGCAAGCTTTGCCCAAGTTGGAAATGATACAGACCCATTCACTTTTAGTCAAACATTTTCACGTAGTGATCCTTTTGGGGCAGCACAAGTTTACAGCGAAACAAGCCGTTTAAGTAACTTAAACTTAAAACCAGAAATTAGCTCAGCTTTTGAAGTAGGTGCTGATGTAAGTTTTCTTAAAAATAGAATTGGCCTAGACGTTACTTATTATCAAAGTAATACTAAAAATCAAATACTTAATATTCCATTGTCAACAACATCGGGTTATACAAATAGGGTAATAAATGCTGGATTGATAAAGAACTGGGGAATTGAAGGAATTTTAAATATCAATGGCATTAAAACATCCAATTTTAGTTGGAACACCAACATCAATTTTTCTTCTAATAGAAGTAAAGTTGTTGAGTTAAGCGATGGATTACAAAACTATGTTATGGCCAGTAAACATGCCATAAGCATAGAAGCTAGAGTTGGAGAAAGAATGGGTGATATGTACGGAATTGGTTTTGCAAGAGTACAAAATACAGACCCGACTGCACCATATTATGACGCCAAAGGTGATTTTGTTGGCCAAATGGTTTTTGACGCCACTAATGGTAGACCAATTCGTACAACAAACAGAATTAAAATGGGTAATTATAACCCCGATTGGTTAATGGGTATTAACAACAGCTTTAGATATAAAAATTTTAATTTAAGCTTCTTATTCGACATTCGTTCTGGTGGCGAAATCTATTCTCAAACTCAAGTAGTAGGTAGAGAGGGGGGTATTACTGTTGAAACTTTAGAAGGTCGTGCAAATGGATATGATTTAGCATTAGCAGGAAATGGAGTTATAGGGAATGGGGTAGTAGTTTCAGGAAATACTTATATTCCTAATACAATAAAAGTAGCTGCCCGTCAATGGCATACTGCTTTTACTGGTGGACGTAATATAGCAGAAGGTGTAGTGTATGATGCTTCATTCGTAAAACTAAGAGAGTTGCAAGTGGGTTTTAATCTTCCCGTAAAATTATTATCAAAAACACCATTTACTAGTGCCAACATTTCGTTTGTAGGCCGTAATTTATGGTTAGCGGATAATGTACCTCATGTTGATCCAGAAACTATGTCATTTAATGGTGGCACTGCTTTACCAGGTATTGAAGCAATGGCTATTCCGTCATCCCGTAGTTTTGGTATTAATATTAGTTTAAAATTCTAGTTTAAAATTAATTTAAAAAAAAGTTTATGAAATTTTTAAAAATAACATCTATCATACTTTTTGTAACATGTATAACAAGTTGCACAAAAGACTTCAGAGAAACCAACACCGATGGCAATAATCCAACAGGTGTAACGCCAGATTTATTGTTAAGTGGTGTTATCAGAAATATGATGAATCAACAAGTTTCTGACGCATGGGGTATTGGTAATTTAGTGGCACAATACCATGCAAAAATTCAATTTGTTAACGAAGATCGTTACTTATGGAACGAGCAAAATGGTGTTTGGAATGCGGTATATGGCAACTATAGAAACTTGCAAAATATCTTTATTTCTGTACAGGCTGATGCTAAAAGTCCATATTTAGGCGTAGGTTTAATTTTAAAATCTTGGATGTTTTCTTTAGCAACTGATGCTTATGGAGATGTGCCATATACGGATGCCGGAAAAGCAAAAACTGATGGTGTATATACAACAGTATATGATACACAAGAAAGCATTTATACCTCATTATTAGCCGATTTAAAAAAGGCCAATGATCAGTTGGCAACTGCAAGCACAGGTTTAAGTGGTGATATAATGTATGGTGGAGGAACATCAGGTATCTTAAAATGGAGAAGACTAGCTAACTCTTTACGCCTTCGTTTATTAATGCGTATTTCTGCTAAGAGAAATGTAAATGCAGATATGCAAGCCATTTTAAACGATCCAACAAATAACCCAATATTTACAAGTAATGCAGATAATGCAGAATTAAAGTATTTAGCTGCTGCTCCTAACCAATGGCCATTATATGGTTCTAGGGTTGGTTCTTTCGATGAAATTAGAGTTAGTAAAACCTTAAGCGATCGTTTAACTACTTTGGGCGATACAAGGATAAATGTTTTCGGTCGTCCATCTCAATCATCTGTAACTGGCGGCAATCCTAGAGTTCAAGGAGTTCCGAATGGTTTAGACGATGTAGCTGCTTTAAACTTCAACGGTGGGCCACAAGGTGTTTCTAGGGTTGGTTATACTTTTGCATGTTTAGTTTGTAACGATCCAGGTCAAGCTGTACCAGACCCAGCAGCTCCTAGAGGTATTTTAATGAACTTTGCCGAATTGCAATTTATTTTAGCAGAAGCTCGTGAAAAAGGTATTATTACAACTGGTAATGCAGATACTTATTATACCAACGGTATAATTGCCAACTTTGATTATTGGAGAACTTTAGTACCTGCTTCTTACAATTTAAATATTGCAATGCCTGCTGGTTATTTAACACAAACTGCCGTTGCTTTTACTGGTACGCAAGCAGAAAAATTAGAAAAAATTGCTTTGCAAAAATGGATTGCATTATACTTTAATGGCTTAGAAGCTTGGTTTGATTGGAGAAGAACAGGAATGCCTACAATTGTTCCAGGACCATCAAACCTTAATGGCAACAGAGTTCCAGTTCGATATATTTACCCTTTAAGTGAACAATCTTTAAATGGTGCAAATCGTTTAAAAGCTGTTGCAGCACAGGGTGGTACCGATGATTTAAATACAAAAATGTGGTTAACTAGATAATCTTAAAAATTTTGGTGGTTATTTAAATAAGGCGAAATCTATGTGTTTCGCCTTACTTTTTCTTTTATTTAGCTAATCATTGTTATTTTGTCAGCTATTTCAACAAGGGTTTAAAATTCAATTAAATCTTATTCATTCTTTCAATAATTCTGCTCTATCAAAAATGTGTAAACAGAAAACTAAAACAACGTAATATGAAAAAAAATAAATTAGTCCTAGTTTTTTTATTTTCTGCATCGTTTGTGCTTGCACAACCAAAAAAACAAACTGTTTTACAAGTACCGGCCAAAAACGAGTTTTGTACCATTCAAACAAATGGAACGTCAATTTTACCAAGTGGTCGTTTTGTAACTCCAGCAGGCGAAACAATACGTATTACACATGATCCTTTTGGTTTAGCAATTTCACCTAACGGTAAAAAAGCAGTTACCTTACATAATGGCGTTTTTACTATAATTGATATAGCTACACTGCAACATACAAGGGTACCGGGTTATAACAATACCATTAATTCGCCATTAACACATAGCCCTTTAGGTGGTAACGAACCAATACAAACATTGCCTCATAAATCACTCGAATCTGCATTACCAAAAGGCTCTTTTTTAGGTGTTGCTTTTGCAGCAGATTCTAAAACGGTTTATTTAAGTGGTGGCGATAATGGTGCTGTAATTGTTTATGATATTGAAAATTTTACAAGTGTAGATTCTATTAGTTTAGATGGATTGGTAAATGGTGTTTTATATGATGATAGCTTTACCTCTGATTTAATGATTAACAATAACGAATTACTTATTTTAGATAGGGCAAATTTTAGGCTTGTTCGTTATAGCTTAACTGAGAAAAAATTGAACGCTTCTATACCAGTTGGCAGGCAGCCATTTGGCTTGGCTATAAGTGCTGATAAAAAAACAGCTTTTGTTGCAAATGTGGGTATGTATGCCTATCCTTTAATTGAAGGACTTACAGAAAAAAATTACGATTCAATGCTAATTTCTCGTCATCCTTATGGCGATAATACTAAAGAATCTATTAATGGAACAATGGTAGAAGGCAAAAAAATTCCTGGTGTTGGTAGCCCACTATCTGATGAAGCTATGAGTGTTTTTGCTATTGATTTAGCAACCAACAAGGTAATTGATAAATTTAAAACTGGTTATCAAATTGGCGAAATGGTGGATGATGCAGAAGTAGTTGGTGGTGCAAGCCCTAATTCTATTGCTGTTGGCAAACAATATGCTTATGTAACCAATGCTACCAACGATAATATTGCAGTGCTAGATTATAAAAATCATAAAATACTAGCACATATACCTATAAAAGTTCATCCATTAATAGATAAATACAGAGGATTAATTCCTTTTGGTATTACACTAAGCAAAGATGAAAAAACATTGTATGTAGCTTTATTAGGTTTTAATGCAATTGCTGTAATAGATGTAGTTACCAAAACTACAAAAGGACTAATACCAACAGGTTGGGGACCAGCAAGGGTAAAACTTTCTGCAACCGAAGATGAATTGTATGTAATTGCTTGCCGAGGATTAGGTGCAGGCCCAAATGGCGGAGCAAATTTTGTTGCACCACCACAAGGCACATATATTGGAGATATACAGTTGGGTACTTTTCAAAAAATTAAAATACCAACAGCTATGCAATTGGCAAGTTATACTAAGCAAGCTTTAAGCAATACATTTACCACCTCTACAGTGGTAGATAATCCTAAAAATCCTATGCCTGTTTTGCCAGGTTTAAGGCAAAGCCCAATAAAACATATTGTTTATATTACCAAAGAAAACAGAACCTATGATGAGATATTTGGGCAATTGAAAAATGCCAAAGGCGATTCTACTTTAGCAAGATTTGGGGTAAATTGTGAATATACTTTACCAGACTCTTTACAAGCAAAAAACAAAAACTTAAGGATTACACCCAATCATCACAAAGCTGCAAAACAGTTTGCTTTCAGTGATAATTTTTATTGCGATAGCGATGCTTCTATTCATGGCCATCATTGGATGGTGGGTGTAATACCCAATGAGTGGGTAGAAACCAATTCTAGTGTAGATAAATCTGCCAAGTATTTTTCAAATGCACCAGGCAGAAGATTTCCTGGTTCAACAGGTAGTATGGACCCAGAGGATTATGCAGAAATTGGTGGTTTATGGGAGGCTTTAGAAAGAAAGAAAGTTAGCTTTTACAATTTTGGCGAAGCTAACGAAACTGCTCATGTAAGAGAAAACTGGAACGATACTGCAACAGGTGCTGCACATGGCGTAATGGTGCCAATGCAAAAAGCATTATTTAGCAGAACAAGCCATAACTATGCTGGTTATAATACCAATATTCCAGATCAGTTTAGAATGAACCAATTTGAAGAGGAATTTACAAAAATGTGGATTCAAGGAAACAAGCCAATGCCTTCACTAATTACTATGCAAGTACCCAACGATCATACAGCAGGTGCAAGACCAGAAGATGGTTACTTATCAAGAAGTTCTTATGTGGCAGATAATGATTTAGCCGTTGGAAGAATTTTACATTTTCTTTCCCGTACAAAATATTGGAAAAATATGTTGGTAATTATTACTGAAGATGACCCTCAAGGTGGTGTAGATCACATAGATGCTCACCGCAGTATTTTAATGATGGCTGGCCCTTATGTAAAACGTGGTTATGTTAGCCACACACATGCTAACTTTGGTTCTATACTTAAAACAATATATAATATTTTGAATGTGCCTTATGTAAACCAATACGATGTTACAGCTTCTTTATTAACTGATTTTTTTTCAGATACACCTAATTATACACCTTATACGTTAGCACCACACGACCCTAGGGTATTTAATGCTGAACAAGCCATGAAAAAATATAATAGAATTATTGATTGGAGAAAAATTATGCAAGGCCCAGCAATGGATAAAGTAGAAGATATTAAAAAAGAGTTTAACAAATAAAAATAAAAAAATGAAACTAACTAAGTTTTGCGTTGTAATGGCTTTATTGCTGCCAATATTAACCCTAGCACAAATAAAAGAAAACGTTACAATAATGTTGCCCAATGGTTGGTCGTTATCGCCTGCTGGCAGGTCATTGCCTTTGGGCGATTTGCCTTTGAATATTGCCGTTTCCTCAACAAAAAAATTAATGGCAGTAACCAATAACGGACAAAGCACACAATCCATACAATTAATAAACCCAATTACAGAGCAGGTTTTAGATACCAAAGTTGTTGGTAAAAGTTGGTATGGATTAAAATTTAGTGCCAACGAAAAAAGCTTGTTTGCAAGTGGTGGAAACGATAATTATATTATACATTTTGATGTTTCTACCAATAAATTAATTGAAAAAGATACCATTGTACTTGGCAAAAAATGGCCCAATAAAATTTCGCCAGCAGGTATCGAATTAGATGATGCTACTAATACTTTGTTTGTAGTTACTAAAGATAATAATAGCTTATACATAATTGATTTAACCACTAAAAAAATCAACCAACAAATACCTTTAAGTGCCGAGGCATATAGTTGCATTTTGGCCAACGATAAAAAAGAATTGTACATTTCTTTGTGGGGTGGCGATAAAGTAATGGTATACAACGTGGCTCAACAAAAACTTACCGATTCTATCGCTGTTGGCGATAATCCTAACGAATTATTACTCACCAAAAATGGCAAACATTTATTTGTAGCTAATGCAAACGACAATGGTGTTTCTGTAATAAATATTAAAAGCCGAAAAGTAATAGAAGTTCTAAATGCAGCGTTGTACCCAAATGCTCCTGCTGGTTCTACAAGCAACGGCCTGGCTTTATCTTCCAATCAAAAAACCTTGTACATAGCCAATGCCGATAATAATTGTTTAGCTGTTTTTGATGTAAGCAATGTGGGCAAAAGTTTTTCAAAAGGATTTATTCCAGTTGGTTGGTATCCCACCAACGTAAAAGTTATTGGCTCTAAAATTTTTGTAACCAATGGCAAAGGTTTTTCATCATTCCCAAATCCAAAAGGGCCCAACCCCATTGCAAAAAAGCAAGCAGTTACGTACCAAAAAAGTGATAATGTTACTCCCGAAAAAGTACAATATATTGGTGGATTAATGAAAGGAACATTAAGTATTATAGATGAACCAAACAATGCTGCATTGGCTATTTTATCGAAAAAAGTATATGAAAATACGCCTTATTCAAAAGATAAAGAATTGAATGCAAGTGGAGAAATTGGCAATCCTATTCCGATAAAAGTGGGAGATAAATCACCCATCAAACATGTATTTTATATTATTAAAGAAAATCGTACTTACGATCAAGTATTAGGTGATGTAAAAGAAGGAAATGGTGATACAAGCTTGGTTTTATTTGGTGAAAGAATAACACCTAACCAACATAAATTGGCAAAAGAGTTTGTTTTGTTAGATAATTTTTATGTGGATGGTGAAGTAAGTGCCGATGGACATAATTGGAGTACTAGTGCCAATGCAACAGATTATTTAGAAAAAAATTGGGTTACTAGTTATGGTGGCAGAGGTGGTAATTATGATGGAGAAGGACACAGAGCAATTGCAAATCCTAAAAAAGGGTTTTTATGGGATTATTGTAAGAGAGCTAATGTTAGCTATAGAACATATGGCGAATTTGTTGATGATTTTAAAGCAAATATACCGGCCTTAGAAAATCATTTTTGCCCTTATTTTACCAGTTGGGATGAAAGTGTAAGAGATACTACTCGTTTTTTTCAATGGAAAAGAGAGTTTGATTCTTTGGTGGCTATTCAGCAAGTTCCACAATTTAATTCATTACGTTTTATAAATGATCATACCGAAGGTCAGCGTATTGGAAAACCAACACCATTTGCTCATGTGGCAGATAATGATTGGGCTGTTGGATTATTTGTAGAATACTTATCAAAGAGTAGCATCTGGAACGAAAGCGTTGTATTTATAATTGAAGATGATGCTCAAAATGGTCCAGATCATGTAGATGCCCACAGAACTACAGCTTATGTTGCAGGAGGTTTAGTTAAAAGAAATTTTGTTGATCATACTATGTATTCTACATCGTCTATGTTGCGTACTATGGAACTAATTTTAGGTTTGCCACCTATGAGCCAATATGATGCAGCAGCCGAGCCAATGTGGCGTTGCTTTACTACAACACCTAATGCTACACCTTTTATTTCAGTAGCTGCCAATGTTAATTTAAACGATAAAAATGTAAAGCAAACTCCTAGCTCTGATTTAAGTGCAACATTCGATTTTTCTAAAGAAGATGCAATACCTGATGATTTATTTAGTGAAGTAATTTGGAAGGCCGTTAAAGGAGAATCTGCCGTAATGCCTGCACCTAAAAGAAGTGCATTTGTGAAATTAATTGAAATTGAAAATGATGTGGTAAAAGTAAAAAAAGCTACAAAAAAATAAACGTTTCTAATCGAATGGTATGAATAGAATTATAATATTATTGTTGCTATTTACCAATGCCAAAGCTGTTATGTATGCTCAAGAAAAGCAAGTAAATAAAACAACAGATTCTACTAAACAACTAGGTGATGTAATAGTAACAGCTACCAAAGCAAGTATACAGCTTTTATCAATACCTTATTCTGTAAATATTATAAACAGAAAGCAGATTGATGAATTCCAGTTTCGCTCTACTCCAGAAGCATTAACAGGAATAGCAGGTGTTTTTGTACAAAAAACAAATCATGGTGGAGGATCGCCTTTTGTGAGGGGACTAACTGGCAACCAAACATTATTACTGGTAGATGGGATTCGTTTTAACAACGCCACTTTTCGTTTTGGTCCAAATCAGTACCTTAATACCATTGATGTAAATACGATTGCTAAATTAGAAGTTGCCAGAGGTACAGGTTCTGTACAATATGGTTCTGATGCTTTAGGTGGCGTAGTGCAAGTATTTACCAAAGAGCCTGTTTTTGCAGATAAAAAAATTATTCATGCAACTGCCATTGGTAGAGCAGCAACGCATGATATGGAATATACTGGCAGAGGTGAAGTGCACTATCAATCAAAAAAAATTGCTTTGTTGGTGGGCTATAGCAACAAAAACTTTGGCGATTTAGTAGGTGGTGATACTACAGGAAAACAAACACCTTCTGGTTACACTGAACAGGCTTTTGATGCAAAGTTGAAATGGAAAATAGCAACCAATGCCACTATTACAGCAGCCCATCAATTTTTACAACAGAAAAATGTGCCTTTGTACCACCGGGTAAAGTTAGAAAATTTTGCATACTACTTTTTTACCCCACAGCAACGACAAATGAGTTATGCCAAATTAGAAGTAGTAGGCAAAAGCAACATTTTAAATAAATTGGTATTGGCTACTTCTCTTCAACAAAGCCTTGAAAAAAGAAGCTACCAAAAAAATGGAAATGCCAATAAATTTTTAGAAGTTGATAAAGTAAGAACCATTGGTATTACTGCAGATATTTTTTCTTTAGTTGGAAAACATTGGACTGCAAATACTGGAGTAGAATTTTATCACGATAAAGTAAACAGTTCTAAACAGCAAACTACAATTGCTACCAATGAAACCCTTAACCAACGTGGGCTTTATCCCAATAATGCCAGCAGTGCCAACTTTTCATTGTATAGTCTTCATCACATAAAAATAAATCGTTTTGAAGTGGAAGCAGGCCTGCGTTACAACAGTTTTACCATTAATATTCCCGATACAGTTACCACCTCTTTAAAGCTTGGCGACATTACAGTAAAACCTACTTCTGTGGTTACTAATTTGGCGGTGGTTTATCGGTTAAATAAAAGCCAATCAATTTATGCATCTTTCAGTACGGGCTATCGAACACCCAATATCGACGATATGGGCAGTTTGGGGTTGGTAGATTTTCGTTACGAAATTCCAGCCTATAATTTAAAGCCAGAAAAAACGTACAATACCGAAATTGGTTATCGTTTGATCAACAAAAAAGTAAATGCATCTGTAGCTTTTTTTTACATGCACTTGGCCAATTTAGTTACAAGAGTTCAAGTGGCTAATGAGCAAGTGGGTGGTTACAATGTTTACACAAAACAAAATAGTCAGCATTCATTTGTTCGTGGTATGGAAGGTTCATTTAATTATTCGATATCTAAATCGTTCAACGTGCAAACAGTGGTTTCTTATGCCCATGGGCAAAATATTTCTGCCAATGAACCCATGAGAAGAATTCCTCCATTAAACGGAAAGTTTTTATTGAACTATCAACATAAAAAATGGCAAGCAAGCATAGAAAACTTATTTGCTAGCCAGCAAAGTCGTTTAGCAAAAGGCGATATGGCTGATAATAGAATTCCACAGGGTGGCACACCTGGCTGGAATGTTGTAAACCTGTATGGTGGCTTTGTAAAAAGCACTTATGCCATACGTTTGGGGTTACAAAACTTAATGAATGAAGATTATAGAACACATGGAAGTGGAATTAATGGAATCGGTAGAAGTGCAACATTGAGTATTCAAATAAACTTGTAAATAGCATACAATGGAAATTACACAAATACAACAAACAGCAAGTGAAATTATTTCGCTGTATGATAGGTATGGCAATGAAGACTATATTGGAGAACCTGTTTCGCAAATAGAACACATGTGTCAATGTGCCCAATTAGCAGAAGCAAAAGGTGCTGATAATGAAACTGTATTGGCAGCTTTTTTTCACGACATTGGACATTTATGTGAATTTGCCACACCAGAAGCTGGATTAAAGCACATGGATCATTACGGAATTGTGGATCACGAAAAATTAGGCAGTGAATTTTTATTAAGTAAAGGATTTTCAGAAAATATTGCCAAGATGGTGGCCAATCATGTAAATGCAAAACGATACCTAACTTATAAGTTTCCTGAGTACTACGATTTACTATCTGATGCAAGTAAAAAAACATTGGAACATCAAGGTGGATTCATGGATAAAGCAGAAGCAACTGCTTTTGAAGCCGATCCCTTGCACGAAAGTTACATTGCTTTACGCCGTTGGGATGAGCAAGCTAAAGCAGAAAATACACCCTTACCACATTTAGAATATTACAGAGAAATGATTGTTGAACATTTAACTATCCAGCACAGCAAACTAAAATAAAATACTCATGATTAAGATGGTGGTTTTCGATATGGCTGGTACTACTGTAAATGAAGATAATGTAGTGTATAAAACCTTGCAAAAAGTAATTAATAATGCAGGTTATAATTTTTCTTTAGAACAAGTTTTAAAGGAAGGTGCTGGCAAAGAAAAACTGAAAGCAATAGAAGATATTATTCAATTAGATACTACTGTAAATTCAACAGAAAATGCTACAGCAATTTATGCAAACTTTAAAAAAAGTCTTGCTATAGCTTATGATAGTTTTAAGCTTTTACCTCAACCAGGTGCAGAGGATTTATTTAATCAATTGCATCATTTAAATATTTTGGTTGTATTAAACACAGGGTATGATGCAATTACTGCCAATAGCATTTTAGAAAAACTCAATTGGACAATTGATTCTACAATAGATGCTTTAATTACAGCATCAGATGTTGGTAAAAATAGACCCAACCCCGACATGATTTTATTAGCTATGGAAAAATTTGGCATACAAAATTCTATCGAAGTTGCTAAGGTTGGCGATTCAATTATAGACATTGAAGAAGGCAAAAATGCTGGATGCAGTCTTACTGTTGGCATTACAACAGGAGCTCATACTTATGAGCAATTGGCTACAGCTAACCCCAACTACATCATTCATCATTTAGAAGAATTACTAGCAATTATTCAAAATTAAATGCAACTAACTCGAACAGGATATACCAATAAAGCCATTCATCATTGGTTAAATAATTCACCAATTTTTTTGGTTACGTATGTTTCTTTATGTGCATTTCTTATTTATTCTTGTATGTATGGTTTTAGAAAACCTTATACCGTTGGTACTTATACTGATATTTATTTTTTGGGCATATCCTATAAAGTTTGCTTGGTTATAGCACAGGTTGTTGGGTATGCCATTAGCAAGTTTTATGGCATTCGTTTTATTTCGGGTATGCAGCCATCAAAACGAATTTATTATCTACTGCTTTTTATTGGTATAGCATGGTTTTCATTGTTGCTTTTTGGTATTATTCCTGCACCCTATAACATCATTTGTATGTTTATAAATGGGCTACCATTGGGTATGGTTTTTGGTTTAGTTTTTGGCTTTTTAGAAGGTAGAAGAACTACCGAAATAATGGGTGCATTTTTAGCCACCAGTTTTATTTTTGCATCGGGTTTAGCAAAAACAGTTGGCAAATGGTTATTGCTACAATTCAATATTAGCGAATGGTGGATGCCCTTTACAGCTGGAGCATTTTTTATAGTACCCTTAATTATTGGTGTTTGGTTTTTACAACAAACACCACCTCCATCGCAAGAGGATATTGGGCATAGAACGGAGAGAAAACCTATGACCAAATTAGAACGTAAAGCGTTCTTAAAAAAATTTGGTTGGGCATTAACACCTGTAGTAATTGCTTATGCCATTTTTACAATTGTTAGAGATTTTTGCGAAGACTTTGCCAATGAATTATGGATAGAAACAGGATATCAAAATAATGCAGGCATTTTTGCCAAAACAAGCACAATAGTTTCTTTAATAGTATTAGTAATTATATGTAGTTTCTTTTTAATTAAAAACAATTACAAAGCATTTAAAATAATTCACTATTTAATTATTGCTGGGGTAGTTCTAGCTACACTATCAACCATACTCTTTAAATTTAATATTATATCTCCAATAACTTGGATGCTCATTGCTACAACAGGTTTATACTTAGGTTATTTACCATACAATTGTTTATACTTCGAACGTCTTTTAGCAACGTATAAAATAAATGGCAATGTGGGTTTTGTAATGTACATAGCCGATGCCTTTGGCTATTTAGGCACTTTATTGGTATTAATTATAAAAGAGTTTATTGGCATCCAATACAGTTGGATTAACTTTTTCTCATTGCTCTTTTTCACTGCTGGAATTGGTGGAGTTGTGCTAATTTCAATCAGTTTAAATATCCACAAAAAATTATTCAATCAGTTTAATAAAAGTTATGAAGCAAAATAATACAGCCATTGTAGTAGGTGCTGGTATCGTTGGTTTAGCTACTGCAAAAGCACTATCCTTAAAAGGATTTAATGTTACTGTTGTTGAAAGAAGTGAAAAAGCAGTTGGTGCATCTATCAGAAATTTTGGAATGCTTTGGCCTATTGGTCAACCCGATGGAAAATTATACGATAGAGCTATGAGAAGTAAAACTATTTGGAAAGATATTGCAGATAGTATTGGTTTATGGTACGATGAAGTAGGTAGTTTACATGTAGCTTATGTGGAAGATGAATGGACTGTTTTGCAAGAATTGCATGAAGAATTTTTAAAAAATGGAAGACCTGTAAGCATCTTGAACAAAGAAACTATTGCACAAAAATTTAATGGTGTAAATAGCAATGGCCTATTGGGTGGTTTGTATAGTAGTACAGAAACTATTGTAGATGCTAGGACTGCTATTGAAAAAATTCCGAGTTACTTAGAAGAGTATCTGGATGTAAGTTTTATTTGGGGTAAAGCTGTAACCAATGTATCAACAGGCAAAGTTTTTATGGGTAAAGAAATGTTACAAGCCGATATTGTTTGTATTTGTAGCGGTGCCGATTTTGAAACTTTATATCCATCCATTTTTAGAGAAACAGAAATTACGAAATGTAAACTTCAAATGTTGCGTTATGTTTCCTCAACACCAAATTTTAAAATGGGTGTTTCTTTATGCGGTGGATTGTCTTTAATTCATTACAATAGCTTTAAGGCAGCTCCATCTTTACAAAAATTAAAAGAAAGATACGAAGCTGAAATGAGTGACTATTTAAAATGGGGCATTCATGTAATGGTTGCTCAAAATGATCAATTAGAACTTACAGTAGGCGATAGTCATGAATATGGTTTAACGTTTGATCCCTTTGATAAAGCATTTATTAATACCATGATTATAGAGTATTTACAAAAATTTGCAGTGATTGACGATTGGAAACTCACCCAATCTTGGCATGGTATTTACCCAAAAATGACAAATGGGGAAACAGAAATTTTCTTAGAAGCCGAACCCAATGTTTATATACTAAATGGTATTGGTGGTGCAGGAATGACCTTAAGTTTTGGCTTAGCTGAAGAGTGTGTAAGTAAAATGTAGTTTTTTATTCTATTTTTTTAATTCAATCTTTTAACAACCATAATTAAATTATACATAATACCTTGATTATTTCAATTTTTAAACTAAATACTTTTATTATCTATAGTATCTAAGCATCTTTCCAAACCATCTCTCCAGTTTGGAATACTAATACAAAATTGGGTTTCTAATTTTGTGGTATTTAAAACTGAATAACTCGGTCGCTTTGCTGGTGTTGGGTAGGCAGATGAAGGGATAGGGTTTACAATGCATTTACTTTCTATCGATTCTTTTATAGCACAAGCAAAATCATACCAACTAATAGCGTCGCCGGTATTCGAAAAATTATAAACACCTGCAAATTCATCTTGCCAGCTATTAATAATTTCTAGTATGGTATTTGCTAAATCTCTAGCGTAGGTTGGTCTTCCAATTTGGTCGCTTACCACATTTATACTTTCCTTTTCGTTCATTAAACGTACCATTGTTTTTACAAAGTTGTTACCAAACGAAGAGTATACCCAAGATGTTCTAAGTAGTAGGGTAGATGGATTGTTTTGTATTGCAGCATTCTCGCCTTTTAATTTTGATGCACCATACACACTCAAAGGATTTGTTTTTTGTTCTTCGGTAATCGGTGAAGTTGCCGTTCCGTCAAAAACATAATCGGTACTTATATGTATCAATTTGGTATGATGCTTATGGCAAAGTGTAGCTAAATTTGCAACGCCAGTTTCATTAACTAAATACGCAAGTTCAATTTCAGTTTCGGCTTTATCAACTGCAGTGTAGGCAGCACAGTTTACACAAAAATCAATTTTATTCTGGTCAAAAAAACATTCAAGGGCTATAAAATCATCAATGGGTAAATCTTGTTTGCTTACAAAAATAAATGTAAAATCATCTTCGTATAAAGAGGCAATAGCACCAAACTCTTTTCCTAATTGTCCGTTAGCACCTGTAATTAAAATTGTTTTTTTATTTTCCATTTTTATGGGTTGTACACAAAATTAGTAACGCAATTTTCAACTGTGGGAAGTAGCAAATCTTTTTCTGAAACAATAACTTTTTCCAAGGGTATTTGCCAATCAATCTTTAAGACGGAATCATTATATAAAATTCCACCTTCGCTTTGTTTGTTATAAAAATTATCGCATTTGTATATTACCTCTGCTGTTTGGGATAAAACTGAATATCCATGTGCAAAGCCTTGCGGTACTAATAATTGCTTTTTATTTTCGGCACTTAATTCAATGGTGAATACCTTGCCAAAATTGGGAGAGCCTTTGCGAATGTCAACTGCCACATCTAAAATAGTACCACTTAATACTCGTACTAACTTTGTTTGAGCATAAGGGTTAAGTTGGTAATGTAGCCCACGTAATACACCATAGCTGCTTTTTGCTTGGTTATCTTGTACAAATTTAATAGTAACACCTTCTTTCAAAAAAGTTTGTTCATTATAGCATTCAAAAAAGTAGCCTCTGCTATCTTCAAATACAGTAGGTTCGTAAATTAATAAATCGGGAATGTATGTTTTTATAAATGGCATTTTTAACTATATAAATTTTTAAAATACTCAATAGTTTCAATTAAACCGTCTTCAAATTTTTTAGTAGGTTGATAGCCTAATAAGTCTTTTGCTAGGGAGATATCTGCTAACGAATCTCTAATATCACCTGCTCTTGCCTCTCTATAGGTTGCGGCAAAATCACTTTTTAATTGTTGCTGACAAATTTTATATAATTGGTTAACGGTAAATCGTTCGCCTATAGCAACATTATATGTTTTACCAAATGCTGCTGCATTATAGGTAAGCATTCCTTTTACATTTATTTGTACCGCATTTTCTACAAAAGTAAAATCTCTAGTTTGCTCACCATCTCCATTTATATAAACAGGTGTTTTATTTATTATCCCTTTTACAAACAATGGAATAACTGCAGCATATGGTCCGTCAGGGTCTTGTCTTGGTCCAAAAATATTAAAGTATCTAAAACCCATTATTTTTAAACCATAGGCTTCGGCAAAAACTTTTGCATACAATTCGTTTGTACGTTTTGTAACGGCGTAAGGTGATAATGCATTCCCAATTTTATCTTCTTGTTTTGGCAACGTTTGTTCATCGCCATATACAGATGAAGACGAAGCGTACACCACTTGCTTTACACCTTTATCCACTGCAGCTTTAAAAATATTTACGGTACCCGAAATATTTACTTCGCTAAAATACACAGGTTCTTTCATACTCCGTGGCACACTGCCTAATGCTGCTTGATGGCTAATAAAATCTATTCCTTCACAAGCTTGCAAACAAGTTTCTGTATTGCGTATATCGCCTTCAATAAATTCAAACGCTGGGTATTGTTTTAATATAGATATGTTGCTCTCAAAACCATTTACTAAATTATCTAATACCCTAACTTTTTTTGCTCCATTTTTTAAAAGATACTCAGCAATATGCCCACCAATAAAACCTGCCCCACCAGTTACTAAAAAAGTGCTTAAGCTTAAATCCCTGCTGTGAAAATTATCCATTATCCAATTTTTAGTTATTTAAGCCCCTTTAGGGGTTTGGGGTTAAAGGCTCCAATATTTTCTGCTGCTAATTTTATTTCTATAAATGCCTTTTAAATCTGCAACCAATGCATGCTCTTTTGTGATAGAAACAAAATAAGTATCATCTAATACTTTATAATCGTTGTGTGGTACTGTAATAATAACTGCATCATAATTATTTCCAATAGTTGCTAATTCAAAACCATATTCATGTTTTAATTCGGCACTTTCGGCGTAAGGGTCTGCAACATCTACATTCAAAGAAAAAGATTTTAATTCTTTTACCACATCTGCCACTTTACTATTACGTATGTCGCTTACATTTTCTTTAAATGTAGCGCCCATTATTAACACCTTGGCATCTTTTACATTTCCGTTATTTTGAATAATATGTTGCA
Organism: Bacteroidota bacterium; assembly: GCA_031377245.1. Taxonomy (GTDB): domain Bacteria; phylum Bacteroidota; class Bacteroidia; order Chitinophagales; family Chitinophagaceae; genus Ferruginibacter. The sequence goes on from JANMEU010000024.1 coordinate 87,635, forward strand.
ATATTTTTTTTGCAACATAGCCAGCCATTCCGTCGTTAATATTTCGCCCTGCTAATATTACTTGGCTATCATATCCTAATTGATTCGATTTGTAGGTAAGGTAATATGGATCAACTCCAATACAATGCCCACCAACTAAACCGGGCTGAAATTTTAAAAAATTCCATTTTGTTCCGGCAGCTTCTAACACTTCAAACGTGTTAATATTCATTTTATCAAAAATGATAGACAATTCATTCATTAAAGCAATATTCAAATCTCGTTGAGTATTTTCTATAATTTTTGCAGCTTCTGCTACTTTTATGCTAGATGCTTTATGAACACCTGCTGTTACCACAAGTTCATAAACTTTTGCAATTTCATTCAAACTTTCTGTATCGCAACCGCTTACTACTTTTACAATTTTTGCAAGTGTATGCTCTTTATCTCCTGGGTTTATTCTTTCAGGAGAATAGCCTAATTTAAAATCGATTCTATTTTTTAAGCCACTTAATTTTTCAATAATAGGCAAACAATCTTCCTCTGTACAACCAGGATAAACGGTGCTTTCAAACACCACATAATCTCCTTTTTTAATTACTTTACCTATTGTTTCACTAGCCTTTTGTATAGGAACTAAATCTGGTACATTATGTTCATCAACTGGAGTAGGTACTGCAACAATATAAAAATTAGCTTGTTTTAATACGTCTAATTCATGGGTAAATTCTATGGTACAACCATCAAATGCACTACTTTCTAATTCTTGGCTTGGGTCTATTTTATTACGCATCATATCTACCCGTTTTGCGTTAATATCAAAACCAATGACGTTAATTTTTTTTGCAAATTCAAGAGCAATGGGTAAACCCACATACCCTAATCCTATTACGGCTAATTTTTTTTCTTTATTTATAAGCGATTGATACATGCTGGTTGTTAATATAATATTTGGGGTTAAAAATTATTTTCTGCTTTCAAAGTCTTTAGGCAGTTTATATAATTCTTCTTTGGATAAGTTTTTAAAATAGTCGTAAGTAATTTTTAAACCTGTGGCTCTATTTACTTTTGGTTGCCAGTTTAATAATTCTTTTGCTTTAGTAATATCTGGTTGCCGTTGTTTTGGATCATCTTTTGGTAATTCTTTATAAACAATTTTTTGGGTTGTACCTGTTAGTTTAATAATTTCTTCTGCAAAATCTTTTAAGCTAATCTCATCGGGGTTACCAATATTTACAGGCTCTGCATAGTTGCTCATTAAAAGTTTGTAAATACCGTCAACTAAATCATCTACATAACAAAAACTTCTAGTTTGGCTACCATCACCAAACACCGTTAAATCTTCGCCACGTAAAGCCTGCCCAATAAATGCTGGTAAAGCTCTACCATCATTCAGCCGCATCCGTGGACCATAGGTATTAAATATTCTAACAATCCTGGTTTCTACATTATGAAAGGTGTGGTAGGCCATGGTAATGGCTTCTTGAAAACGCTTTGCTTCGTCGTACACACCTCTTGGCCCCACCGGGTTTACATTACCCCAATACTCTTCAGTTTGAGGATGAACTAAGGGGTCTCCATAAACTTCACTAGTACTTGCCACTAATATTCTTGCTTTTTTGGCAAGTGCTAAACCTAAACAATTATGTGTACCTAATGAGCCTACTTTTAAGGTTTGTATTGGAATTTTTAAATAATCAATTGGGCTAGCGGGTGATGCAAAATGTAAAATATAATCTAACTCTCCTGGTATATGAATATATTTAGAAACATCATTATGATAAAACGAAAAATTTGGCAAAGGCAATAAATGCTCAATGTTTTTCATATCACCGGTAATTAGATTATCCATACCAATTACATCAAAATTCTCTTTGACAAACCTATCGCAAAGATGACTACCTAAAAAACCTGCTGCACCTGTTATTAATACTTTTTTTGCCACTATTATTTTTTTATTATATTAACTAGTTTGTGTACTTTATTTACGCTTAATTACCTTTCTTCCCACACTTTCATAATGATAACCCATTTCTTCCATTTGAGTTAAATCAAAAACATTTCTGCCATCAAAAATTATTTTAGTTTTTAATAATGAATTTATTTTATCAAAATCGGGCGTTCTAAATTCACTCCATTCAGTAGCTATAATTAATGCATCTGCATGTTGTAAAGCCTCATATTGATTATTAGCAAAAGTAATTTTTTTGCCTTGCTCAATTTCTTTAACATTACTCATAGCCTCAGGGTCAAATGCAGTAATTGTAGCCCCTGCAGCAGTTAAGGCATCTATTAAATACAAAGCAGGTGCTTCTCTAATATCATCCGTATTTGGTTTAAAAGCCAAGCCCCATAACGCAAAATGTTTGCCGGTTAAATCGCCTTTAAAATACTTATTTATTTTAGGAAGAAGATGTAATTTTTGTTTTTCGTTTACATCCATCACCGCATCCAATAATTTAAACGTATAATTTACTTCGGTAGATGATTTTGCTAACGCTTGTACATCTTTTGGGAAACAGCTACCTCCATAACCAATGCCAGGGAATAAAAAACGTTTTCCAATACGTTCATCACTACCAATGCCTTTTCTTACCATATCTACATCGGCACCTAACAATTCACACAAGATTGCAATTTCATTCATGAACGTTATTTTGGTTGCTAAAAAAGAATTTGCAGCATACTTAGTTAGTTCAGCACTTTTTTCATCCATAAAAATAATAGGGTTGCCTTGGCGTACAAATGGGGCATACAAATCGTTCATTATTTTTTTTGCTCTGTCATTACTTGTACCAATTACAACTCTATCAGGTTTCATAAAATCATCTACGGCTACACCTTCACGTAAAAACTCTGGGTTACTAACTACACTAAAAGAATTTTCATTCCCTCCATTAGCTAAAATTGCCGCTTTAACTTTATCTGCAGTGCCAACAGGCACTGTACTTTTATCAATAATTACTTTAAAATCATCTTTACGTAGTAGGCTGCCTAAATGGTTGGCAACACCCAAAATATATTTTAAATCGGCACTACCATCTTCACCTGGTGGTGTTGGTAATGCTAAAAATATAATTTGTGCATCTTTAATACCTTCTTCTAAGGAAGTTGTAAACGTAAGTCTGCCTTCTTTTTGGTTACGTAAAAATAATTTTTCTAAACCGGGTTCGTAAATGGTAATTTGTCCATTATTTAATTTATCTATTATTGTAGTATTAATATCTACACAAGTAACCTTATTACCTGTTTCTGCAAAACAAGTGCCTGTTACCAATCCTACATATCCCGTTCCTACAACTGCAATCTTCATATATAACCCCCAACCCCTAAAGGGGAGCTGAACCTTTTAATTATTATTTATTAATGAATTCAAGAACCTTATTTGCAATAAAACTTTGTTGTTCTTCATCTAATTCTGTATGTATGGGTAAGCTAATAACACAGTCCGTTAGCAAGTCCGTTATGGGTAAATTAAAATTACTACCACCAAACGCATCAAACATTTTTTGTTTGTGTGCAGGCACAGGATAATAAATCATATTAGGTACTCCATTATCTGTTAAATACTGCGAAAGTTCATCTCTATTTACATTTGTTAATTGTAAGGTATATTGATGAAATACATGTTGTTGATTAGCGGCTCTAAAAGGGGTAGTTATTTTTTCGTTGTTTGCAAATGCAGCATCATAAAAATCGGCTGCTTTTCTTCTTGCTAAAATATACTTATCTAAGTGCCTTAATTTAATAGTTAAAACAGCAGCTTGTACAGCATCTAATCTACTATTGCACCCAACCACATCATGGTAGTAACGTTTACTTTGCCCATGGCTAGCAATCATTCTTAGTTTATTAGCTAACTCATCATCATCGGTAAACATTGCTCCGCCATCTCCAAAGGCACCCAAATTTTTACTGGGGTAAAAAGAAGTACAGCCTATATGCCCAATAGTTCCTGTTTTTTTTGATGTACCGTCTGAAAATGTATAGGTACAGCCAATACCTTGTGCATTATCTTCAATTACAAATAAGTTATGTTTTGTTGCTATGGCCATAATTTTTTCCATATCTGCCGCATGGCCGTATAAATGTACAGGTACAATTGCTTTTGTTTTTGGCGTAATGGCTTTTTCAATGGCCTCAGGGTCTATACAAAATGTTTGTATATTTACTTCTACAAAAACAGGCTTTATGTTTAATAATGCGGCAACCTCCACAGTGGCTATATAGGTAAACGATGGGGTAATAACTTCATCACCCGGTTGCAAACCTAAGGCCATCATAGCTATTTGTAACGCATCTGTACCATTTGCACAAGGAATACAATGTTTACTTTTATGGTAATCGGCTAAGTCTGTTGCAAAATCATTGACAACCTTTCCGCCAATAAACATAGAGCTCTCTAAAACACCAATAACTGCTGCATCTACTTCTGTTTTTATTTTTTGATACTGAGTTTTAGTATCAACCATTTGCAATGGTTTCATATGTATTTTTTAATGTGTGCAAAGATACGGTTTAGTGCCTAAAATATAAAGGCAGCAATACGAATTGATTTGCCAAATAATACTTTGTATTTTAGTGTAAAAATTAACAGCTTGAGTTTATTCTTTTACAATCTTTTTTTAGTGGGGTACACTTTTGGCATTCAACTAGCTTCGTTTTGGAATGGTAAAGCAAAAAAATGGGTGTTGGGGAGAAGAAGGTTACTGTACGATGTACGAAGTACGATGGAAAAAATTCATGACTCTCCAATTATTTGGATGCATTGTGCAAGTGTAGGAGAGTTTGAACAAGGAAGACCAATTATCGAAAAACTAAAAGCTGAAAATCAAAAGTTGAAGATTGTTTTAACTTTTTTTTCGCCTAGTGGTTACGAAGCTTGTAAAAACTATAAAGAAGCAGATGCCATTTTTTATTTACCCATGGATGGTAAAAAAAACGCTCAACAATTTTTAGATGCTGTTCAACCTACCGTAGTACTTTGGATAAAATATGAGTTTTGGTATTATTATTTACAAGCGTTAAAGAATAGAAAAATTCCAACTATTTTAGTATCAGGAACGTTTAGAGAAAACCAACCTTTTTTTAAGTGGTATGGAAATCTTTGGCAGCAAATGTTGCAGTGCTTTTCATTTTTATTTGTGCAAAATGAGGAAGGGAAAGAGTTATTATCCTCCATCCAACTAAACAATAATATAGTAGTAAATGGAGATACTCGTTTTGACAGAGTTTGTACAATAGCCGACAATTTTACCTGGTTACCTTTAATTGAAAAATTTTGTGGAGATAGTAAAGTTTTTATTGCTGGTAGCACTTGGGAAGAAGATGAAGAGGAGTTGATACATTATGTAAAAACACATCCACACATAAAATTTATTATTGCACCACATGAGGTAGATGAACAAAATATAAAAGATGTACAGAAAGAATTTCAACATTCAATTTTATACTCCCAACTTTCAACATTTAACCTGCCTACCGGACAGGCAGGCTTTCAGCTTTCAACGCACAATTGCCTTATTATTGATACGATAGGAATGCTTAGTAGGTTGTATTACTATGCCGATGTAACCTATGTTGGTGGAGGATTTGGAAGCGATGGTGTGCACAATGTATTAGAGCCAGCAGTATATGGAAAACCAGTTTTATTTGGCCCAGTTTATCAAAAATATATAGAGGCTGTTGACTTAATAGAATGTGGCGGAGCAATAACAATTACAGATGCATTGCATGTAGAAAAATGTTTAGATAATTTATTTTCAAGTGATAATGAAAGGGAAAAAATGGGCGCCGAAGCACAAAAATATGTACAAGAAAATAAGGGGGCTACGGAAAAAATTGTAAACTATATTTACGAAAATCGTCTCTTAATTAATTGATCAAATTGTTGCACTACTTCTAATTTATCATTCCAACCAATTTTAGTTTTTAATTCTCTTTGTATCCAATATTGGGCCTCTGCTAAAATGCTAAAACTATTAATGGTTTTAATACTACGTTCGTACATTGCCTCATCCCCTCTAAACAACTCGTTAATAAATAAAAATCGGTCATTAATACCTATTGCTTTTTTTAAATCTCTTATGGGTACTTCAGTTAAGGTATCACCTAAATCTATTTTAGCTTGTTTTAATTTATCATTAATTGATGGGGCAGATGTAAGTTGTTCGTTTATTTCTTTTTTAGTTTCAATAAAAGTTGGTTGTATTGTTTCGGTATCTTCTTCAAAAATAAGTTGTGGTTTATTTTGAACACTTATTTGTTGAAACGTTTCAGCATTTCGTTTTATTTCTTCTAGTTCAGCTTCAATTTCTGCTTCATCCACTTGTAAAATTTCAATCGTTTTTTCAGGTTCTACAGGTGTTAACACCTCTTCTTTTTTTACTGCAAAATCGTTATTATTTGGTAAGATAGATATGCTAATATTTCCAAAACTAGTGGTATTAGATATATTTTGTAAATGGAGTAACTCTGCCTGCAGCATCTGAGTTGGCAATAAAAGTTGCTCAGCCGAAGCACCTTCGGCAAATAAATCATTTATTTTTTTTAGGAGTGTCTCCACTCTTTCCATGATAAAGTATATTTTTGATGTCCTTAATACTAAGGAAGTTAAATTATTACGTAAGTTACAAACTCAATTTAAAATAATAATATAAATGTTTATAGAACCTAACTTTAAAGGCGAACGTAGGGGGTGGATAGAAGTTATTTGTGGAAGCATGTTTAGTGGTAAAACCGAAGAATTAATTCGTAGATTAAAGAGAGTAAAAATTGCTAATTTAAAAGTAGAAATATTTAAACCTAGTATAGACGTTCGTTACGACGAAACAAAAATTGTAAGCCACGATACCAATGCTATCTTATCAACCCCAGTAGATAGTTCTCAATCAATTTTATTACTAACCGAAGGGGTAGATGTTGTAGGGATTGATGAAGCTCAATTTTTTGATGCCGAAATTGGAAATGTGTGTGAACAATTGGCTATCAAAGGGATACGAGTAATTGTTGCCGGGTTAGATATGGATTATTTAGGCAACCCTTTTGGCCAAATGCCTAACTTATTGGCAAAAGCAGATTATATTACAAAACTTCATGCTATATGTATGCAATGTGGCAATATTGCCAATATTAGCTATCGCAAAAAAGCAGAAGGGCCACAAGTATTGTTAGGCGAAAAAGATATTTATGAACCAAGATGCAGGCATTGTGCTGGTATAACTAATTGATTTGCAATAAATTTAATAAGAAGCTAAAATTATCTATTAATCCATTATTAATTATCCATTAAAACCCTTACCTTTGCCGCCCAAAATAGTTCTTTTTAACCGCCACAGCTTTGGCAAAAGCGGTAAATCAAGTGTTATTTAATTGGAAGTTTCCTTACAACTAGGGAACGTTATCACCAAAAAATAAAAAATAATGGCTAAAGAAATCACTGGCTATGTAAAACTCCAATGTAAAGGAGGACAAGCCAATCCAGCTCCACCAATTGGGCCTGCTTTAGGTTCTAAGGGTATTAACATCATGGAGTTTTGTAAGCAGTTTAATGCTAGAACACAAGACAAACAAGGCAAAGTAGTACCCGTTTTAATTACGGTATACGCCGACAAATCATTCGATTTTATTTTAAAAACCGCACCAGCTCCTGTACAATTACTAGAGGCAGCTAAACTTACAAGTGGAAGTAAAGAGCCTAACCGTGATAAGGTAGGTAAAGTTACTTGGGCACAAGTAGAAGAAATTGCAAAAGATAAAATGGCTGATTTAAACGCCTTTTCATTAAATAGCGCAATGAGTATGGTTGCAGGTACAGCTCGTAGTATGGGTATAACTGTTGACGGTAAAGCTCCTTGGGAAAATTAATTATTCATCAACCTGACTGCCGACAGGCAGGTCTTAATAAAAAACAACAATGATTACTAAAAAAAGAAAAGTTGCTAATACAAAGGTTGATGCTAATAAAGCATATTCCCTTAAAGAAGCAAGCAACCTTGTAAAAGAAATTAACTGTACAAAATTTGATAGCTCTGTTGATTTGCACATTAAATTAGGAGTAGATCCTAAAAAAGCAGATCAAGCAGTTAGAGGTACAGTATCCTTACCACACGGTACAGGTAAAACAAAAAAAGTATTGGTATTGTGTACTCCAGATAAAGAGGCAGAAGCTAAAGAAGCCGGTGCCGATTTTGCAGGTTTAGATGAATTTATTGCAAAAATTGAAGGTGGATGGACAGATATTGATGTAATTGTAGCAACACCATCTGTAATGCCTAAAATGGGTAAGTTAGGTAAAATATTAGGTCCTCGTAACTTAATGCCAAACCCTAAAACAGGTACAGTTACTAATGATGTAGCAGGTGCTGTTAAAGATTTAAAAGGTGGTAAAATTGCCTTTAAGGTAGATAAAGTAGGAATTATACATGCTTCTATCGGAAGAGTAAGTTTTACACCAGAAAAAATTGCAGAAAATAGTCAAGAATTAATTAACGCAATTATGAAGTTAAAACCATCTACTTCTAAAGGCGCTTATTTACGTGGCTTAAGCATGGCTAGCACAATGAGTCCTGGTATTGTAATCGACACAAAATCTGTTCAAAACTAAAAAACCTAACTCGTCCTCTCTAACCGAGAGGGGTAGGTAAAAAAATATTTGTTATGACTAAACAAGAAAAACAAGAAGTGATAGAATTGCTTAAAGGCAAATTCTCTCAATACAATAATTTCTATATTACCGATACAGAAAGTTTATCAGTAGCACAGGTTACTAAACTTCGTAAAGTTTGCTTTGATAAGCAAGTAGAAATGAAAGTAGCTAAAAACACATTAATTAAAAAAGCGTTAGAAAGTATTGATAGCGAAAAATATGCAGGTGTATATGATAGCTTACATAAAGTAACTGCTTTATTATTTAGCGAAAACCCTAAAGAACCAGCTTTAATATTAGCAGGGTTTAGAAAAGAAAGCAAAGGCGAAAAGCCAGAGCTTAAAGCAGCATTTATAAATGGTGATGTTTTTGTAGGAGATAATCAATTGAAAAATCTTACTCAAATTAAAACTAAAAATGAGCTTATTGGTGAAGTTATTGGATTATTACAAGCTCCAATACAACGTGTATTAGGTGCATTGCAAAATAAAGATGCCGCAAATGCAGCGTCTGAAGTAGCAGAAACACCAGTAGCAGAAGTTGTTGCAGAAGCACCAGCGGTTGAAGTAGCTGCACCAGTTGCAGAAACTCCTGCGGCGGCAGAACCAACAGCAGAAGCTCCAGCGGCAGAATAAAATACCGTTAATCGGCAAATCCGCTTAAACATTTTAACGGATAAACCAATTAACGTAGTAAAACGGTAATTTTTTTTAATAACATATCCGCCGGAGTCAAAAACAATGAAGGCGGAAAAAATTTAAACAACATGGCAGAAATTAAAGCATTAGCTGAAAGCTTAGTAAGCTTAACAGTAAAACAAGTACAAGAGTTAGCAGAATTTTTAAAATCTGAGTACGGTATTGAACCAGCTGCAGCAGCAGTTGTAGTAAGTGCAGGCGGTGGCGATGGTGCTGCAGCAGCAGAAGAAAAAACCTCGTTCAATGTAATATTGAAGTCGGCAGGGGCTAACAAATTAGCGATTGTAAAAATCGTTAAAGAATTAACAGGTTTAGGACTTAAAGAAGCTAAAGATTTAGTGGATGGTGCTCCAAAACCAGTTAAAGAAGGTGTTGATAAAGCAACTGCAGAAGAAATTAAAACAAAATTAACTGAAGCTGGTGCTGAGGTTGAGATTGCTTAATTAAACGCAGTTTTTAACATAGCTTTAAAAGCCAATTTGCGAAAGCAGGTTGGCTTTTTTGGTTTGGCTAATATTTTACTCAGCACATAACTTTTTGCAACACCACTACATTAAAATAGTATTGATATTTTATAAGGATAGCTAACTTTGTAATCTTGAAATTATTAACCACCATATTTGCTTTTTATATTTTAGCCTTATCTACAATACCTTGTTGTGTATTTGATAATTGTCCAGAAGATCAAATAGAGACAACATATCTAACCTCGGAACATGAAAGCGGTGACGATGATGGATGTGGTACTTGCTCTCCATTTTTTAATTGTGGCAGCTGTACGGTTGGGTTTGCAAATACTGTAAAGCTTATTGAAATTTCTAAAGAGCCATTGCATAATCGTATTTCTATAAAACATATTTCTTTCAATCAATCACTTCACTCAAGCCCTTTTGGGGCAATATGGCAACCGCCTAAATTAAGTTAAGCAATAATAAAAAGTTTGGGGGATTCGCTCCCAAAGCATAGTGTGAAGCTAAACCCCACCTATGCCGTTCATTATTTCGTTAACTTAATTTATCATTCAATGCTCAATAAAATCATTCATTTCAGTATAAAGAATAAACTCGTCATTGGTGTAATGACGCTGGCACTAATTATTTGGGGCCTATGGAGTGCTTCTAGGTTACCGGTTGATGCACTGCCCGACGTCACCAATAATCAGGTGGTAGTTATAACACAGGCACCAACATTAGCGGCGCAGGAAGTAGAACAGTTTATTACTTACCCGGTAGAAAGGGCACTGTCTAATGTGCAGGGCATTGATGAAATGCGTTCCTTTTCACGCTTTGGTTTAAGTGTTATAACTGTTGTTTTTAAAGAAGATATGGACATTTACTTTGCACGGCAATTGATAGCCGAAAAGTTAAAAATTGCGGCAGAGGAAATTCCTGAAGGATTAGGTACGCCTGAGATGGGGCCTGTTACCACAGGTCTTGGAGAAATTTATCAGTACGTTATTCACCCAAAAAAAGGAAGCGAAGCAAAATACTCTGCCATGGAATTACGCACCATGCAGGATTGGATTGTAGGCCGGCAGTTAACCGGTATTGCCGGCGTGGCCGAAGTATCTGGTTTTGGCGGCATCAGCAAACAGTACGAAGTTGCAGTAAGTCCCGAAAGGTTAAAAGCCATGAACGTAACATTGCCCGAAGTGTTTTTGGCACTCCAAAAAAATAATGAGAATACCGGCGGTGCTTACATTGATAGAAAACCCAATGCCTATTTCATTCGTGGTGTAGGGTTGGTAAAAACATTTGCCGATATTGAAAACATCGTTATAAAAAAGCAAAGTAATGTGCCGGTACTTATAAAAGATGTTGCAACGGTACAGTTTGGTTCGCCGCCACGCTACGGCGCTATGACTTATAATGGAGAGAAAGAAGTAGTAGGCGGTATTGTAATGATGATGAAAGGAGATAACAGCGCATCGGTAGTAAAACTGGTAAAAGAGAGAATGCTTACTGTACAAAAATCGTTACCGGATGATGTGGAGATAGAAGCATTTTTAGACCGTACCAATTTAATTGACCGTGCCATCAATACCGTAAAAACTAATTTGATTGAAGGAGCATTAATTGTATTGCTGGTGCTGGTTTTATTTTTAGGAAATCTTCGTGCCGGTTTGATAGTTGCATCTGCTATTCCGCTATCATTATTATTTGCATTGGCCCTTATGAATTTGTTTGGAGTAAGTGCCAACCTGATGAGTTTGGGCGCCATAGATTTTGGGCTGATTGTAGATGGCGCTGTAATTATTGTAGAAGCCACACTGCATTATATTGGTGCCAAAAAAATTGCAGGCAGGCTTACAAAAAGCCAGATGGATGAAGCGGTAGAAGGCAGTGCAAAAAAAATGATGAGTTCTGCGGCATTCGGGCAAATTATCATCCTCATCGTTTACCTGCCCATACTTTCGTTGCAGGGTGTTGAGGGAAAAATGTTTCGACCCATGGCGCAAACAGTAGCTTTTGCAATACTTGGAGCCTTGTTGCTGTCGCTTACTTATATTCCAATGATGAGCGCATTGTTTCTGTCAAAAAATGCACAGCATAAAAGAAATTTTTCTGATAAGATGATGGACTTTTTTCAACGTGGTTATGCACCGCTTTTAAAAGGAGCACTCAAAATAAAATATGCTGTAGTTGGTGTTGCCGTTGCTTTATTAATTATTTCCATCGTTATTTTTAGAAATATGGGTGGCGAGTTTATACCTACTTTAGAAGAAGGTGATTATGCTATTGAGTTTGTATTGCCGCAGGGTTCATCGCTATCGCAAACAATAGAAACGGTGATGATGGCAGAGCGGATGCTTATGAAATTTCCCGAAGTAAAGATGGTGGTGGGTAAAACTGGTGCAGGCGATGTTGCCACCGACCCCATGCCACCCGAAGCAACAGATTTAATGGTGATACTGAAAGATAAAAAAGAGTGGAAATCAAATATTGGATTTTATGAGTTGTCTGATAAAATGAGAGATCAACTCTCAACAATACCCGGCGTGATAGCCGAACCAAGCCAGCCAATACAAATGCGTTTTAATGAACTGATGACAGGCATACGCCAGGATGTGGCCATTAAAATATTTGGAGAAAATTTAGACAGCCTGGTTGCTTATGCTGATAAAGTTGCAAAAGTAATTGGCCCCATAAAAGGCATTACACAACCACAGGTAGAAAGGGTTGATGGACTGCCCCAGATTACTATTGAGTACGACCGTGCAAAACTTGCAGGCTATGGTTTAAATATTGAAGACATCAACCACGTTATCAGCACTGCCTTTGCAGGTGAGGAAGCAGGTGTTGTTTTCGAGAATGAAAGAAAATTTGACCTGGTGTTGCGCTTAGATAGTACACACCGTACCAACCTCGATGATGTAAGTGATTTATTTGTACCGTTGAGCGATGGAAATCAAATTCCATTATCGCAGGTAGCAAATGTTTCCTTTAAAACCGGTCCGGCGCAAATTAGCCGTGAGAGTGGTAAACGGAGAATTTATGTAAGCTTTAATGTAAGTGGCCGCGATGTGGCCAGTGTGGTAAAAGAAGCACAGGAAAAATTAAATGCAAAAGTAAAATTGCCAACAGGTTATTATTATACTTACGGCGGCACGTTCGAAAATTTACAGAAAGCATCTGCCAGGTTAATGATTGTGGTACCATTGGCTTTAGTACTTATTTTCTTTATGCTGTATTTTACGTTTGGCTCTATGAAAGAAGCTTCCCTGATTTTTACAGCTATACCCATGAGTGCTATTGGTGGTGTGTTTGCATTGCTGATAAGAGGCATGCCTTTTAGTATTTCGGCAGGCGTTGGTTTTATTGCCCTGTTTGGTGTGGCGGTGTTAAATGGTATTGTGTTGATAAGCACATTTAACCAGTTAGAAAAAGAAGGTATGAAAGATATATGGGAAAGGGTACGGGAGGGAACAAGAATAAGATTACGCCCTGTTTTAATGACAGCATCGGTTGCAGCTTTAGGTTTTATTCCTATGGCTTTTAGCAGCGGTGCAGGCGCAGAGGTACAAAAACCTTTGGCAACAGTAGTTATTGGCGGATTGATAACCGCTACATTATTAACCTTATTAGTATTGCCTTGTTTGTATATCCTCTTTTCTAAAAAAAATAAAATGAAAGTAAAACCTGTAGCTGCAATTATAGCGGGTATTATTTTGCTTACAACATCAACCAGCCTGTTTGCACAAGAAGGGGCTGTTAAAAGATTACCTGTGAGTGAGGTGATAACGATGGCAAAAAATAACCTGCAATATGGCATAAACAGTCAGCAGGTTGTTAAGGGTCAGGCCCAGATAAAAACTGCAAATCTGTTTCCTAAAACCGGCGTGTTTGCCGAGAATGAAGATTTCCGCCCAAGCGATACAAAAGGCATATTAAAAGTGGGCATATCGCAAAGTATTGCCTGGCCCGGTTTGTACAAGGCGCAGAAAAATTTGTACGGCGAGCAATTGAAATATTATGAAGTAAATACCGCTGCTATTGAAGTGGATATAAAAAGAGATGTACGCACTGTTTATTACCAGCTTTGGTATTTGCAGGATAAGCAGCAGTTGTATAACCGGTTAGACAGTATTTATAAATCGCTAAGCAATGCAGCCATACTAAAAGTTAAAACCGGTGATAGTCCGGGCCTTGATAGTATTTCTGCCAATGTACGCAAAAGCGAATTGCAGGCATTGTTGCAGCAGATTGGCAACGATGTGCAAATTCAGCAGCAATCATTAATGCAGTTGCTTAACACACCCGATTTAATATTGCCTATGCAAATGCCTTTGGCGAAACTGGCTATGCCCGGCACTGCAAACGACAGCCTGCATCCGGTGCTGGCTTTACAATCGCAAAATATTAAAATTTCAAATGCTTCCATAAGCGTTATAAAAAATGAAAACAAGCCCGAGTTTTCCGGCCGCTTTTTTACGCAGAATTTGTGGGGAGCAAAAGATCCCTTCACCGGCTTTTCTATAACAGCAGCATTTCCATTGTTTGGTGCAAGTGCTTATCGCAGCAAAGTAAAAGTGGCGCAGGCCGATATGTTGTTGCAACAAAAACAATTTGATTACAGCAAACAGGTTTTAAATACAGAGCAATTGCAACGGCTGCAGCAAATACAAAGGAACAGCAGTATGCTTGGTTTTTATGAAACAGCCGGATTAAAACAGGCTAATGAAATCATCAAAGCATCTTCATTAGCATACCGTGCAGGCGAAATTAGTTTTGCAGAACTGTCGCAGTTTCTTACGCAGGCCATCGAAATACAAAAAAATTATTTAGAAAATCTGAATACCTATAACCAATCAGTAATTCAGTACAATTATTACATCAATCAATAAAAAATAAAAAGATGACAAAGTTTTTAATTACAGTAATCATTTTTGCCAGCCTTGTTTTTGCTGTTTCCTGCGGAGGGAAAACTGATGGAGAAACTACAGCTGCTGAAGATGCCAAACCCGAAGAGGGCAATCATGATGAACATGAAGATGAAAATCCCAACATGGCTACATTAACCGATGAGCAAATGAAAAGTATCGGTGTAGAATTAGGTACTATCGAACAAAAACAATTAACTGCATCTGTTAAAGCAAACGGAGTACTTAAAGTGCCCAATCAAAATAAAGCCAGTGTAAATTCAATTTACAGTGGTGTTATAAAATCATTACTGGTGCAGCCAGGCAGCCGTGTTTCAAGAGGACAAACAATTGCAACGGTTGCCAATCCGGAATTTATACAGGCACAAAGCCAGTACCTGAATGTGAATGGCAAAATTGCCTTTGCCGAGTTGGAAGTAAAAAGACAAAAAGAGTTGAATGAAGGCAATGCAGGAGCATTAAAAAATCTGCAATCTGCCGAAACAGAATTAAGAAGTTTGCGTACAATGCGGTCAACCCTTGCACAACAAATACAGTTAATGGGTATTAATCCTGCCCGTATTTCTGGCGGTAAATTAATTTCTGTACTTGCTGTAACAAGTCCCATCAACGGTGTGGTAAGCAATGTGCTTGTAAAGATGGGTAGTTATATAGATGTAACCACAGCAGTGGCAGAGATTGTTGACAACAGCCAACTGCATCTTGATCTGTTTGTTTATGAAAAGGATTTAGCCAAGCTTAAGAATAACCAGGTTATTCATTTTACAGTTACCAATAATCCGGGTAAAGAGTATGATGCACAAATATTTTCTTTAGGCTCTTCTTTTGAAGGAGAAAGTAAAGCAGTTTCTATTCATGCAAAAGTACAGGGCGAAAAAACCGGATTGATTGATGGTATGAATGTTTCGGCGATAATAAGCCTGGAACAAAATACCGTGCCTGCGGTTCCAAATGAAGCCATTGTAACAGTAGATGGGCAGGATTATATTTTTGTACTTACAGAAAAACATGCAGAGGCCGAACATCCAAATAATAGCAAAGACAGTCTGCAACAAAGTTCTAAAGACACACTAAAACATACAGTAGGTGAAAAGGCAGAAGCAGTAAATGGAAAAATTTTTGAACGGATACCGGTGGCAAAAGGCACAACAGATGTAGGCTATACCGAAATAACATTACTGAGGGAAATACCAAAGGGCGCAAAAATTGTAACTAAGGGCGCATTCTTTGTATCGGCAAAAATGACCAATACAGAAGGGCATCATTAATAAAAATAGCATATGCACGTAAATACTATCATGCCAAAAAATTTAAAACCTTTTTACAGGGAAGAATTGTTACTGGCAAAAAAAGAGTTTGATAAAAAGCATTACCAGCAGAGCTGGCGGCACCTAGAAAGAGCCCATGTCCTGGGCCAGCCATACCCGGTGGCACACACTGCTGTGCATTGGCAAATGCTAAAATTTGGCATTAAAATAAAAAGCACCAAAGAAGTATTTGGGCAAATTACAAGGTTAGTATTTGGAGGTGTAAAGTCATTTGTTGGTACAGTGCCTCTTGGCAATACTGGTGGTGCAAATGTGCCACCATTAAAACCCATGGAAATACCAGATGATTTAAAACTAATTATACAAGCAAATAGCTAACATAAAAAATATGGACGTAAAAGTTGAAAAAATTAATATTGATTATCAGGGTAAAACAGTCACCGCTCAAAAACTCACAATTTCATCTAAAATTCCAATCAATATCGAGAAGGCTTGGGAAAAACTTCAAACAAGTGCGTTATTAGAATTTGTAACAAAAGGCAAAGTAACGTTCAAACCAATAGATGGTCATTTCCCAATTACATGGTCTCAATCGGACACAGTTTCTACCAAAATGTTCATTTATGGTATTATTCCCTTTGGTGGTACACATACCTTATATTTTGAAAAAGTAGACAGCATAAACAAAATTTTACAAACAAAAGAATGGGATAACGCTGCTAAAATTTGGAATCATACCATCTCATTAAAACAGTTGAATGATAATGCTATTAACTACACAGATGAAATTGTTATTTATGGAGGTTTTTTAACAGCTATTATTGTTGCTTGGGCTAAATCATTTTACATACATAGACAAAAAAGATGGCACTTGATTGCTAAAAATAATATTCAGTTTAAATAAATAATTATGGCACATCAACATAGATACGACAAAAATGGCAAGCAACTTTGTTGTACACAACAAGAAAAAATATACAGTAATGCAGGTGCATCTTCATTGTTAAAAGAAGGGCATATCGACCACGATGGACACAACCAAGATGAACACAGCGATGATGAGGGACACAATCACGAAGGCAGCAGTCAAACTACACTTCAAATGTTTTTACCTTCCATTATTTCCCTTTGTCTTTTGCTTATAGCAATAGCATTAGACAATTACATAACATCAAGTTGGTTCACAGGTTGGGTACGCATTATATGGTATGCAATCTCTTACATACCTGTAGGTTTCCCCGTAATAAAAGAAGCCTTTGAAAGCATCAGAAAAGGCGAAATATTTTCCGAATTTTTATTAATGACCATTGCCACAGTTGGGGCATTTGCCATAGGCGAATATCCCGAAGGTGTGGCAGTAATGTTATTCTATGCAGTTGGCGAAGTGTTTCAAACATTGGCAGTAAAAAGAGCAAAGGCAAATATTAAATCACTTCTTGATCAGCGGCCAGATGAAGTAACCATTTTAGAAAATAACCAACCCAAAACAATCAAAGCTGCAGCCGCAAATATTGGCGCCATCATACAATTAAAGTCCGGCGAAAAATTAGGTTTAGATGGAGAGTTAATTTCCGAAACAGCATCTTTCAATACCGCAGCACTCACAGGCGAAAGCAAACCCGACACTAAAGCAAAAGGCGACACAGTGTTGGCTGGAATGATAAATTTAAATACTGTTGCACAGGTTAAAGTTACTACCGCCTACACTGATAGTAAACTTTCAAAGATTTTAGAACTAGTACAAAATGCCACAGCGCAAAAAGCACCAACAGAATTATTTATTCGCAAGTTTGCAAAAATTTATACTCCAATAGTAGTGCTGCTTGCAGTTCTCATTTGCGTAGTGCCAATCTTCTTTGTACAAAACTATGTTTTCAGCCAATGGCTTTACCGGGCATTGGTTTTCTTAGTTATCTCTTGCCCTTGTGCATTGGTCATCTCCATTCCATTGGGCTATTTTGGTGGAATTGGTGCAGCCAGTAAAAACGGAATACTATTTAAAGGCAGTAATTTTTTAGACATTATTGCTAAAATACAAAATGTAGTGATGGATAAAACCGGCACCATGTCCGAAGGCGTTTTTAAAGTGCAGGAAGTAAACATAAAGTCTGAATTTTATAAAGATGAAATGTTGGCAATGGTAAACGCTTTGGAAAGCCAAAGTACACATCCGGTTGCAACTGCCATTCATGATTTTGTTGGGCAGTTAAACAAAAATATTCAATTAAATAATGTAGAAGAAATTTCCGGCCATGGTTTAAAAGCAGAAATAAGTGGCAAAGAAATACTGGTGGGTAATTTTAAATTGATGGATAAATTTTCTATTGCTTACGACATCGACCCAACAACTATTGTATATACTTTGATTGCCATTGCTTATGATAAAAAGTTTGCCGGCTATCTCACTATTGCCGACAGCATAAAAGAAGACGCACAGGAAGCAGTAAACAAACTGCACAGCATGAATGTAAAGACGACCATGTTAAGTGGCGACAAAACAAATGTGGTGAAATTTGTAGCTGATAAATTAGGAATTGATAATGCCTTCGGTGATTTATTGCCCGAAGACAAAGTAAATAAAGTAAAAGAAATTATTGCCAGAAATGAAACCGTGGCTTTTGTTGGTGATGGTGTAAACGATGCGCCAGTAGTAGCATTGAGTGATGTAGGCATAGCAATGGGTGGTTTGGGCAGCGATGCAACAATTGAAACTGCCGATGTAGTTATACAAGATGACAGACCCAGTAAAATTGCAATGGCAATAAACATAGGTAAGCAAACAAAAAAGATTGTTTGGCAAAATATCACTCTAGCATTTGCGGTAAAAGCAATCGTATTGATACTTGGTGCAGGAGGGTTAGCTACTATGTGGGAGGCCGTTTTTGCAGATGTAGGTGTGGCTTTATTGGCTATATTAAATGCAGTAAGAATACAAAGAATGAAATTTTAGCAAAAAACTATAAATGTGTTTACTCTATATTTTTTGCTTTCATATCCTTAGCTTAAAACAAATCAATTACTTTTAAAGTACTAAATTTGCATAATAACACAAATTTTAAAAACACACCCATGATAAAAAAAGTAATAATTACATTAATCATTTTTGTAGCCATTGGCAATAACTCATTTGCAAAAAATGTACAACCGTTAACCGATAGTACCGTTACTATAAAAGTAAAAGGAGTTACTTGTAGCAACGACTTAAAAACACTTAGCACAAACGTAAAAGAATTAAAGGGTGTTAGTGAATGTAAGCCGGGTAAAGCAGGTGCAGTTTCTGTTTTTAAAGTAACCTATAACCCAGCAATGGTAAACATAAAAGATATTCATAAAGCTTTTGAAAATACAGGTGGCTGTAGCGATCCTAACGATAGACCCTACAAAATAAAAAACTAATTTATGTTTAGGGTTGTTCTTTGTTTTCTTTTATTTTTTCCTTTAAGCACCATTGCTCAAACTATTTTGGGCAAAGTAGTAAATTCAAAAAATCAGCCTCTTGCCGGGGCTACAATTAAATGGGTTAATAACACAAAAGTTATAATTGCAAAAGATGATGGAAGTTTTGTACTCCTAAAAAATTCCTCTTCCTCTAAGCTAGTGGCAAGCTATAGTGGTTATTTAATAGACACCATTGATGTGGGCAATTTGGATACTGTGCTTTTTATTTTGCAAGAAAAAAATAACTTGCAAGAAGTTGTAGTCAATGCAGAAAAGGCAGGCACCGTTCAATCTAACCTTAGCCTCATCAAAACAGAAATATTAACTTCGGTAGAATTAAAAAAATCGGCTTGCTGCGATTTAGCTGGTTGTTTTGAAACACAATCTAGCGTACAACCACAAACAACCAATGTAATTACCAACGCAAAAGAGTTACGAATATTAGGCCTATCAGGTGTTTATAATCAAGTGCTGATAGACGGTTTTCCTATGATACAAGGGCTTACATTTACCTATGGTATTAGCGGTATCCCTGGAACGTTAGTTGATAATATTTATATTTCTAAAGGGGCAAATAGTGTATTGCAAGGCCACGAAAGCATTAGCGGACAAATAAATGTAGAAACCAAAAAGCCCAACGCTACCGAAAAATTATTTGCCAATATTTATGCAAATAGCTTTTTAGAAAAACATGTAAACTTAGCCACTAATTTTAAAGTGGGTAAATGGCATAGCCTCTTAGCTTTTCATATGGTTCAACCTGCTCTTAAAATTGATAGAGATAAAGATGATTTTTTAGACCTTCCCCTACTTACCAGATATATGGTAATGAATAAATGGAAAATAGGCAAAGAAAATGAGTGGGGATGGAGTAGTGAGTTTGCAGTTAGGTTACTAAATGAAAAACGCACTGGCGGACAAACTTTTTTTAACCCCTCCATGCATAAAGGAAGTAGCAGTATTTATGGAAATACGGTTAGCATTAATCAACCAGAAATTTGGGCTAAAACAAACTATCGTTTTAATGATCAACATCGCCTTACCCTTTATACATCTAGTTTTCACCAACAACAACAATCCTATTTTGGTTCGTTATCCTATAAAGCAAAACAAACAAATGCATTTGTAAATTTTCAGCATGAGGCAACTCTTTCCTCTACACATAGTTTAAAATCGGGTATTAGTTTTAAACATTTACAACTAAACGAGGATATCTTTTTTACCGATAATACTATTGCCAGAAATTATGATGGTAACTATAACCGCAACGAAAATATTTTAGGCTTTTTTTCTGAAAGTACAAGTAGCTTTTTAAAAGGTAAACTTACTTGGATAGTTGGTTTAAGAGTAGATAACCACAACCAATTTGGATGGAATGTAACCCCTCGTACCTTGTTAAAATACGACCCCACACCTAAACTTACCATTCGAGCAAATATTGGAACAGGTTGGCGTACCGTAAATTTATTTAGCGAAAATATTGGTCTACTAGCAAGCTCAAGAAATATTGTTTTTGTAGAAGCGTTAAAACCAGAAAAAGCCTTAAATACAGGTATCAATATTACTCAAAAATTCGAAGGAAAAAATGCATCAGGTTATATTAGTATGGATTATTATCGTACTAGTTTTCAAAACCAAATTTTTCCAGATTATGATACAGACCCTACAAAAGCATTTATAAAAAACTTTACAGGTACAAGTATTAGCAATGGTTTTCAAACAGATTTTTTTACGACATGGATGCAGCATCACTGTGCGAGCACGGTGACAGCGCGGCCCGTAGTGGTGACCTTGCCGGTGCGCTGACGTGGTGGAGCGCAGCGCTCCGAAGGGATGCTGCTGCCGTTGATGCCGATCGCATCCGTGAAGCGATCGCACTCGCGGCTCGCTTGCATGCTCTGCTGCATCCAACACGGCGAAACTGAGGAGCGGGCGTATGCCCATCGTAGATCATGCCATGCGGCTGATCACCTGTAAGCTGGTCTATTACGGACCGGGCCGATCAGGGAAGACAACGAACCTGACGTATCTGCACTCGGCGTTGCCCGAAGAGCAGGTCGGCTCGCTCACATCCCTCGCCACACGCCGCGATCGCACGCTCT